>NZ_NKIS01000015.1:0-108997 GCF_002278815.1 Novosphingobium sp. PASSN1 | reverse complement strand
GCTCAATAAAGCCATGTCGATCACTCCAATGTCCCCCGACCAGGCAGCCAGGGGGAAGGTCAGAACATGGGTCACTTCTCAGTGGAAATTATGCGCCTCCCGGGTCAGCTCTCAGTGGAAATCAACATGGTATGAAGGCAAAAAAGCCATAGTGCAGGTATAGCGCGAGATAGAGGCCGGAGACCCCTACGGTCAGTCTGCGGGTTTGCGGGTCCGGCAACGTGGCAGCCTCATCGAGCGTACCAGCAATCTGTGTGGCTATCGACATGCCTTCTCCTCATCCTCTTGCCATCTCCTAACCTTAAATGATATCGATGTCATCACTGGAGTGAATGGCCATGCTGAATCCCGATATCGCCGCCGTAATGGGGGAGCCGCAGCCAATGCCCGCGCTGTCTAACGCGAGCATTGCAGCCATTCGGGCCGGAATGGCTGCAATGGGAGCGGCGCTGCCCGGTGCAGAGTTGGCGCAGGTTCGCGATTTCGATGCCGATGGCGTGCCGGTGCGGTTCTACCGCCCGCAGAGCGAGGTGCTGTTGCCTCTGCTGGTGTTCCTCCATGGCGGGGGCTGGCTATTTGGCGACTTGCAGACGCATGACGCGATGCATCGCATTCTGGCGGACCGCAGCGACTGCGCCGTGCTCGCGGTGGGATATCGTCTTGCGCCGGAACATCCGTTTCCGGCAGGTCTTGAAGACTGCATGGCCGCCTTGGCGTGGGCGCGACGCGAAGCCGCTGCGCTGGGCTGCGATCCTGCGCGCGTTGCTCTTGGAGGCGAGAGCGCGGGCGGCAATCTGGCAGCGGCGCTCACGCTGCGGCTAAAAGATACGGGCGCGGTGCAGCCGCTGTTTCAGCTGCTGGTCCATCCTGTCACCGATCTTTCGTTCGACTTTCCCGCAATGGACGCGGTGCAAGTGCCCGGTCTCACGCGTAGCTATCTCGAAGACGTGCGAGCGTTCTACGTCGGGTCGGAAGACTTTCGCGATCCGGCGATCTCCCCCTTGCGCGCCGTCCGACACGACGGTCTTGCGCAGGCCATCGTGTTGACAGCGAGCGAAGATCCCCTGCGCGATGATGGCGAAGCCTATGCCGCAGCGCTCACCCGCGCCGGGGTGGAAGTGCTGGCCTGCCGCCTGCCCGGACTGCCGCACGGGTTTCTGTTCCTGCCTGCAACAATTCCGGCCATATCGCGCGCGTTCGACTTGATCGCACGGCTGGTCCACCGGTACTTCACGTCGAGCAAAGGGGCAGCGGAGGTGATGAAATCGTGAAGAGCTCCGCCAGCACCGGCGAACGGCCGACCATGGAAAAGGTCGCGGAGCTTGCCGGTGTTTCCAAGATCACAGTTTCGCGCGCGCTGCGCGGCAGCAAGCTGGTCCGCCCCGAAGTGCGTGAGCGGATCGTGCAGGTTGCAGCGGAAGCTGGCTACCGGATGAACCTTGCCGCGCGCAGCTTGCGGACGAAGCGGACCCACACCATCGCGGTGGTTATTGAGCAGCTCCAGCGCGACGACCGGCCAATCACCGACCCGCTGCTGCTCGCGATGATCGGCGGCTTGCTCGAGGTTTTGACGCCTGCCGACTACGCGATGCTTCTCACGACCCACGATCATTTTCTGGGATCAAACGCGATCGGGGCTGACGGGGTGGTCGTGCTGGGGCAGGGCGAAGAAGGGCGCGGCCTTCAGCGCGTCGGCAATTTCGGATTGCCGGTCGTGGCTTGGGGCGAGCCCGTGCCGGGCCTGACTGTGCCGGTTATCGGTAGTGATAATCGCCTTGGTGGACGTCTGGCAGCAGAACATCTCGTCGTAGGCGGGCGCAAGCGCCTCCTATTTCTGGGCGATCCACAGCACCCCGAAGTCGCGGCTCGGCTTGAGGGCGTGCGCGAGGTACTCGCCGCGAGCGAGGCTGCGCTGGCCGGTGTCGTGCCCTGTGCGTTCTCAACCGAAGCGGGCGCCGCGGCGGTTCAGAAGGCGATTGCCGATGGCGTGCGGTTCGACGGACTGATCGCAGTCAGCGATTATATAGCGGCTGGCGCATGCGACACGCTGATTGCGCATGCGATAAGCGTACCGGAGACAGTCGCCGTGGTCGGCTTCGACGATACGCCGATTGCCAGCACCCATCGGCCCTCGATCACTTCGATACGGCAGGATGCCAATGCGGCAGGGCGCGCGCTGGGCGAAGCGATCCTCGCAGTCGTCGACGATCCGGTGGGGCTACCGGCCTGCGGCCCCTTGCCGGTCGAACTGGTCGTGCGAGAAAGCAGCCGCTGAATTCATCTCAGGTGCCTGCCGAAGAAGCGGGACATTGCGGCAAAGGTCTCTCGTGCCTCGGGCAGGGTAGTGGCCATGTGGAAGGCATGGCCCATACCGTCGAATAGAAGCAGTTCTGCCTCCGCTCTTGCAGCTAGCAGGCGGCGGTGCATGGTTGCGACGGAACTGGCAGCGAAGTCGCGCGTGCCGGTAACGAGCAGGCTGGGCGGAAAGTCCGCCAGAACATCCGGGTGGTTGCCGGGGAAAACCAAAGGGTCACGGGCTTCGCAACCGGAGAAGTAGGGAAGCGCGGCCAGATTCGGCGCTGCACTGGCCGGCTCGCCGTTCAGCGGCCCTGCGGACATCGCGGAGTCGCCGGTCATCTCCAACCCGGTTCCACACAGCATGGCGATTGCCCCCGGCAATGGCTTGCCATCCCGGAGCAGCCTTGCGGTCGTCTGGGCCGTCAACACACCACCCGCCGAGCAACCATAGATCCCGATCCGGCTTGGCGGCAGTTCGCGGCATAGGGCATCAAAGACCGCGACGACATCATTGACGGCGGCAGGAAAAACGGCCTCGGGCGCAAGGGCGTATTCGACCGCCACCACCCGCACGCCCAGCTTCGCTGCGACAGGCACTGCCTCGAGCAGCGCGCCAGCGCCGCGGCCCCACATGAAGGCGCCGCCATGCAGGCAGATCAGGGTTCGGTCATCCCTTGCGCCATCCTGCGATGAGATGATGTCGACTGTGACGCTTCCAACGGCGCTTCGTTCGATGGCGACCGGATAGTGTGCCAATGCCGCTTCGAGATGGCGCCGGTTGAACGCATCGTAATGCGCGCGCAGCGCGGCGATGTCGCCGCGAGGAGCTGGCGGCGCATCTGATTCGGTCTTGAAGGCCTCGCGGGCCTCCTCACTGACCCACGGCGCGAAACATTGAGGGTCGATCACACCACCTTGCCCTTGCTACCGATACCAATGCAACATGTTCGGAAATATACCGAAAACACGGTGCAATGCAACAGTGATTGACATCGATATCATTTTTGATCTACCAGTGCTGTATCCGGCAAAAGCCGGCCGTTCAGGAGAGGTTCGGTGATGTCCATGCGTTCTGCCCTTGTCGCTGTGCTGCTGGCCAGTGGCAGCCTTTTGCCCGTCGCCGCCCAGGCGCAAACGGCGGTTCAGTCGACCACCCCGGACGAGGTGGGCTCGGGTGATGGCCTAGGCGACATCGTCGTAACCGCCCGGCGCCGCGAGGAAAACTTGCAGAGTGTGCCGATTGCGGTCACGGCCTTCACATCCGAAACAATCGCGCAGAAGGGCATTACGGATCGCACCTCGCTGGCGGATAACACGCCGTCGCTCTTCACGATCAACGGCGGCTATCCGCGCGAATTTGCCTTCTTCGCCCTGCGCGGTCAGGGTCCGGCTTTCGGTTCGACGCCGGGCGTGGTCAACTACTTCGCCGAAGTCCCCAACAGCGCCAACATCGATGGGCGCGTCGGGACCTACTACGATCTCGCCAATGTGCAGGTGCTGGCCGGCCCGCAGGGCACGCTGTTCGGCAAGAACGCGACTGGCGGCAACATCCTTTTTGAACCGGTGAAACCCGGCAATGCGCTAAGCGGGTACATCAAGGCCGAGTATGGCAACTATAACAACCGCCGCGCGGAAGGGGCGATCAATCTCCCCATCGTGACCGACAAGGTCCTTCTGCGCATCGCAGGTTCGATTGGCCGCCGCGACGGCTACACCAAGGATGTCGGGCCCTTCTTCGCAGGTAGGGACTACGACAACCTTCACTACGACAGCTTCCGGGTCGGCCTCACCCTGCGCCCGACCGAGAAACTCGAGCTTTACACTGTCGGCCGCTATTACCGTTCGAACAACAACGGTGGCGGCACCGTGCTCGGTGCATACAATCCCGCGGCCGGCTTTGATGGCACCGCGTTCGGGCTGGGCTTCATCCCGACCGCGGCGATCTTCCCCGGATTGCTGACCGCAGTCGCCGATCAGCAGGCACGCGGGCCACGCCAGGTCGCTTACGACATGGACCAGTTCTCGCAGACCCGGTACTGGCAGATCCTCAATCAGGCGACGCTGGAACTGAACGATACGCTCAAGCTGCGCAACATCGTAAGCTATTCCGAGTTCCGCAGCCGTTATGCCTATGACTACGACGCCACGGCGTTTCCGGTAGCGGGGCAATCCTCGCGCAAGATCGATGTGCTGGCGCCAAACACCTTTACCGAGGAACTGCAGCTTCAGGGCTCCGCCATGGACAACGCGGTACAGTTCGCGGTGGGCGGCTATCTTGACCGCCTGACGACCAAGAACCCGGCGGGGATCGAGGCCTACACATTCTTTCCACTGGGCGCGCTGGTTCCGGCGATTTCGGGCCTGTTCGACAGCCGCAACCACAGCGAAGCCGTGTTCGGTCAGGCGACGGTCGATCTTGGCAAGCTTTCGGCGGGGCTTGCCGGTCTCAGCCTGACCGGCGGCCTTCGCTACACGTGGGAAAACAGCTTCAGTTCGCAGATCATTGGCACGCCAATTCCGGTTTCGGGTTCGGTTGACAGTCATTATCCGAGCTACACGGTCACGCTCGACTACGACGTTGCCAAGGGCGTCCACACCTACATCACCGCGCGCGATGCCTACAAGTCGGGCGGCGTAAACGGCCCGGTGCCGCAGGGCTCGGAGTTCCGCACGTTCCCGCCGGAGAAGCTGTCTGACATCGAAATCGGCGTGAAATCGCAGTTCGCGATCGGGGACGTCAAAGTCCGCGCCAATCTCGCGGCCTATCGCGGGATCTACCAGAACATCCAGCGCACCACCGCTGAAGCAGTGCAGACCCCGAATGGTGCGCTTCTGCTCAACGTTACCCGCAGCGCGGCGCAGGGCAAGATCCAGGGCATCGAATTCAACGGAGCCGTTGTCCCGGTGAAGGGGCTGACGCTTACCGGCAGCTATTCCTATATCGACGCGAAATACACCAAGGTGGCGAGCGCCAGCGCCGGTGCGATCCTGGCCGGTGCGCCGTTCCCCTATACGCCGAAGCACAAATTCTCGATTGGCGCGGCCTATGAAACGTCGGTCGGCACGCTGGGTGATGTCGCTCTGGCGGTCAACTACAGCCACCAGAGTGAGGTCTCGACGGCGCAGACCAATGCCTCGTTCTATCGGTTCCTGCCTGCCTACGGTGTTCTCAACGCCAACATCGACTTGCACAACGTGGCAGGAAGCGGCCTCGATATCGGCGTCTTTGGCACCAATCTGTCCAATGTGAGCAAGCCCGTCGGCGCTGCAGACTTCTATGCGTCCGCTGCGGGCGTGGTCGGCCTGACCTACACCGAACCGCGCATGTACGGTATCCGCATCGGGTATCGTTTCGGGAACTAGGCCATGGCTCGCACGCAACCACCCTTCGCCGCTACTGTGAGTGCCGAGGCCCAGAAAGCCATGGCGCCGATGCTGAGCGGCGCGGGTGGGCCGGAAGCCGCTGTAAGCCTGCTGCGCAATCCGCTGACCCGCGGCGCCACGCGGCTCGCGGTCACGCAGCAGTGGAAGCCTATCGCCAAGGCGCGAACTGCCCGTTTCGGGGTTGCCGTCAGCAAGGGCCGCATCGCCGGTGTTCCGGTCAAGCATCTGCGCAAAGTCGGCATCGATGCAGAGGCTGATCGGCGGCTGCTTATCAATTTCCACGGCGGCGGCTTCCTGTTCGATGGCGGCTCGCTCAGCGAAACGATCCCGCTTGCCGGGCTCACCGGCATTCCGGCGATGACCGTGTTCTACCGCATGGCGCCGGAGCATCCGTTTCCTGCGGCCGTCGATGATGCACTCGGTGTCTATCGTGCGGTGCTAGAGCAGCGTCCTGCATCGGCGATCGGAGTGTTCGGCACGTCAGCTGGCGCCGTGCTGACGCTGCAACTGCTCGTGCGGATCAAGGCAGAAGGCCTGCCCATGCCCGGGGCGGCCGGTGTATTCTCGGGTGCGGGCGACCTCGAGATCGTTGGCGATTGTGAAGCGTTCCTGCCTCCGATCATCGGAACACGCACTGCGGCGGAAACGCTGAAGGAATATTGCGGCGACACCGCGCTCGGCGATCCGCTGCTCTCGCCGACGCGCGGCGATCTCACAGGGCTGCCGCCGGTAATGCTGATGACCAGCACGCGCGATCAGCTGCTCAGCCACACGATCCTCGCCGATCTTGCGCTGCGCCGCGCAGGCGTTCCGGTTGATTTGCGCGTCTACGAAGGTCTTGCCCATGCCTTCTGGGGCTGGATCGAATGCCCCGAAAGCGAGGTCGCGCTCGCGGCCCAGGCCGACTTTTTCGTCAAGCACCTTGAACGGTAGTCATCGTGTCTCAGTCTGTTCCAACTCCAGCCGAGCTGTTCGGTCCGCTATTCAGCGCGGTGCAGGAACGACGGATCCTTGGCGACGGGAAGGCGTTCGTCGATGCCGTGCCCCGGTGGTCAGTTGCCGATATCATGGCCGCCTTCGACCGCTTCGAAGGTGACGATAGCGCTCTGCGGCAATTCGTGGACACGAATTTCATCCTGCCGCCAAACGTCTCACAGGTCACGGCCACAGCCACCTCATTGCCGCTGCGCGAGCACATCCGGGCGATGTGGCCCGCACTTGCGCGCGATCCCACGCAAAGCGAGGCATCAGCGCTCGCCGTACGGCACCGTCACGTTGTTCCGGGCGGCCGCTTTCGCGAAATCTATTACTGGGACAGCTTCTTCACCATGCTCGGGCTGATCCGGGACGGAGAAATCGAACTGGCCGAGGGCATCGTGAACGCGATGACCGACCTGATTGAAGAACATGGTCATGTGCCCAACGGCGCGCGCACTTACTTCGTCGGAAGATCGCAGCCACCGCTTTTTCACATGATGGTTGCTCTGCTGGACAACAGCGAACCTGCAGTCGCCGCGCGGCGGCTTGCAGCCATGAAGCTTGAGCATGCCTGGTGGATGAGGGGCACCGCTTCGCTTCAGCGGGGCAGCAAGGCAAAGCGCGTCGTCATGCTTTCCGATGGCAGTATCCTCAACCGCTATTGGGACCCGCGCGGTACCCCACGCGACGAAAGCTGGGGTGAAGATGTCGAGACCGCCCGGACCAGTTGCCGGCCAGCCATGGAAGTCTATCGCGACTTGCGCGCGGGCGCGGAGAGCGGCTGGGATTTCTCTTCGAGGTGGCTTGATGGTCCAAGCCTTTCGTCGATCCGCACGACCACACTCGTACCGGTTGATCTCAATGCGTTTCTCTATGGTTTGGAGAAAGCGATTGCATCCAGCGGCGGTGAAGAAGGCGCTATCTATGGCGCATGGGCCGAGGCGCGCCGGACGGCGATGCACCGTCACATGTGGAATGATGTCCTTGGCTGCTTCTGCGATTATGATCTGGTCGCCCAAGCTGTCCGAGCCCAACCTACCGCCGCCGCGCTGGCACCGTTGCTGTCAGGTTTGGCTAGCCAGGACCACGCAGAAGCCACCGCGCGGCTCGTTGCTCATCGGTTGGTTGCACCGGGCGGCCTGAGGACCAGTCTGGTCGTTAGCGGTGAGCAGTGGGATGTGCCCAACGGCTGGGCACCGCTCCAGTGGATGGCAGTCACTGGACTGCGCCGGTTTGGTCAGAATGATCTCGCGAATGCCATAGCCAGACGCTGGATCGGCACAGTCGAATCCGTCTTTGCGGATACCGGCCTGATCTTTGAAAAATATGATATTGAAACGTGCAGCGTGGGGAGTGGCGGCGAATACACGGCCCAGATCGGCTTCGGCTGGACAAACGGCGTGACCGCCGATCTCATCGACAGCCTGTCCGTTTGACGCGCTTGGGGCCGCTTGAGGCCTTATAGGATTCATCGGTTAAGCTGCATTCGCATGGCAGTTCCGGTTGGATCAGAATGGGGTGTCGGCTATTGGCGCGGAACTTGCCATTGAACACATCGCAAGAGAATGACCGTTAGGTCCCAGATGCGGCGTTTTCCGTCCGGCAGCACTCGACCAAATTGACGCCGTTCTGCAGCAACTGGGGCAATGTCTGCCAGTGCTTAAACCAGTCGCAGACATGAACCACAGCATCTGGGCAAAAACATCCCCACGCCTTGATGACGGCTCCCTGCCAGCAGCGAGGAGCCTACGGTTCAGATCCCGGCCTTCTCCCCTCTTCGCCACATAGCAGCCTTGAAAGTATTCTGGACGCCCTATCGAATTGCAGCACCCGCAAAGCCCTTCCTAAGGAGCGTGTTCTGATGGAGCAGAAGGCTTAGGCATAGCGATGAACCCGCAGCATGGGCAGGGTTCGTCGCAGGTTTCTGCGCTCTCACGCAGTGACCAGACCTGCCCGCAGCGCCGGCAGATAAGTGGAAAGAGCATTCGCCAAACCCAGCTCGCAATATTCATGAACCCGCACTCTCGTAAGCCGCGCGGTTCGACGCCACGATCCGGTGCAAAGGCTGCGCTGGCTCTGCCAAGGCAGCACCGATCAGCAGGAGGGCGGGCCCCTGCCCAAGTGCGGCGCGGGCCACGATTGGCAGCAGATCAAGCCGCGTATGGAACAGGCGCTCCTTCGGCAGGCTGGCGGATTCAACCAGCGCCACCGGCGTACTGCCGCGCAGGCCCGCAGCAATAAGCTGACGGGAGACATCAGCCGCCGCCGCCTTGCCCATGTAGACGACCAGTGTTGCATGAGGATCGGCAAGTGCCGCCCAATCGAAATCTAGCGGCTCGTCCGCGCGGGCATGGGCGGTCACGAAGGTCAGCTTGCGTGCCAGCCCGCGCAGCGTGAGCGAGGCGCCAAGGCTGGCCGCTCCCGCGCTGGCCGCTGTCACTCCGGGACATATCCGCACTGGCACGCTGGCGGCACGACATGCACTTAGTTCTTCCGCCGCGCGTCCAAAGATTGCGGGGTCGCCGCCTTTGAGCCGCACCACTCGCTCGCCCGCCAACGCCGCCTGCACGATCAGCTGATCGATCGTGCGCTGATCTTTCGAATGCCGCCCCGATCGCTTGCCGACATGCACGAGCCGTGCGCCCGGTGCGGCCAGTTCGAGCACGCCGGGTCCAACCAGCGCATCGTGGAACACCACGCTGGCAAGGCCGATCAGGCGTTCGGCCTTGCGCGTCAGCAGTTCGGGATCGCCGGGGCCTGCACCGACCAGCCAAACTGTGCCTTCAGGAAAGTCCTTCATTCCGCTGCCTCCGCCAGTGTATCGTGCCATTCGCGCAGCATCCGGGCGATGGCCGGGCGGCAAGATCCGCAATTGGTGCCAGCGCCGCACGCGCTGCCGATTTCGGCTACGCTGCCTGCTCCTTGCCCGGCCGCAGCCATGATCTGCTTCGCGCCGATGCCGTGGCACACGCAGACCACCGAGCCACGATCTGGCGCTGGGGCGCTGGGCCGCGCGGCGAGCAGTTCGGGCAGCGCGGCTTCTGCGGTGGCCAGTTGCGCTGCGATCCATTCGCGCGGCGGAAGCTGGCCGCTGCGCGTGACATGGAGCGCACCGATGAGCACGCCGCCGCCATCCAGCACCGCCAGCCGCCGCATCCCGCGCGCCATGTCTACGGCTTCGGCGCGCGTGCCAAAAGGCAGCAGCCCATCGGCATCCACCGCGCCGTCGCCCGCCAGTTCGTAAAGCCAGCCGCCCGCAATGGCCGAACGGCTCCACCATACCAGCCCTTTGGGCTCCAACGCATCGCGGCGCAGCAGGAACGCGCGCCATTCGCTCGCCACCGGTTCGATCCGGCAGGCGTTATTCTTGAAGCCGGGCTGGCCGGACAGGGGATCGACCAACTGATCGGCAAGCAGGTTTGTGCGCCCGCCGCTGGCCATGGCCCCGGTCCAGTGCATCGGCACGAAGACCTGTCCGCGTGATTGGCCATCGGCGATGCTGGCACGGAATATGGACGCGCCTGATGCCGTCACCACCCGCACCAGCGCGCCGTGGGTAACACCAGCAGCGGCAGCATCTTCGGGGTGCAGCTCGAGCAGCGGCTCGCGCCGGTGCTGCGAAAGCGTGGGCGAGAGGCCGGTGCGGGTCATCGTGTGCCATTGGTCGCGGTAGCGCCCGCAATTCAGCCGCAGCGGATAGGCGGGATCGGCGGCGCGCGTCCGCACTTCGACGGGCACTTGCCGCATCGTGCGCCCTGCCAGCGGATAGCGGCCGCCCCACACGAACGGGGCCATTTCTGCGTACTCCGCGTCGTTGACCCCGGCCTTGTCAGTCAGATCAAGCACTTTGCCATTCTTCACCGAAAGAGCGGTCATCGCGGCATATTCGCGGAACACGCCTGCTGCAGTAGTCCAATCGAACCCGGCAAAGCCCATGCGCTGTGCCACATCGGCGATGATCGCCCAATCCGCGCGCGCTTCGCCCGGTGCATCGAACAGCGCGCGCTGGCGGCTTATCCGGCGTTCGGAGTTGGTTACGGTGCCGTCTTTCTCGCCCCATGCCAGCGCGGGCAGGCGCACGTGGGCGAACCGCGCGGTGTCGGTCTCTGCAATCACGTCCGAGACCACCACCGTCTCGCACCGCGCCAAAGCCTCGCGCACGAAAGCGGCATCAGGCATCGACACGGCGGGATTGGTCGCCATGATCCACAGGAACTTCACGCGGCCATCATGCACGGCGC
The DNA here is from genome assembly GCF_002278815.1 of Novosphingobium sp. PASSN1. NCBI lineage: Bacteria > Pseudomonadati > Pseudomonadota > Alphaproteobacteria > Sphingomonadales > Sphingomonadaceae > Novosphingobium > Novosphingobium sp. PASSN1. Next base: position 98,096 of record NZ_NKIS01000015.1, on the reverse strand, counting down.
GGAACAAGTCCACTGCCTTCAATCCAGGCCCTGCGCACAGGCGCGGGGCCTTCCAGAACGCGGTTACATCGGCGCGCTCCGTTTCCGAAAAGCCGAGGTGGCAGGCAAGCATATTGGCGAGGCCGCCCACTTCGCGCCCGCCCATGGCATTGGGCTGCCCGGTCATCGAAAACGGCCCCATGCCGGGCGCGTTGATCCGGCCCATGGCGAGATGCAGGTTGATGATCGCATTGCCCTTGTCGGTCCCTGCAACCGACTGGTTGGCGCCCATGGAGAACACCGTGACCATGCGCGGATGGGCAGCGACCAGATCGGCGAGCCTATCGAACGTGCCGGGATCGATGCCGTGGTCGCATCGCGCAGGATCAGCATCAGCCAATCCGCGCCGCGTCATCTCTGCCAACAGTGCATTGAACAGCGCAACATCGCCGTCCGGCGGCACCCGCACATGCAGATCGGCCTGCTCAGCGGTTTCGGTGCGGCGCGGATCGATCACCACGATCTTCGTGCCCCGCACCTCGCGCGCGGCTTCGATCCGCTGCCAGATCACCGGGTGGCACCACGCGGTGTTTGATCCCACCAGCAGGATGAGGTCTGCCTCGTCGAGATCGTCGTAGGTGACCGGAACAATATCCTCGCCAAACGCTCGGGTGTGCGCCGCCACCGCGCTCGCCATGCACAGGCGGCTATTGGTGTCGATATTGGCGCTGCCGACAAAGCCCTTCATCAGTTTGTTGGCGGCGTAGTAATCCTCGGTCAGCAACTGGCCCGAGACATAGAGCGCCACGCTGTCCGGCCCGTGCGCGGCAATGCAATCGCGCATCTTGCCCGTCACCAGATCGAGCGTTTCGTCCCACCCGGCTTGCCGATCGCCGATCATCGGGTGCAGCAGCCGCCCTTCCAGCCCCACCGTTTCGCCCAGATGCGTGCCTTTCGAACAGAGCTTGCCGAAGTTTGCCGGATGCGTCTCGTCACCCCGAATGGTGACGGAGCGCGCACCCGTCACTTCGGCGCGGATGCCGCAGCCGACGCCGCAATAGGCGCAAGTGGTGCGGATCTCGTTCAAGCTGCGCGCTGCCCCACCACGGCGGAGCGCAGCAGATACATCCGCCCGGCGTCCACCCGCATCGGGATCACGGGCACGCACCCTTTGTCCTCACCCAGCGCCTCGCCGGTTTTCAGCGAGATGTTCCAGTTGTGCAGCGGGCAGGTGACGACATTGTCGTGGACGATGCCTTGCGAAAGCGGCCCCTGCTTGTGCGGGCACTTGTTCACCAGCGCGTAGAATTCATTCTTCTGCGTGCGGAACACCGCGATCTCGTCTGCGCCGACCACCGGCAGGGTGCGCGCGGTGCCGGGGGTGATCTGGTCCACCGGGCCGATATCGAGCCAATCGCCGATCATCGAACAGTCTCCATCTGCAAGGGGCGCACTTCGGCGAGGTGCTGGTGCAGTTCGGCATGTTTGCCTGCCGCGCGTTCGGCCCATGGGTCGTCCTGGCAGAAGGTCTGCGAATGGCGGAACCGTGCGGCAAGGCGCTGGATGCTGGCGGGATCATCGAACAGGGCGGCTTTCACATGATCGAGCCCGACCCGCTCGATCCACGGCGCGGTGCGCTCCAGATAGTGCGCCTGTTCGCGGTAGAGCTGGATGAAGGCAGCGCACACATCCATTGCTTCCGCTTCGGTTGCCACCTTGCAAAGGAGGTCCGTGACGCGAACCTTGATCCCGCCATTGCCGCCAACATGCAGTTCATAGCCGCTGTCCACGCAGACCACGCCGAAGTCCTTGATCGTGGCCTCGGCGCAGTTCCGCGGGCAGCCCGATACCGCGATCTTGAACTTGTGGGGCATCCACGAGCCCCAGGTCATCCGCTCCAGCTTCACACCAAGGCCGGTGGAATCCTGCGTGCCGAAGCGGCACCATTCAGAGCCGACACAGGTTTTCACCGTGCGCAGCGATTTGCCATAGGCATGGCCCGAAACCATGCCCGCCGCATTCAGATCGGCCCAGACGGCAGGCAGATCCTCTTTCTTGATCCCGAAAATATCCAGCCGCTGGCCGCCGGTTACCTTGACCATCGGTGCGTTGTATTTCTCCACCACATCGGCAATCGCGCGCAGCTCGCGCGGGTTCGTCAGGCCGCCCCACATGCGCGGCACAACGGAGTAAGTGCCGTCCTTCTGAATATTGGCGTGAAGCCGTTCGTTCACATAGCGGCTCTTCTGGTCGTCCTCATACGCACCGGGCCAGGCGCAGAGCAGGTAGTAATTGAGCGCGGGGCGGCACGAGGAGCAGCCGTCGGGAGTGGTCCAGTGCAGTTCCTGCATCACCTGAGGGATGGCCTTGAGGCTCTTTTCCGAGATCAGGCGGCGCACGTCGTCGTGGCTGAAGCTGGTGCATTTGCACACGGTCTTCGGCCCGGATTGCACTTCGCCGCCCAGGGTCAGCGCCAGCAAGCTCTCGACCAGTCCTGTACAAGAACCGCAGCTCGCCGATGCCTTGCACGTGCTGCGCACGGCATCGAGGCTGCACGCGCCGGCCTTGATGGTTTCGATCACGCGGGCCTTGGAAACGCCGTTGCAGCCGCAGATTTCTGCGTCATCGGAAAGTGCTGCAACGGCGGCATTAGGGTCCAGCAGGGCGCCTCCCGAAGCGAAGGCCTGCCCGAAGATCAGCGCCTCGCGGATTTCGCTGATGTCCTCGCCCTTTTTCAGCAGATCGAAGTACCAGTTGCCGTCTGCCGTATCGCCATAGAGCACCGCGCCCACGAGCCGGTTTTCCTTCACCACCACACGCTTGTAGATCCCGCGCGCGGCATCGCGCATCACGATGTCCTCGGCCCCGTCGCCCCCCGAAAAGTCGCCTGCGGAAAACAGGTCGATCCCTGAAACCTTGAGCTTGGTGGAGGTGACCGAGCCGGTGTAGCCCGAAGGCGCATCGGTCGCGGCATCAGCCAGCGCGCGGCACATGTCCCACAGCGGCGCGACAAGGCCGTAGCAGGCCCCCCGGTGCTGCACGCATTCGCCCACCGCCATGATGGCGGGGTCGCTCGTCACCATGTGGTCGTCCACCACCACGCCGCGTTCAACTTCGAGTCCTGCCGCCTTGGCGAGTGCGGTGGAAGGCCGGATGCCCACCGCCATGACCACGATATCGGCGGCAAATTCGCTGCCGTCCCTCAGCTTCACACCGCACACCCGGCCATCGCGGCCCAGTATCTCACCCGTATCGCCGCCAGTCACGATAGTCTGGCCGCGCCGTTCCAGTTCGGTGCGGAGGAGGTATCCCGCAGCTTCATCAAGCTGGCGCTCCATCAGCGTGGGCATCAGGTGAACGACAGTGACCTGCATCCCGCGCAAGCTGAGGCCGTGCGCTGCCTCCAGCCCGAGCAGGCCGCCACCAATCACCACGGCAGACCCGCCGGTTTCGGCAGCGGCCAGCATCTTGTCCACATCATCCAGATCGCGGAACGTGACCACGCCCGCCAGATCCTTGCCCGGCACCGGAATGATGAACGGGTCTGAGCCCGTGGCGATCAGCAGGCGGTCATAGGGTTCCACCCGGCCAGACTTGCTCACCACGGTCTGCGTCGCGCGGTCGATCGCGACGACCGGATCGCCCGAAACCAGCGTGATCGCGTTGTCGGCGTACCAATTCTCGCCGTTGATGACGATGTCCGCGAACGCCTTCTCCCCGGCAAGCACGGGCGAGAGCATGATGCGGTTGTAGTTTACGCGCGGTTCGGCGCCGAAGATGGTCACATCGTAGCGCGCCGGATCGCGCGCGAGGATTTCCTCCACCGCGCGGCATCCGGCCATGCCGTTGCCGATCACCACCAGCCGTTCCTTCACGGCGGCGCTGCGGCCATTGTCCATCACTGTCAAAGGGGCGTTCACGCGCGTCTTCCTTGGCCAATCGCGCGAACACAAAAAAGCCGCCCGAACGCATCCCCGAAGGGAGGGTTTGGGCGGCGACATTGCCACGCGATGTTGAATGTTCAGGCTCCGCGCTGGTTCGCCCGGCTTTGGGCGGCACAAGAACCTTCGTTGCATGGGCTAACCGATTCGGGTGCTGCACTGCAAGGTTTATTTTGCAGTGCAGCACACCTGGGCCCCGTGGCTTTTATCAGAGCACCAGTTCTGCCTGCAGCCACAGGATTTGCCGGTCCACGCCGAACGTATCGGCCTGATAGTTCGCGTACTTCATCAGCCAGCCCACCTTCTTCGTCTTGAAGCCAAGGCTGGCGTCCCATTCGCTGCCGTACCGCACATGGTCCACATCGCTGTGAAACCGGTGATAGATGACATTGGCCGTGAGCCCCTGCACCGCCTTCACCTTGGGAAAGACCTTGGCGAACGTGAGATACGTGTCCTCAAGCCCGCCTGCCGGGGTGGTGAGGAACAGATCGGCCCAGCCATTGAACTTGTGCAGCGTGGCGAGCGGGGTCTGGAAGCCCTTGCCCGCCAAAGCGCCGCCCACTTTGCCTGCGCCCAGCTTCTCGTAGGAGCCGCTCAGCGTGAAGCCCTGATAGCCAAGGCCGAGCTCGCCCAGCACATAGTCCGCTGTGTAATTCACCGGATTGCGGCCAATATCGCTTTGCCGCGCATAGCTGCCAAGGATGTTGAGCTTCACCGCCTTCGACAGCGCAAAGCTGCCCGAGGCGCGGCCGCCATAAGTTTGCGAGGAATTGCCGAAGGCGAAGTCCTCATCATAGTCGATGATGTAGGAAAACGCCTTGGCCGTGATCGGCCCGAGCTTGGTGCTGGCCCCAAGGAACACGAAATCACCGTCCAGCAGGCGGCGCGGGCCCGCATCGGAGCCGAAGATCGTCTCCTGCCGCAGCGCATATGTGCCGTCGAGCATGACTGGGCCAAGCGTGGCCTCCGCGCGCACGGCATCGAAGGTCTGTTCGTTTTGCCGCCAGCCGACCGAACCGACGAAGCGCTGGTCATCAAGGTTGATCCGCTGCAGTCCGACTGTCAGCGCGAAGTTCTTGACCTTGTACATGATCTGCAGCCGGTTGAGGTCGATGCTTTGCGCATCGGCGACCGTGGCAAACTGCGGGCGGCTCTGCGGGTTTCCGGGCAGCGGGAACGGGAAGCCATTGTACTGCTGGGACAAGGCCAACGTGCCTTCACCTTCGAAAAGCACGGACAGGTGCGAGGGCGCGTGCTTGAGTTCGACGCCCGAACGCAACCGGACCGTTACCGCATCCCCGTCCACAGTCTGCTGATCGACACCTTCGTAGCGCACGCGAAGGTCGATGATAGGATCGAGCGTGAAGCCGTCACCCACCGGCACCGGATCGCCAAAGGCGAGCGTGCCGGCGGCGTGCGCAGGGTGAGCGCAGGCGATCGGCGACGCGATGAGCGCCGCCGCGAGTGCAGTCTTTTTCATGTTTCCCTCCTGATGGCCCCCCGGAGATTCCTGGGTCATGGGCCGATCAGGCATCCTCTGATATTTATGCTCCGCCAGTATCCGGTTGCAGATCAGGCAGCGTGAACCTTTGGCCCGTGATCATATTCGGCGAGGAAGTGCAGCACCTCCTGCCGGTAGGCGTAGAAATCGGGATGGCGCAGCAATTCCTTGCGATCACGTGGGCGCGGCAGATCGACCTTGAGCACCTTGCCGATGGTGGCATTGGGGCCATTGGTCATCATCACCACCCGGTCTGCCAGCAGGATCGCTTCGTCCACGTCATGCGTCACCATGATCGCCGTCACCTTGGTGCGGTTCCATACTTCCACCAGTACGTCCTGCAGATCCCAACGCGTCAGGCTGTCGAGCATTCCGAACGGCTCATCCAGCAGCAGCAACCGCGGGCTGAGCGCGAAGGCGCGCGCGATGCCGACGCGCTGGCGCATCCCGTTCGACATTTCCGCCGCCATCTTGTCCTTCGCATCGGCCAGCCCGACACGGTCGAGGTAATAGTCGATGATCTCACGCCGCTCTGTGCGGCTGGCGTGCGGGTAGACGCGCTCCACGCCCAGCGCCACGTTCTGCCGCGCGGTCAGCCAGGGCATCAGGCTGGGTGATTGGAACACCACCGCCTTGTCCGGCCCGGCCACGTCAATCTCGCGGTTATCCAGAATGATGCCGCCCTTGCTGATCTCGTTCAGCCCTGCGGCCATGGTCAGCACGGTGGACTTGCCGCAGCCCGAATGGCCGATCAGCGAGACGAACTCGCCCTTGTCCATCATCAGGTTGAAGTCCTCGACCACGGTCAGCGGCCCCTTGGGGGTGGGGTAGATCTTGTTGAGCTTCCAGAACTCCATGTACCGCCGCGTCGCGCCCTTTTTCGCCGCGTCCTGATAGGCCTGCGGCGGTGGCGCGAGATCGAGCGGGGTGACATTGGGCAGGTGCCCGAAATCGCTGCCCTGCGCCGACTTCCCGCCCGCCAGACTGCCGAGGTAGTTGACAATTTCGGTGCGCAGTTTCTGGAATTGCGCGCTGTCGTTCACCGCCTCGCGGTCGCGCGGGCGCGGCAGGGCAACAGGGAAAATCCGGCCGATCCGCGCCGCTGGCGCAGGGGTGAGCACTGCCACTCGGTCCGCCAGCAGCAGCGCTTCATCCACATCGTTGGTGACAAGGATGATCGTGCGCTTTTCCTCCTCGCGGATGCGGTCGATCTCGTCCTGCAGCTTGGCGCGGGTCAGCGCGTCGAGCGCGGAGAGCGGCTCGTCGAGCAGGAGGATTTCGGGCTCCATCGCCAGCGCCCGCGCCACCGCAACGCGCTGGCGCATCCCGCCGGAAAGCTGCGCAGGTTTGCGGTCCATTGCGTGGCCCAGCCCGACAAGCTTGACCTTCTGCTTCACCTGCGCGGCGCGCGCTTCCCGGCTGCGATCCTTGTGAACCGAATCCACCGCAAGCGCGACATTCTGGCCGACGGTCAGCCACGGCAGCAGCGAATAGGACTGGAAGACGAGGCCGCGGTCCCGGTCGGGCCCTTCGACGGCCTTGCCGCGCAGCAGGATTTCTCCGGCGTCGGGCTCGACCAGCCCGGCAATGGCCGAGATCAGCGTGGTCTTGCCCGCGCCCGAGAAGCCGAGGATCGCGACGAATTCGCCTTCCTCCACATCAAGGTCGATGCCGCCCAGCACTTCGGAGACGCCCCCGGCCTTGCCGGTGTAGCTCTTGCGGACGTTGTTGAGCGAGAGGATCGTGGCCATGGTACGCATCCCTGCTCAAGCGTTGCGATTGCGGCTGACGAAAGCCTGCAGGGCCATCATCACGCGGTCGAGCGCGAAGCCGATCAGGCCGATCACCACCACCGCGACCATGATCCGCGCCAGCGACTTTTCCGAACCGTTCTGGAACTCATCCCACACGAACTTGCCGAGCCCGGGGTTCTGCGCGAGCATTTCCGCCGCGATCAGCACCATCCAGCCGGTGCCGAGCGAAAGGCGCATACCGGTGAAGATATAGGGCAGGGATGAAGGCAGCACGAGCTTGGTCAGCCGCGCAAACCAGCCAAGCCGAAGCACCCGGCCAACCGCGATCAGGTCCTTGTCGATGCTGGCGGTGCCGATGGCAGTGTTGATCAGCGTGGGCCACAGCGAGCAGAGCATCACGACAACCGCCGAGATGACGAAGCTCTTGGGCAGGGTGGGGTCATCGCTGGAGACGGACGCGGAGACGACCATCGTCACGATCGGCAGCCACGCCAGCGGACTGACCGGACGCATGATCTGGATCAGCGGATTGATCGCTGCATTCACGCGCTTCGACATGCCCGCAACAAGCCCGAGAGGTACTGCGAACAGCGTGGCGAGAACGAAACCGGCCGCGACGGTTTCAAGGCTGGTGAAGATCTGGTCGATGAACGTCGGCGGACCGGTGTAGACATAGCCCGCCGCAACTGCCTGTGCTGCTGCGACGCGCGAGGCGGCGGCCTCGTCCAGCAGGCCAAGGAAGGCGCTCCACACATCACCCGGCCCGGGCAGCGCGCCCAATGAGGTCTGCACCAGCGGCGCGAGCAGGGCCCACAGCGCGAGGAAACCGCCGATCCCGGCGAGAGGCGGCCAAAGCGCTTCGAATGCGGCTTTGCCCGAAGGCAGCTTGAGGCCGAAGGGCAGGACCTTCTCAGGCGGCACAGCGGTCTCCACCGGTTGTTCGGCATGGAGCGGCTGGCTGACTTCCGGTTCCGGCGATGGCGTCGCCGCAAACTCATCCTGAAACAATACGGCGGCGTTCATCGGCTGCACTCCTTGCTCACTGAACGCCCGCAGGCGTGACCTTCTGCCCCGCCTTCAGACCAATCGCGAAGCTGGCGGCATAGGCGGCGGGCTTGTGCGCATCGAATGCCACTCCGTCGATCGCCTTGCGGGTGTAGACGCGGAAGCCATCGGTCTTAGGGAACTGGTCGGCAGTTGCCTTGCCATCGGCCACAAGCGACTGGGCCGCCTCGTCATAGAGGTCCGGGCGATAGACCGACTTCACCGTATCGAGATACCACTGATCGGCCTTGGCTTCGGGCAGTTGGCCCCAGCGGCGCATTTGCGTGAGGAACCAGATCCCGTCGGAATAGAACGGATAGCTGGCCTGTTGATCGAAGAAGAGGTTGAATTCGGGCGTGGCGCGCGTGTCGCCCGCGCCGAACGTGAACTTGCCGGTCATCGAGGCCATCAGCACCTTCTCGTCGGCCCCCACATATTTGGGGCTGGCGAGCATCTTGACCGCCTCGGCGCGGTTCTTGCCGCCTTCGGCATCGAGCCACATCGAAGCACGGATCAGCGCGCGCGTGAGCGCCTTTACAGTTTTGGGATTCTTCTTGGTGAAGTCTGCGGTCAGGCCGAACACTTTGTCGCCCGTGGTGCCCGCGATATCGGGATCGACGATGACCGGCACGCCGATCTTCTTGGCAACTGCAGCCTGGTTCCACGGTTCGCCTACCGAATAGCCGTTGATCGTGCCCGCTTCCATCGTCGAAGGCATCTGCGGCGGCGGGGTGACGGAAAGCTGCACATCCGCACCGGTGACGCCCGCGGTATCGCCCGGCAGGTAGAAGCCGGGATTGAGCCCGCCCGCCGCCAGCCAGTAGCGCAGCAGATAGTTGTGCGTGGAGACGGGGAAAACCATGCCCATCTTGAAGGGCTTGCCCTCCGCCTTGAACTTCGCGACGACCGGGGCCAGCGCCGAGGCCGGGATCGGCATCTGCACTTTGCCGTCCGCGCCCTTGGGCAGGCTGGGCGCGATCATATCCCACACCTGGTTGGAAACGGTGACGCCCTTGCCATTGAGATCGAGCGAAAACGGCGTGACCAGCGGCACTTTCGCGCCGATCCCCGCGCCTGAGGCCAGCACCTGGCCAGCCAGCATGTGCGCGCCGTCCAGTTGGCCGCCGGTCACCCCGTCGAGCAGCACTTTCCAGTTGGCCTGCGGCTCGAGCGTGACGGTGAGGCCTTCTTCGCGGAAGAAGCCCTTTTCCTGCGCCACCACCAGCGGGGCGATATCGGTCAGCTTGATGAAGCCGAGCTTCAGGACGGGCTTTTCGATGCCATTCGCCGAAGCGGCAGGCTTGTCCGGCGCGCTCCCGCCATGGCCGCAGCTGGCCAGCGCGATTCCGGCGAGCAGCGCAGCGACGATGTTGCGCCGGTTGAATGTGCCTTGTCCGTTCATTCGGGTCACCCTTCGAAAGCGGCGCGACAAACACGAAAAAGCCGCCCGAACGCATCCCGAGTGGGGAGGTCTGGGCGGCGACGTTGCCACGCAATGAAACTGAGGGCCGGCGAGTGCTACGTTCGCCCAACCTTGGGCGGCATCGTCTGGCTTAAAGCTAAGCTATGTGATTCGCAGGGGGTTCGGCAAGCGCTTTTTGCACTGCAATAGAATTTTATGCGTCGCGCTGCCCTGCGATGTAAGCTTCGATCAGTTCGGGATCGAACGGCTTTCCGTCAAAAAAGCTATTGCTTTCCATGGTGATGATGCCCTGCTGCATGGATACGGAGGTGGGACCGGCAAGGCTGCCTTCCACCTTCGAACTGGCCCCCGGCAGCGGGTCGCCAGTGCCCAATAGTGCGCTGCGGTATATGTCTGGGCGGAACACGCGCGCCGCCTTGCGGGCATCGGCTGAGTCGAACGCCAGGCCATCCCAGCGCACCATCTGGCTGTATAGCCATTCGGCCTGACTCACCCACGGGAAGTTCGCCGCCTCGCGGTGCTGGAACATGAAATCGGGATAATGCAGCAGATCGCCGCCCTGCCGCAGCAGCAGCCGATCCGAAATGGCGCGGCGGATCAGCGTGGCATCGCCATCGAGGTACTCACTGCGCGCTAGAATTGCTGCGTTGGTTTCAAGATTTTCCGGATCGACAAAGTGCTCCCCGGCCTTGCGAAGTGCGCGAACCAGCGCTTCAACTTGTGTCCGGCGCGCATCCAGCACCGGCTCACGAAATGCGAGAACCTTCTCCACACCGCGCCGCCACAGCTGCGCGGTGACCAGCACGATCTCGCCCGCACCGCGCTCCACCGCCACGCTGTTCCACGGCTCGCCCACGCAGATGGCATCGACTTCACCAAACTCCAGCGCATCGGCGCAAAACGGCGGGGCGACTGTGGTGATTTCAACGTCCACGTCGAGCCGAACGCCGCAGGCCGCAAGCCAATAGCGCAGCATGTAATTGTGGCTGGAATAGCGGTGGACCACGCCGAACCGCAGTGGCTTGCCGGTTGCGGCAACACGCGCTTTCAGCGCCGCGCCGACCTTTGCCGGATCGCCCAGCCCGCCGGCCGGGTTCACCGCGCGCGCCAGATCGGGCCGCATGGTCACTGCATTGCCATTGAGCCCGAGCACGAACGGCACCGAAAGCGGCTGCGCGGGACGGCCCCGCCCAAGCGTGGTGGCAATGGCCAGCGGGGCAACCAGATGCGCGCCGTCGCTGTGGCCATAGAGCAACCGGTCGAGCACGGTGGCCCAGCTCATGTCGCGCACCAGCCGCAGCGACAGGCCTTCCGCCTCGGCAAACCCGTGTTCCAGCGCGAGGATCGGCAGGCAGGCATCAACCAGCGGCAGGAAGCCGATGGTGAGTTCGCCCTTCGCGGCTTCATCGACCATCATAGTCCTCCCAACAGCTGGTGCGCTGTCACAACAGCTTCAGCGATGTCGGCAAGGCGCTTGCCCTGGTTCATCGCGGTCTTGCGCAGTTCGTTGTAAGCCTGCGGTTCGGTGAAGGCCCGGCTGTCCATCAGAATGCGCTTGGCCTTGTCTACAATTTCACGCTCGGCCAGCTTGCCCTTTGCCTCGGCCAGATCGGATTGCAGGCGGGCAAAGGCGTTGAAGCGCCGCACCGCAAGATCAAGGATCGGCCGGATGCGGTGCGGGGCCATCCCATCGACGACATAGGAGGAAACCCCGGCATCGACCGAAGCCGCGATGGATTCCGCGTCGCTCTCATCCACGAACATCGCGATCGGTCGGCCCAGCACACGGCTTACCGCGAAGTATTCCTCCAGTACATCGCGTGAAGGGTTGCCGAGGTCCATCAGCACGATATCGGGCGCGATCTCGCCGATCCGGGCCGCAAGCCCGCGCCGTTCGGTCACAACGAAGATCTCGCAGCCTTCCACGGCTGCCAGCCCTTCGCGGATCACCGCCGCGCGGCTCGCGCTTTCATCGACAATGGCGATCCGCATATGCCCATCTAGTGGGCGGGGCCGGGAAGCGATTCAAGAAGATTTGTACCGCACCGATGCAATTCCAGTTCGGGGTTTGCCCGCCTTGGACGGGCAGAAGGGATCGGGTGGTCAGGCAATCAGCTTACGCCCAACGGAGACAGTGACCTCGAAAGCTGCCGTTCGTCACCTCAGCCGTCAACGACTGGAAAGTCCCATCCACCGTCATTCTGAGTAGCCCCTAGTTTTCTAGACGCCTTCCGCTTTCAAAATCTGCTGCCGTTCGAACTCGACGGGCGACAGCATCCCATTCCTGACCTGCTTGCGCACCGGGTTGTAGAACATCTCGACGTAATCGAACATGTCCTGCCGGGCTTCCTCGCGGGTTTTGTAGGTGCGGCGCCGGATGCGCTCACGCTTGAGCGCCGAGAAGACGCTTTCGGCAACCGCGTTGTCGTGGCAGTTGCCCCGTCGGCTCATTGAGTGCTCAAGATTGTGGGCCCGGATGAAGGCAGCCCAGTCCATACTGGTGAACTGCGAGCCTTGGTCCGAGTGGATCAGCACTTGTTGCTTCGGCCTGCGCCGCCATACCGCCATGTGCAGCGCCTGCAGCACCACGTCGGTGGTCTGTCGGCTCTGCATCGACCAGCCCACCACGCGGCGTGAGTAGAGGTCAATCACGACCGCCAGATAGGCAAAGCCCTCCAGGGTGCGGATGTAGGTAATGTCTGTCACTCAGGCCCGGTCTGGCGCAGCCACGTCGAACTGGCGATCCAGCGTGTTGTCGATCGCCAGGGAAGGCTTGCCGCCATAGCTGCCAGGCCGGCGCTTGTAGCCGACCTGGGCCCTGATACCCGCCAGCCTGGTCAACCGGGCAACGCGGTTGGGACAGCAGGTCTCGCCGTGATCCAGCAAATCGTCGTGCAGCTTGCGATAGCCGTACACCTTGCCGCTGTCGTTCCAGGCCCGCCTCAGCAGCTCCGTCTGCCGAGCATCTTCCCGAGCCCGCTGGCGCAGCGGGCGCTTTTGCCAAGCATAGAACCCGCTGGGCTGCACGGCGAGGCACCGGCACATTGCCCGCACGCCGAAACGATCTCGATGCTCGGCAATGAACGCGTATCTCACTTTGCATCTCGAGCGAAATACGCGGTGGCTTTTTTTAGAATGTCGCGCTCCTCGGTCACCCGGGCCAGCTCGCGCTTCAGCTGGCGGATCTCGGCATCCTTGCCGGCATCGCCGGATACGACCTTCGCCAGCTGCCGCTTCCACGCATACAGCGAGTGCGCGCTGACCCCGAGCCGCTGCGAGACCTCCGCGACCGGATACCCACGTTCGGTGATCTGGGCCACCGCATCGCGCTTGAACTCATCACTGAAATTGGGCTTCCCCATCGTCGCCTCCTGTCCTCAAAATTAGGATCGAAGGCGTCCAGAAATCTAGGGGCTACGCAAACCTCGGCGCCCATTCATCGACATGCCGGGCATTCTGCCGGGTGCCGATGTGACCTTTGTGATCAATCCGGGCCAGACGACCGGCCCGCCCACTACGAACTTGGCGCGCCATCCTTAAGCCGAGACGCGGGGAACAACACCGGTCCGCGGTGCGTTTGGTCATGAGGCGAGGTCAGGCATCAAGTGCCTCGCCAAAAAGGAAAGACGCCCATGCGCTGGATTTCAGGACTGATCACACTTGCCGGCCTCTACGGACTCTATCGCGTGTTCCGGCAGTCCGAGCCGGGCTTGGCCCAACCGGCTCTGGCGACTTCGCCCGCTGCCTTTGCGGACAACGAAGCGGTGCCGGAGAATTTGACTCAGGTGCGCAATGCCGGCCCAGATGCGACCGCGACGGCTCAGCAGGAATGGGATGCAGTCGACCAGGTTTCCGATGAGAGCTTTCCGGCGAGCGATCCGGGCGCGAAGTACTGACAGCGCCTTCGCCCACGCGCGAACGCTTGCTGAAGAGGCTGGTTCCCGCAGGAACCGGCCTGCTTCGCCGCGATCGCACGAGCCAGTGGCACGACCGGCCTGCAATCGATGGGAACAGCTCTGCGCCTGATTTAACGCGCGGCGGCACATGCGAGTCCCTGCGCTGAAAGCGATCCGGGTTGAAATGTCGTGCGGCAGCTGGCCCGGCTGCCTATTCGGCCTTGTCCGTGGCGATGTCCGTGGCGATCCTTGCCAGCAGGTCGAGCAATTCCTGGGGGACCGGCTCCTGCATCACGGCATTGTAGTAGTCCCGGATATCCTTGTTCCACGCCGCGTCGGGCTGTTGTCCAGTGTTTGCACTAGTGGCAAAATTGCTAGCGAAATTGGGGGCAGCATTGGGCGCGGCCTTCCCATTCGGTTGGGAAATCACATCGAAGGATGGATCTTTTGCCACACGTTTTATCCTTCCGAGCGTGATACCCCTCGCCAGCGTGCTCGTCCTGCGTCTGCCGCTCGATTGCAAAAGCATAGTCCCTCCCCGCATCAGATCGTTATCCTGGTTCATTCCCGGCGCCCGCCCCCGGTCCTCCGAGACGCCTTATTGCCGGCCATGCGAGCCGAAAAATAGCGCCTGGCTGATCGCTGCACGAACGGTCTCGTCGCGAAACGGCTTGCCGATCAGAAACGCCGGCTCCGGCCGCTCGCCTGTCAGCAGCATCTCGGGAAAGGCCGTGATGAAGATGACGGGGGCGTCGCTCAGCTCTGCAATCGCATCGACAGCATCGATCCCGGAGCTGCCATCGGCCAGCTGCACATCGCTGAGCACCAGATCGGGCTGCTCGCGCGCAAACAGGATCTTGGCTTGCGCGGCGGTCGTCGCATTAGCAACAACGCAGTGGCCAGCCTCGGCGATGATGCTTTCGAGATGGCTGGCGATCAGTCCCACGTCCTCGATCACGAGGACACGCACCGGTTCATCCAGCCGAAGCTCTGCGAGGGCCTGCTGGACGAGCTTGTCTGCCTCGCTTTCGGGCAAGCCAAGGATGGCCCCGGTCTGCGCGATGGAAAATCCTTCGAGCTGATGCAACAGCAGCGCCTGGCGGGGTAAGCTGGGCATGCGGGCGATCTGCGAGCTGTGCTCGCAAACCCCGCTTGGGGGATGCGGCACGTCCCCCGCCATCCACAGCCGGGTGAACGCGCGAAACAGTGCGATCGCGCCATCGCGGATCTCGGCGCGGATGGCCGAATCGTGGAGCGAGGATTCGAGCAGGTCACGCACCACCGCATCCCCTGCCGATTGCCGGCCAGTGAGCGAGCGGGCGTACCGCCTCAGGTAGGGCAGAGCCCGCGCAAGGTCGGTATCCGCTTGATCGCGGATCACCGGCTCTCCTCCCGCAAGCTTTGAAAGATAGGATTGCGTACTCATGCAAAGTCCCGTGTGGCAGTGCCTGGATGCCGAACCGGATCCGGGCGTGGAGTGATGCTGTAACAAGGGGTCAAGCGCGCGCTTGTTCCGGCAGGATGGCAATTAATCAGCGCCGGAGTGCTTTCGGTACGGCCATCACCAAGCTTCGCCGCAAGCGCGGCCTGAGCCGACCATTCCGCCGGAGCCGCTCATGCACCTGATCAAGCGCGATTTCGGATCGCTCGAGGCGCTGACCGCCAAGCTCGCCGAAGTGGCGGTCGCGCACTTCGGCAGCGGCTGGGCATGGCTCGTGCTGGTGGGTGGCCCGCTGCAGGTCACGGCGCTGCATGATGGCGATACGCCCATCGCGCATGGCGGCATGGCGCCGCTGCTTACGATCGATCTGTGGGAGCATGCCTACTACATCGACTACCGCAACGCCCGGCCCAAGTACGTCGAAGCGCTGCTGAGCGCGCTGATCAACTGGGAGTTCGTCGCGCTCAATCTCGACGGAAACGGCATCCTGCGCGCCAATCAGGAATGACGGGAGCAACGTGAAAGCGGGGCTGCCCCGAAGGGCGCGCCCCGCTCTCCAGCATTCAGGGATGCCGATCGCGCAGCAGCGCGCCGGTCATCATGATCAATGCCAGAGCAGGACGAGGATGATGATGATCGGCAGCGGTATGCCCAGCAGCCAGAGGAGTATGCCCTTGCCCATAAATGTGTTCCTTGTCGGCGCGAGTGGGGATGTCCGCAAAATCCGCGTGCCGGGCCTTTGTTCCCTTGTGGGCCGCCCCCACCCACACATTGCCCCCACCATCGCATGACCTCTGCAGGGCCACGCCCTGCCCGGTTTCGCGGCGAATACGGGTCCATCGCCGATTGGCGGCGGATCATTCGGCGGCCTGCGCCGTTTCCCCTGAACCAATCCCCATGGAGACCAACATGAACACCACCAATCAGGACAACGCCGCCCCACTCGCAACCGACGAGACCAGCGAGATGATCTCTTCGCGCAAGGTCCAGGGCACCGCAGTCTACGGCCATGACGGCGCAAAACTCGGCTCGATCGAGAGCTTCATGGTCAACAAGGCCTCGGGCCAGGTCGAATACGCCGTGCTCGAATTCGGCGGCCTGTTCGGGATCGGCAGCGATCACTACCCGATCCCGTGGAACCAGCTGCGCTATTCCCACGACGAGAGCGGCTACCTTGTCGACCTCGACCGTGACGCGCTTGAGAAGGCGCCGCGCTACGATGGAGCCGGAGACGATGGCTTCAACACCGCGCGCAGCCACGAAGTCGATACCTACTACAGCACGATCTGATCCGCAGGGCGCCAGCCCTATAGGACCTCTACATGGCGGGGGGCGTCCAGATGGCCGCTCCCCGTTTTGCATGTGTGCCCCCCGCCGGAACACCCAAGGCGGAACCCTGCGCGTCCCCGCACGTTTGGTGATGGACTCCCGGCCCGCACCGCGCGGGACCCATCCGGCGATCAAGGATACGAAATGGCCAGCACCAATCTCACCAAGCATTCCGCGTTCACGCCCGTCGACATTCTGCGCAAGGAGGCGCGCCAGCATGTCGAGACAGGCCCGGTCACCGTGTCCTATCCCAAGGACCGCGACGTGATCGTCGAGCATCTCGGCCGCGCGCTGGCAACCGAATGGGTCTGCGTGCTGCGCTATCTGCGCCACGCCTATTGCATCACCGGCGTGGTCGCCGAACCGATCAAGGCGCACTTCCTCGAACATGCGCGCGAAGAGCAAGCCCATGCCCACAAGCTGGCCGAACGGATCGTGCAACTGGGCGCCGAACCCGATCTCAATCCCGCTACGCTCACCCAGCGCGCCCATGCCGAATACGTGCCCGGCAACTCGACCGAGGACATGATCCGCGAAAACCTCATCGCCGAGCGCATCGCGGTGGAGGCCTACCGCGAGTTCATCCAGTTCCTCGGCGACCGCGATCCCACGACCCGAACCATGCTCGAGGCGATCCTCGCGCAGGAGGAGGAACACGCAGACGACTTGCGTGATCTACTCACCTGATCGGACGCGACCAACCCACACAAAGGAAAACAGTACCATGGAACAGACGACCACCATCAGCGAAGGCATCCGCAGCGCCCTGGCGACGCCGATTGCCGCCCGGATCACCGAAGCGCTTGAGCATAATCCACTACTCGCCTCCGCCGCCGCGTTCGCTACAACCCGGATTGCGCTGCGCTCGCTGACGGGCCTCCTCGCTGTCGGGCTGATCGCGGGCAGTTTGATCTACGTGCAGCAGAACCGCTCGGCCAGCCTCGACGAGGCGCGCCAACTTGCACGCAGGGCGAAGAAGAAGGCAGCAAAGGAGTTGCGCAAGGTGTCGGACGCCGTCTCAGCCTGAAATGAAGATCGCGCCTGCCCGGCACAGCAGCGGGCAGGCGCGACCGGACAGCAGCTGAATTTCGCCGCACTCGCTACCCCCCTAAAATTTATTCGGGATCCTCCGATGCGGAGCGGAACTTCCTGACTTTCGAAGCATTATCGATCCGGGAGGCATCGTGAATAACGACAAGGATAAGCGATGGCTGGCGTTCTGGAATCCGAGAGCGAGGTCGATCCTCCCCGCGGCGCATGTCTTTCGGACAGTGACTTTCAAACCGAGTTGACCGAATCAACCCTGCATTTGCGCGCGTTCGCACGTTCGCTATGCGGCAATCGGGATACGGCTGACGATCTCACGCAGGAAACCCTGATGCGCGCATGGGCCGCGCGCGAGCGGTTCGCCGCAGGCACCAGTTTCAAGGCCTGGACCTTCACCATTCTTCGCAATGTCTATTTCGGCCAGATCCGCCGCCTGCGCTTTGTCGGCGAATACAACGAGGTCGAGGCCGAACGGGTGCTCAGCACACCCGCCACGCAGGAGGCTGGCCTTGAGGCCAGCGATGTTCTGCGCGCCATGGCGCTGCTTCCGGCAGCCCAGCGCGAAGTTCTGATCCTCGCTGCGGTCGGCGATGTCAGCTACCGCGAGATGGCGGAAATCTGCGGTGTCGCCGTCGGCACGATCAAGAGCCGCATCGCGCGCGCTCGCATCAGCCTTGCCGCCACGATCGAGAGCGGCATCCTGCCCGATTGCCGGCATGACTACATCATCAAGGGCGAAGTGCTGGACGCGTTCGCCGCAGAGCTGGCCAAGATCGCTCCGCAGCACGTGATGGATCGGCGCCACGCCTGACAACGGCTGTGGTTCATTGCCGCCTCTGATCCAGCCGAGGGGATGCCTTGGCCTCCCATGTATTCCCCAACCTGCGCGCCCCACTCGCACGCAATCATTTCGCGAAACGCGAATTGAGACAAATATATCACTCTATAACCGATTTAGATCTGAAATAATTTAATGCGGAACCAGGTCATATCTCAAATATTTTCCCTTCGTTCATCGAGGAAATATTCATGCTCAATACCACCAGCAATTTGCGCGCTACCAAGTCAGCCAATTCGCAGCTTCATTACAGCATCGGCTGCGCGATTGCGGCCTTGTGCGTTGGCAGCCTTGCCTCGCCTGCTTTCGCTGCCAACGAATGCGGCGTGCCATCGGGCGGCACTGTCACCTGCGCTCCGAGCCCGGGCAACTACCCCGGCGGCATCACTTATGTCGCGCCTGCTGATATCACCGTGAATGCTCCGGCGGCGGTCACGGTCGCCACGGCCGCTCCCGCCACCAACGGCATCACGATCACCGGCGCGCAGGCAGCAACCCTTGCGGGCGCCGCAACCGTCTCGACAACGGGTGCTGGCAGCAACGGCGTCGTGCTCAGCAGCGGCACCGGTCCTGCATCGGTCAGCATCGGCGATGTGAGCACCTCCGGGGCGCTCGCTTCCGGGATCATCGCCACTGGCGGTGCGGGCGGAGCCAGTATCGCTGCCCGCGATGTGAGCGTCTCCGGAGCGCTCGGCCACGGCCTCACCGCAACCTCGACGGGCGGCGCAGCCACCATCTCTGCTCGCTCGATCCGCGCGACCGGCAGCGGCAACACCGCTGCTGTCGCCACTTCGGATACGGGCAATGCCTCAATCGTCACCACCGGTGATGTCGTCTCCAACGGGCGCGGCGGCCTTGGCCTTGTTGCCACATCTGGCACTGGCAATGCCGCGGTGACCGCCACCAACGTCTCCACCGTCGCCGCCAACCCGGCCAATGCGGCGCTGGGCGGCAATGCTGTTCTTGCCAGCGGTGCGAACGCCACAGCCGTGGTGACCGGAACGGCTGCCACCAGCGGCACCGCTCAGCCGGGCGTGCCGATTTACAGCGGCGATGCCGTGAGCGCGATTGCCACGAACGGCAACGCGGTGATCACGGCGCAGAATGCCTCGACCCTCGGTGCCGGAGCCCGCGCGCTGACGGC
The DNA here is from genome assembly GCF_002278815.1 of Novosphingobium sp. PASSN1. Taxonomy (NCBI): domain Bacteria; kingdom Pseudomonadati; phylum Pseudomonadota; class Alphaproteobacteria; order Sphingomonadales; family Sphingomonadaceae; genus Novosphingobium; species Novosphingobium sp. PASSN1. The sequence goes on along the minus strand of NZ_NKIS01000015.1, from coordinate 78,759 downwards.
ACTGGCCACCGGCGGCAATGCGGCGATCACCGCCAATGGCACCTCGTCGACGCGCGGTATCAATGCCGATGGGATCAGCGCGGTCTCCACCACCGGTGCGGCCCGTGTCATGAATACCGGCCATGTCACCACCACGGGTGACGGCAGCCGCGGCATCTATGCCAGCGGCGTGACCGGCGCGGCCGTTACCGGCGGCGGCACGGTCGATACCACCGGCGCGCTTGCCCACGGCATCTACGCGGTCTCGACCACTGGCCCGGTCAGCGTCACCACCGGCGCTGTTACCACCACCGGCCTTTCGAGCGATGGCATCCGCGCCATGGGCGGCACCGGCGCGGTGTCGGTGAACGGCACCACCGTCCGCACCACCGGCAACACCGCCAACGGCGTCAATGCCCTCGGCGCGGGGCCGGTATCCGTCACCACGGGCACGGTGACCACGCTCGGCACCGGCTCCAACGGGATCCTCGCCGTAAGTGCGGCGGGGCCGGTCACGGTCAATGCGGGCACCACCACGGTGAGCGGCACGGGCGGAAATGCCATCCAGGCTCGCGGCACCGGCCCTGTCCTCGTCACGAGCGGCAGTGCCAGCGCAAACACCGGTGATGCGATCGTCGCCGCCTCCAGCGCTGGTCCGGCGACTGTCACGCTCACCCCGGGCCAGGTCACATCGACCACCGGCAATGGCGTCGCCATCACCAGCGCAACCATCGCCACGCTGAACACGGCCAGCGGCACCACAGTGAACGGGGGCCTGAACGGCGCTGTGCTCGCCGGCGCCACCGGTAGCACCGTCAACAACGCCGGTATGCTGCAGGGACGGGTCTATGCAGTTTCTGCCAGCGGCGGCCCCGCCACGGTCAACAACTCCGGCATGATCCGGGGCGCAGTGGCCCTCAATGGTGCGGGCAGCACGTTCAACAACACCGGCACGTTCGATGCAGCAGGGGCCAGCAGCTTAGGAGCCGGATCGGTGCTGAACAACGCTGGCCTCCTCCGGGTGCAATCCGTCGGCACCGTGCCGGGCACCGCCACGCTGACCGGGCTCGGTACACTGAGCAACACCGGGCTCATCGATCTGCGCAGCGGCACAATCGGCAACACGCTGACCACCACCGGCAACTATGTCGGCAGCGGGAATGCCCGTCTCGGCGTCAGGATCGCGCCGGGTGCGGCCATTCCGGCCGACCAGCTGATTATCGGCGGTTCTGCCACGGGTTCCACCCGCGTCGCCTTCGATCTCGCTCCCGGCGCGCAGCCGCTGTTCAACACCGGCTCGACCATCGTACAGGCTGGCACCGGCTCGACCGCCGGGGCGTTCTCGGTTGATCCGGCAGGCCAGAGCGTCGGCCTCGTGCGCTATGATGTGGTGTTCAACCCGGCGACATCCGACTACGCCCTTGTCGCCGGACCCAGTGATGCGGCCTACCACACGCTCGGCTATCAGAATGCGCTGCGCAACATGTGGTACAAGTCCGCCGATGCGTTCACCACCGAGCTCAGGACCAAGCGCGATACCTTGTGGAACATGGGCGGGACGGCCCCGTCCGGGCGCTTCTGGCTCTCGATGGGAGCTTCGGTCGACAATACCCGGGGTTATCGCGGCTTCGGCACGCTCGGCCAGACCAATCTCACCGATACTGCGGCGCATCAGGATTTCGTCGGCGGCCAGATCGGGCTTGATCTGACCGGCGGCGTCTCGGATCGCGGCGGCTTCTCGGTGGGGATCACCGGCGGCTTCATCCATTCGATCACCGATCTGGGCCACTCCACCGACAATTTCCGGATCAACGGGGCCAATGGCGGCGTCTATGCCAGCTTCACGCAAGGCAATGTCTTTGCCACGGTGCTTGGCAAATACGATCACTACTGGGCGCGTGCGGAGAGCCAGACGGCGGGCTTTGGCCAGCGCCTGAGCGGCCATTCCTATGGTGTACGCGGCGAACTGGGCACCCGCTTTGGCAGCAACAGCTTCTTCATGGAGCCGGTGGCCCAGCTCTCCTGTATCCGCAGCACGCTCGATCCCTTCGCCGTCCTGGGCACGCGCGTCGACTTCAACGAGCGAGATGGCCTGCGCGGCAAGCTGGGCGCCCGGATCGGCGGCAACACCGGCATAGGCAGCGGCACCAAGATGGCCTTCTATGCGGGCGGTAACTACGTCCACGAATTCAAGGGACAGGACCGCGTGACCTTCAGCAACCTCGGCGGCAGCTTCACTGTCGACGGCCAGAAGCACCGCGATTACGGCGAGGCGATTGCCGGCTTCAATATCGCCGCCCCTGGCAGCGCCACGACCTACTTCATGGAAGGCTCCTACGAGCACTCCTTCGGCGGCAGCGACAATGGCCAGCTGACGCAGGAAGGCTTTGCCGGCCGCGCCGGTATCCGCTTCAAGTTCTGATTCTCGTCACATCCCGCACGCCAAAGGCATCGCGTTCCTTCGGGAGCGCGGTGCCTTTGGCCGTATTGGCCGCGCGACAGCTTGTCCGGTGGCGCGGATGCAGCAGGAACCGATATCGGGTCATAGACCAGCCCAACGGCCCCGCGCCGGGCGGGAGCAAGTCCGGTGGCAACAATCCCCGATCCGAACCAAGATCCGCCCGAAGCACCCATGCCTGATCCTTGTATACTGGCAGCGCGCTATGCATTGAGGTTGGTGGCCGAAGTAACGCGCCGCGGACCGATGATGTTCCGCGCGTCCCGGCCCATGGATGGTGAGATCAACATCAGCTGCGGTTCCCGTGTGCGAGAGGCTTCATATCGCTGATCTATCGCATCCTCGCTCTGATCGTGATCGGGGTCATTCCAATGTGGTCGTCGTCACCGCGGTGGTGCGGACAAGTGCTCCCGCAATCAGAACCCCAGTTCAGACAGGCCCGGATGACCATCCGGCCGTCGCCCCAGCGGCCAACGCAACAGGCGTTCCGCTTCGGCGATGGGCTGTTCATTGATGCTGGCAAAGCGCTGTTCCATCAGGCCATCGGCATCGAACTGCCAGTTTTCATTGCCATGGGCGCGATACCAGTTCCCGCTATCGTCATGGTATTCATACAGGAAGCGGACTGCGATACGGTTTCCGGCGTGCGCCCAGACCTGCTTGATCAGCCGGTAGTCCAGTTCGCGTGCCCATTTGCGGGCCAGCAGGGCCTCGATTTCGGCGCGGCCATTCACGAATTCGGCGCGGTTGCGCCAGCGACTGGCGGGCGTGTAGGCGAGCGCCACGCGAGCGGGATCGCGGCTGTTCCAGGCGTCCTCGGCCGCCCGCGCCTTTTGTGCGGCGGTTTCGTCGGTGAAGGGCGGAAGCGGGGGGCGGCTCATGGCTCAAACCTTTCAAGTTGCTGGCGCAGACGGGCGTTGTCGGCTTCGAGGTGGGTTATACGAGCGCGCTGTTCCGCGACCTGACTTGCGATGTCGGCCGCATTCAGCTTCTGCGGGATATGCTGGGGGCAATTGATGTCCCATGCAGCGACGGTGAACAAGATCACCTGCTCGGGCCGAGCGGGGTAATCTTCAGGCATCAACTGGTCGATCAGCACGGCGTCCCCGGCAACCACGCGCGCCTTACCCCACAGCTTGATGCGGCGGCGATGCGCGTAGTCCATCAGAAACAGGAAGGCCTTGTCGTTCTCGGCCAGATTGCCGGTCGTCACATACTGACGATTGCCGACGTAATCGACAAAGCCCAGGGTTTGCCCGTCCACCCGCTTGATGAAGCCCTTCGGCCCCCCGCGATGCTGGGCATAGGGCTGGCCCATGCTGTTGGTGGTGGCCAGATAGGCCGTGTCGATATCGGCCAGAAACGCGATCAGATCAGCGGTCATGGCGGTGCGAAAACCCCCGCGCTGTTCGATCCGGGCATAGTTGCCGCGCGAACCGCGTTCGGTCTGGATGGCCTTCACCGTGGGCGAGAAGGCAATATCGCTGGTGTGATGCATGGCACTGCTCCGTGGCTGTGGTGGTGACAGCGGCACCTATTTCCCGGCGTCGAAGGTTCCGGCCTTCACCGCGATCGGCTTGGCCGTGGGGTAGAACTGCACGAAGGTGGTCTCGGTCGCGCCGTGGTCTTGGTGGCAGGAATAGCATGCCGCTGTGCCGGGGATGGCCGGTGCGGGCTGTTCGTCTCCGTGAACGAAGAACGCCCACCCGCCCTTGAAGCGCCGGGTGTCCTTCACATGGACCTCAAGGCCTAAGCGCTGCCCGGACTGGAACGTGCCCGACTTGTTGATTGACCCGGTGTGCGCGCCCATGCGGGGCTCCTTCACCAGGACGGTGCCCTCGGGCCATTGACCGGTCTGCTTGAACGCCCGCCATGATGCCGGATCGACAAAGACGTTGTCGACCATGTCATGGTCCATTCCCATGGCATCATCGCTGTAGTTCATGTTCACGCCCGAGGTCAGGAACACCCACTCGCGGTAATCTGCCGGGAAGATGAGTTCGCCCTTGGCGGTGTATTGGGCAGCGGATGAGCCCCTTGAGCGGGAATACGCGGTGCCGCTGGGGGCCAAAATGCTTAGGGTCAGCATGCTGAGCGCCGCCGCCAAGGCAGCTTTTGATCGAACGGTCATGAAAGACTTTCCCTGTGCTCCGGGGTGAGAGGCGGCAGGCGCCGGGCAAGCCGCGGCGCCTGCCGGGATGCCGATCAGGCTGCTACGCGGGCAGTAACAACCGGGAAGTCGATCTCGGTCTGGAACACGTTGTTGAAGGTGTTGGTCCAGATGTTCAGCGCAACATGCTGGACAATCTCGATGATCTGGGCGTCGGTGTAGCCGGCCAGCTTCACCGCGGCGAAATCGGCATCGGCGATGTGGCCGCGGCTGTGTGCCACGATTGCGGCAAAGCGCACGGCGGCATCGGCCTTGGGGTCGTTGGAGGCACCGTTGCGATTGGCGGTGATTTCCGCGTCATCCAGCCGGGCAAGGTTCTTGCCCATGAAGGTATGCGCCGAGAGGCAGTAGTCGCAGCCGTTGATCTGCGCCACGGCGAGCGCAATGCGTTCCCGCGTGGCAGCGGGCAACGCCCCCTTTGCCAGCGCCCCGGACATGCCGAGATAGCCTTCGAGCGCCTGCGGGCTGGTGGCCACCAGGCGGAACAGGTTGGGCACCGATCCGATCTGCTTGCCCACGGCCTCGAGCAGGGGCTGTGCAGCTTGGGGAGCATCGGCGACGGTGGCTGGCTGGGGAATGCGCGGCATGGTGGTTTCCTTCGATGGGGCAGCCGTTGTTGGCTGGTGTGTCTCGTTTACTGACCATCACATTCAGAGAGTATCTGTGCATTGAGCAATGCAACCTTCCGGTTTATGGAAGGGTCATGGATCGCTTCGAAGCCATGCGCACGCTGGTTGCTGCTGTTGATGCGGGCAGCCTGTCGGCTGCCTCGCGCAGGCTGGGGGTGCCATTGCCCACTGTCAGTCGCAGGGTCTCAGATCTGGAAAGCCACTTGCGGGCACAACTGCTGGTGCGCACCAGTCGCAAGCTGTTGCTCACCGAAGTGGGCAAGGCTTATGTCGCCACGTGCCGCCAGATCCTTGTCGAACTGGACGATGCGGAAAGGCTGGCGACCGGCGAATACCGGACTCCGCGCGGCGAACTGGCGATCACCGCGCCCGTGATGTTCGGCCAGATGCACGTGGAGCCGGTCGTGCTCGGCTTCCTGCAGGCCTATCCCGAGATCAGCATCAGGCTGACTCTGGCCGACTATTTCATCGATCTCACCGAGAACCGCATCGACGTCGCGCTGCGGATCGGTGACTTGCCGGATAGCGGACTGGTCGTCCGGCGTCTGGGCGCGGTGCGCTGGATCACCTGCGCCAGCCCCGCCTATCTGGCGGCGCGCGCTGCACCGCAGACACCGAACGATCTGGCTGACCACGACTGCCTCGGATTCGAGCGGACCCATGCCGACAGCCTGTGGCCGTTCGTGGTGGCAGGCGCACCAAGCAACATCCCCATCCGCCCGCGCCTTTCAGCCAACACCGCGCGCGCGGTCATCGATGCGGCGCTAGCCGGGGCCGGGATCGCTCGCGTGCTCTCCTATCAGGTCGCGCGCGACATTGCCGAAGGACGGCTTGTCGAGGTGCTGGGATCGTACCAGAATGAGGCCCTCCCGGTGCATCTGGTCCACAGCGGGCAGCCGATGCTGCCGCTGAAACTCCGCGCCTTCCTCGATTTCGCGGCGCCGCGCCTGAAAGACCGGCTGCCCCCAGCCGCTTGATCGAGGTCTGGTTGTAAGACATTCGGGCCCGTTGTTTGATTGGCAGGCTGCACGTGATCCTTGCGCGACAGGTTTCGCGGCGTTGCGGCCTGGACGAACCGACACGTCCCCACGGCCCATGACCGCCCCAAAGAACAGCCGCCAATCAGGACCGGCTCACCCAAAGCATTATAGCGCCGCCACTTGCGTATCAGGTATCCCCCGGTAGAGGTTCAATCCGGAACGGATGGAAGAATTGGGAAGCACGGTGGAAGCGGTCCGGGAGTGTGATGAGGCGTCCATCCTGCTGGTGGACGACGAGGAAGATATCCTGCCCGAATATCAGGATTTTCTGGAACTCCATGGTTTGGCGTCGCTCACCTGCGCCGACCCGGAACGGGCTGTCGAGATTGCTCTGGCCCAGCCAAGCATCAAGGTGGTGGTCACCGATCTGAGAATGGCAAAGCTGGATGGGGCCAGCCTGATCCAGTTGCTTCGCGCCACGTTGCCCGCAGCGCGGCATATCGAGTTCCTGATCCTCACGGGGGACGCCACCTCGCGGACCAGAGGCGGCGTAGAGAACGTTCCGGTATTCATGAAGCCGGTCGACACCGATGCGCTCGTTGGCGCGATCCGGACTGCCCTGGCTGCAAATCCATGACGACTGCGGGAACAGAAGGTCGGGCTCGCATCGTTGCTGCCGACCTGTGGCCTGCCATTGTCCTCGGCGCTGCAGGCTACTTGCTCAACCTGCTGGAGTTGCAACTCGGCTGGGGTTTGCACTTCATGTTCGGGAATGCGCTGGTCTTCGCATTCGTTCGGGTATTGCGGCCACAATACGTGGTTCTGGCCAGCTCGATCTCGAGCCTGCGCAGCATCTTTCTGTGGAACCATCCCTGGGCCTGGCTGATCTGGACGCTGGAAGCCGGTCTTGTTGCCGCCTCCGCCCGCAAGACATCACCCGTGCGCAGCGATGTCATCTTCTGGATCCTCATCGGCACGCCGCTGCTGATCCTGAGCTATGGTTTGTGGATGGGCATGGACCGCCCTTCCCTGTTGCTGGTCATCGCGAAGCAGGCGACCAACGGCGTGCTGAACGTGGTCATTGGAGAGATCGTCTACCTCAGCTTGATCAGCCTGCAGTGGCCGCGCAGAGCGATGCATTGGCCAAGAATCTCGATCCAGAGCGTGGTGATGACCTGCCTGCTCGCGATCATTCTGATACCGACCGTGGTCTACCTTCGCATCGATGCGCCGGCCCGAGAGCAAGCGGCCAGACAGACCGTTGGCGATACCCTGCAGATCCGGTTGCAGATCGCCAAGGCCACGATCGACATGTGGACGACATCGCGCAGCCTTGCGCTTTCGATCTTCGCGAGAGCGCAGCAAGGCGGCGACGCAGGCGACCGTGCAGCCGTTTTGCCCCCTGAGCTCTCACGCGAATTCAGCGGCATCCGCTTCGCCGAGCGGACCGGAACCGGCCAACCGGGCGCTACCCCGCCGACGAGCGCCGCCGCTTCGCGCCTTGTTGCCCTGCCCGGATCCGGCACCGATCCGCAGTTCATCCTGATTGTGCCATCCCGGCGCGATGATCGCGCCATCGACATCGTCGCCACGATCCGCCCCGGTGTTCTTCAGGGCATCATACCGGCACCGGACAGCAATTTCCCGGTTGGCACCTTCTTGGTGAGCCCGGCATCACGGATCATCCCGATCACTCAAACCGCACCGACGCTCGCTGCCGAAGTCCTGAAGCTGCGCCCCGAGGCATGGGCTGGAGCAGATCGATCGGCGGTGCTGCTGAGCGACAGGAATTATGGCAATTCGCTGATGAGTGACTTGCGCGATGCGCGGATCGCCCGCTCTTCGCGTCTCGATGCCCTCACGGATTGGCAGGTCGTCACGATTGCCAATCTTTCGCCGGAAGTGCTCAAGGCGCGTAAAGGGCAACTCCAGCTGTTTACCGCGCTGTGCGGCTTCGTGGCGCTGATCACCGCACTGGGTTCGCTGCTGGGCGTGCGGATCGCGCGCTCATTGCGGCAACTGGCGCATTCGGCGGCCGATCTGGCTGAACTTGGCACCAGACGCGACAAGATCGACAGCCTCGTGATCAGTGAGCTGGATGACATCTCGGGCATGATTGCATCGGCTGGCTCAAGCGTGCTGCGCGAGCATGGGGCCTTGCTGAACTATCAGCGCCGGCTGAACAGCATTGCGCGGCACGCGCCCATCGCGGTCTATGCTCTGGAAATCAGGAACAGGCAGAAGAGCGAACTCGTCTACATCAGCGAAACCATCGAAGCCTTGCTAGGATACACCAGAGCGGAAATCGCGCAGGATGGATGGTGGAGCCACGCCGTCCATCCCGAAGATTATGAGCGCGCCCTCGCCGCGTTCAGCGATCTGCAGCCGGGACGCGTGGTGCAAACCGAGTACAAGCTGCGCCACAAGCGTGGCCATTACATCTGGATCGACGATACGCTTGCCGTCGAAGTCAGGCCGGAAACCGGAGATGCCGAGGGGATCGGCGTGCTGGTCGACATCTCCGAGCGCAAGACGGCAGCGGAGCAATTGTTGCAGGCAGACAAGATGGCAAGTCTGGGCAGGATGATCGCCGGGACGGCCCACGAACTCAATCAGCCGCTCAATTTCATCAAGATGGCGACCTCCAACCTGCGGGAGCATGCCCGCAGGGGCCAACTCGATCCCGAACGCTTCACCGCGAAGCTGGAGACTATTCTTGATCATGTGGCGCGGGCCTCGGCGATCATCCTGCAGATGCGGATATTCGGACGCACCCCCAGTGAAGCACCAGCCCCGATGGACATCATGGAGGCCATCGACACGGTGCTGGTCATGGCCGCCCCCCAGCTGGAACTTGATGGCACGCGGATCGATGTTTCCAGCTGTGTCGCCGGGGTGAAGGTGGCAGCCCTTCCCATCCAGCTTGAGCAGGTTCTGCTGAACCTGATGCTCAATGCGAACGATGCCATTCGCACCAGACGCGAACGCGCTGAGGCGCACGAGGGGCTGATCCGGATCAGCATCGAGCGCGAGGGCCTGCAGGGCATGATCAGCATCGAGGACAACGGCACAGGCCTTTCACCAGAGGTTCTGCCGATGATTTTCGAGCCATTCTTCACGACCAAACCACCCAAGGACGGCACCGGCCTTGGCCTACCTATCAGCTACGGCATCATTCGCGATCTGGGCGGCACGATCCGGGCCGAAAATACGGACAGCGGCGCCCGCTTCATCATCACCTTGCCTACGGCAGAGTGACCCTGCTGGCGTCCTGAGTGGCTTCACGGTCGTCGGGCGCAATCGGCAGGCGCTCCAGCAGATACCCTTCCTGCGGCAAGGCCTTGATCCAGATCCCATCGGAAAGCTTGCGGCGCAAGTTCGACATGGTGACGCGCAGGCTGATTGGTGAGACCGGTCCCGCGATGCACCGCAAGCGCTGCACGGGCACGCACCGCCCCGGCCTTTCGAGCAGACATTCGATGAGGCGCTTCTCCCGGTCGATACAGACAACGTCATCGAAGCCGGCGCGCAGCATCGCCGCCCAGCTTCAGTTCGGCAGATTGGCAAACTTCGCGGGGCCAGCCGCGCAGCCGCTCGGAATCGCGATTGCCGACGCACACCAGCCGGACCTTGCTTGATAGACCCCTAACCACAGGCAAGCGCGGCCTTTGCACCAAAGCTTGGACTGGCCCGGCTCGATTCCTCCCGAATTCCCCCAGAATCCGGCGTATTCTCCTCGTTCAAGGCTGGACGCCGGGCTCTTGCCAAGCTAACCGGCCCGTCCAACCGTTGGAGAATTGGGATCATGAATACTGCTGAACTCGCCGAAGCCGTTGCTGCCAGCGCGGGCCTCACCAAGGCCGATGCCAAGAAGCTGGTCGACACCGTGTTCGCGGCGATCGCCGATGCGGCTGCCAAGGGCGAAGAAGTTTCCCTGAGCGCCTTCGGGAAGTTCAAGGTCAAGGAAAGCCCGGCCCGCGAAGGCCGCAACCCCTCGACCGGTGCCACCATCCAGATCGCCGCTTCGCGCAAGCTGACCTTTGCTGCCGCCAAGTCGGTCAAGGACAAGCTGAACGGCTAATCGCTTCATCTGCGCTCGTCCGGGCGCAGGCTGATGCCGGAACGGCACGCGGAGGCATCCCTTCCGCGTGCCGTTCGCGTTTCTGGCACCGCGTTGTTTGGGCCGTTCACGTTTTTCAGGGAGAGGCACCCGGTGGGCTTCGATGATCTCATGCGCCGCTATTTCGGCACGGCGGACCTTGGCGGGCTTTCCCCCGCCGAACTCGCCGCCGGTTCCGAACGCCTCTCGGTCGATTTCGGGCTGGAGAAGGACTCCGCCCGCCGCTTCGCGCTCTGGGCGCTGATGCATATCCTCGGCACCGCGCCCGATCTTGATGTGGCGTTCAAGGATCCCGCCGAGCGGAATGCCGCGCGCGATTTCATGGACCTGTTTGCCGGAATGGCCGATCCTCCGCAATAAACAGAGGTGCGCCGCGCCGCGCCGCATGATCAAACCGGCGCGATCAGCCAAAGGACCCTGCCCCATGACCGACCTCATCCTCGTCGACATCGCCGAAGGCGTCGCGACCGTCACGCTCAACCGGCCCGAGGCCATGAACGCGCTGTCCAAGGCCCTGCGCGCCCGGCTGGCCGAGGTGATGACCGCGCTCGATGCCGATGACGATGTGCGCGCTGTCGTCCTCACCGGCGCGGGACCGCGCGCCTTCACCGCCGGGCTCGATCTCAAGGAACTCGGCTCGACCGAAGGCGCACTGGGCGCGGCCAATGCCGAGGGCGCTGCGGAGAATCCAGTCAAGGCGATCGAGATCTGCCGCAAGCCGGTCGTCGGCGCGATCAATGGCGTCGCCATCACTGGCGGCTTTGAAGTCGCGCTTGCCTGCGATGTGCTGATCGCTTCCACCCATGCGCGTTTTGCCGATACGCACGCCCGCGTCGGCGTCTATCCGGGCTGGGGCCTCTCGCAAAAGCTCTCGCGCCTGATCGGCATCAGCCGCGCCAAGGAGCTTTCGTTCACCGGCAATTTCCTCGATGCCGCAACGGCTGAGGCGTGGGGGCTCGTCAACCGGGTGGTCGAACCCGAAGCCCTGCTGCCCACCGCGCAAGCCCTGGCGCGCGACATGGCCTCGATCGACCCGACGTTCCTGCGCAACTACAAGGCGCTGATCGACGAAGGCTATGCCCTGCCCTTCGGCGAGGGCATGGCGCTCGAAGCCAGCCGCTCGTCTGCCGCCAATTCTGCCGTGCGCCCCGAGGAAGTCGAGGCGCGCCGCCTTGCCGTGCAGGCGCGCGGCCGCAGCCAGTAGCCTTTGGCCCTCCCCCCTTCAGGGGAGAGGAGTGGGAGAGGTGTTCACACCGCGACTGCCAGTTCGGTTGCCTGCAGGATCGCGCGCTTGGCATCGAGTTCGGCCGCTTCGAAAGCCCCGCCGATCAACTGCGGCGAAAGGCCGCGCGCGACCAGCTCGTCGTAAAGCCCGCGCGCCGGTTCCTGCCCGGCGCAGACGATCACGGTATCGACATCGAGCAGGCGCGGTTCGCCCTCGATGCTGATGTGCAGGCCGTCGTCGTCGATGCGGTGATATTCCACTCCGCCGAGCATCTGCACGCCGCGCCGCTGCAGGGTGATGCGGTGCGTCCAGCCGGTGGTGCGGCCAAGGCCCTTGCCCACTGCGCTTGCCTTGCGCTGGAGCAGCCAGACCTCGCGCCCGCTGGAGGCGACTTCGGGCACCACCCCGGTCACGCCGCCGCGCGGGTGGTTCTTGAAATCGATGCCCCATTCCTTGGCGAACACATCGATATCGAGCGAGCCGGGCGTGCCGACATGGGTGATCAGTTCGGCCACATCGAAACCGATACCGCCCGCGCCCATGATCGCCACCTTCTGGCCGACTTCGGCCTTGCCGGTGATCACATCGACATAGCGCACCGCCTTGGGGTGATCGATGCCGTCGATCTCCGGCTTGCGCGGCGTGATGCCGGTGGCAATCACGATCTCGTCAAACCCGCCCGCCGCCAGCATGTCGGCATTCACGCGCGTGGCGAGCTTGAGCTCGATGCCGTTCACTTCGATCATGCGCCCGAAGTAGCGGATCGTCTCGTCGAACTCTTCCTTGCCGGGGATCTTGCGCGCGAGGTTGAACTGCCCGCCGATCTCGTTGGCCGCATCGAACAGCGTCACCTTGTGCCCGCGCCCGCTGGCGATGGTGGCATAGGCAAGGCCCGCCGGCCCCGCGCCGACGACGGCGATGCGCCGCGCCGTGGCGGCAGGCTCCACCGTGATCTCGGTCTCACGGCAGGCGCGCGCGTTGACGAGGCAGCTGGTGAGCTGGCCGGTGAAGGTGTGATCGAGGCAGGCCTGATTGCAGGCGATGCACGTGTTGATCTCGTCCTCGCGGCCTTCCCATGCCTTCTTCACAAGGTCCGGATCGGCCAGCATCGGCCGCGCCATCGAGATGAGATCGGCGTCCCCGCGCGCAAGCACTTCCTCCGCCACATGCGGCATGTTGATGCGGTTGCTGGTGATGAGCGGGATCGAAACCGCCTCGCGCAAGCGGCCCGTCACCCCGGCAAAAGCCGCGCGCGGGACCATCGTGGCGATGGTCGGCACCTGGCTTTCGTGCCAGCAGAAGTGCGTGCTGATCACGTCCGCACCAGCGGCTTCGAGCGCCTTGGCGAGGCTTGTGACTTCCTCCCATGCGAGGCCGCCTTCCAGCATGTCCATCGCGGAAATGCGGAAGATCAGCATCTTGTCGTCGCCCAGCGCGGCGCGCGCGCGCTTCACCACTTCGACCGCAAAGCGCATGCGGTTTTCCCACGATCCGCCCCAGCGGTCGGTGCGCTGGTTGGTCTTTTCGACGAGGAAGGTGGAAATCAGATAGCCGGCCGAGCCGATGATCTCGACCCCGTCGTAGCCCGCCTCTGCCGCCAGCTTCGCGCAATTGGCGAAGGCGGCGATCTGTTCCTCGATGCCGGCCTCGTCCAGTTCCACCGGCGCATTGCGCGCAAGGCGCGAGCGCACCGGCGAAGGGCCGACAGGTTCGCGCACATTGGCCATCGAACCGGAATGCAGGATCTGCATGCAGATCTTCACCTCGGGGTCTGCTGCATGGACGGCATCGGTCACCGTGCGGTGCAGCGGCACTTCCGATGGCTCGCTGAGCTTCGCGCCGCGCCCGCCGCTTTCGTGCGGGGTGATGCCGCCGGTGATGATCATGCCCACGCCGCCCTTCACGCGCTCGACGAAGTAGGCCGAAAGCCGCTCTGCCGCATTGGGCACATCTTCCAGACCCGAATGCATCGAGCCCATGATGATGCGGTTCTTGAGCCGGTGCCCACGGATGGTGAGGGGCGAGAACACGCGCGGGTATTTGGGGTGCGTCATCGTCGGGTTTCCGTTCAATCTGGAATATAGTTGGGCGCGCGCTTTTCGAGGAAGGCGCGCATGCCTTCGGCGAAATTGGGGCTGGCGGCGGTCATCAGTTGGTTGCGGTTCTCGATCGCCATGGCCGCTTCAAGGCTGGGCGCATCGACCGCGAGGTTCAGCCCTTCCTTGGTCATGCGCAGTCCCTTGGGCGAGGCGGCGAGCAGTTCGGCGGCATAGCCCTCGCCCACCGCTTCCAGCTGGTCATCGGGCACGACTTCGCTGACAAGGCCCGTCGCCAGCGCGCGCGGGGCGTGGATGAAGCGACCGGTGAGCATCAGTTCCGAAGCGACAGAAGTGCCGACGAGGCGCGGCAGGAAATAGCTGACGCCCATGTCGCACGAGGAGAGGCCGAGCTTGATGAAAGCGGCGTTCATCTTCGCGCTCTCACCCGCCACGCGGATGTCTGCCGCCAGCGCAAAGGCGAAGCCGCCGCCGCAAGCCGCGCCCTGCACCAGCGCGACGATGGGCTGCGGGCAGCGCCGCATCTTCACGTAGACGTCGGCCAGATGGCCCTGAAAGCCATAACCGCCGCCGAACGGATCGGGGGCATTCGCGGATTGCCGGTCCTTGATATCGAGCCCCGCGCAGAACGCGCGGCCCGCGCCGCGCATCACCACCACGCGCGTCTCGCGGTCGTTATAGAGCGCGCCGAAATAGGCGCTGAGTTCGTCCACCATCTCCAGCGAGATGGCGTTGAGCTGGTCCGGCCGGTTGAGCGTCAGCCAGTCAGCCGCGCCGCGCTTTTCCACCGTGATCGTTCGCCAGGTCATGCCCCGCTCCCCCAAAGCGCCTCTGCGGGCGCGCCCTGCATTTCTTTCACGAGAGGCCGCGCTGCAAACCTGCCCATATTGACAGCATCGCTCATGTCCCGATGCCCCCGATCAGCAGGTCCGCCACGCGGGCGGCATAAGCCGTGATGGCGTCCTCGCGCATGGTTTCCCCCGGACCGATGCGCCCGGCATGGGTTTCCATCGCCGAAAGCAGCATGTCGGAAGCGAGCGCAGGGCTGACGCCCTCGCGCAGTTCGCCGCGCGTGCGGCCCCGGCGCAGGATCGCGATGGCCTGCTCGGTCAAGGCCCCCAGCACCGGACCGATCCGCGCGGCAAGCTCCGGATGCCCGGCCAGATCGCGCCGCATGTGCCGCGCCACCCCGCCGCCCGTCTCCAGATAGCGCGTGAGCACCAGCGAGCCGAACGCGGTGAGATCGCCGCGCAGGCTCCCGGTGTCGATCCTGGCCACGTCCTGCCAGCGCTCCTCGACCATCGCGCAGAGCAGGTCTTCCCCGCTCGTCCAGCGCGCATAGAGTGTCGATTTCCCGATCCCCGCCGCGCGCGCCACGGCATCGAGGCTGAAGCCGGCCCAGCCGCCTGCGCCATAGACTTGCGCCGCAGCGGCCAGAATGCGCGCTTCCACGTCCGGATTGCGCGGACGACCGCGCGGACGGCCTTGGGGCCTTGCTGGCGCAAGATCGGCGGAAGGGCGTTGCATGACGCTCTTGTATATTTTATGGACACCATCCGTCCAATAATAATTCGAGAGGGTTCGAACGTGCAGCAAGAGGCCGCCAGTCGTCCGCTCTCCGGCCTCGTGGTGATCGACCTCGTCGCCAGTCCGCTCGCCGGAATCGCCCGCATCTGCCGCGAATTGGGCGCCGAGGTGATCCGCCTCGAAGTGGACGGCAGGGGCGCCTGCCCCATGGGCGACCCGCGCG
This sequence comes from Novosphingobium sp. PASSN1, assembly GCF_002278815.1. Lineage (NCBI taxonomy): Bacteria > Pseudomonadati > Pseudomonadota > Alphaproteobacteria > Sphingomonadales > Sphingomonadaceae > Novosphingobium > Novosphingobium sp. PASSN1. The sequence continues at coordinate 63,391 of NZ_NKIS01000015.1, read as the reverse complement.
GCGAACTGGCCTACTGGACCGCCAATCTCGGCAAGCGAATCGAGCAGGTGGACGCAGCTGCGCTGCCCGCGCGCCTTGCCGGTGCGGACCTGATAATCGAAGATACCTCCGCCGATGGTTGCAGCGTGGATTGGCAGGCCTTGCGCGCGGCAAGCCCGGCGCTGGCCCACATGACGGCCACTGGCTTCGGCCACGGCAACGCCTTCTCGCACTGGCAGTGGACCGACGGCGTGCTCCACGCGATGACGACGGAGCTTTCGCGCTCGGGCATCAAGGGCCGCGCGCCGCTGCTGCCGCCGGGTGAGATCGCGCTGCAATGCGCCGTCGCGCAAGGGGCCTATGTCGCCATGGCCGCGCTGACGCAGGCGCGGGTGAGCGGCGTGGGCGGGCATGTCGATTATGCCGCGCTCGATGGCGCGATGCAGGCGCTCGATCCTGCGTTCGGCATTTCCGGCAGCGCCACCAATGGCCGCCCCGCTGCGTCACTGCCCCCCGGCCGCCCGCCGCTGGGCATGCAATATCCGATCATCCCGGTGGCCGATGGCTATGTCCGCCTCTGCGTGCTCGCCCCGCGCCAGTGGGAGGGGATGCACCGGATGATGGGATCGCCCGAAGCGTTCGCTGGCCCCGAGTTCCGCGACATCATGGTCCGCTTCAAGAGCAAGGAACTGCTCGCCGCGATGCAGGCGTTTCTGGCGGACAAGACGCGCACCGAGATCGAGGCGCTGGGCCAGCAGCACGGTGTGCCGCTGGCGGGCCTCAACACCCTGCCCGATTGCCTCGCCGCCGATCACATCCGCGCGCGCGGCACGTTCACCGAGGCTGACCTCCCCGGCGGCCGCCGTGTGCCTTTCCCGGATGGCTTGCTGGTGATCGACGGGGAGCGCATGGGGCCGCTCCACACCAGCGCCCCGGCCCCGCGCCCTGTTCCGGCCAGCGCCACGCCCGGCCGCTCGCTGGCCAGACCGCTGGAGGGCCTGAAGGTGCTCGATCTCGGCGTCATCGTCGTCGGCGCGGAAACCGGGCGGCTGCTGGCCGATCTGGGCGCGGATGTGGTGAAGATCGAATCCGCCGCCTTCCCCGATGGATCGCGGCAAACGTGGCTGAAGATCGGCCTTTCGAGCAGCTTTGGCGCGGGGCACCGGGGCAAGCGCAGCCTCGGGCTCAATCTCAAGTCCGAGGAAGGCAAAGCGCTGCTGCGGCGCATGGTGGCGGATGCGGATGTCATGCTTTCCAACTTCAAGCCCGGCACGCTGGAATCGCTGGGCCTTGGCTATGAGGACCTGGCGCAAATCAACCCGCGCCTGATCGCGGTCGAATCGAGCGCGTTTGGCCGCACCGGCCCGTGGTCGAAGCGCATGGGCTATGGCCCGCTGGTGCGCGCCGCTGCGGGTCTCACTGCAATGTGGCGCTATCCGGACGATGCCGAGAGCTTTTCCGATTCGGTCACCATCTACCCCGATCACGTCTGCGGCCGGATCGGCGCGAGCGCGGTGCTGGCGCTGCTGGCGCGCCGGGCGCGCACCGGGCGCGGCGGCCATGCCGATGTTTCCCAGGCCGAAGTCATGCTGGCCCAGCTCGCCACCGAAATCGCGAGCACGGCACTCGGCCTGCCTGCCAGTGCGGACGCCGGGGCGGTTTATGCCTGCGCCGGAGACGATGCATGGTGCGTCGTCACCCCGCGCGGCGACGAAGACCGGCAGCGCCTCTCCGCCGTGATCGGCACTGCCAGCCTTGCCGAATGGCTGGCAGACAAGGACGCCCACGCCGCTGCTGACACGCTGCAAGCCGCCGGAGTGCCCGCCGCGCCAATGCTCCGCGCCGCAGAGCTGGCCGAGCACCCCTATTACACCGCGCGCGGCCTGTTCCGCGAGGAGCCGCACGACCTGCTGCCCGAAGCGATGACCGCCGAGCGCCGGCCCGCGATCTGGGAGTCCATCCCCGATCCCGAAGGCCACCCCGCCCCGCTCATGTGTCAGGACACCTATGCCGTCATGCAGGACTGGCTCGGCCTGAGCGAAGCGGAATGCGCCGCGCTGGAATCCCAGGGTGTGCTTGAGACCACGCCTGCCAAGATTCGCGAAATGGTCGCCACCAAATCCTATCTGGAGACTGCCCGATGAGCCTGATGATCGATCCTGAACGCATCCCCGTGATCATCGGCGTGGGGCAGCTGAACGACCGGCCCGAAAGCCCGGAGCTTGGCCTCGATCCGCCGGGGCTGATGGCCGCCGCCCTGCGCCTTGCCGAAGCGGACGCAGGTGGTAATCTGCTCCGCGACCTCGAAAGCCTCGCCATCGTCGACCAGATCAGCTTCCGCCATCTCGGCAACTTGTGTGACCGGGTGGCGCGCGCCATCAGGGCGACGCCGCCGATCAACTACCAATCGGAAGCGCCGCACGGCGACACCCCGATCCGCCTGCTCAACGAAGCCGCCAACCACATCGGCGAGGGCAAGGCGAGCCTTGCCGCCGTGGTCGGGGCCGAAGCGCTGCGCACCGCCGCCGGGCTTGCCGCGCTGGCCGCAAAAGGCGAGGACAAGAGCTACAACGCCGTTCGCAACGTCTCCACCCGCCGCGATCCGACGTATGCGCAGGCACACGGCCTCACTGCGCCGGTCGATGTCTACCCGATCTACGAGAACGCGGGCCGCGCCGCTTATGGCCAGACGCTGGCCGAGGCGCAGGCGGAAAGCGGCGTGATCTGGGCGGGCATGAGCCAGGTCGCCGCCGCCAATGACGGCGCGTGGATCCGGAAGGCCGTCAGCGCCGAGGACATCCTCACGCCGGGCCCGTCGAACCGCCCGCTGGCCTTTCCCTATACCAAGCTCACCGTCGCCAACTCGTCGGTCAATCAGGGCGCGGGCTTTATCGTCGCCAGCCTGGCCGAAGCGCGGCGGCGCGGCATCCCTGAGGAGCGCCTGATCTACGTGGGCATGGGCGCGGCGGCCAAGGAAGACCCCAGCATCCTGCGCCGCGATCGCTATGACCGATCATCCAGCATGGACACCGCGATCCGCCGGACGCTGGTCCTCAACCGGATGACCGGCGCGGACTTCGACCATGTCGAGCTATACAGCTGCTTCCCCTGCGTGCCCAAGATGGCGCGGCGCGTGCTCGGCTGGCCATTGGACAAACCCGCCACGGTGTTCGGCGGGCTGACCTTCGGCGGCGGCCCCATCGCCAATTACATGAGCCACGCGGTCGTCTCGATGGTGGAGCGGCTGCGCAGCGGAGACGGCAAGACCGGATTCCTGTTTGCCAATGGCGGCTATGCGACCGACAACCACTGCATCGTGGTTTCGCGCCAGCCCGTGGCGGCGGCGCAGTTCCCGCAGGATTTCGACTATCAGGCCGAAGCCGATGCGGCGCGCGGGGCCATTCCGGAGCTGGACAAGGATTATGTCGGCCCGGCGACGGTCGAAAGCTACACCGTGTTTCATGGCCGCGACGGCGCGCCGTCCAGCGGCGTAGTCATCGCGCGCACACCCGAAGGCAAACGCACGCTGTGCCATATCGACGTGGCCGACGCAGGGATGCTTGCGTTCTTGATGGACGGCGCGGTCGAGCCGGTGGGCACGGGCGGGGTGATTGCGCTGGAGGGTGAACGGCGGGTCTGGACGCGGTAAAACCCGCCTCCAAATCAAAATACCAGTAGCCGCTCCGCGCCGCCGCCCTATCATCGCGCCCCTGACTTCTGGGAGAGAGCAATGAGCGGACGGTTTCATGGCAAAGTGGCGCTGATCACCGGAGGCACCTCGGGCATCGGGGCGGGCACCGTGCGGCGGCTCACCTCCGAAGGCGCGAAGGTCGTGTTCACCGGCTCCAACGCCGCGCTTGCCGAGGTGCTTTCTGCCGAAACCGGCGCCGAATTCATCGCTCACCGTGTGCAGGAAGCTGCGGCATGGGACGGCCTGATGGCCGAAATCAAGGCGAAGCATGGTCGGCTCGACATTGCCTTCGCGAACGCCGGAATCGAATCGGGCGACAGCAGCGTCGAGGATATCACCATGGAAGCGTGGGAGCGCATCATGGGGGTCAACCTCACCGGCGTGATGCTGACGATCCAGCACGCCATCCGCGCCATGCGCGCCAATCCCGATGGCGCGGCGGGCTCGATTGTCGTCAATTCCTCGATGAGCGCCTATCGCCCGATGGGCAACTTCGTCGCCTATTCCGCCAGCAAGGGCGCGCTGATCGCGCTCACCAAGTCCGCCGCGCTCCACTGCGCCAACCAGAAGACGAAGATCCGTGTCAATTCGATCCACCCCGGCGTGGTCGAGACCGAGATGATCCGCAATGTGATCGACCGCTCGCCCGATGCCGCCGCCGCCCGCGCCCAGTTCAACGCGATGGCCCCGATCGGCCGCATGGCGCAAGTGGAGGAAGTGGCCGCGCTGGTGGCCTTCCTTGCCTCGGACGAGGCAGGGTTCATCTCGGGCTCGGAATACGGGATCGACGGGGCGAGCACCGCTGGCATGATGGGCGTCTGATACGATAAGGGCCCGGGTTGCCCCGGGCCCTTTCGCATTCGCCATCAGTTGCTGGCCGTCAGGCTGCAGCCCCCAGATAGCCCAGTTGCCCGGCCTTGAAGACGGCCTGACTGCGGTTCACCGCGTTCAGCTTCTCGCCCGCGCGCTGGATGTGATAGCGCACCGTGGCGTGGCTGAGCGCGAGGATCAGGCTGATTTCCTTGTCGGTCTTGCCGATGGCGGCCCAGCGCAGGCATTCCACTTCGCGCTTGGACAGGCGGCAATCGCTGGGGATCCACTGCTGCGTGCGCATCGTGCTGACATAGCTCGCCACGAAGCGGCGAGTGAGTGCGCCGAGGAAATCGCCGTGTTCGGCGAACACGGCAGAGAGGTCGTCCAGGGTCTTGTCGAATGGCACGAAGCTCGTGGCCGCAATCTGGCCGAACGAGAGGTGCGAAGGGATCACAATCATCGCGCGCGATTTGCTGAACTTGTGGAACTCCGAAAAGTTCAGGTCTTCGAGGTAGTTGTTGCGGCTGACGGTGAAGGCTCCGTGGGCGTTGCACCAGAACGGCTCGCTTTCATAGCGCGTGGCGCGCGGGAACGGCGAGGATAGCGCCAGCGTGCCGTTTTCCCACCAGCGTTCACCATCGGCGGTCCAGCCGAAGATATCGGCGTTGATGATCTTCCCGTCGGCATCGCACATCTGCTCTTTCGACGAAATGTCGGGGCAGACCGCGATCCGCAAGTCCAGTTTCGCGGCAACGTCGCGAATGACGATTGCCGCCGGCCGCACGTCTTCAACGGCCCGAATCGTCACCTCTTCAAAGGTGGTGTTCGCCCAGTCCATGCTGCATCCTCTTGCCTGTGCCGGTTGGTCCGGCATTCGGTTCGATTCGCATGCTAACCTAGTGCGTGCCGTAGCGGAAGCCCCATCCGGAATGGTTCGGAAGTGGGGCTTCTGCGCCACAGTTTGTTGCTGTTTCGGCCTGTCCGAAACAGGGCGGCACCAGGTTTGTTACAACCCAAGCACCTGCTTCGCGATGATCGTCTTCTGCACTTCATCGGAGCCGCCGAAGATCGTGTAGGCGCGGCCGTTGAGATAGGCCGGCATGGAAAGCTGCGCCGCGCGGCTGCCGACGAATTCCGGTGCCTCGTTGCCATAGAGCGGGCGCGTGACGGGGAGCTGCAGGCCTTCATAGCCGAACAGGTCCACCGCCAGCTCGTCGATCTGCTGGCGCAGGTTCGAGCTTGTGAGCTTGACCAGCGAGGTCTGCGGACCTGCCGGGCGGCCCTTGGCGAGCTCGGCCAGAATGCGCAGTTCAGTCACCTCGAACGCCTGTGCTTCCAGCCGCAGCCGGGCAAGGCGCTGCGAGATATTGGGATCGTGGATCATCGTGCCGCCAGAACCATTTGCGCTGCCCGAGGCTTCCTCGCGCGCCCAGCGTTCGATGCGGTCGAGCTTGGCCAGCAGAGCGGGAGCCGCGCACGAACCGCCGCGCTCGTTTTCGAGCAGGAACTTGGCGATGGTCCAGCCCTGCCCTTCCTCGCCGATCAGGTTGTCGGCAGGGGTTTCGGCGTTGTCGAAGAAGGTGGCGTTGACTTCGTGGTCGTTCGCCATGGTGATGATGGGCGAAACGCTGACGCCGGGCTGCTCCATCGGGATCAGCAGGAAGCTGATGCCGCGCTGCTTCTGCACGGAGGGATCGGTGCGCACGAGCGCGAAGATCCAGTTGGCGTGGTGCGCGTGGGTGGTCCAGATCTTGGAGCCGTTGACCACGTACTTATCGCCAACCCGCTCGGCGCGCGTCTTGACCGCGGCAAGGTCGGAACCGGCGCCCGGCTCCGAATAGCCCTGGCACCAGTAATCTTCGCCCGAGATGATGCGCGGCAGGAAGCGCGCCTTCTGTTCGGGCGTACCGAAGTGGCAGATCACCGGGCCGACAAGGCGCAAGCCAAGGATCGGCAGCGACGGCGCGCCGGCAATCGCGCATTCCTTCTCGAAAATGTACTTCTGCGTCGGCGTCCAGCCCGGACCGCCGTCCTCGACCGGCCAGGAAGTGGCGAGCCAGCCCTTTTCGGCAAGGATCGCCTGCCATTCGCGGGTGATGTCCGGTTCCGTGAACACGCTGGGCGTGTTCGCCGCACCTTCGCGCAGGCGGGCGTTGAGCTTGTCATCGAGGAACGCGCGCACTTCCTTCTGGAAGGCGAGGTCCTCGGGGGAGAAATCCATATCCATAGCCGGTGTCCCTCAGGCGATCTCGTTCATGGCCCAGCGAATGCCGCGGCGCAGTGTTTCGTAGTAAACGGGATAGTTCCAGCCGCAGCGTTCGGGATGTGTCCAGAAGGGCAGGAGTTCGATGACATCGAAGTGGCTGCGGCAGTGGCCGAGCGTGTTGTAGAGCACGCCGCCCTTGCCGTGATCGCGAAGGTACAGCACCGGCACAACAACATTGTCGTAGTTCGCTTCGGTGAACCCGGTTGCCTCGCCATCAAAGCGCGTCTGCATCAGGACCTTGATCGGTGCCTTTTCCTTCATGATGTAGAGCTCGTCGATGATATCGAAATCTTCGAGGCCCTGCGTGAGCGCATGGGTCTTGTCGACCACCTCGACACGGAACGGCCCAATCGGCGGATGCGCCTTGAACTGGGTGCCGAGCACTTCCATCAGATCATCGCGTTCTTCGGGGCAATCGACCCCGCCTTCGACGAACTTCAGGATCGAATTGGTGCCGTGCAGCGCCAGCCAGCGCCCGCCGCGCTCCAGCCATTCCTTGATCTTCACCGTCTCTTCCGGCGTCGGCAGCACGGTGCAGGTGTAAGTGACGAGGAGCTGGCATTGTTCCAGCCGCTCGGTGTTGGAAAAGTCCATCGCCACCGTGGTGCGGATCTCGGGATGCTCACCCAGCAGCTTGAGCACCTCAAGCCGGGCGAAGTCGATATCGTGATATTTGCCCGCGGCCACGAAGTGGGCGTCAATCCGCTTGGTCATTCAACGTACTCCAAAACTTGCGTCACGCCGCGCGGGCATAATCCAGAATATCACTGGCGGGATCGCCGAACAGCTTCGAGAGCAGGACGATCCGCTTCAGGCCGTGGCCCACGCCAAGTTCGTCGCTCATGCCCATGCCGCCATGCAGCTGCACTGCCTGATGGCCGACCCAGATCGCGTTTTCCGCCACGTGGGCCTTGATCGCCGCCATCGGCGCCGCCGGCTGGAGCAGCGCGCGCAGCACGGCGGACTGCACGCTTTCGACCCGCGCATAGACATCGACCATGCGGTGCTGCAGCACCTGGAACCGGCCAAGCGGCTGGCCGAACTGCTCGCGCGTTTTCAGGTATTCCAGCGTATCGGCAAACAAGCGGCTGGCAATGCCGACCATTTCCGCCGCCGCCATCAGCCGCGCCTCTTCGATCACGGCGTGGAGATCCGCTGAAAGAGGGCCTTCCGCAGCCGCATCGTGGAACGTGACAATCGCCGCAACGCCGCCATCCGCCACAGGATAGGGCCGCACTTCGACCTCGGCCGCCTTGGCATCGACGACATAGAGTCCGGTCTTGCCGTCTTCTTCCGCCGTCACGACGAACAGGTCCGCCGCGCCGCCGCCCAGCACGAACTGCTTGGTGCCCGAAACCTTGCCGCCCTTCACCTTCACGCCCTGTGCTTCCAGCACGAAGCGGCGGCCCGGTTCGGCAAAGGCGAAGGCGGCGATGGTTTCGCCCGCAATCACGCCTTCAAGATGCGCCGTACCCGCCAGCAGGCGTGCGGGCAGGAAGCCGCACTCCAGCCACGGTTCGACCGCCTGCGCATGGCCCAGCGCCTGCGCCACGACGGCCAGATCGCCGTGCGAGCCATCCATGCCGCCATCGGCCTCACCCGCGGCAAGGCCGATCAGCCCCAGCTCCGCCAGTTCCTTCCAGCGCGCGCGGTCGATGCCGCCCGGCTGGCTGCGCGCCGCGCGCCGTGCTGCCACGTCCTGCCCCTGGCAGAAGCGCTCGACCGCTGCCTTGAACAGTTCCTGGTTCTCGTCGAGATCGAAGTTCACGCGGCAGCTTTCTTGTAAGTGATGGGAACGGAGACGAACCCGCGCAGCAGCAGGTTCGGCGAGACGCGGAGCTCCGCGCCGTCCTTGATGCGGATATCATCGAGTCGGCGCAGCAGTTCGGTGAACGCGACGGTCATTTCCTTGCGGCTCAGCATGTTGCCCACGCACATGTGGATGCCCTTGCCAAACGCGAGGTGGGTGCGCGCATTGGTGCGCTCCACGTCGAACTTGTCGGGATCGGGGTACTTCGCCGGATCGCGGTTGGCTGCGGCATAGCGCAGCATGACCATCTCGCCCTGCTTGAAGCTCTGCCCGCCCAGTTCGGTATCGCGCATCACCAGCCGCCACATGCCCGCAGTCGGCGTATCGAGCCGCAGCACTTCCTCGATCATGTTGCCGATCAGCGCCGGATTGGCGCGGACTTTGGCCTGCTGATCAGGGTTTTGCGCGAGGTGGACGATGCCGCCCGCCAGCGAGTGCGTTGTCGTCTCGTTGCCCGCCACCATCAACTGCTGGGCAATCGAGAGGATTTCCGCGTCATTCAGCGGGGTTTCGCCATCGAGCCGCGCGTTGACGACGTCCGACAGGAGGTCGTCGGTCGGGTTTTCGCGGCGCGCGTCGATCTTCACCTTCAGCTTGCGCTGGAAATCGACGATCTCGTGCGCGCACTCAATCTCGCGCTCACGCGGGATCATGTGGCCCAGCCGGTCGGCAAAGGCATCGGACCAGCGCTTCACGTCCGCGCGCTCGGCGGGAGAAAAGCCCAGCTGCTCGCAGATCACCTGCACCGGCAGGCCAACGCTGAACTCCGTCACGAAGTCGCACTTGCCCTTGTCGATGAAACCATCGATCAAGCCATTGACCTTATCACGAATGCCAGTCTCCAGCGCATTCACGCGCGGCATCGAGAACGCGAGGTTTACCAGCTTGCGGAAGCGCGTGTGAACTGGCGGATCGGCAGTGAGAAGGGTGTTCATCTGCGGCCAGCCTTGCGCCAGGATGCCGCTCACTTCCGGATCTTCAGCCAGCGCACCCGAAAGCACGCCACTGAAATCGTTGGAAAACACGTCAGGTTTCCCGGCAGCTTCCGAGCACATCTCGTAGCCCATCACAACCTTGGTGCCGGTTTCAGGCAAGATCACCACGGGAGAATTGGCGTGTGCCCACTGATAGAGCGGGAACGGATTCTGCATCACCTCGGGATCGAGCAGGCTCTTGGTCATTTCATTCATGGCGATCCTGGCCCCTCTTGATTGGATATCGGTTTGGCACCGTGAAATACCCCGTGCCACGCGCGAAAATGCTAGGTTGGCTTGCCCTTTGGGGGAAGACCTTCACGAGTGAACCATCGCCCCGCCATCGACCATGATGCCCTGTCCGGTGATGAACCGGGCATCATCGGTGGCGAGGAACACCATCACATCGGCCACGTCTTCCGGCTGGCCGACCCGGCCCAGCGCGGATCGGCCCGCGTAATAGTCCTTGGCCCCCGGCGTGTCCTCGAACAGCCCCCTCGTCATGCCCGTGGCGATAGCGCCCGGCTGAACGCAGTTCACCGTGATGCCCTGCGGCCCCAGTTCCATCGCCAGCGCGCGGGTGAGGCCGAGGATGGCGTGCTTGGAAGTGGTGTAGGCCACCAGACCCGCATCGCCATAGCGCGACATGATCGAGCCGACATTGACCACGCGCCCACGCCCCGAAGCGCCCAGCAGCGGCAGCAGCGCGCGGGTGAGCTTCATCACGGCGGTCACGTTGATGCCGAGCGCGGAATTCCACTGTTCCTCGGTCATCTCGGCAAACGGGCCTGCCGGGCAGACGCCTGCGTTGTTGATGAGGATGTCGCAGCCGCCGAGCAGGCTTTCCGCCGCCCCGGCAATGGCCGCGATGGAATCGGCATCACCCACATCTGCCACCAGCGTATGCGTGCCAACGATCCCATCGCTCGCCCGGTCAACGCCGAGCACGGCTACGCCTTCCGCCATCAGCCGCGCCGCTGCCGCCTTGCCCATGCCGGATGCAGCCCCGGTGACGACGGCGCGCCGCCCCGTCAGATCCTTGCCGCGTGCGATTTCCACTCAGGCAAACTCCCGCTGAAACTCGGCCATGTCGAAATAGTCGCGCCACTTCGCCACCTTGCCCTCGGCGTTGATCTCGAACGTACCGGAGACGCGGATGGCCCGCCAGCGCCCGGCGACGAGGAACTTGTCGGTCCGCTCGGTCAGCACGACATTGCCGCTGGCGGCGATGTGGTGGGTGATCCACTCGGTGCCCTCGATGGGCGGGAACTGCGCCATCAGCGCCTGCACCCCGGCAAGGCCGACGGCAGGCTCCATCGGGATGTTATGCCAGACGATATCCTCGGCCATCATGGCGAACGCGGCGGGCGCATCGCCCCGATTCCACGCGGCGATGAACGCTTCGACCACTTGCTGCGGGCTCATGGCTTTCTCCCTATCCTTGCGCGGTCCAGGCCAGCGCGTTGGCAATGATCTGGCGGACGACGGTGTTCGCATAAGTGTGAGGGCCATCGCCGAACTGGCAGTAGACGATCTGCGCGCCGCCCGCAGGCTTGGCCCACGCCACCAGATTGCTGCCCGGCGGGTGCGGCCAATCGGCGTTGTCGAACATGCGCCCAGCAACGGCATGGGCGGCGGAATAGAAGTTTTCCGCCACGTAATCATGCCGCGCGCGGATCAGCGGCGTAACGTCGTCCTCGAACACTTCGCCGAGATAGACCTCGTCGTTCACCGGAAAGGTTGCCGGAATGCCTTCCAGCACCGGATGCTGCGCCACCAGCTGCGCGGTGTAATCGACATCGTGGCGATAGCCGGAATCGAGCTTCGCCTCTCCGCGCACCGTGCCGGGTTGGTAGAGGAAGCGCCCGCCGACCCATTCGCTCCACTGCGGCCATTCCGCCCAGCCCGCGATGGCATGGTGCATCATCACCGCGCCGCGCCCGCTCGCGAAGCGGCGCGTGATGGCGTCCTTGAACGCATCCGAAGGCGCGGCCGTCTTCACCGTGCCATCGGCGAACGTGTAGCCCGGCATATCGTAGAACAGCACCGCATCCGCGCTGTCTGCCGCGCCTGCGGCAACGCGCTCCTCGGCCTCGGGGTGGACGTAATGGACCACCTGCCAGTCGCCCGGCAGCAGCCCCGCCACGGCATCGAGGAAGGCCGCGAACGGCGCTTCCTCATACGGATGCCCGCCGGAGAGGACGAGAAGCGTCTGGGCCATCGGGTCAGCTCAGCTTCAGGATCATCTTGCCGTCGTTCGAGCCGCTGAACAGCCGCAGGAACGCCGGGAGCGCGTTGTCGATGCCGTCGTCGATATGCTCGTCGAACACCAGCTTGCCGGTGCTCATCCAGCCCGCCATCGCGGCAATGCCCTCGCCGAAGCGCGGCACGTAGTCCGCCACCAGCAGGCCGGTCATCGAGGCGCGCTTGACGATGAGCTGCCAAATGTTGCGCGCGCCGGTCTTCTCACCCGCGTTGTTGTACTCGCTGATCAGGCCGCACACGCCGATGCGGGCATACATCGCGAGGTTGTTGAGCCCGGCATCGAGGATATCGCCGCCGACATTTTCGAAGATCACGTTGACGCCGTTCGGAGCCGCCGCCGCGATCTCGGCCGAAAGCTGGTCCACGTTCTTGCCGCGATAGTCGATGGCGACATCGAAGCCGTAGCGTTCGACGAGGCGCTTGCACTTCTCCGGCCCGCCCGCGATGCCGATGACATTGCTGGCGCCCTTGATCTTGGCGATCTGGCCGACGAGCGAGCCGACCGCGCCTGCCGCGCCGGTGACGAGCACGACATCGCCGGGCTGCGGCTTGCACACTTCAAGGTAGCCGAAATAGGCGGTCATCCCCACTGCGCCGAGCACGGAGAGAAAGTTCGTCGGCGAAGGGACGATCGTGGGATCGATAGCCGCGCTGAAGCCGCCCGACTGCGAGACCGAGTATTCCTCGATGGCGTTCAGCCCGGAAACCCACTGGCCCACCGGGAAATCGGCGGTCTTGCTGGCCACCACTTCGCCCACGGTCGAGGCGCGCACCGGGGTGCCGAGCGGGATCGGCGGCATATAGCTCGGCGCATCGTCCATCCAGCCGCGCATGGCGGGATCGAGCGAGGCATAGTGGTTGCGGATCAGGAACTGGCCGTCCGCCAACTCGGGCAAGGCTTCTGAAACAAGGCTGAAGTCTTCGGCCACAGGCGCGCCATTGGGGCGGCGGGCCAGCAGGAAACGGCGATTTTGCGTCACGGGTAAGCTCCTGAACGGGGGAAACCCCCAAAGGTTAGAGCCTAGACCCCGCCGCCGCCAAGACGACTCTCATTTTTGCCGGTCTGGCAAGGCGCACTCCCCATTTTAGCCTACTCCCCATTTTATGAGGTGAACATGCCCCCCATCGCACCCACAGTGCGCAGAAGCCGTGATCCAACGCGGCCATAGAGGGATTCCGGGGCCATGGCAGAACCGTTCTTCGATCACCCTTATCTTTCGGGCCACCATGCGCCGATCCGGTTCGAAGCCGATGCCCCCGATCTGATCGTCGAGGGCAAGCTGCCCGATGATCTTGCGGGCATGTTCTATCGCAACGGCCCCGATCCGCTCTATCCCCCGCGCGAGGGGGACTATCACTGGTTCGATGGCGACGGGATGGTGTTTGCCTTCGAGTTTGCCGATGGCCGCGTCTCGATGCGCAACCGCTGGGTGAAGACCGAGAAGTTCGAACTGGAAAAGGCCGCCGGGCGCCGCCTGTTCGGCATCTTCGGCAATCCGATGACGTCCGACCCCAGCGTGCAGGGCAAGCGGTACAACACCGGCAACACCAACATCATCCTCCATGGCGGGCAACTGCTGGCGCTGATGGAAGGCGCGCCGCCGGTGGCGCTCGATCCACGCAAACTGGATACGCTGCACGAGGAGACGTATGGCGGCCTCGTCACCTCCAGCTTCTCGGCGCATCCCAAGATCGATTACGCGACGCGCGAGATGATCAACACCGGGGCGGCCATCCACGGCATGATGGGCCCGGCGGAAATGCGCTATGATGTGGTCGCGGCAGACGGCACGATCCGCAAGACCGAGATCATCCCGATGCCGCATTTCAGCCTGATGCACACCTTCCTGCTGACTGAAAACTGGGCGATCTTTCCGTTCATCCCTATCGACACCGACCTCAAGCGTTTCGCCGCAGGCGGGCCGATGACCGCGTGGGTCAACGACCGCCCGACCAAGTTCGCGGTCATGCCGCGCGAGGGGACTGCGGACCAGATCCAATGGTTCGAGTTCGAGCCGCGCCACATGTTCCACGAGCTCAACGTGTGGGAAGAGGACGGCAAGATCATCGCCGATGTGGCCGCTGCCAACGGCACGGCGCTGTTCCCGGACGAGACCGGCGCGCGGCGCACCCACGGCGATACCCAGCAGAGCCTGCGCCGCTGGACCATCGACCCCAGCGGCAACACCGGCTGGATCAAGGAAGAAGTGCTCAACGGGCGCGACATCCAGTTCCCGAGGCCCGACGACCGCCTGATGACGCGCAAGAGCCGCCACAGCTTCGCCAACATCAACCTGAAGTCGCGCGATGGCCGCGTGGAGGGCATGGACGCGGTGCTGCGGTATGACACGCAGACGGGCGAGGAAGATATCTGGCACTTCGGCGCGGGCGCTGCGGCGGGCGAGCTTGTCTTCGCCCCCCGCCTTGGCAGCACCGACGAAGCCGACGGCTATGCGATGACGCTGGTTCACCCCGCGAACAGCGGCACCAGCGAACTGGCGATCTTCGCCGCCAAGGATATCGCAGCCGGGCCGATTGCCCGCGTCCTCATTCCCTTCCGCGTGCCCAGCGGCTTCCACTGCAACTTCTACGCCGAGGACAATCCGCTCTACCAGCAGACCCTGTCCAACTAAGGCGCCAACTGACCTTCGAACGAAAGCATCCCATGACCACGATCCCCGCGCACCTTGCGCAATACGCTGCCGATGGCAGCTGGACCGACATGACCATCGGCGATTACGCGCGCCGTTGGGCCGAGACCGATCCCGACAAGGTCGTGTACCTCAATGATCCCGCTGCCCCGACTTATGCCAGCCTGCTGGCGGACGGCGAGGCACTGGCGCGGGCGCTGCGCGATCTGGGCCTGCGCACCGGCGATGTGATCGGCTTTCAGGTGCCGAACTGGGTCGAGGCTTCGGTGATCAATCTCGCCGCCAATCTCGGCGGCTTCGTGATCGCGCCGATCGTGCCGATCTACCGCGATGCCGAAGTGATCCAGATGCTGGGCGATTGCGGGGCCAAGGCCTACTTCGTAGCGGAAAGCTTCAGGGGCTACGATTTCGCCGGGATGATGGACCGGGTGCGCCCGCACCTGCCCGATCTGAAGCACGTCATCTACGTGCGCCCCACCGAACGCACGCCCGATTTCGCCGCGCTGGTAGAACATGGGCGGGGCCTCAACACGCCGCTCGAGAAGGTCGACCCGAATGCGCTGAAGCTCGTTCTTTACACCTCCGGCACCACGGGCCGGGCCAAGGCGGTGCTCCATTCGCACAACACGCTGGACCGGGTGGCACAGTTCGGCCGCCAATATAGCGGCGTGCCGGGTGACGTGACGCTGATGCCCTCCCCCGTGACGCATATCAGCGGGTTTTCCGGCGGGCTGGAGAAGCCGTTCGCCTCGGGCAGTCAGGTCGTGCTGATGGAAGTGTGGAAGGCCAAGGAGGCGGTCGAACTGATCGACCGCTACGGAATCACTTCCACCGTCGCCGCAACGCCCTTCCTGCAGGAACTGTGCGATGCGGCGGACGCCGCCGGTTCCAAGCTCCCCACCTTCCGCCGCTTTGCCTGCGGCGGCGCAGCGATCCCTTCGGAGCTGGTCTACACCGCCAACAAGCGCCTCGCACACGCCTGCGCCTACCGCGTCTATGGCAGCAGCGAAGTGCCGCTGGCGACGCCGGGTGTCTTGCCCGAAGAAAGCCTTGAACTGGCCGCCGAGACCGATGGCCGGCCGCTCGATTATGAACTGCGGCTGGTGGATGACGACGGAAACGAAGTACCCCACGGCAGCGACGGCGAAATCCTCGTGCGCGGCCCGGCCATGTTCCTGGGTTATGCCGACGAAGCGCAGACGCGCGAGGCGCTGACCGAGGACGGCTATTTCAAGACCGGCGATATCGGCCGCATCACGCCATCGGGCTCGCTTGTCATCACCGGACGCAAGAAGGACCTCATCATCCGAGGCGGCGAGAACATCAGCGCCAAGGAAATCGAGGACGTGATGCATCTGCACCCCGCGATCAAGGAAGCCGCCGTCGTCTCCATGCCGCACGCGCGTCTTGGCGAGGGCATCTGCGCCTATCTGATCCCCGAAGGTGCGGATCATCCGGACATGGCGAGCCTTTCGGCCTTCGTCAGCGATGCGGGCCTTGCCAAGCAGAAGTGCCCCGAACGCATCGAATGGGTGGAAAGCTTCCCCCGCACCGCTTCGGGCAAGATCCGCAAGGATGTGCTGCGCGGCATGATCAAGGCGCAGATGGAAGCGGAGAAGGCAGGGTAGGCGCTGCGCCTCCGGCACCTCCCAAACCACACACGGTCCATACCGCCACACTTTCCGTCGCCCCGGGCTTGACCCGGGGCTAGGCTTCTATGGTCACGCGCTGCACCCGCAGAAAAGCCCAACCGCGGGTCAAGCCCGGGGTGACGAAGGCGGGGCGGCTTGGGCGAAAACGAAAAAGCCCCCTCTCCTTTCGGAGAGAGGGCTTTCAAGGCAGTGTATAAGCTGCGGTCTGATCAGTTCCCCGCCGCCTGAATCGCCGCCATTGCAGCGCCGATAGCAGCCTGGATCTCGCCCGGGCGCGGGTTGCGGCGCAGGGTCAGGCCGCCGTTGATCTGCAGGTTCTGGCCCGACATGAAGCAATCGTCGCTGACGACCCAGAGCGCGGCCTTGGCGATGTCTTCCGAAGTGCCGACACGGCCCAGCGGATATTCCTTGGTGAACGCATCGACGAGGCCGGGCACCGCGAACGACTGCTCGGTCATCGGGCTTGAGGTGAAGCCGGGCGAGAGCACGTTGGCACGGATGCCCTGCGGGCCATACTGGTTGGCGACGCAGCGGATCAGCGCCTCAGACCCCGCCTTGGTGGCGATATAGGCGGCGTGATCATCGATGATGCACTGCGTGGTGGCCGAAGAAATCTGCACCAGCGAACCGCCATGCGGCATCGCGCGGATGAACGCGCTGAGGAAGTAGTGCACGCCCTTCAGCTGCAGCGCGATGATCTGGTCGAGCTCGTCCTCGGTGATCTCGTGCAGGCCCTTGAGCAGGCCCCAGCCGGTAGCGTTGATGGCGATATCCACTTTGCCGTGCCGTTCCAGCACCGTGGTGGCAAGCGCTTCGACATCGGCCTTCTTCGACAGATCGCACAGCGCCCAATCGCCCGCGATCACCCCGGCGAAGCGCGAGAGTTCATCGGCCTTGCGCCCGGCGACGACGACTTTCGCCCCCGCATCGGCGAGGGTCTGCGCAATGTGCTGGCCCATGTTGCCCGCACCCGCCGCGCCGATCACGACGGCGACCTTGCCCGAAAGATTGGTCATGAGAGGTATTTCCTTTTCAATTAGGCCTTTGCGGTGAGAAAATTGGCGGTGGCCACGCCGTCGGGGCCATAGACCGGCTCCGAAATGTCACAGCGATACTTGCGCGTGTTTGCGCCCAGAATGGTGAAGCCCGCGAGGTGAGCGCCCATCTTGAAGTAGGATTCGGCGAGCAGATGCACGGCCAGATCCTCTGCCGTCTCCCACTCCTCGAACACGTGGATACGGCCCGGATTGTGCGGGTCGAGGCTCCACGCGTAGTGGCGGCAGCCCTTTTCGGCGAGCGCCATGTCGATCAGCGGCTGGGCGTCCTTCAGAACTTCATCACGGACTTCAGGCGCGAAATCGATTTCACCTGCAACAACGACGATCATCATTCATACCCCTTCAGAACTGCAAAGCTGCGGCTCTTGAAGAGCCAGGTCCCGCCGCGCTTGACGTAAGTGTCCTCATAGCGGCCGATGCTGCGGCGCAATTTGCCTTCGAGGTCTTCAAGCGTTTCGTTGGTGTAGACGCGGCCCGTTGCCGTATCGCCGTCGATGACGATGGCGGCGGTCTGCTGGAAGAAGCCCACGAACGCGAAAGTGCCCATCGCGCCCTGCCACAGGCCAACGATGGAGTCCTTGCCGTTCACCGTGGTGCCCGCCAGATCCCAGACGGCATCGTCCGCCCAGAGCGCGCCCCAGTCGGCCGCATCGCGCCGGAACACGGCGTCAGCGTAAGTGTCGTGCAGCGCGCGGATCGCGAGCTGGTCTTCGATTGGTCCGGCGATAGCCATGGTCTCTCCCGATCTTGGCCCAGATCTTGGCCCGATTTGAGCGGAGCCTAAGGCGATTCAGAAGGCTCAGAAACTATCATTTCCGCGCGCTGTCAGGCATCCGGATTTGGCTATTCTGGCGCGGCAAAAGCCCGGACTTGCCGGGCACGAACCATGGATGGAGAGCGCGATGGATCTGGGTCTCAAGGGCAAGAAAGTCATCATGAACGGCGGTGCGCGCGGCATCGGCCTCGAAATCCTCAAGATCCTCACCAGCGAAGGCGCGGACGTCGCGTTCTTCTCGCGCGATCAGGGCAAGATCGATGCCGCACTGGCCGTTCTTGCGGGCAATCCCGGCAAGGCGCACGGCGATGCGTTCGATATGACCGGCAACCTCGAAGGCTACGTCGCGTGGTTGAATGGCGCCGTGGAGAAGCTCGGCGGCTGCGACATCTTCATCAACATGGCGAGCGTTTCGGGCGCGGGTGCCACGCAGGATTGGCAGAAGTGCCTCGACGTGGACATCATGGCCGCGGTCAAGGGCATCGAGACGCTGACTCCGGCGCTGGAAGCCTCGGGCGCAGGCTCGATCATCGTGATGTCGTCCACCGCTGCGGTCGAGACCTTCATCATGCCGCAGGCCTACAACGCGATCAAAGCCGCGCTGATCACTTATGCCTCGCAGCTTGGCCAGGCGCTTGCGCCCAAGGGCATCCGTGTCAACACCGTGTCGCCCGGCCCGATCGAGTTCCCCGGCGGCAGCTGGGAGATGATCCAGGGCGCGATGCCGGACTTCTACAACAGCATCAAGGCGCAGATGCCGATGGGCCGCCTTGGCGCACCGGACGAAGTGGCGCGCTCGGTCGTGTTCCTCGCCAGCCCGGCCTCGTCCTACTCGACCGGCGTCAATCTGGTGATCGACGGCGGCTTCACCAAGCGCGTGCAGTTCTGATCTCATGACCAAGACACCGCGCGAACTCGCCGAGACCATGCTCGGCTGCATCGACAAGGGCGATTGGGCCGGGCTGATGGCGATCACCTCGCCCGATTATGTCGTACACGAGCCGCCGGAGCTTCCCTTCGGCGGCGACTGGAAGGGGCAGGATGCGCTGATCCGCCTGTTCCCCCACGTGTGGAGCTACTGGGACGACGTCGTGGTCGATCGGCTGGGCATCCTGACGGACGAGAACTACTTCTGCCTGCAGCTGCGCATGTCGATGACCTCGAAGCTGACGGGCAACCGCATCAGCACCTCGCTGGCAGAGACGACGCGCTGCGTGGACGGGCTGATGGTGGAATACACCATCCACTACCACGAAACCGCGCTCGTCGCCCGCGAAGCCGGCCCGCCGCGCCCCGGCGCGGTGAAGCTGGAGGGCTGAGGCATGGATCGTCTGAAAGGCAAAGTCGCCATCGTCACCGGTGCGGCCAAAGGCCTCGGCGCGGCGGATGCGCGGCTGTTCGTGGCCGAGGGTGCGCGCGTGATCCTTACCGACGTCGATGACGCGGCGGGCAGCGCGCTTGCGGCGGAACTGGGCGAGGCGGCAGAATACCACCGCCTCGACGTGACCAGCGAAGCGGCATGGGAAGCGCTCGTTGCCGATGTGGTAGCGCGCCACGGACGGCTCGACGTCCTCGTCAACAACGCGGGCGTCGTCGAATTCGGCGATCCCGAAACGCTGACCGAGGCAAATTACCGCAAGATCATGGCTGTCAGCATCGACGGCGTGGTGTTCGGCACCAAGCACGCCATCCCCGCGATGGCCGCGAACGGCGGCGGTTCGATCGTCAACATGGCCTCGATCGCCGCGATCCAGGGCGAGCCGACCTTTGCTGCCTATAGCGCCGCCAAAGGCGCCATCGACGCCTATACCCGCGCCACCGCCGCTTATTCGATCAAGAACGGGCGGGGCGTGCGGGCCAATTCGGTGCTCCCGGCGGGGATCGATACGCCGATGGTGCGCAGCCTTGGCGGCAAGCTGGCCGATCTGGGCGCAGCGGCCCCGGCGCACGACAACGCCACCGCGATGAACCGGCTGGGCGAGCCGGTTGATGTGGCGAACCTCGTCCTGTTCCTCGCCTCGGACGAGAGCCGCTTCATCAATGGACAGAGCCATGTGATCGATGATGGGGCTTCCATCATCGCCGGTGGAACGGTACCTCGCACAGATCGGTGATTGCGCGGAAATCCGCGCTTACCTATCACTTTTGCGGCTTCTCAAGCGTAGTGCTGGGTGGCCATGTCATTTGCATGATCTGCGCGCGGCCACCACCGCCCGCGCGGCCTCGTAACCGGGAGATTGAAGGTGCAACTGAGCCGCGACCAATTGCTGCAGGCCTATCGCCAGATGAAGGTCATCCGCGAATTCGAGGAACGCCTGCACGTCGATATCCAGACCGGCGAGATCGCCGGCTTCACCCACCTCTATTGCGGGCAGGAAGCCGTCGCGGTCGGCGTGTGCGAGCATCTTTCGACCGATGACAAGATCGTCTCCACCCACCGCGGCCACGGCCACTGCCTTGCCAAGGGCTGCGATGTTAACGGCATGATGGCCGAGATCTGGGGTAGCCGCGAAGGTTTGTGCAAGGGCAAGGGTGGCTCGATGCACATCGCCGATATCGACAAGGGCATGCTGGGCGCGAA
The DNA here is from genome assembly GCF_002278815.1 of Novosphingobium sp. PASSN1. NCBI lineage: Bacteria > Pseudomonadati > Pseudomonadota > Alphaproteobacteria > Sphingomonadales > Sphingomonadaceae > Novosphingobium > Novosphingobium sp. PASSN1. The sequence continues at coordinate 42,876 of NZ_NKIS01000015.1, read as the reverse complement.
CGGCATTGTCGGCGCGGGCGCGCCGATTGCGGTGGGCGCGGGCATTGCCGCCAAGATCGATGGCAAGGGCCACGTTTCCATCGCCTTCTCCGGCGACGGCGCATGCAACCAGGGCACCACGTTCGAGGCGATGAACATGGCCGTCGTCACCAAGGCGGCGTGCATCTTCGTGTTTGAAAACAACCACTATTCCGAACACACCGGGTTCGAATACGCGGTCGGCACCGACAAGGACATCGCCAGCCGCGCGCAGGCCTTCGGCATGAAGGTGTGGCGCGGGGACGGCACCGATTTCTTCTCGGTCTATGAAACGATGCGCGAAGTGCTCGAATATGTTCGCGTTCCCGGCAATGGCCCGGCGGCGGTCGAGTTCGATACCGAGCGCTTCTTCGGCCACTTCGAAGGCGATCCGCAGCGCTATCGCGGCCCGGGCGAGCTTGATCGCATCCGTGAGACGCGCGATTGCATCAAGAAGTTCCGCGCCAGCGTAACCGGTGCCGGTCTGCTGACCGATGCCGATATCGATGCTGTCGATGCCGACGTGATGGACGCCATCGAAACTGCCGTGGCCAAGGCCAAGGCTGCCGACCGGCCCACCCCCGAGGACGTCCTCTCCGACGTCTATATCTCGTACTGAGCCCCCAGGAGCGCGACCAATGGCAAGAATGATGTATCGCGAGGCGGTCCTCTCCACGATCGCCGAGGAAATGGAGCGCGACGAGAACGTCGTGGTGCTGGGCGAAGATATTGTGGGCGGCAACGGCACCGCAGGCGGCCCTGAGGCCATCGGCGGCATCTGGTCGACCTCGACCGGCCTCTACGGCAAGTTCGGCGCAGACCGCGTGATCGACACCCCGATCTCGGAAAGCGCGATCATGGGCGCAGCGGCGGGCCTCGCGCTTTCGGGCAAGCGCCCGGTGGCCGAACTCATGTTCGCAGACTTCATCGGCGTTTCGCTCGATCAGATCTGGAACCAGCTCGCCAAGTTCCGCTACATGTTCGGCGGCAAGACCAAGTGCCCGGCGGTGATCCGCATGGCCTGGGGCGCGGGCTACAACGCCGCCGCGCAGCACAGCCAGGCGGTCCACCAGATCCTGACCGGGATGCCGGGCCTCAAGGTCGTGATGCCCAGCACCCCGGCCGACGTGAAGGGCCTGCTGCGCACCGCGATCCGCGATGATGACCCAGTGATCTTCCTGGAGCACAAGGCGCTCTACGGCGTGAAGGGCGAAGTGTCCGACGACAAGGACTTCATGATCCCCTTCGGCCACGCGCGCCTGACCCGCGCGGGCAACGATGTCACCATCGTCTCCACCGGCCTGCTGCTCGGCTTCTGCGAGGCCGTGGCCGACAAGCTGGCGGCGGAAGGCATCGGCTGCGACGTGATCGATCCGCGCACCACCAGCCCGCTGGATGAAGAAGCGATCCTCGATTCGGTCGAAGTGACCGGCCGCCTCGTGGTGGTCGACGAATCAAACCCGCGCTGCGGCTTTGCCGGTGATATCTGCGCGATGGTGGCGGAAAAGGCTTTTGCCAGCCTCAAGGCCCCCCCGCTCAGCGTCACCCCGCCGCACACCCCTGTCCCGTTCGCGCGCGAGCTGGAAACCGCGTACCTGCCCTCGATCCCCAAGATCGAAGCGGCGGTGCGCAAGGTCCTCTCCTACCGCTAAGGAAGCCGTCATGGCCGATATCCGCCCCTTCTGCATGCCCAAGTGGGGCATCGAAATGACCGAGGGCACCATTGCCGAATGGATGGTCCAGGAAGGCCAGGCGTTCACGCGCGGCCAGGTCATCTGCCTCATTGAAACCGACAAGATCACCAACGAAGTCGAAGCGGAATACGATGCCGTGCTGAAGCGCGTGCTCGTGCCCGCCAGCGATCAGCCGCACCCGGTGGGCGCGCTGCTGGGCGTGTTCACCGATGCCGCCACCACGGATGCCGAGGTTGACGCCTTCATCGCCGCGTTCAAGCCGGCGGAAACCGGGGTTGCCGCCAAGGCCGCCAGCGCAGACGCAGCGCCTGCTGCTGCCGCTGCGCCGGAACCGGCCCCTGCCCCCGCCGCTGCTGCGCCGAAGAAGATCGTCACCAACCGCCCGATCAGCCCCGAAGCCCTGAAGCTTGCCGAAGCCAATGGGGTCGATATCGAGCCCATCGCGGGTTCGGGCCGGGGTGGCCGCATCACCTATCAGGATGTGGTGCAGGCGATGCGCCCAGAGCAGGTCTATACGCCGAAGGGTCCCGCCGATCTGCCGCCGGTGGCGCAGGCGATCTATGCCTCGCCCCTCGCCGCGCGCCTTGCCGCGCAGTATGGCATCGACCTGAGCACGCTCAAGGGCACCGGCCCGCGCGGCCGTATCTCGAAGGCCGACGTGCTTGGCGCGGTAAAGCCCGCCGTGCCGGAAGCGGCCCCTGCCCCCGCGTTCGGTGCGCCCTTCGTGGCGGTCGCCAACACGCCGGTCGTCCAGCCGTTCGACAAGGTGCGCAAGGTCGTCGCCCGTCGCCTGACCGAAGCCAAGCAGACCATCCCGCACTTCTACTTGCGCGTTTCGGCGCGGGTCGATGAACTGGTCGCGCTGCGCAAGACGGCGAACGTCGTCATGGGCACCAAGGCTTCAATCAACGACTATCTGGTCAAGGCCGTCGCCATGGCGCTGGTCCGCCATCCGGATGTCAACGTGCAAGTCGCCGCCGAGGCGGTGCACAGCTTCCCCCATGCCGACGTGGCGATTGCGGTGGCGAGCCCCAAGGGCCTCGTCACGCCGATCGTGCGCCAGGCAGACCGGATGCACATCGCGCAGATCGCGGCCACCACCCGCGCCCTGATCGACAAGGCGCAGGCCGGACGGCTGAGCTTCGAGGACATGGACGGCGGTACGTTCTCCATCTCGAACCTCGGCATGTTCGGGATCGAGGAATTCGACGCGATCATCAATCCGCCGCAGGGCGCAATTCTGGCCGTTGGCGGGATCAACCGCGTCGCTGTGGAAACGGCAGACGGTGACATCGCGTTCGAGGGCCAGATCAAGCTTTCGCTCTCGGTCGATCACCGCGCCATCGACGGTGCGGCGGGCGCGGCCTTCCTGCAGACGCTGAAAGCGCTGATCGAAACGCCGGAATCGCTGTTCTCCTGATGGGGCGGGTAAGGTGATCGGCAGGCCCATCCGGCAGGTCGCCTATTTCTGCGCCGACGTGCGCGCGGCTGCGGCTGCGCACCACGCGGCGTTTGGCTCCGGGCCGTTCTTCGTGGCGGACAACATCCCCGTTGCGCGCTCGGTGCATCGCGGGGTGGAACGCGTGCTCGATCATTCCTCGGCCTATGGCCAATGGGGCGAAGTGATGATCGAGTTCGTCCAGCAGAACAATCCCGGCCCTTCCCCCTTCCACGACATGTATCCGGAAGGCTCGGGCAGCTACGGCATCCACCATACGGCCGTGTTCGTAGACGATGTGGATGCCGCGCTGGCCCAGCTCGAAGCGCAGGGCGCGCCTTGCGCCATGCGGGCGGAAATGGCCGATGGCTTCGTCTTCGCCTTCGCAGACACCACTGCCACGCTCGGCCACATGACCGAGCTTTACAGCCCGCGGCCCAGCCTCCTCGGTTTCTACGCGATGATAGCCAACGCGGCCCAGGATGGCGCACCGGAGCGCGACCTCATCACCACCATCCGCCTGCGCTGAAAGCCTCCCCCATGACCACCAACCGTTTCTGGCAGCTCGATGCCCATCCCAAGGGCGACGACTTCGCCAGCGCGCTCTCCTTGCGCGAGGAAGCGCTCCAGCCGCTGACCGAAGGGCAAGTGCGCATCGCCGCGCAGTGGCTCTCGATGGACGCGGGCACGCGCATGTGGATGAGCCCGCGCACCGATGGCTATCAGCCGCCCCTGCCGCTTGGCGCGAAGATGTCCGGCCTCGTGATCGGACGGATCACCGAAAGCCGCGATGCGGCGTTCCCCGAAGGCACCCTGGTGCGCGGCTTCGGCCAGTGGGCGGACTACTCCGTTGTCACCCCGGTCGAAGCCGGACTGATGGCGCTCGATGAAAGCCTCCCTGATCTGCGCGAGCATTTCGGTGCGCTCGGCATGAACGGCTGGACCGCGCTGCTCGGCGTGCGGGATACCGCGCGCATCCAGCCCGGCCAGTGGATCGCCGTCTCCGCTGCTGCCGGGGCCACGGGCAGCCTTGCCGTGCAGGTCGCGCGCAATCTTGGCGCCCATGTCGTCGGCATTGCGGGCGGACCTGCCAAGTGCGCCTACCTGACCGAGGAACTGGGTGCGGACATCGCCATCGACTACAAGGCCGACGATATCGCCGCGCGCCTTGCCGCCGAAGTGCCCGGCGGGCTCAATGCCTATTTCGACAATGTCGGCGGGCCGATTCTGGATGCGATCCTGCCCAACATGGCGCTGTTCGGCTGCGTCGCGGTTTGCGGGCTGGTTGCCGCCTATGATGCCGACAAGCCGCTGCCCGGCCCTGCGCGCTATGATCAGGTGCTGATGAAGCGGCTGCGGATCGAAGGCTTCTTCGTGCCCGATCACTTCGGCCGTGCGGAAGAGTTCATCCCCCCGCTGCGCGCTTGGCACGATGAAGGCCGCCTCGTTTCGCGGTTTGACGAAACGCCGGGCCTTGAAAACACGCTCGCCGCCTATGCACGGATGCTGGGCGGCGGCGCTATCGGGAAGGTGCTGGTGAAGGTGGCGTAGCACCCCGCACGGGCGTGTAAGCGGCCCAGCGCTGGAATACATCCAACAGAAGCGTCGGCCCGGACTTGATCCGGGCCTTGGCTTTCTTTTTTCCGGCGCTGCGCTGGAAGCAGAGCCTAACCCCGGGTCAAGCCCGGGGTGACGCAGAATGAATGAGCGTGACGTCTAGTCCGCCATCCACTTTTCCAGATTCTCGTGGAAATACCGCACCCGGCGTTCCTGAAACGCGAGGTAATCGCGCTTGTAGCCGCGCGAGTGCAGGCCGCGCTGCTGCTGCTCCCAAACCGACACGTCCTGATCGATGCCCGGCCCAGCGGAAACCTCGCCCCACTTGCCCTGCACGTGCGGCGCGGGGACCGAGACGTCGACCCATTCCGACATCGACTGCGAGTAGTACCGCGTCGTGCCCGCGGGGAAGAGCGTCATGTACCACATGTCGAAGTAGCACTTTTCCGGATCGGTCTCGTGCGGGCGGGCGCGCAGCCAGATGTTGCCATCGGGCTTGAGGCTGAACGAGAGGTTCGGGAAGATCGTGTAGTGCCAGTGATCGGTCAGCTGGTCATCGTGGTAGGTCGAGAAATCAAAGCCCTTCTCGGCGCCCTTCTCGCGCTTCGCTTTCTGCAGCGCTTTCCGGATCTCGCCCGTCTTGCCGCCGCGGAACTGAGCGGGATCGAGCCCCCAGAACTCCAGCTCCTCGCGCAGCATTTCGAGCGTTTCCGCCTCGCCGCCGCGCAGCTGCTTGGTCGGCCCGGCGCCCGGCATGAACATGCGCGCGTGGCCTTCGGGGTAGAGATCGAACTGGCACTGGCTATAGGCATATTCCATCACGAACTTCGTCTGCGGATGGACGAAGGGCACGTGATAGCTCTCGTTGAAGTTGTCCTGCACCAGCTTCCAGTTGAAGTTGCCCTCGATCGTCACCCAGTGCGTGCGGACCATCGCGTCCATCGGATACGTATCGATCTGATCGGCGATCGGCCCCATGAACTGGCGCAGTGGCGCAGCGTCGTTGTCCATGTTGATCCATACGAACCCGGCCCAGGTCTCACACTTCACCTCGATCAGGTTGAGCTTGCCGCACGGCGAACCCTGCACGAAATCAGCCTCATCCGGCACGACCTTGAGCTTGCCGGCAAGATCATAGGACCAGCCGTGATAGGGGCAGACGAGCCGCTTGGAGTTGCCCTGTTCACCCGAGACAACCGGCATCGCGCGGTGCTGGCACACGTTGTAGAACGCGCGCACCTGCCCGTCGTCGCCGCGCACGCAGACGATGGTTTCGGGGCCGAAATCAGCCGTCAGCCAGTCGCCCGTATTGGGGATCTGCGCCTGTGTGCCCGCGATCTGCCAGGTCTTGGTCCAGATCTTGTCCCACTCGCGGTCCGCCCATTCCTTCGAGAAATAGCGATCCGGCGTGATCGGCGCGTTGCCCAGCGCCGGATCGGCCAGCGGGGTAATATCGGCCAGCGACGTGGCGCGGGCGCGGGCGAGCTGTGCTTGAGTCGTCATGGGATGGTCTCCTGTTTCAGGCACCGTTGAAGTGGTTGTATGATGGATCGGCGTGGCCGCGTTCGCCAAATGCGTATCCCGGCATGGCGGCGCGGTCCCACATGTCGGTCGAAGCTTGTGCCGTGCTCCAGTCATAGACGGCATGGCGGTGCGACATCTTCCATGTCCCATCGCGCCGCTCGAACCGGTCGAGATAGCGCCCGGCGGCGACCATGAAGGTATCGCCGCTTTCGCCGGGGATGTGGTGGTGCGCGATGAAATAGGCCTCGCCCTGCGCCTTGTCGCCGTCCACCTCGATCAGCACGTTGCCGATCATGTGCTGGGTGCGGCGCATCCCGGCGAGCACTTCCATCACCCACGGCACGAAATCGGCGGCCGTGCCCTGATACATGCCGTGGTCGTCAGTGGCGTCGGGGTGGAACACCGCGCGCACCAGATCGGCATCGCATCGGTCGATCCCGCGCGCGAGGCGGTGGACGAGTTCGGTGCAGGCCATCTTGTCGAGCAGCAGCGCCACGCGGGGATCGAGATCAGCGGCCATCGGTTCAGTCTCCGGTATAGAGGGCATCGTCGGGCATGCGCTTGCCGTGGCGCTTCAGCGTACCGTAGAGCGGTCCGTCCCACTGCGCAGTCGAGGGACAATTCCGGCTCCAATCGAGCACATAGCGGCGGTGAAGCAAGCGCCATTCGTCGCCGCGTTTCTCCAGCCTGTCGAGATAGCGCCCGCCGACGTCCATTTCCTGCGGGCCATCGGGCGAATCGACTTCATGCCACGCGCGGCAATAGGTCTCGGCAGTTGCGCTCGCGCCGTCGATATCGATCAGCATGTTGCCGAGGAAGTGCTGCGTCCGCCGCATCGCGCCAAGTGCGGGCAGCACGGTTTCGGACCAGCCTAGCGCCGGGGCTTCGCCGGTGCCGTAATCGACCAGCGCATCGTCCCACCACACGCTTTTCAGCACCGCGAGATCGCAACGGTCGATCCCGCGCGCATAGCGGTTCAGCACATCCACGATCGCCAACCGATCGGCGACCTGCTCAGGGTATACCTTGCTCATCGGGTCCGCATCTCCTCGCGCCGGCAGCTGAGATCATCGGGGCTGCGCCCGCCCCACGGGAACATCGTGTCGCTGCCGGGCAAGTCGGCTGCGGGCTCATCACGCACCCAATCGACCAGTTCGGTGCGGTGCGCGATCTTCCACACGCCCGCGCGCCGCTCGTACCGATCTACGTAGCGCCCGGCGACGAACATGTCCCGCTCGCCGTCCTCCGCCACGATCCGGTGGTGCGCCTGAAAATAGACTTCGCCGAACGCTTGGGTCTCGCTTTCGAAATCGATCCGCACTTGCCCGATCATGTGGTGATTGGCCTTGTGCGGGGTGAGCACACGCTGCGCGAATTCGACGAAGCCCGCTGCATCGCCTTGCCAGCCAGCGCCGTAATCGGTTGTCGCATCATCGTGGAACACCGAGATGTGCAGCGCGGGATCGAGCCGGTCCTGCGCGCGCATGTAGTCGCAGCTGAGGTCGTAGATTGCCTGCCGCGAAACGAGACGGTCGAGCGCGTCCATCGTCACGCCCTTTCCAGATAGCTGTCGAGCGTCTGGTGGAACTGCCGGATGCGCGCTTCCTGATAGTTGCCCAGCGTCTGCCCGCGCTTCGCCGAGCCGAGAAAGCCCTGATACTGCAGCGCGAGGTTGTCGGTGTCCTGATCGTAGACCCCGCCCAGCCCCGGGTTCATCCCCGGCGCTTCGGCATAGGATTGCTCGACCGAAAGCCGCACCGGCTCGGGCGGATGCTCAACCGGGGTGCCCGGCGGCACCAGCTTGAGGAACATGAGATCGAACAGCGAGCGCGACGGATCATTGCCGATGGGCCGGAAGCGGTAGATCATCGGCAGCGAAACGCCCGGAAACAGGCACATGTTGGGGAACAGGTGATACTCGATGGAATCGAGCATCTCGCTGTCGGAATACATGTCCAGCGGGACGCCCAGATCGGCCGACATCTGTTCGCGCAGCTTCTCCGCCGCATAGGACCGCGCCGTCCGCCCTTCAGGCAGGACGCCGGGCGAAACGCGCATCCGGTCAAACAGTTCCTGCTCGGTCTGCGTGCCGGTGTAGTGCGGGCTCGCCACGCCGATGGTGTGGACGAAGCGCGTCACGTGATCGCTGAACAGATCATACTGCGCATTGGCGTCCGCCGCCGTCGGCAGCGCCTGAGAGTGCGTTTCGTAGACGTGGTAGGCTTCGAGGAAGGCCTCCTGCGCAGCCTTCCAGTTGGTCGGCAGTTCCTTCTGCACATGGAGCGCGATGCGCCGGTCAGCGAGATCCCAGCGGCCGGAGAAATGCTCGGCCAGCGGCCCCAGCTGTTCGGCCAGCGGGCGCGCTTCGGGATCGAGGTTGATGAAGATGAACCCGCCCCAGGTTTCCATCTGCACTTGCGGCAGGCTGAAATCCTCGTCCTTCACATGCGGGAAGTCCCACCGGCAGGGCACATGCGAAAGGCCCCCTTCGAGCGACCAGCGCCAGCCGTGGAACGGGCAGCGCAGTTCCATCGCATTGCCGCTGGTGTCCGACCGTTTGAGCTGGGTGCCGCGGTGGAGGCAGGCATTGCGATAGGCACGGATCTCCATGTCATCGCCGCGCACGATGAGCACCGACCACGGGCCGATATCGTAGGTGATGTAATCGCCCGCTTCGGGAATATGCTCCTCGCGCGCGGCCCATTGCCAGGTGCGCGCCCACATCTGGGTGAACTCGCGCGCCATGAAATCGGAGCTGGTGTAGCGGTCATATTCGATGTCGGCATCGCCAGCGAAGCTGTAGGCCTCGGCGATCAGCGCGGGCGGCACGTCCTGCCCGTCGGCGAGGATGATATCGCGCGTGCTCGGCCCGGGGCACCGAGCGGTTCCGGGCTCTGCAGGAAGAGGCAGGCTGGTTTCGAGGTTCATGCGGTTATGCTCCTTGTCACCCTGATCTGCCTCTTCCCGCTGATCATCAATAGCGGACGGTAAGCTGGAACCGCACCGTGCGCGGCATTGCGCCGTAGCCGATGATATCGCCCCGCGTGGCGTTGTTGGTGCCAGTGCCTGCCCCCGTCAGCGGTGCGGTGCCTCCGCCGATGAAGTAGAACTTGTTGGTCAGGTTCTTGCCGATGACAGCCAGCTGCCAGCGATCATTCTGGGCACCGATCCGGAGGCCCGCATCGAGCACGGCATAGCCATCCTGACGGGTATAGGGATCGCCGAAGCTCGATCCGAGATACGAGCTCGAGGTGCGCGTATCGACGTTGCCGCCGATCTTGAGGCTCGATCCGAGGTCGGTCTCATAGGAAACCCCGGCCGTCGCGGTCCATTCCGGGGCAGCCGAAGTCGGCGTACCGGAAAGGTCCTGCCGCTCGATACCGTTCACCTTCAGCGAGCAGCCCGCCGCAATGCTCTGGCCCGACCAGCACGGCGCGATGAAGTTGATATAGCGCGCGCGGTTGTAATTGAGTGTGCCGCGCAGCGTCAGGCCCGGGACCGAACGCGGCGCGTATTCCAGCTCCAGTTCGGCACCCTTCGAGCGCGCCGCACCGGCATTGTAGGTGACGTAGGCGAAGACCTGCGCGTTGAAGAAGTCGATCTGCAGGTCGGTGTACTTGTAGCTGTAGAGTGTCAGGTTCGCGCGCAGCTGGCGGTCGAACAGCGTGGTCTTGATACCCGCTTCGAAACCACGGCCCTTTTCCGGGTTGAACGCAAGGTCCGCGGAAGGATTGACGGTCACCAGCGAGGAGTTGATCGCGCTGTTGGAGAAGCCGCCCGACTTGTAGGCGGTCTTGTATGCGCCGTAGACCATCACGTCGGTTGTCGGCTTCCAGCTGATCGTCACGTCCGGCGACCAGTCGTTGAAGGTCTGGTCACCCGTCAGCACGCCGTTCGCCGCAGCGCTCTGCGGACGGAAGATACCGGTGAGCGCCGGGTTCACGTAAGGCTGCGTGAAAGTGCTCTTCTTGGTTTCGTGCGTGTAGCGCACGCCCGCGGTTGCTTCGACCGTGGGGAGGATCTTCCACGTCGCCTGACCATAGGCCGACAAGGTTTCGCCGTCGGTCGCCGATTCCTTGGAATAGGCGACATAGCGCATGCCCGTGGGCGCAGCCGAGTTCTCGAGACTGGCGAAGAGCACCGCCTGGAAGAAGTCCCGCCTGGTCTTCTGGTAAAGACCGCCGACCATCAGGTTGACCGGGCTGTCGAACTTGGTCTGTGCGCGCAGTTCCTGGCTGAAGGCGTGGTAGCTGGCGTTTTCCGTCGCCCACACGCCGCCGCCGAGGAAATCGCAGTCGCAGCCGAACTTGTTGTTGTTCCAGTTGTAGTTGGTGACCGAGTTGAGGGTGACGTTCTCCATGTCGTAGTTGACCGTGCCGGTCACCTGCCACGACTTGTAGGTGTTGTAGAGATCGCCGTTGGAACGCGCAAACGGGGTGGCCTGCGCGATGTCAACAGGGAAGTTGTTCTGGTAGATCTTGAAGCCGCCATCGCACTTGTAGGCCGGGTTCAGCGCGGTCGCGCCCGTCGGGCACCGCACTGCCGAATAGTTCCAGCCATTGCCGATGGTGTCGTTCCACGAACCCGAAGCCTTGAGCGTCGCGGTGAGGCCACCGCCGCCATCATACTTCAGCGTCGCACGCCCGATCAGCTCGCGCTCCTGCGGCTGATCGGCCGCGGCGGGGGCGGCGACGTGGTTGGTCGATACAAAGCCCTTGGCGACGTCGAGGGTCGGGTAATTCTGCGAACCGGCGGCATTGCGATACCAGCCGCCGAACATCTTCGAGCCACGCACCGCGAGGCGAAGGCCCCAGTTGTCGCCCAGCGGAGTCGAATAGATGGCCTCGCCGTAGAGCTGGCGGGCATTGGCCTCATAACCGATCCGGCCGATGATCTCGCGGTCCTTGCCGGGGTCCGCCGTGGTCAGGCTGATCACGCCGGCCGTCGCGTTCTTGCCGAAGAACAGCGCCTGCGGGCCCTTCAGCACCTCGACCCGGGCGAGATCGAAGAAGCCTTCGTTGATGACGCGGCCTTGCCCGTAATAGACGCTGTCCACCACGATCGCGACGGACTGCTCGATGCCGATCGAGGTCGCGTTGGAGCCAATACCGCGCATCGTGAGCTGCGCGCCTGCGCCGTTCGAGGCGCGCGCGACGGTGAACTGCGGCGTGGCGGCGGCAATCTTCTCAAGGCTGGTGAGATCGCGTGACTGGATGGTCTGCGCGCTGATCGCCTGCACGGCCACCGGAATGCTCTGCACGCTTTCCGAACGGCGGCGGGCCGTCACGATGATGTCTTCGACCCCGCTGGAGGCTGTGGTTTCCGCAGCCGCTCCGGCCTGCGGCGGGGCCTGCTCTTCAGCGGCCAACGCCGGGTTTGCTGCCAGCAGCGCTCCGGGCGCCAACAGGGCCAGAGCAGCGACACGCGCCGTGCTCGAAAGAAATTCCGGTCGCACCGATTTGGTGTGCTGCATTGTGCCTCTCCCGCTTCATGATGCCGCCGCCCGGATTCTTTCGCGGTACAGCTGACGGGTACAAGGGTATCAATCCAGCCCTTCTGCTCAACTGTTTATGCGCGTCTTAGATACTTTTGATAGGAAACCGGCAGGGGTGCCGGAACTGAGCCGGCACAAGCTGGCCCGCGAGCGCCATGCGGCGCGCGCGGGCCAGATGCCGGGATTACAGCTTGAGCAGCTGCTTGCCCTTGTTCGAGCCGGAGAACAGGCGCTGCAAGGTGGCAGGCGCGTTCTCGAAGCCGTGCTGGACGTCTTCGCGGTAGGCCAGGCGGCCTTCGTTCACCCACTTGACCAGACGGCGGCGGATATCCGGGAACTCGCTGGCCCAATCAAGCACGATGAAGCCCTGCATCCGCGCGCGGCGGAACACGAGGTTGAAGTAGTTTTCGGGACCGGCAGGCAGGTTGCCGGTTTCATAGCGGCTGATGCCGCCGCAGATCACCACGCGGGCATTGGTGGCGATGCACGCGAGCATGTCATTCAGGATCTTGCCGCCGACATTGTCGAAGATCACGTTGATCCCGTTGGGCGCGAGTTCCTTCAATTGCGCGCGGATCGGCCCGGCCTTGTAATCGATGGCGTGGTCATAGCCCGCTTCCTTGACGAGCCACTCGCACTTTTCAGGTCCGCCCGCGATGCCGATCACGGTGCAGCCCGCGATCTTGGCCAGCTGGCCGACGATCGAGCCTGTGGCGCCCGCCGCGCCGGAAACGACGACGACATCACCCGCCACCGGTTCGCCGACCTTGAACAGGCCGCAGTACGCCGTCACGCCCGTGGTCCCGAGGATCGAGAGCATCGCCGTCGGCGGCAGATCGGGCATCGCAGGAATCAGGCCATCGCCGTCATGGATGAGGTATTCGCTCCAGCAGATCGAACCGGCCAGCACGGTGCCGACGGGGAACTTGCCGCCATTGCTCGCCACGACCTCGACGATACCCGAGCCGCGCATCACATCGCCGATAGCCATCGGCGCGACGTAGTCGGCAATGTTTTCCATCCAGCCCTTCTGTGCCGGATCAAAGCCGAGGAAGTGCGTCTTGAGCAGCATCTGGCCCGGACCGGGTTCGGGCAGCGTGGTCGTCACCAGCTTCAGATCATCATCGTTGATCGGGCGGCCGCGCGGGTGTCCATTGAGCAGCCATTGGCGGGTTTCAGTCACGCGAGATCTCCCAGAAGTGTTGTGTTGTTGCCGAGACTAGCGGCAGTGCCGCACATCCGGACCTACCGAATTGAATGAGCCCGAAAGGGTACTAGCGCGCCATACCCGCCATACGGGTGGCAAGCGCCGGATCGCGCGGATCGTTCCAGTCCTGCCGCGCTGCCCATTCGGCAAGGCTGGCGGGCTTGTGCTTGAAGTGCCGCGCCATTTCCTCCGGCGTCACCACCAGCGGCGAGGTGGCTTGCGCGTTGTACCAGCGATAGAACTGAGCCATCCCGTCATAGATCGAGGCGGGCTTCACTTCCGCCGACCCCGTCACCAGCAGGCTCATGGCCGAGGCGAAATCGTCCGGCGTCAGGCTCTTGAACACGATCGCCTTGCCCGAGACCTTGCTCAGGGTCGCGGCAACCTCGTCGCCCACCAGCGCTTCCGGCCCGCCGACCTTGTAGCGCCCGCTGGGCAGGTCCGGATTGGTCAGCGCCTCGACCATGAAGGCCGCGACGTCATCAAGGCAGATCCACGAAATCCTGAGATCGGGCTTGGCCGGATAGGCAAAGATGCCCTTGTTCACGATGCCGGGCTTGTTCCAGCTGCGGATCATATTGTCCATGAACACGCGCGATTCGATGATCGCCCATTCGCAGCCGCTGCCCGCAATCGCGGCGATGATATCGCGCCGCCCGTCCATCGCCGGGCTGCCAATGTCCTCGTCAGTGATGTGGCAGCTGGTGTGGAAGACAATGCGCTTTACGCCGTTCGCCTTGCCTGCCGCCGCGATGCTTGCGCCCATCTTCTGCGCGAGGTCCCGGTCGAACACGAAGGGCAGGTGCGCGGCAATCGCGTCCATCCCCTTGGCCGCCGCGATCATCGAGGCTTCGTCGTAGATATCCGCCGCCACGGTTTCGACATGCGCGAACTCGGTGCCTGCCAGCGCCTGCGGATTGCGCAGCGCGGCCACCGGGGTCAGCCCCGCCGCGATCAGCCGGGTGAGCAGCGGATGCCCCTGGTCGCCCGTCGCGCCCAGTACCAGTATGCGCTCCATTTTGATTTCCTTATTGATTGGCGAGCCGTGCGGCTGTCCGCCCGGCAATGCATCCGAATGTCAGTGCTGGCCCCAGCGTGCCGCCTGCGCCTGCGTAAACGCTACCCGTGGGACACGCGATCACGTTGCCCGCGCCGTAAAGCCCGGGGATCGGCTCGCCGTTCACATCCAGCACTTGCGCCGCAGCATTTGTCCGCGCCCCGCCATTGGTGCCGAGTGCGCCGAGCTTGAGCTGCACGGCATGAAACGGCCCCTGATCCAGCGGCCCCAGGGTTGCCGCCGCGCTGGGGCGCGAACGGTCGCCGTAGAAATGATCGTAAGCGCTGACGCCGCGCCCGAAATCGGGGTCTTCGGCGGTTGCAGCATGGGCGTTGAAGCGCTCCACCGTCTGCACAAAAGTTGCAGCATCAACGCCGATCTTCGCGGCCAGTTCTTCCAGCGTATCGGCCGCGAAAACCCAGTCCGGCAGCGGATCGAACGGCATCACCGTGCCCAGCGGATAACGCGCGCGATATTGCGCATCGAACACCAGCCACGCCGGATTGTTGGGATAGTCATACGTCGCCGGATCGAACTGGTGGAACGCGCCCGCCAGCGAGGAATAGTTGTTCGCCTCGTTGCAAAACCGTCGCCCCGCGCGGTTGACAAGCAGGCTGTGCGGCAAGGTCCGCTCGATCAGCACTGGCGAAGCGCGCTGCTCGCCGCCCGGCCACTGCGCGCCGCTGGGGGAAAGCGTGGGTACCCACCAAGCCGAGGTCATGTTGCCCAGCCCTGCGCCGACGGACATCGCCAGTTTCAGCCCATCGCCGGTATTGCCTGGCGGCGAGGCCGGCATATCGAGCGGCCCGCGCAGGAAGGTTTTCTTGAGGCTCTCGTTCCACTCGAACCCGCCGGTTGCGAGAATGACGCCCCTGCCTGCGCGAATGCTGCGCCCGCCAGCAAACTCCACACCGACCACCCGGCCAGCCTCGACGATCAGCCGCTCGGCCTTCAGGCCCAGCTGCGGCTCGATCCCGCGCGCAAGGCAGGCTGCCAGCAGCCGCCCGACCATCGCCTGCCCGAACCCGCGCAAGTCCGCCTCCGCCCGGCGCTTCAGCTCCGCCGGATCGACGTACCCGCTGCTGCCGCCGAGCGGCGTTTCGCGCAGCATCATGCGCTGGATCACACCGTCGCTGAACACCTTCTCCGCCCACGGACCGAGCGTGGTGAAGTCGAACAGTTCGTTATCGAGCGCCCGCCCGCCTTCCGGTTTCGCACCGGGCCGGTCGAGGTAGTAGTCCGGATAGCTCGGCAGGATACTGACCGCGAGCGCGCCTGCATCTTCCAGAAACGCCAGCGCGCCGGGTGCTTCGCGCACGAACGCGCCCAGCACTTCGGGCTCCATCTCGCCGTGATCGAGACTGCCGAAATAGGCGAGCGCATCCGCCTCGCTGTCAGCCAGCCCCGCAGCCTGCATGCGGGGGTTGTTCGCCGCCCAGATGATCCCGCCCGAAACTGCTGCCGTGCCGCCCAGCCGGTCAGCCTTTTCGACCAGCGTGACAGACGCGCCCGCCGCATGGGCAGACAGCGCCGCCGCCATGCCCGCCGCGCCTGCGCCGATGATCAGGACGTCAGTCGTCTCGCTCACCTCACAGCCCTCCGGCGACATAGAGGCACTGGCCCGTGACCCAGCCCGATGCGGGCGAGCACAGGTAAAGCGCCGCCGCCGCGATATCCTCCTCGCGGCCATAGCGCTGGAGCGGGATGCGGATCATCTCGCGCAGCGCCTCGCGCGCGGCTTCATCGCCGGTGCGCATGCAATCGTTGAAGTTCTGCGTGGGGATCGGCCCCGGCGCGACGGCATTGACGCGGATCTTCGGCGCGAGTTCGCGCGAGAGCGTTTCGGTGAGGCTGTTCACCCCCGCCTTCGCCGCGGCATAAGGCCCGTTCTTCGCCTGCGGGCCGAACGCCGCGCGCGAGGACGTGCTGAGGATCACCCCGCCTGCCTCACCCATGGCTTTCGCAGCGACGACCGCGCCCATCCACACGGCCTTGAGGTTGAGGTCGACCTGTGCGTCCCAGCTTTGTTCAGTCGTCTTGGTCAGATAGCGCGGATTGCCATCGGGGATGCCGCCGGCATTGTTGACCCAGATGTTCACCGGGCCAAGCTCTGCCGCAGCCCGCGCGGCAAGGTTTTCCAGCGCATCCATGCTGGTGGCATCGGTCGGCACCGCGAGGGCGCGCCGCCCGCGCGCGCGGATTTCCTCGGCCACGGCCTCGATGTCCGCCGCCGTGCGTGCGCCCAGCGCGACGTCTGCGCCCGCTTCGGCCAGCGCGATGGCGATGGCGCGGCCGATGCCCTTGCCCGCGCCAGTGACGACAGCCACTTGTCCGTCGATGCGGAAACTTTCCAGAATGCTCATGCCGGCTGCGCCTCGCGTTCCATCAGGGTGATGCGCGGATCGTTGGGCCAGACCCATTCCTTGCCGATGACCTGCTTCACCGCGAGGTGCTCCGGCACGTTCTCCAGCCCGATCATCTTGTCGCAGGTCTGGTGGAAGCTGTAGATGCGCGCTTCCTGATAGCTCAGTGGCACGGACTTGAAGCCGTCGCTTTCCATCGACTTCTGGATCGCCTCGCCGAACTGGGTGTCTTC
Source organism: Novosphingobium sp. PASSN1 (assembly GCF_002278815.1). Classification (NCBI taxonomy): domain Bacteria; kingdom Pseudomonadati; phylum Pseudomonadota; class Alphaproteobacteria; order Sphingomonadales; family Sphingomonadaceae; genus Novosphingobium; species Novosphingobium sp. PASSN1. The sequence continues at coordinate 26,291 of NZ_NKIS01000015.1, read as the reverse complement.
CTGGATGATCGGGCTCATATCGCGCCCGCCCTTCCCGTCCGGCACGGTCCACAAGTCCGGCGTGGGGCCATCACCCCAATCGAGTGCCATGGTGATCAGTTCGAGCCGGGTGGTGTTCAGCGAGGTCGGCCAGAAGATCAGCGGCGGAATGAAGAAGTTGGAGAGCGGCGAGACCCAGTTGGGGAACATCGTGTAGCTCTGCGTGGTGCTGCGGCCGAGTTCGCCCACCGTCTCGATCTGCTTCCATTCGGGCGGGCTGTCGATCGCGCGCACGTGTTCGCGGTTGGTGTGCTGCGGCGCAGGCGCGATCATCCGCGCGTGGCCATGGGGGTACATCGTGTTGACGTTGCGCTTGTGATCGACCAGCGGCGCGACCGTATCGGGATGGATGAAGGGCACATGGTAGACTTCCATGTTGGCCTCCATCGCCACCTTCCAGTTGCAATTGAGGTGGAAGGAATTGCGCGCGGCGAGCTTGATCTTGTCGAACGCGAACTCCTCCCACTCGTCCCAGATCGGCCCCATCCAATCGCGCAAGCTCATCGCATTGTCGTCGAGGTTCACGAAGATCAGCTTGCCGTACATCTCGCAGCGCACGCCGATCAGGCTGCGGCACGACTTGTCGAAATTGCTGCCGAAATCCTGCGATTCCGGCACGCCGATCAGCTCGCCGTCGGTCTTGTAGGTCCAGTTGTGATAACCGCACATCAGGCGCGGCGCGCGCCCGCTCTGCTGCGTGACGACCGGCGCGCCGCGGTGGCGGCAGGTGTTGTAGAACGCGCGGACCTTGCCATCCATGCCGTGGACGATGATCAGCGGCTGTCCCGCGTTGTCCCACTGCATGAAGCTGCCCGGTTCGGGCACTTCATCGAGATGCGCGGCGAACAGCCAGCTCTTCTTCCAGATGTGCTTCTGCTCGAGGTCGTAATACTCCTGAGACGTGTAGCGCCCGGCGGGAAGGTCCGGCAGCGGCGGGAAGCCTTCGGGCGGGCTCCCCCGCGCCGCTTCCCATTCCATCAGACGCTTGATCGTGTCGACCGTCTGCTGATCCATCATCTGCCGCACTCCTTTTCGGGCTATCGCCACTGAGCCGAATTCAGGCGTTCCCTGCGATCACCGATTTCGCATCGTCCGCGCGGATTGCCGCGCCGTTGATGAACTTGCTCTCGTCCGAGGCGAGGAACAGCACCGTGTAGGCAATGTCGTCCGGCTCACCGAGCTTGGTGATCGGTCCGGCGTTGAGCGCCTCTTCCGCGCCGCGCATCAGCGCCGCCTGCCGGCCGACTTCCATCACCATCGGCGTCAGCACGCCGGCCGGGTGGATCGAATTGCAGCGGATGTTGTAGCCGCTCTTGGCGCAGTGAACGGCCACCGCCCGCGTCAGCGCCTCAACCGCGCCCTTGGCCGCGCAATAGGCCGCAACCGCGCTTTCGCCCTGCACCGAGGCGATCGAGGCCATGTTGATGATCGATCCGCCACCCGTTTCCTTCATCACGCGCACCGCGTGCTGGCAGCCGAACCAGGTGCCGTCCGCGCTGACGGCCATGATGAAGCGGTAGTCCTTCTCGGTCTGCGTCTCGATATCGCCAAGCTCGACCACGCCCGCGTTGTTGACGAGAATATCGAGCTTGCCGTGGCGGAGGGCGACGTCGTCGACCAGCACCTTCCATTCGGCATCATGCCGCACATCGAGGTAGCGGAACTCGGCCATTTCGCCCAGTTCGGCGGCAACGCGTGTCCCGTTTTCACGGTCCACGTCGGTGAGGACGACCCGCGCGCCTTCGCGCACGAACATGCGCGCATCCGCCTCGCCAAGGCCCTTCGCGGCCCCTGTGATGATCGCGACTTTGCCTGCCAGCCTGCCCATACCCGAATGTCCTCTCAATTATGCAAGTTCCCACCAATTCACCCCGGATGCTAGGCAGACGTTACTAGCAAAAGAGAGGGGAAGCGCCGTGACGCTGACGACAAACGAGCTCTCGGCGCGCGAGGAGATCCGGGATCTGCTCCACCGCTATTGCAAGGGAATCGACCGGAAAGACTGGGCCTTGGTGCGCTCGTGCTTCGCCGATGACCATGTCCACCGGCACTCCACGTTCGTCGGATCGCCGGACGAGTTTATCGGTTTTGCCAGTGCCGTGCTCGGCACCATCCCCGCGACGCACCACACCATCGGCAATCTGCACTTCGCCTTTGCGCCGGACGGCCAGAGCGTGGAGACCGAAGCCAACTTCGTCGCCTACCACTTCATCGAAGCCGGCCACACCGAAGGCACGCCGGTGCCGACCGGCGGCAAGGCGACCGACTGGATTGTCGCGGGCCGATACTGCGACCGGATGGAAAAGCGCGATGGGCGCTGGCTTATCGTCGCGCGGCAGGCGCACCATGATTGGGAACGCGTCGATCCGGCAAATGTCTGAACAAACAAGCAATTTCACGGGAGAGAATGACATGCGACTGAACGGCAAGACCGCGCTTATCACCGGCGGTTCCTCGGGGCTCGGTGCAGCCATGTCGCGGCGCTTTGTTGCCGAGGGCGCGAGCGTCGTGATTGCCGATATCGACGATGCAGGCGGCGAGGCCCTCGCCTCCGAGCTTGGCGACAAGGCCCGCTACGTGCACCTTGATGTGACGCAGGAAGCCGATTGGGCCGCTGCGATGGACGGCATCGGCGCGCTCGATTGCGTGATCAACAACGCGGGCATCACCACTGCCGGGAACATCGAGCAGGTGACGCTCGCGCAGTTCCGCCATGAATTCGAGATCGATGTCGTCGGCGTGTTCCTTGGCTGCAAATATGCCGTGGCGAAGATGAAGGCCGCTGGCGGCTCGATCATCAACATGTCCTCGCTCGCGGGCATCCGCGCCAATGCCGATCTCGTCGCCTACAACGGCGCGAAGGCGGCGGTGGCGCACATGACCAAGTCGATCGCGGCGCATTGCGGCAAGAGCGGCTACGGCATCCGCTGCAACTCGATCCACCCCGGCGTGATCCGCACGCCCATCCTCGACAAGGTGCTGGCGCAGGTGCCCAACCCGGACGAAGTCTACGCGGGCTGGGTCGCGGTCCACCCCATCGGCCGCATCGGCACGCCCGAGGAAATCGCCGCCATCGCGGTGTACCTCGCTTCCGACGAATCCGGCTTCACCACCGGGGCCGAGTTCCGCATCGACGGCGGCAGTTCGATTTAGGATTGGTCGATCTGATGAACCCGATCAGCCTCGCCTCGGGCGTCGTTCCCGAATTCGGCCCTGTCGAAACCATCCGCGCCGCGCGCTTTGGCGGGTTTGACGCGGTCGGGCTCTGGGTCGATCCCGAGGCGTGGACTGAGACGACCACCCGCGAGGCCCGCGCCGCGCTGGCGGATACGGGCCTCCCGCTGGTCGACGTGGAAGTGATCTGGCTTCAGCCGGGCAGCGACATGGCCGCGCACAAGAAGGTCATCGATGTCGGCGCCCAGCTTGGCGCGCAAAACGTGCTGTGCGTTTCCTCGGAAGCCGACATGGGCAAGACCGCCGCGCGCCTCAACGAGCTGTGCGTCCATGCCGAAGGGACGGGCCTGCGGGTGGCGCTGGAGTTCGGCATCTTCACCGAAGTGAAGAACCTCGCCATGGCGCTATCCGTGCTGGATCAGGTCGCGCACCCGCTGCGCGCGCTGCTGATCGATCCGATCCATGTCGACCGCTCGGGCACCGCGCCCGCCGATCTCGCGGCTATCCCGCGCGAATTGCTGCCCTACGCGCAGTTCTGCGATGCCCCCGCCAAGCGCCCCGATCCGGCGGATTTTGCAGCGATCATCGAAGACGCCATCGACCTGCGCCAGCAGTGCGGCGAAGGCGCGCTGCCGCTGGCCGCGATGTATCTGGCCCTGCCGCCCGGCATCCCGCTCAGCATCGAGCTGCGCTCCAAGGCCCTGCGCGATGGTTTCCCTGATCCCGGCGAGCGCTCGCGGGCCGTCGCACAGGCCACGCGGCGGTGGCTGGCGGCGAACGCAGGCTAGTTCCCGCGCCCCTTCACGAAGGCCGCCACATCATCGTGCAGCGCCTTCAGCGATGCCTCCAGCGCATAGACCATGTGGCCTGACGGGTAATACTTGTAGGAAATGTTCCCGCGCAGGTTCTCCGGCACGGGCAGATGGCGCATCTGGAAGCGGCCTTCGAAATAGGGCGTCGCGGTATCGTAGTATCCGCCCAGCACCAGCACCCTCAGCGAGGGATTGGTCTTCATCGCGAAGGCGAGGTCCGGCAGCACGTTCGCCGCGCCTTCCACTGCGTATCCGGCGCCCGGCGGAGTGTGCTTGAGGTCCCACTCCCCCACGTCGGCAAAGAGCTTGAACGCCTTGCCCGTGCCATAACCCAGCTTGCCGCGCGCGTAGTCGTTGAACGCCGAGACATAGGCAGAGCTGATCGCAGTGGACTGCGGATCGTAGTCCGCCTCGCGGCTCAACACATCGAGGCTTGCTCCGGAAAAGCGCGTATCGAGCCGACCCACCGTCTGCCCGGTCTCGTCCATCAGGTTGCGATTGAACTGGCCGAGATTGACCCTGAGGTTCGAGCGGAGGATATAGGCCGGGCTAAGGCCGGTGTAGCGCGCTAGCTTTTCGGCCATCGCCTGCTTGCGCTGCGCTGAAATGTCGTTCCCCTCGATCAGCGCGGCGGCATAGTCGGTGGTCGCAAAACGCTCCGCCTCGGCAAGGAACGGTTCAAGCTCTGCCGGGCGGCCGCCGGGCACGCGGTTGTGATACCAGGCGGTTGCCGCATAAGTCGGCAGCGTCGCGATATAGGGCAGGTCGTTGCCGGGGTTCCACTGCGGCGCATCGGCCCAGAAATCGAACGCGAGCGTCACCGAAAGCAGCATGATCCCGTTGAGATCGACCGCATCCGACGACTGCAGCTTCGCGGCCAAGGCCACCGCGCGCGGCGTGCCGTAGCTTTCGCCGAAAAGGTAGCGCGGCGAATTCCAGCGCTGGTACTTGGAGAGGAACTGCTTGATGAAATCGGCGAAGGCGTAAACGTCCTGATCGATCCCGTAGAACGCCTTTTCCTTGTCCTTGCCCGCGATCCGGCTGAACCCCGCTCCCGGCGCATCGATGAACACGAGATCCGCCACATCGAGCGGGCTCTCGCCGTTATCAACCACCTGATAGGGCGCGGGCGGGGTGTGCTGGCCGTCCGCCGTCACCACCCGGCGCGGGCCGAACGCGCCCATGTGGAGCCACACGGTGGAGGAACCCGGCCCGCCATTGAACACGAACAGGATGGGGCGATCCGCAGCGGGCGCACCCTTCTTGAAATACGCGGTATAGAACATCGAGGCTTCGGCAGCGGCCTCATCGTCCGCCTTGGGTTTGGCGGCGTCGTCCCAGCCCTTCGGGTGGACCACCAGTGTGCCCGCGATGGCCTTGTAATCGATCCGGCTGCCCCGCACCGTGACGGAGCCTTCGCTGGCGACTTCCTCCGGCTGGAACAGGGCGGGAGGCACCGCCTTTGCTGCTTCGGCTGGCTTGGCCGCATCCGCCGCCTTGTCCGCCGCCAGTGCCGCCGTGCTCAGCCCGAAAGCCAGAGCCAGTGCCGAAATATCCCGCAGCCACCGCATGAAAGCGCCCCACCTGAAAAAAACAAAACCGGCGCGGGTGGTCGCACCGCGCCGGTTTGTTGTCCAGCAGTCATGAAGGGCCTGGGAGGGCATGTAGCCCTCCCCAACCGTTACCGCGCCATCACCCCGCCGAAGGCCGGTGCGCCGTATCGGACCAGTCCTGCCGTGCAACCCACTGCGCCAGCGTTTCCAGCTCGATCCCCGGCAGGCGTTCCATCATAGCCTCGGTGTTGACTTCGAACGGCTTGGTCGGCGCGTTGTTGTTGTAGTTGTAGAACGCCGCAATCCCGGCAGCGAAGGGCTTGCGCTCCTCCTCAGCCATCGAATCGCCCAGCGCCTTCACCAGCAGATCGCCAAACTCTTCCGGTGTGCAGGGATCGTACTTGATCGTGTGGCCGAAGTGATCGGACAAGATCTGCGCGACTTGCGGCGGCAGCAGGCGCTCCGGCCCGCCGATGTTCATCCACGTGCCTTCCATGTCCGGGCGGTCCATCGCGTGGATCATGATCTTGGCCACGTCATCGAGGCTGATCCAGTTCGCGCCCAGCGTTGGCTTGTGCGGATAGACATAGCGCTTCTCGTGCATGATGAACGGGCGCGCCCAGTTGGTCAGCAGGTTGTCCATGAACAGCACCGAGCCGAACACCGTGGCCGGAACGCCCGAACGGAACAGCGCGTTGATGCCCGCGGTGTTGCCCGCATAAGTAAATGCATCGCCGGGCTTGTCCGGAATCCAGCTGGAGGTGTTCCAGACGAAGCGCTTGGCGTCGACTTCCTTGGCCGCCTCACCGATCCAGCCCGCCAGTTCGGCGCGGGAATCGCGCAGTTGCAGCGGGTGATTGTAGAACACCGCGTCCGAGCCTTCGAGCGCCTTGGTGTAGGTCTTGCGGTCGTACAGGTCGATCACGCGCGTTTCGATATCGGCGTTGGTTGGCCCAAGATCGGGCTTTTCATTGCGCGAAAGCGCGCGAACCGAGTGCCCTGCGGCAACGAGTTGGCGCACCTGCGCCAGCCCTTGCCGACCGGTTGCGCCCACGACGGATACCAGTGCCATTTCGCATCTCTCCTCTTGAGTGGAGCTGCCCGGCTCTCTGGCCCGGTGCAGCCGGATTATTCGGGCCTAGCTGCGGATTGCGCTGGCTCCGTCGACATTGAGGTCGGTCCCGCTGGTGAAGCTCGAATCCTCGCAGCTGAGAAACAGGATCGCGCGCGCCACTTCGTCAGGCTCGCCCACGCGGCCCATCGGGTGCGCGGAAGCCATCACCCCCTCGATCTGCTCGGGCGTTGCGCCGCCCGCGTTGAGGTAGCGATTGTACATCGGGGTGCGGATCGCGCCGGGATGCACGGTGTTGGCGCGAATCTTGAGGCCACGTTCGGCGCAATCGAGCGCGACCGACTTCGTGAGATGCGTGACGCCCGCCTTCGACGCGCAATAAGCCGCCATGCCGCCTGCCGCGCGGTGCGCCAGCATCGAGCCGATGTTGACGATGGTGGCGTTCTCGCCCGAAGCCGCCAGCGCCGGGAGCGCGGCGCGGCAGCCATAGAAGCTGCCGGTCAGGTTGATATCGATATGGCGGTGCCAGCTATCGAGATCGACGTCGACGGTGTTGCCCGGCTCGGAAATGCCCGCGATGTTGCACAGCGTGGTCAGCTTGCCGAAGCGCGCCAACGTGGCGGCGACGGCGGCTTCCCACTGCGCCAGATCGCGCACATCAAGCTGCACCGCAGCGGCATTCGGCCCCAGCCTGGCGGCATGGGCCTGCGCCTTGTCCAACTGCAGATCGCCGAGCATCACGCTGCCGCCTTCGGCCACGAACAGTTCGGCAACCGTGCCGCCAATCCCTTCCGCGCCGCCCGAAATCAGGGCGACCTTGCCGGTCATCTTCCCCATCTGTTTCAGCGCTCCAGAATGCACACGCCGGACAAGCCAGGTGCGCCATAGACGTGGCTGTAGGCCGCCTTGGGATTGTTTGGCACCTGCCGCCCGCCGCCCCGGCCGCGCAGCTGCACGGTGTTTTCATAGACCTGACGCAGACCCGAAGCGCCGATGGGTTCGCCGCAAGCAAGGCAGCCGCCATCGGTGTTGACCGGGAGCGTGCCGGTGACTTCGGTGCGGCCTTCGCGCAGCCACTGTTCCTGATCGCCATCCTTGCAGAAGCCGTTTTCGGCCATGTGCATGATTTCCGCGCCGGATTCGGTATCCTGCAACTGCGCGACGGAGATATCCTCCGGCCCGATCCCGGCTTGCTCGAACGCCGCCTTGGAGGCGAGGATCGTCGGCTTGCCGCCATTGTCGATATCAACCGAAGGCGCAAACACCTCGAACGAGCCCGGCGGACGGGTGCGGACGGCGACGCTGGCGATCTTCACCGCATCGGCACCCAATTCGCGCACTTTCTTGCCGCTGGCGAGGATCAGCGCCACCGCGCCTTCGGCGGGCGCGCAGAACATGTACTTGGTCAGCGGATCATTGACCATCGGCGAGTTCAGGATGGTTTCCAGATCGACCGGCGAACGCCGCCATGCGTGATCGGCATGGACGCCGTTGCGGAAGGCCTTTTCCGCAACGCGGCCCAGCGTTTCCCGGCTGATCCCGTAGAGCTGCATGTAGCGCTGGATCTTCAATGCGAAGAACTGCGTCGTCAGCATCATGCCGGTCTGGCCGTACCATTCGGGCAGGCCATAATCGCGCGGCTTGGCGTTGAATGCGCCGCGCGGGTGCTTGTCGAAGCCGACCGCCAGCGCCACGTCGAACTCGCCCGCCGCAATGGCATTGCGCGCGGAGGCCAGCGCAGAGCCGCCGGTGGCGCAGCCGTTGGCGACGTTGATGAACGGCAGGCCGGTGAGGCCCAGTTCGTTGACCATGATATCCGCGCTGCCTGCCGCCGCCGAGCCGCCATAGGCGCAGCCCACGTCGGTCCATGCGATCCCGGCATCGGCCATCGCCTGACGCACGGCGAACACGCCCTGATCGCGGCCCGAGCGGCCATCAGTGCGGCCAAAGGGGTGGATGCCCGCCCCGATGATATAGACGTCTTCCATCACGCTTTCTCCGGACGAAACGCATAAGTCGAACGGGTCGCGTCAAACGGCGCGACCACGAATTCCATCGGCATGCCAAGCTTCAGATCTTCCAGCACGCAATCGACGATGCGCGTCTCGACGATCACTTCGCCGGGCAGCTCGACATAGCCGAGCAGGTAGGGCTGGAACGGCTCCGGCCCTTCGAATGGCTCCTTCGGCTGGAAATCCTGCCGGGTCCACGACCACAGCGTACCCTTGCGCGAAAGGCGCCAGAGTTCGACGCCTTCGGCCGCATCGCCGCTGGGATAGGGGAACACGATCTTACCCGATGGCAGCCGCCCGCCGATCAGCGCGGGCTCCGCCTCGTTCGTCCACAAGTTCTCTGCAATCGGCTCAAGCACGTCAGCCATACCTTTCCCATCAGGGGCGGGCCGACGGCTGCGGCCCGATATGAAAAGTATCGTGACACCAAAGCCGGGGGGCGACGATCATTGAAAGTGCTAGGTCGCGCCATCCTGGCCCTCACTCAATGTGTTAGTCGCCGCCGCGACCGCGAATGCCTAGCCCTTGGAAAAAGAGGAGCGAGCGACTTGGGAGAGCATCGCCACTACCGCCATTTCGTGCTCGGCGTGATCACGTTCGGCGGCATGCTCAATATCGCCGACAGGCTGATCCTCTCGATCATGATCGAGGATATCAAGCACGCCTTTGCCCTGTCCGACACGCAGATCGGCCTGATCACCGGCTTTGCGTTCACCGTGCTCTATGTCGTCTGCGGGCTGCCGCTGGCCTGGCTGGCAGACCGGATGAGCCGCCCGCTGATCATCGCCTGCGCCATCGCTTCGTGGAGCCTGATGACCGCGCTGTGCGGCATGGCGACCGGTTTCTGGACCTTCTTCCTTGCGCGCATGGGGGTGGGCATCGGCGAATCGGGCAGCGGCCCTGCCGCCACCTCGCTGCTGACGCAGACGTTCAAGGGCCACGAACTGGGCCGCGCGATGGGCATCTATTTCCTTGGCCCTACGCTGGGCACCGCGGCGGGTCTCATCCTTGGCGGGGTGCTGGCCCATGCCGTCGGCTGGCGGATGACCTTCCTGCTGCTGGGCCTGCCCGGCATTGCCTTCGCGCTGTTCGTGTTCCTGACGGTGAAGGAGCCGGGCGGCCGCCCCGTCCCGCCCAAGGTCGGCCTGACTGAAGGGCTGACCGCGTGGTTCACCGGGGTGCGCGCGCTGTTTGCCAACCGCGTGTTCCTTGCCGCATCGTGCGCCTTTGGCTGCATGATCGTGACGGGCTATGTCTTTGCCACCTGGCTCGCGGCGATCATGCTGCGCGGCTTCCCCGTCTCCACCGCCGATGTCGGCTTCTACCTCGGCCTCGCGTTCGTGCTGGGCGGCATTCCCGGCCCGCTGCTGGGCGGCTACCTCACCGATTGGCTGGTCCGGCGCGATGCTCGCTGGCGGGCATGGCTCCCGGCGATTGCCACGCTGGGCTGCCTGCCGTTCTACCTCGCCGCGCTCATGAGCACGCATTTCTGGACGTTCCTCGGCCTGTTTTCCTGCGGCTATCTGGTGTTCCTTGTCGCGCAGGCGCCCACCGTCTCGCTGATCCAGCTGGCCGTCCGGCCCGATGAGCGCGCGATGGCGATGGCGGTCGCGATGATCTTCAACAATCTCATCGGGCAGGCGCTCGGCCTGTTCCTCGTCGGCTATGTCAGCACCAGCCTGACGCCCCTGTTCGGCATCAAGGCGCTGAGCTGGGCGGTGATCGGCGTCAGCGCGGCCTTCGCGGTGCCCGCCGTGCTGTTCTACCTCTACGCGGCGGGCGGCATGGAGCGCGGTCCCCTCAAAACTGGTAATGGCCCCGCCTCTGCGGAGGCGTAGACTTATCGAAAGTGGACTTGTGACAAGTCCATGGGAGAGCAGACAAATGGTGGAAACCAAGACCGGGCACGACCGTACTGCAGGCGTGACCTACCTCGATGTGATCAAGAGCGACAAGGTCGCTCCGCCGCCTGTCTATCTGGAAGAATCGCCCTATCCCGGCGGCGTCACCAAGGTCGCCACGCACCGCTACTACAGCCGCGAGGAGCACGACCGCGAGGTTGAACGCCTGTGGAAGCGCGTGTGGCAGATGGCCTGCCACGAGGACGACATTCCCAACGTGGGCGACACTTTCGTCTACGAGATCGCAGGGCTTTCCTTCATTCTCGTGCGCAATGCCCCCGGCGATGGCCCCGGCGCGGTCAAGGCTTTTCCCAACGCCTGCCTCCACCGCGGGCGCCAGCTGTGCGATGCGCACCGGCAGGGCCTGAAGGTGCTGCGCTGCCCGTTCCACGGCTGGTCATGGCACCTCGATGGCAAGCTCAAGGAAGTGCCCAGCCACTGGGATTTCCCGAGCGTCACCGAAGAGGAATATTCACTCCCCGCCGTCTCGGTCGGCCATTGGGGCGGCTTCGTGTTCATCAATCCGGACCCGAATGCCGAGCCGCTCGCCGATTTCCTCGGCGATATCGACCGCCATTTCTCGCTGCCATTCAAGGGCCGCTACAAGGCCGCGCACATGGTCAAGCGCCTGCCCTGCAACTGGAAAGTGGCGCAGGAAGCCTTCATGGAATCCTACCACGTCGTCGGCACGCACCCCGAACTGCTGCCGATGTTCCTCGATACCGGCTCGAAGTACGACGTGTGGCCGAACATCAGCCGCGCGATGTCCGCCTCCGGTCCGCCAAGCGCGCACACCGATCTCGATGCGCCTGATCCCAGCGCGTTCCCCGAAGGACAGGCCTTCACCAGCTTTCGCCACCCGCTGAACGGGCACCTTTACACGCGGCTGGACGAAAACCGCGTCGAAGTGCGCCATCCCAATGGCAAGACCGGCATCTTCGACATGACCGGCGCGCATGTTGAGGGCGAAGTGGTCAACGCCGATGCGCACATGTGCAACTGGATCGGCGGCAAGATCGCGCCGGGCGAGGAAAACACGCCCACGCGCTTTGCCAGCGCTTCAGCGGCGGATTTCCGCGCCGATGCCGCGCGCGACCGGCGCGACACGATGCGCCCGCAGTGGGGCGATGCGATCGACCAGTTCAGCGATGCCGACATGATCGACGCGATCTTCTATTCGGTGTTCCCCAACCTGCATCCTTGGGCGGATTTCAACCCGATCTTCTACCGCTTCCGGCCCGACGGGAACAACCCGGAGCAATCGCTGCACGAAGTGATGTACATGGTGCAGGTGCCCGAAGGCGCAGAGCGCCCCGCGCCCGCCAAGTGCACCTTCCTCGATCTGGACGACGACTACACCAAGGCGACCGAATTCGGCAGCTATCTCAACAAGATCTTCAACCAGGACGGCCTGAATCACGCCGCTGTACAAAAGGGCCTGCACAATCACCCCAAGGGCGAGGTGATTTTCGCGAGCTATCAGGAAAGCAAGATCCGCGATTTCCACGAGAAGCTGAACCACTGGCTGGATAGCGAAACCCCGCCGAAAAGCCGCTGATCTCCTTGCCGGCCTTTCCCTGCGCGTGCGGCCTGCAATCCGGCGCGCGGGGCCCCCTGACGATACGCGAGGATACGGCCCCAACCAAAAGGCTGGATGAAACCTAACTTCCGTCACGGAATCCTTGCGCTTTTCCGGCCACACTGCGCCGGAAAACCCACACTTTGTCACCCTTTTTGATAGTTGCTGTCAGCCCCCTGCGCCCTAGCTTATCATACGGGATGATAAGGAAAAAATCGTGCGTTAACAGCATGATAAACGCCTTATATCAAATTGGGAGGATTGCCATGAGATTGAACACACTCGCATCGCCGCTGCGCATCGCGCTTCTCGCGGGCGTCGCGTCGACTTCGCTGGCGCTGCCGGGGCTGGCCCATGCCGCCGATGCCGCAGCCGCCGATGCGGCGTCAGCACCTCCGGCAACCACCGAGGAAATCACCGTTTTCGCTCGCCGCGATGCAGAATCGCTGCAGAACGTGCCGCTGACGATCACCGCGATCGGCGCTGCCACGCTCGCCAAGTACAACGTCACCAAGCCCGCTGACATCGTCAGCCGCATCCCCACGCTGAACGTCCAGATCGGCGGCTCGGGCGCAGGCGCGCAGCTCTCCCTGCGCGGTGTCGGCTCGTCCAACATCTCCGCCGCGTTCGACAGCGCCGTGGCGCTCGATTTCGACGGCGTGCAGGTTTCCACTAGCCGCCTGCTGCAGGCCGGCTTCGTCGACCCCGCCCAGATCGACGTCCTCAAGGGCCCGCAGTCGCTCTACTTCGGCAAGAGCGCCTCGGCAGGCGTGCTGCAGATCCGCTCCGCAGACCCAACCTCCACGTGGCAGTACGGCGGCAGCGCTTCGTATGAGTTCGAGGAAAAGGGCTACCTCATCGGTGGCTTCATTTCCGGCCCGCTGAGCGACACCTTCGGTATCCGCATCGCCGGCCAGTACAACGACGTGAAGGAATACGTGAAGATCGCGCCCGGCACGCCTGCGCTGCTGCGCAATCGCGGGCTTCGCGATTTCGTCGGCCGTGTCACGCTGCAGTGGGAACCGTCGAGCGATTTCAAGGCCAACCTCAAGGCCACCTACACGCGCAACACCAATGACGGCGCCATCGGCACCGCAGATATCTCGTGCGGCAAGAACGGCCGGGCGGATGAAGTCGTGCTGCTGGGCGGCGCGATCGCGATCCCCTCGAACGCGGATTGCAACCCGTTCGACAAGTACTTCACCACGTCCGATCCTTCGCCCACTGCGGTCAAGAAGTTCCCCGATGGCAGCGCGGGCGCCAACGGCGGCTATCCTGGCCACCCCTTCGGCAAGACGGACCTGTTCTTCACCCGCCTGCTGATGAACGCCAAGGTTGCCGATAACCTGAAAGTCGTCTCGACCACCGGCTTCATGAGCCTCAAGGCAGTCGACTTCGACTCCTACTCCTACCTCGGCGTCGGCCCCGCGTTCAACCCGAACGGCGTCCCCGTCGGCCTGATCGCGCCTGCCCTCGCCGCAATCAATGGCCCGGGCGTCGCGCTCGGCATGGGCTCCAGCGATCCGGAGAACAAAACCAAGCAGTTCACCCAGGAACTGCGCATGGTCAGCAGCTTCGACGGGATGTTCAACTTCACCCTCGGCGCGTTCTATGAAAAGCGTACGATCGATTTCAATACGTCGCAGATGGGCGTGAACATCTCGATCATCGCGCCCGATCCTGTGACGGGCAACACTTATGACTGGTACAAGAAGCACCGCACCAAGACCGATGCCTATTCGGCATTCGGCAGCGGCACGCTGACCTTCACCGATCAGCTCGAACTGACCGGCGGTGTGCGCTGGACGCGCGAAAAGAAGGTGAACACAATCACCGTTCCTTACGTGCACACGTTCCTGTCGGCAGGCCCTGCCTTCATCGACAGCGGCTTCTTCTCGGGTCCGATCAACTTCAAGGACACCAAGTGGACGCCTGAAGTCACGCTGCGCTACAAGGCGACGCCTGACCTCAATGTCTATGCCGCGTTCAAGACCGGCTTCAAGTCGGGCGGTATCGACAACTCGGCACTGCCTTCGTCGAACCTGCTCGGCCTGGACAACCCGGCCACGCGCGATGCCGTTGCCAATGGCCTGATCTTCAAGTCGGAAACCAGCCGCGGCGGTGAAATCGGCTTCAAGTCGCAGCTCGCCAACCGCACCATCACGTTCAACGCGACCGCGTACTACTACGTGTTCAAGAACCTGCAGGTGCAGAACTTCAACGCCACCACGATCCAGTTCATCACCAGCAACGCCGGTGAGCTGACCACGAAGGGCATCGACATGGACTTCAGCTGGCGCACGCCGGTTGACGGCCTGCGCTTCACCGGTTCGGCGGCCTATACCAATGCGAAGTTCACCAAGGACTTCATCACCGGCACCGGGCCTGACGGCATTGCCGGCAACGCGGACGATCCGAACATCAATGGCCGCCGCGCTGCGCGTGCACCGCGCTTCGCGGGTAACATTGCCTTCGATTACACCGCACCGCTGGGCGATTCGCTCGAACTGGGCCTGGCCAGCAACCTCGCCTACAGCGGCGCGTACTACACCCGTCAGGAAAACGTGGCTGACTACATCCAGCCCGCCTATGCCACTCTCGACGCCCAGATCTCGGTCGGCGCACCTGATGGCCGGTGGAAGCTGGCGCTGATCGGCAACAACGTCACCAACAAGATCTTCGTCAACACTTCGGGCGGCCGTCCGTTCCTCGCCGGTCCCGGCGGGCTCGGCACCCCCGGCAGCGCGACCTACGTGCCGCAGGGTGACGATGAAGTGTTCACCGTCAACCGTGGCCGTCAGGTCTTCGTGCAGGCCAGCTTCAAGTTCTGATCTTCAGAGCTTAGGCCGGAAAAAGGGCCGCTCCGGGAAACCGGGGCGGCCTTTTTCGTTGTGGGCGCCTTTCACTTTGTGGGCGCCTTTCACTTTGTGGACGCCTTTCACTTTGTGGACAGGGCACAGAAAAAGCGCGGCTGAAGCAATCTGCCTCAGCCGCGCCGTCTCCCATTGGGGGCCAGATGTATCAGATGACATCGTCGGCCCGTGCTTGACACGGGCCTTGGCTTTCTTCTTCGCCCGCCGCGGCTGAAGACCAGCCAAACCCCGTGTCAAGCACGGGGTGACGGAAAGGGATTAGCCAGGCTGACGGGGCTCTGCAGGAGGACCTCAGGCCGCGACCACCCGAACCGGAATCGCGCTTTGCAGAACCATGCCGGTGATCGGATCGGCGTCGTCCGCGTCGTCGATCAGGCGGTTGGTCGAGCCGCCCGCCGTCATCACATCATCCTTGCCCGCATCATCGTTGCCCCATGCGTGGGACATCGAGATGACCCCGCGCCGCACCTTGTCGCTCGCGCTGGCCACCGCGTGGATCGAGGCGACGCGCGAGGCGATCTCGATCACCGCACCGTCTTCCACGCCGAGCGCGGCCAGATCCTCCGGATTGATGTAGGCCGGGTTGGTCGGCATCTTCTTCTTGAGGAACTCGGAGATATGCCCGTTGCTGTTGTAGCGGTGCTTGGAACGGCGCGAGATCAGGCGGAAATCGAACCCGTCCGCCTCGGGCCGCTGCGCCGCATAGCCGGCAAAGGCCGCCGGCATCGCGCCCGCGCCAAGCTGGAACCGGTTTGCCGCATCGGGATCGGCAGGCGCAATCACTGCGTGTGCTTCGGGATAGATCATCGCCCCACCCGGCGTCGCACTCGCCAGCCCGTCGGCTCGCGCCTTGCTCGGCGCGATCAGGCAGCCATGCGCGATGAGATCGAGCATCGTCATCTTGTCTGGCACCGCATCCATCGAACACGGCCCGCCCGGCAGCTGGAGCTGAAGGCCGAGGTGCTTGGCGAGCCACCACAGCATTTCGTACTCGTCCATCGTATCGCCCGGCGCGGGCACCATCGCCTCGGCATAATGCGCGTAAGGCTCCTCGCAGAACGGCTGCGAGACGTTGTTGATGTCCTCACGTTCAAGGCACATCGAAGGCGCGAGGATCACGTCCGCCCGCTTCGCGCTGGCCGACATATAGGGATCTACCTGCACGAACATTTCCAGCGTTTCGAGCGCTTTGCGCACCTTGCGCTGGTTGGGGAAGGCGATTTCCGGGTTGCCGCCGATCGAGATGAGCACCTTGATCTGGCCTTCACCGGGGGTGAGGATCTCATCCGCCAGCACCGGGCAGGGCATTTCGGTGCCCAGCTTGCCGATGCCGCGAATGCGCGACTTCGTGAAGCCTTCGCCGAACATCGGCATCGGCGGCGCAACTTGCGCCTTCTTCGGCCCAGCGGCAAACGGCATGAACACCATCGGGTTCGCCACTTTGTCACCCGCCTGGTTGAAGCGGGCGCAGACCACGTTGAGCGCGGTCACCATATATTCGGTGAGGACGCCGCGGCCCGCCATTTCCGGCCCGGTGCCCGTGACCACCCGGCCCTTGGCGGCGCGGGCGAACATGCGGGCAGCCGCAACGATCTGTTCCGCCGGAACGCCCGACTTCTCGCCTGCCAGTTCGGGCGTGAAATCCTTCACCGCTTCGGACAGTTCATCGAAACCATCAACGTGGGCGGCCACGAAGTTGCGGTCGTAGAGCCCTTCCTTGATGATCACGTGGAGCATCCCGCCGAGCAGCGCGGGGTCTTCGCCCGGCTTCACCTGCAAGTAGAGGTCGGCCAGATTGCCGGTGTCGCTCTGGCGCGGATCGGCCACGATCACCTTCATCCCGCGCGCCTTGGCATCGCGCAGGCGGCGCGAGGGCGAGAACGGCGGCACGCCGCCGCTCGGCGTGTAGTGGGAGACGAGCGGGTTGTTGCCGACGAACATGACGACGTCGGATTCCTCGAAGTTGTTCGGCCCGCCCATCCACTGGCCATAACGCGCGGTGGTGAAGACCTTGGCGGGCTGGTCCACCGTGACGCTGGTATAGTAGTTGCGCGTGCCAATCGCCTCGGCCAGCGCATAGGACGTGCCCAGCACCGCGCTGTTCTGGAAGGCATTGGTGCCGCAATAGAGCGCCACGGCATGCGGGCCATGTTCGGCGATCACCGCGCGGACCTTGTCCGCCACCTGCTTCAGCGCCTCTGCGGTAGACGTCTCGACGAACTCCGCGCCTTTCACGCCGCCCTTGCGCACCAGCGGGCGCATGTGCCGTTCGGGCAGGTTGTGCATTTCGGGCATCTGGCGGCCCTTCACGCAGGTATAGCCACCAAACAGCGGGTTCTCGGGATCGCCCCGCACCGACTTCACCTTGTCGCCTTCAACATCAACCAGCATGGCGCAGCTGGCATGGCAGAAGCGGCAGAAGGTACGCAGGGTCTTATCGGCCAAGACACGTCTCCCAATATTTTGAGTGCGGAGGCTATCGGCAATTGCCCCCATCTCCCACTGATGAAAGAGAGGGTAGGCCCCCGCCTTTTCACCAGTAGCATGGCGGTCGAACCCGGGTTTGATGCGCAATCAGCCCAAACCGAAGGATAGCAGATGAGCCAAGAAAACCGCCACTGGATCCTTGCGCGGCGGCCCGTGGGCAACGCCTATGCCGAAGCCTTCGCGTTGGAGACGGAAACCCTGCCCGCACTGGCAGAAGGCCAGATCCTCGTCGCCAACAAGGTCCTTTCGATGGACAGCGGCACGCGCATGTACATGACCGACCGCGAGGACAGCTATCAGCCCGGCACCCCCTTGGGCGCTAAGCTGATCGGCACGGTGCTGGGCGTGGTGACGCAAAGCCGCCATCCTGCCTACAAGGCAGGAGACCGCGTGCGCTGCTATGGCCAGTGGGCGGATTTTTCAGTGGTAGAGCCTGATGCGACGTACTGCACCACGCTCGATGATGCGCATGCTGACCCGAAAGAATACGTCGGCATCTACGGCGCGAACGGGTGGACGGCGTGGGTAGGGGTGGTTGAGACCGGCGCGGTGCAGGCGGGCGAGACGTTCGTCGTCTCAGCTGCGGCGGGCTGTACCGGGCTGATGGCCGGGCAGATCGCCAAGGCGCGCGGCGCCTGCGTGATCGGCATTGCGGGCGGCGCGGCCAAGTGCGGCCTGCTGACCGGAGAGTACGGGTTTGACGCGGCAATCGACTACAAGGCTGGCAATGTCGAAGCCGAACTGGCGCGGCTCTGCCCGGACGGGATCGACGTCTATTTCGACAACGTTGGCGGCGAGATTCTCGATGCAGCGCTGGCGAACATGGCGCTGTTCGGCCGCGTCGCGGTCTGCGGCCTCATCACCAACTATATCGCGCAAGGGCCGGTGCCGGGCCCTTACCGGTTCGATCAGGTGCTGATGAAGCGCCTGCGCATCGAAGGCTTCTTCTCGCCCGATTTCTATGTGCGCGAACCGGCGTTCAACCCGGAACTGGCGCGGCTTGCAGCAGCAGGGCAGCTGCGCCTGCCCTTCGAGGTGAGCACGGGGCTGGAGGCAACGCCCGAAGCCTTCACCAAGCTCTTCACCGGGGCGAATATCGGCAAAGTGGTGGTGGAACTCTAAATCTGCGTGAAGCCGCCGTCGATGACCAGCTCGCTGCAGGTCATGTAGCTGGCGGCGTCCGAGCACAGGAACACCACGCCGCCGCCCATTTCCTCGGGCCGGGCCATGCGGCCGATGGGGTGCGTCATCTTGACGCCCTCCAGCGCCACCTCGCGGCTGGGGGCGACGCCCATTTCGACATAGCGGTCGATGATGCTTTCCAGCATCCCGGTATCGACGCCGCCGGGATGCACGCTGTTGACGCGGATGTTGTAGCCCAGCGCGGCAAATTCAGCGCCCATGCACTTGGTCAGGCCGGTCAGCGCGAACTTGCTGGTGCAATAGGCCGCGTTGAACGCCGCGCCATTCAGCCCGCCGACCGACGAGAAATTGACCACCGAAGCACCGCTTTTGCGCGCCTTGCCGCCTTCGCGCAGCATCGGCAGCAGCGCCTGCGTGCCAAGGATCACGCCATCGACATTGACCGCATTGACCCGGTGGAACTGCGCCAGCGTGGTCGCCTCGAAGCTTTCGACGATGGAAATGCCCGCGATGTGCGCCAGTGCATCGAGCCGTCCGAACCGCGATTCAATGACTTCGGCCAGCGCCTTCCAGCTGGCCTCGCTCGTCACGTCGAGCGACTGATAGAGATCGCAGGCGAGATCCCCCGCCGCCCCGCCGGCCTCGTCCCATTCCAGCGTAGCCAGATCGGCCGCGATCACGGTCGCATGGGCCGCCTTCAGCGCCTTGCACACCTGACGCCCGATCCCCCCGGTCGCTCCGGTGACCAGTGCGACAACTCCATCCAACGCAATCGTCATGGCAGAAATCCTTATTGGGCGGTCCAGCCGCCATCGACGACAAGCTCCGCACCCGTCACATAGCTGGCGTCATCAGAGGCGAGGAACGCCACGGCGGGGGCGATTTCATCGGGCTCGGCGATGCGGCCGATCGGCGTGCTCGCGCCCAGCCCGGCCATCAGCGTATCGACGGATTCGCCCATGCCCTTTTCCACCCAGCCCGCCATGCCCTGTTCAAGCAAGTGCGTGCGCACGAAGCCGGGGTGCACGGAATTGACGCGGATCGGCATGCGCTTCTGCGCGAATTCGACCGCCACGGCCTTGCAGAACAGCCGCACCGCACCCTTGGAGGTGTTGTAGGCGGAGGCATCGGCAATGCCGACGATCCCCATGATCGAGCTGATCGCGATCACCGAGGAGCCGCCGCGCGTCGTCTTGCCCGTCTCTTCCATCAGCGGCGTGCAATGCTTCACGCCGAGGAACAGGCCATCGACATTGACCGCCATCACGCGGTGCCAATCGGCAAGGCTGATCTCCTCGACCCGCGAGGTGCAATCGGTGCCGGCATTGGCCACCAGCACATCGAGCCGCCCATGATCCGCGCGGACCTGCGCGGCGGCCGCCTGCCAGTCGGCCTCCTGCGTCACGTTAAGCCGCAAGTAGTGCGCCGCAGCCCCCAGCCGGGCGAGCACGGCGGAAACCTCCGCCGCGCCCGGATCGGCAATGTCGGTCAGCACCACGCTCGCGCCTTCGGCCAGCATCCGCTCTGCCGCCGCCAGGCCAATGCCGCGCAGCGCGCCGGTGACCAGCGCAACGCGCCCTTCGAGCCGCTGCATCACGTCGTCTTCGGCAGCTCGCCGGAGATGTACTTGTCCATCGTGCGGTGGAACTGGCGGATGCGCGTTTCTTGATAGTGGCCGAGCTCAAGCCGCTTGTTCTTGCTCGCCTTCATGCCGGCCTGCACGTGCGGCAGGTTTTCCATGTCCTGATCGAACACGCCCGCCAGCGCGGCACCGATGAGGTGTCCGGCATAAGTCCAGGGCTCGCCATCGGGGATCAGGAACATTTCCGGTCCGCGTGCGGGCTTCTCGCCCTTTTGCGCGCGCATCAGGATGCGCACTTCCATCAGGCAGTGATCGGCATCCTTCCACGGCCGCCAGCGATAGACGATGTTGGGCACGAAGCCGCCCCACGGGCTCCAGTTGGGGAAGATGTTGTAGGTCAGGTTGTCGAGCATCTCGCTGTCGGAAGCCTGCGAGTAATCATGCCCATTCATTGCCGCGAAGCCTTCGCGGTTGGCCTGCGCCAGCACCTTGCGCGCCAGCAGCGGATCGGCGGGATCGAAGCCCTTGAGGTCGGTCGGTTCAGCCGCATTGCGGCGGCCGCGCCCATCGCCTGCGCCAAGGAACTCGGCCAGTTTGTTGATCACATACATCTGGTCCTTGCCCTTGAGGTGGGGCGAGAGGGTGCCGTTGGGCGTGATCGCCCGGTTCATGTGATCGCCGTAGAGATCGTAGCGGGTGTTGGCGTCTGCCGTGAAGGGCAGGATCTGCGGGTGCGTGACGATCGAGTGCCAGGCTTCCATGAACGCCTCGGATACCGCCTTCCAGTTGGCCGGAACCACGCGTGCGACCCACGCGCCGGTGGTGCATTCATCGAGCCGCCAGTTGTCGTAATGCTCGACACCGGGGCCGATCCATTCGCGGAAACTCGGCAGATCGTGGTTCTCGGTGATCAGGATGAAGCCCTGCCAGCGCTCGACCTTCAGTTCGGGAAGCGAGAGGTCCTTGTCTTCCAGATGCTTGAAATCCCACGAGCAGGGGATTTCCTTCAGGCTGCCATCGTTGTTCCAGGTGAAGCCGTGGAACGGGCAGCGCAGGTTGATCGCGCGCCCGCCTTCCAGCCGCAGCTTGCGCCCACGGTGGAGGCACACGTTGTAGAACGCGCGAACGCTGTCGTCCGGCTGGCGGACGAGCAGGAACGACTTATCATTGATCTCGTAGACCACGGTGTCGCCCGGATCGGGCATGTCTTCCTCGCGCGCGGCGAACTGCCACACGTTGGACCACATCTTCTCGTCTTCCAGCGCCTTGAACGCGGGGCTGGTATAGCGCTCCGGATCGAGCGGATCGTCGCCCAGTTCCTGCGTCGATTCCATCACGAGGTAATCGGGCGCGGGGCGCGTATCGACGGCCAGCATGTCGGTGTAAGTGATCCCCGGACAGCGGTCGGACCGGTCTGCCTTGAAGTCGTCGATCTGGGGGTCAATGTCAGCCATGGCGGATCCTGATTGTCAGAGGCGCAGGGCAGGCCAGGCAGGCCTTACCGCACGCGCAGTTCTTGCACGCGTGATATATTGCCATCGCGCTGTCTGCCAACAAGCTGGCGCATTGAATAGGCGGGGAAGAAAGCCGGGCGCGCGCCCTCAGCAAGACCGTCCTCAGTAAGAGCGTCCTCAGTAAGAGCGGGGCAGGCCGAGCACGTGTTCGGCAATGTAGCTCAGGATCATGTTCGTGGAAATCGGCGCCACCTGATAGAGCCGGGTCTCACGGAACTTGCGTTCGATGTCATATTCCTCGGCAAACCCGAACCCGCCGTGCGTCTGCACCGCCGCTTCGGCTGCGGCCCACGAGGCATCGGCGGCGAGCATCTTGGCCATGTTGGCCTGTTCGCCGCAGGCCTCGCCCGCTTCGAACAACCGCGCGGCTTCGTGCACCATCAGTTCCGCCGCGCGCATCTGGGCATAGGCCTTGGCGATGGGGAATTGCACGCCCTGATTCTGGCCGATGGGGCGGCCAAACAGTTCGCGCTGGTTGGCATAAGCGCGCGATCGTTCGATGAACCACTTGGCATCGCCGATGCATTCGGCCGCGATCAGGATGCGTTCCGCGTTCATGCCCGAAAGAATGTAGCGGAAGCCCTTGCCTTCCTCTCCGATCAGGTTGGCCGCGGGCACTTCGACATTGTCGAAGAACACCTCGGTGGTCGAATGGTTCATCATCGTGCGGATCGGGCGGATCGTCAGGCCGCCCGCCGCGCGCGCCGCGTTCATGTCGAGGATGAAGATCGAGAGGCCATCGATCCCCCGCGCCGATTCCTCACGCGGCGTGGTGCGCGCCAGCAGCAGCATGAGATCGGAATGCTCGGCGCGGCTGGTCCAGATCTTCTGGCCATTGACGATGTATCTGTCGCCCTGCCGGACGGCTGTGGTCTTGAGCGAGCCCGTATCGGTGCCGCTGGTCGGCTCGGTCACGCCGAAGGCCTGCAGGCGCAGTTCGCCGCTGGCGATGCGGGGCAGATATTCGCGCTTCTGCTCCGCGCTGCCGTGCCGCAGCAGCGCGCCCATGATGTACATCTGCGCGTGACAAGCCGAACCGTTGCACCCGGCGCGCTGCACTTCCTCAAGGATGGCCGCAGCGGCTGAAAGCGGCAGGCCCGAACCGCCGTATTCCTCCGGGATCAGCGCGGCGAGATAGCCCGCTTCGCCCAGCGCACGGACGAACTCAGCCGGGTAGGCCATCTCGCGATCGAGCTCGCGCCAGTAGGGATCGGGAAAGCTCTGGCACAGCTTGGCCACTTCCTCCCGGATTTCGGGAAAATCGGTTCCCTGCAAACTCGCCAATGCCATCTCGAATACCTGTCCTGCTCGCGCTTACTGCTTTTCCAGCCCTTACTGCTTTTCCAGCTTTGCCACGCCATCGGGGATCGCCACCCAGTTCTGCGCGCTCGAAGTCCAGAAGTGGACGGTGGGCGTGAGATCGGCCACCGCGTCCAGCGTGCCCGCCTTGATGAAGATCATGCCTTGCGCCATCCCGTCCGGCGTCTCGCTGAACACGGGCGAGCCGCACTTGCCGCAGAACTTGCGCAGCACCGGATTGCCCGATTCGCTACCGTCTTCGTAGACGGTCAGTTCGCCCGTGCGCTCGAGCGAAGCGAACGGGACGGCCACGAGCACCGAAAACGCCGTTCCCGCCTGCTTTTGGCAATGGCGGCAATGGCACACGCCGGTCAGCAGCGGCGGCCACGATGTTTCATAGCGCACCGATCCGCACAGACATCCGCCCTGGCGCCGTTCCCCTGCTGCTGCTTCGCTCATAACCCTGTCTCCCTGATCGTTGTTGCCTTCATTGCACGGCCCCTGCCGCGCGCCATCTCACGTTTCTGCCAGCCCTTATCCTTCGGCCAACATTGCGCGCAGTTCGCTCTTGAGAATTTTGCCATTGGCGTTGCGTGGCAGGGTCGCTTCCGTGAAAGCGATCCGCACCGGCACCTTGAAGCCCGCCAGCCTCGCTGCGACGAAAGCGCGCAGTTCTTCCTCGCTCGCCTCGGTTCCGGGTGCAAGATAGACAACCGCGGCCGGTTCCTCGCCCAGCGTGCGGTGGGGAATGCCGACCAGCGCGGCATCGGTCACGGCTGGATGTTCGTAGAGCACATTCTCGACCTCGATCGAGTAGATGTTCTCACCGCCCCGGATGATCACGTCCTTGGCGCGGTCGACGATGGTGCAGAAGCCTTCGTCATCGAGCTTCGCCAGATCGCCGGTGCGCACCCAGCCGTCCACGAAGGTCTGCGCGGTCGCCTCGGGCCGGTTCCAGTAGCCCGCCACGATCATCGGCCCGCTGGCCCAGAGTTCGCCGACCGTGTTCGGCGGCAATACCGTCACTCCGTCGTCGGCGCGGATTTCGAGGCTGGCGACGGGTGCGGGCGGGCCGCAGCTGGAGGGCCGGTTGAGGTAATCCTCGGCCATGTGGTGCGTCACCGTGGCGCTCGTTTCCGTCATGCCCCAGCCATTGCCGGGCAGCGCGCCGAAAGTCTGCCAGATCGCCGTCACCAGTTCGGGCGCGGACGGCGCGCCGCCATAGGCGATGGCCTCAAGGCTGGAGAGATCGAACTGCCCGCGCTCGGGGTGTTCGATCAGCTGCCAGGCGATGAACGGCACCCCGCCGGTCATCGAGACGCGCTCGCGCTGGATCAAGCGCATCGCCTCCAGCGTATCCCACTTGTGCAGCAGCACGAGGCGGCTGCCGCCTGCGAGCGAGCCCATCAGCGTGGCCGAAAAGGCCGTGGCGTGAAAGAACGGCACCGCGAGCAGGATCACGCGCGGCTTGGGCTCGGGCAGCCCCTCGCCGCGCCGCCGCGCCGATTGCGCGCCGCTCCACGCGCTCGTCATGATGTTGGTGACAAGGTTGCGGTGCGTGCCAAGCGCGCCCTTGGGCCGCCCGGTGGTGCCGCTGGTGTAGAAGATGCCGGCGGGATCATCGCTGTGGATCTGCGCTGCGGGCAGCTGCGCATCGGGCAGCACCGCCCAGATCGCGGGTGTGCCGATCAGGTCTTCCAGCGCTTCCCCGCCTGACGAGTTCCCGCGCGAGACCACCACGTTCTTGAGCGGAAGGCCTGCCGCGTGCGGCCCGATCCGTGCCCAGCGGTCGGCATCGGCAATCAGCATGCGCGCGCCGCTGTCTTCCAGCGCGAAGGCCAGTTCCTCGCCCGTCCACCACGCATTGAGCGGCACGATGATTGCACCGAGCGCCGCCACTGCCATGAACGCCACCGGCCATTCCGGCAGGTTGCGCATGGCGAGCGCCACCCGGTCCCCCTTGGCCACGCCGCGCGCGGCCAGCGCGGCCATCAGCGCGGCGACCGCGCGATGGAAAGCATCGAAGCTCACGCGCTCATCGCCGTAGACCAGGAAATCCGCCGCGCCGTGCGTGCGCGCTGCCGCCATCACGGCGCGCAGATCGGGCAGCGCGTTCTTCCACACCCGCGTCGGCACGCCGCGAATGGTCAGGTTTTCCATCTCGAACGGCATGCCCGGCGCGCACAGCTCGCTGCGGATTTCCGCCAGCGTGTGCACCGGCCAGCCGGGGGGAATGGCCGGGAGCGCGCCGGTACGTTCGGGGGCTTGTTCAGTCATGGCATCCTCATGGGCGCGGCTCATTCCGGCAGCGCCTCTTTGAGGGGGAGACTAGGGCCAGCCCCGGCTTGCAGCAAGTGCCCGCAAAGCCCTGCTTGCCGTAGCGGAAGGGCGCGAATCCGGCGGAATTGCTGCATTTTTCGAATGGCCGCACCGCGCAAAGCGCTTCCCTGATCCCGTTCGATGACCTAATCCGGAGCTATAACAAGATTCGTGGGAAGGACGCCAATTTGCCGGAGAGCGAGCAGCCGGATACCGCAAACACCGGGGGCGACGAGGCCGGCATGGGCTTTGGCGCCCTCGCCGCGCGGCTGGAGCCGCTGGGCAGTGGGCGCTTCAAGCTCGATGGCGCAGCAGGCTGGATGCAGGGCCGGACGATGTATGGCGGCACGGCGGCGTTCAT
Organism: Novosphingobium sp. PASSN1; assembly: GCF_002278815.1. Lineage (NCBI taxonomy): Bacteria > Pseudomonadati > Pseudomonadota > Alphaproteobacteria > Sphingomonadales > Sphingomonadaceae > Novosphingobium > Novosphingobium sp. PASSN1. Next base: position 571 of record NZ_NKIS01000015.1, on the reverse strand, counting down.
CGCCTACTCCGCCGCCAAGCTGGCCTTCCCGGATCTGCCTCCGCTGCGCGCCGCGCAAGTCGGGTTTGTTGCTCCGGTGGGCGAACAGCTCGAAGTTGAAGTCGTGATGCTCCGGCAGGGGCGCAGCGTGGCGCAAGTGGAAACCTCACTGCTGTGCGATGGCGCGGTCGCGCAGCGCACGCTCTGGCTGTTCGGCGCGGAGCGCGAGAGCAATGGCAGCGTGGCGGCCTCGGTCCTGCCGGGGCTGATCCCGCCGGAAGAGTCCCCGCACCTCACCGCAAGCGACATGGCCCCCGCCTTCACCGCGCGGATGGACATGCGCCGCGCCGATCCCGCTGGCGGCTCACCTGCGGGCACGATCCGCCGCTGGGTGCGGCTGAAGGACCGCGCCGGGCTTGATCCCGTGGGCGAACTCGTCGGCATTGGCGATGCCTTGCCGCCCGGTTCGGCGCGCGCGATGGAGCGCAAGGGGCCGATCAGCTCGATCACCTGGGCGCTGACGATTCTGGGCGAAGTGCCGCAGACGCGCGAGGGCTGGTGGCTGCTCGAAACCAGTTCGAACCACATGGCC
>NZ_NKIS01000029.1:0-13077 GCF_002278815.1 Novosphingobium sp. PASSN1 | reverse complement strand
GGATCGCCTTCCATCACCATCCGGTCCGCGAAAGTTGCACTGTCACCTTCGTCCGCATTGCAGACGATGTACTTCACCGGGCCAGCGGCCTTGGCGACGGTGGTCCACTTGATCCCTGCCGGAAAGCCAGCGCCGCCGCGACCGCGCAGGCCGGACTGGGTGACATCGGCGATGGTGGCTTCGGGGCCGAGATTGCGGGCACGCTTGAGGCCCGCCCAACCGCCGGTTGCGGCGTAGTCTTCAAGGCTCAGCGGCCGCGTCCTGCCTGCGCGCGCAAACGTGAAGCGCCGCTGGCGGGCAATAAAGGGATGCTCGGCGATTGTGCCGATGGCTTTGGCGCTGGTTCCGACAAGGACGCTGGCGACATCTTCGGGCGTGAGCGGGCCAAAGCCCTGCCCGTCAATTTCGGCCAAGGGTTCGAGCCAGTGCATGCCCCAACTGGACACGCGCTCCACCGTGCAGCCTGCCGCCTTGAAGGCGGCGGCAACGGCATCGGCACCGCAGGCCAGCGCGGCGGCGTCATCGGAGATGCGAACGGTTGTCATGCCAGGCTCTCCACCAGCGCGCCAAGCCGGGCGGCATCGAGCCGCCCGTGGACTTCATGCCCCACCATTGCAGCCGGGCCGACGCTGCACAGGCCGAGGCAGTAGACCGTCTCGACTGCAACGCGCGGATTGTCCGGCAGCGCCGCAACCAGCGCTTCGACGCCGCGCGCCTGGCAGCTTTCGGCGCGGCATAGCTTGAGCACCGGGCGGCCTTCAGGCTCTTCGCGGAAATCGTGGTAGAAGCTGACAACGCCGTGCACTTCCGCCCGCGTCAGGTTCAGCGCCTGCGCGATGCGACGCACCGCGCTTTCCGAAACGTGGCCGAATGCGGCCTGCACATCATGCAGGATCGGCAGCAGCGCGCCTTCGCGGCTGGCGTGGGCGGCAAGGATGCCATCGAGCTCGTCTTGGTCTGTCATAGTGAAATGCCTTGGGAATTGCGGCGCGAAGGTCAAATCGAAATGCCTGATGGTTGATAGATAATCTCTATTACAGGGACGGCGGCAATCCAGCCGGTTCCAGCGCCCGTGCCGCCGCCAGCGCAGCGCGCGCCATCGGGCCAAGCGGATCGCGGTTGACCACGACAAGCCCGACGCGGCGCGCCTCTTCCGGCGCATCGAACGGCAGAAAGCGCGCCCATTCCACGCCCGCCATCATCCGCGCATAACCATCGGGCACGATGGTCGCGAAGCCCCCGGCCTCGACCATGGCGAACAGCGCGAAGTGGCTGTCTGCCGTGGCGCGCGGGGTGACGGCAAGGCCGCGCGCGGCAAGGCGTTCGTCAAGGATGCGGCGGTATTGCATGCCCTGGTGGAGCAGGCAGAGATCTTGTGCGCAGGCCTCTGCCCACGTGACGGCGGTATGCTGGTCGAACCCGCCGCCACGCGCGGCGAGGAACATGTAGCGTTCGGCATAGAGCGGCACCGAAAGCACGTTGGCGGGCGGTTCGTGATCGAGATAGGTCAGCCCGGCATCGACTTCGAAGGCATGCAGCCCATGTTCGATCGCGCGGGACGTGGCGGAGCGCACCGAAAGCGTGAGTTCGGGGTTCTGCGCCAGCAGCGCTTCCCCCAGCAGGCCTACCAGCGGTAACGCTGCGGGGATCGCGGCGAGGCCGAATTCGCCCCGGAGCGGCGCGGCAGTGGCCGCCACGGCGCTGGCCATGCCGCTCACCGCGCCGAGGATCTGCTCGGCCCATGGCAGCATCGCCTGCCCGTGCGGGGTGAGGCCGATGAAGCGCCGGTCCCGCTCTACCAGTCGGCGGCCGAACTCGGCCTCCAGCGTGGTGAGCCCGGCCGAAAGCGTGGGCTGGGAAATGCCGCAGGCCGCTGCCGCTTTGGCAAAGTGTCCCTCGCGCGCGAGCATAACGAAATAGCGCAAATGGCGAAGCTGCATCGATGGGCCGTCCCGGTTGAAAGGAATAGCCTATCAGACTTGGCGCGAACCGTCAGTCCGAGTTCTGCGCCATGTACTCCTGATACCACTTCACGAACGCGCCAACCCCTTCGCGCACGGTGGTCCGCGGCTTGTAGCCGAGGTTGCGTTCGAGATCGGACACGTCCGCGAACGTATCGGGCACGTCACCGGGCTGGAGCGGCAGCAGGTTCTGCTCGGCCTTGCGCCCGATCGCTTCTTCCAGTGCGGCGATATATTCGGTCAGCTTCACCGGGTTGTTGTTGCCGATGTTGTAGATCCGGTAGGGCGCGTTGCTCGATGCCGGATCGGGGCGCATCGCGTCCCACGCCGGATCGGGCTGCGCCGGATTGTCGCAGGCGCGGATCACGCCTTCGACGATATCGGCCACATACGTGAAATCGCGCGTGTGGTTGCCGTGGTTGAAGACGTTGATCGGCTTGCCTTCGAGGATGTTCTTGGCAAACAGGAACAGCGCCATATCGGGGCGGCCCCACGGGCCATAGACGGTGAAGAAGCGCAGCCCCGTGGTCGGCAATCGGTAGAGATGGCTGTAGCTGTGCGCCATCAGCTCGTTCGCCTTCTTCGTCGCGGCATAGAACTGCAGCGGGTGATCCACGCCGACATGTTCGCTGAACGGCATCGCCTGATTGGCGCCGTAGACGCTGCTGGTCGAGGCATAGACCAGATGCTCGACCCCGCCATGGCGGCAGGCTTCGAGGATATTGGTAAAGCCGACGATGTTGCTTTCGACGTAAGCGTGCGGGTTCTCGATCGAATAGCGCACCCCGGCCTGCGCCGCGAGGTTGATCACCCGGCGAATGTCGTTCTCGCCGAAGGTGCGCTCCACCGCCGCGCGGTCCGCCAGATTGGCCCGGACGAATACGTAGCGCGCGTTAGTGCGGCGCGCGGTTTCCTCCAGAATGCGGAGCCGGGCCTCCTTGATCGAAGGGTCGTAGTAGTCGTTGACGACATCGATCCCGACCACATCATCGCCGCGCTCAAGCAGCGCCTTGGCCGTGTGAAACCCGATGAAACCTGCGTTTCCAGTTACGAGAATCGCCAAGGCGGTGGCCTCCCTGTTTGCTGGTGATGGGGCGGCCTGCATGACCGCGGGAGCCGACCGATAGACGAACCGGTTAAGGACAGCGATCAAAAAACAATGCGCAGCAGATAGATACGTAACGATTGCTGAACAGTAACCAAAGGGCCGCACGACCAGTCGTTTCGTCCCGGATGGCCATCATTCTGTCGCTTCAAGCTTGACCGGGCCCGCTTACGCCCAAACCGCTTTGGCAGGGGGCCAACGACGAACACGAATACCTGCGAGAATGGCTGCTCCAGACATGATGGATGCGGCCATGTTGCCTTTTGGTCACACTCGCTCTCCTAGGCTGCTTGCCTAGGTATAAATCTGAGCTTAGGGATTTTCGTAATGTCTGCCACCCACACCCTTGAGACGCTTGACCAAATCGACGTCTCGCCACCGTCAACGATCGACCTGATCAGCCGTGGTAGAAGGGTCATCAACACGGAAGCGGCTGCATTGAGCAGCCTCGCCCAGAATCTCGACAGCGCCTTTGCCGATGCCGTGCAGGCCATCATGGCATCGAAAATGCGCGTGGTAGTGACCGGTATGGGCAAATCCGGCCATGTGGCGCGCAAGATTGCGGCTACTTTCGCGGCAACGGGCACGCCGGCCATCTTTGTCCATCCGGCAGAAGCCGCGCACGGCGATCTTGGCATGATCGTGCCAGGCGACGTGCTGCTGGTGCTGTCGAACTCCGGCAATACCGCTGAGCTGCGCCCGATCATGAGCTACGCACGGACGCTCGAATGCAAGATCATCAGCATCGCGGCGCGGGCAAAGTCGCCGGTGATGCGGGGGGCGGATATCGGCCTCTTGCTGCCCGAAGCACCTGAGGCCTGCACGGTCAACATTGCACCCACGACATCGACCACAATGATGCTCGCACTGGGCGATGCGTTGGCTGTTACGGTGATGGGCGTGCGCGGCGTTTCGCGCGAGAGCATCGAGACGTTGCATCCGGGTGGGTCGATCGGCCGGCAGATCGCCACGGTCGCGGACCTGATGCGCTCTGGTGATGCCATGCCGCTGGTCCCGGCCGAAGCGCCCATGCGCGAAGTGCTGGTGACGATGACGGCCCGCAGCCTTGGCATCGCGGGCGTGACCGATGAGGCCGGCCGCCTTGTGGGGGTCATCACCGATGGCGACCTGCGCCGCCACATCGACATCCTCATGACATCCAGCGCGCGCGACGTGATGTCGGTTCGCCCGCGGACAATCTTCGCCCACGCCCGCGCCCACGAAGCCCTGACCATGCTTTCGGCAAGCCGCATCACGGCCCTGTTCGTGGTGGAGGACGAGCGCCCCGATCACCCGGTCGGCATTGTCCACATTCATGATTTCACCACGCCCGGAGCGGCGTGATCCGCATGCCATCACAAGCGGTGATCATCATCCCGGCACGGTTCGCCTCGAGCCGCTTTCCTGGCAAGCCGCTGGCCCCTTTGCGCGGCGATGACGGGACGACGCGCCCGCTGATCGAATGGAGCTGGCGCGCGGCAAAGGCTGCGGCGGGGCCCGCCGGGGGCACCGTTGCCGACGGGTCAGTCAGCATCGTGCGCATCGTCATCGCCACTGACGACGAGCGGATTGCCGAGACGGCGCGCGGCTTTGGCGCAGAAGTGGTCATGACGCCGGAAACCTGCCGCAACGGCACCGAGCGATGCGCTGCGGCCCTTGATGGGTTGGGCGAGAGCCCTGACATCGTCATCAACTTGCAGGGCGATGCGCCGCTCACCCCGGCAGACCTTATCGAGGCGACACTGACACGCATGGTTGCCGATCCCGATCTGCCGGTCTGCACGCCAGCCGTTCCGTGCAGCCCGGCCATGCTGTCGGGATTGCTGCAGGACCAGGCGGAAGGACGGGTCGGCGGGACCACGGCTGTCTTCAACGAACGGCACGATGCGCTTTATTTTTCGAAGCGAGTCCTGCCCTATGTTCCGCAGGACCGCATCGCCGGCCACCTCGTCCATCTTCACCTGGGGCTCTATGCCTATCGGCCTGCGGCACTTGCTGCGTACATGGCGCACCCGCCCTGCATGCTCGAAGAGATCGAAGGGCTCGAGCAACTCCGCTTCCTCGACGCGGGCATACGCGTAGGTATGGCCGTCTGTCCGGTGCCGGCGTGGGATGTCATCGAACTGAACAATCCTTCCGACACGGCCGCAATCGAAGCGGCTCTCAGGCAACGCGCCGCACAGTTCAGGAAGCAAGGCGGGCAGCCATCATGAAACTTCTCGGCCGCGAAATCGGCATCGACCAGCCGCTGTTCCTGATCGCTGGACCGTGCGTGATCGAGTCTGAAGCGCTGTGCCTCACCGTGGCCGAGGAATTGCGCCGACTGGCCGAGCGGACCGGCATTCTGGTGGTGTTCAAGGCAAGCTTCGACAAAGCCAACCGCAGCTCCGCCCGCAGCTACCGCGGGCTCGGAATGGATGAAGGCTTGCGGGTTCTGGACAAGGTCAGGGCGGCGACCGGCCTGCCGGTGATCACCGATGTCCACGAGGCGGCGCATGTACCTGCGGTTTCCGAAGTGGTCGACATGTTGCAGACGCCGGCGTTCCTCGCGCGGCAGACCGACCTGATCATGGCGGCAGCAGCCAGCGGCCGACCGGTGAACATCAAAAAGGCGCAATTCATGGCGCCGCTCGACATGGTTCAGGTGATCGACAAGGCGCGCACCGCTGCTCTGGCAGCAGGGGTGGATGCCGATTCCCTTCTGGTCTGCGAACGCGGCACCATGTTCGGCTATGGGAACCTGGTGGTCGATATGCGTTCGCTCGTGCAGATGCGGGAGACCAGGTGCCCCGTGGTGTTCGATGCGACTCATTCGGTGCAGTTGCCGGGGGTGAACGGGACGAGTTCAGGTGGCCAGCGCGAGTTCGTCGAGCCACTTGCCCGCGCAGCCATAGCGGTAGGCGTTGCCGGGATATTCATGGAAACCCACCCGGATCCGGCGAGTGCGCTGTCTGATGGGCCGAACGCGATTGCGCTGGCTGACCTGCCTGCCCTGATCGATCGGCTGCTGGCCCTGCGCGGCGACAGCACACGCGGGCTCTCCGGAAGCGCGCCGAACCCCATCCCGGAACACGGCGCCGAATGAACATCACCACCACGACAGAAGGCGTTGCGGGCCCTGACGGTGGCGGCGAATTGCCCCGCGTCCGCCGAAGCAGCCTGGCGATCACGCTGGGCGTGTGGCGCGCGCTGGTCCTGCGTGAAGCCGAAACGCGCCTTTTTGCCAGCCGCACCTCATGGTTGTGGGTCTTTGCCGAACCCGTATTTCATGTCGGCTATCTGATGTTTCTCTATTCGTCGATCAGCGTGCACAAGGTTGGCCAGATGGATACGATCATCTGGTTGGTGATCGGCCTGCAATGCTTCTTCCTGTTCCGCGATGTCGGCAATTCGGTTTCGAGCGCGCCGAGTTCCAACCGCGCCTTGTTCGCCTATCGGCAGGTCAAACCTGTAGACACGATCATTTCGCGCGCATTGCTTGAAGGCTTTGTATGGATCGTCGTGCTGCTGGCGCTGATCGTCACCTCCGAACTGCTCGGCCACGAATTCGAGCCTGAAGAACCACTGCAATTGCTCTTTGCCTTTGTCGGCCTGTGGCTGACCGGGGTCGGCTTTGGCATGGTGATTGCCGGTCTGGCAGCCATAGCCGATGAAGTGCGCTTGCTGATCAAGCTGGCGATGCGGCCACTCTACTTTACCTCGGGCGTGGTTTTTCCGCTTTCTTCGCTGCCGCCCGATTGGCGCGAGGTGCTGATGTTGAACCCGGTTGCCAACGCCATCGAAGCGGCGCGCCATGCAGTCTCGCGGTTCTACAATCAGGCGCCGGAAACCGATCTGACCTACGTGTTCGAAGCGGGCGGCGCCATATTTGCGCTCGGACTGGTATTGGTTGTACTGCTTAGCGACAAGATTGCCGAGCAATGATAACTGTCCGCAACCTCTACAAGCGGTATCGAACCGCACACGGCGCTGGGCCTTGGGTGCTGAACGACATCAGCTTCACGATCCCGACGGGCCTGAGTGTCGGCGTCGTGGGAAAAAACGGGGCTGGAAAGTCGACGTTGCTTCGCCTGCTCGCGGGGGTCGACAGGCCAACGAAAGGCAGTGTTGAACGCGAGGGGCGGATTTCCTGGCCGCTCGGCTTTGGCGGCGGGCTTCAGGGGGTTCTGACCGGCCGCCAGAATGCAAAGTTCGTCTGCCGCATCCACGGCCATGAGGAGGACATCCCCGAGCGGCTGGAGCGGATCGAGGCTTTCGCCGGGCTGGGCCGGGCGTTTGATGAGCCGATCCGGACCTACTCGACCGGCATGGCCGCGCGCCTGCGGTTTGCCATGTCCGTGGCCTTCGATTTCGATGTCTATATCTCCGATGAGATCACCGCTACGGGCGACGCTTCCTTCCGCAAGAAGGCCGGAGACGCTTTCGCCGAACAGGCCAAACGTGCCAGCCTGATCATGGTTTCGCACCAGGAGAAAGTACTTCTCGATTACTGCTCCGCCGGGATCTGGATCAGGAACGGCCGGTGCTTCTGGTACGACACGATCGATGAAGCCGTGAAACGATACAGGAAATACATGTCGGCATGATCAATCTGCCATCCCCAACTGTCCTCGGGAACAGGATCGCAAGCCGATTCAAGCTTTCCTCCGACCGCACCGCGATCCGCAATCTCGTGATCGGGATTGCGGCGGCGGTGAGCCTTGCCTCGGCTGCGTACTGGATGCTGCTTGCATCAAACCGTTATGTCTCCGAAGCCCATATCATGGTGCAGCGGACGGACGTCTCGGGCCCGTCCATCGGCACCCTGAGCGGCCTTCTGGGCGGGATCACGAGTTCGGGAGATCGAACCGACCAGATGGTTCTGCGCGACTACCTGACTTCGCAGGACATGCTGCTCAAGCTTGACGCGGAACTCCATTTGCGCGCGCACTTCAGCGATTGGCACCACGATCCGCTTTCACGCCTCTGGTCTCGCGACGTACCGATCGAGCGGTTCCATGATTATTTCGTCAGCCGGGTGCGGATCGACTTCAACGAATATACCGGCTCACTCAACATCCAGGCTCAGGCCTTCGATCCTGAAACGGCACGGGCGATCGTGCGGGTGATGTGCCGCGAGGGCGAGCGCTTCATGAACGACAACGTCCACCAGCTGGCGAATGCGCAGGTCGCGTTCCTTGAAGGTGCCACGAAGCGCGCCGCTGATCGCAACGCGGAAGCACGGGCTGCGGTGATTGCCTTCCAGAACCGCGAAGGCATTGCCTCACCCGACGATGCCGTGCGTCAGGTATCGACCATCATCAACCAGCTCGAAGCTCGGCGCTCGGCACTGCAGGCACAGCAGGCAACACTCGAATCCTATCTGGTGCCCAATCATCCCGACGTGGTTTCCGTGCGCGAGCAGATCAACGGGATCGAGCAGCAGATCCGCAGGGAAAAAGACAAAGTGACATCGGGTTCCAGCGCATCACTCAATCGCACTGCGGATCGCTTTCAGCGTCTGCAGCAGCAGGCTTCCTTCACCGAGAGCTTGTACCAGAACACACTCGGTGCACTCGAAAAGGGCCGGATCGACGCGATGCGCACGATCAAGAAGGTCAGCATACTGCAGCAGCCGACCTTGCCGGAGCGAGCGGACCAGCCCAAGCGGCTTCATAATTCGATCGTCACAGCCATCATCGCGTTCGTGCTGGCAGGGGTGGTTCTGCTGTCCATCGCGATCATTCGCGATCACATCGATTGAGGAAGCGGACCGTGCCCACAAAGATCCTTCACCGCGTGTTGCGCTGGGTTTTGCCGGTGCTGGCGCTGGCTGGCCAAGCCGCCCAAGCGCAAAACAATCCGCTATCGGCCGATACCATGTCGCAGATCCTGCAGCAGGTCGACCCGTCGACCCTCGCAAGCGTCGCGGCCTCGGCCGGCGTATCGGTCCCGACTACGAGCAACGGCCTCCCTGCCTCGCTACCCGCGATCGGCAGTGCAAGCACCGCGCCGCCTGCAGGATCGAGCACAGACCCCTCCATCGCCCGGGTGACACCCCAGGGGCCGCCTCAGTTCGACTACAGGGCGAACCTCACGAGTCCGGTTTTCGGGATGAACCTGTTCACAGGCACGTTTGCTCGTGGCAGCAGCAGCCGGTTCAACCCCGATTACATCGTCGGGACCGGTGACAGGATCAATGTCCGACTGTGGGGCGCCTATACTGCCAACCTTTCGCTGACAGTCGATCCGGGCGGCAATATCTTCCTCCCCAGCGTGGGCGCGGTGAACATCCGCGGGGTGCGCAACGCCAATCTTCAGTCCGCAGTCGAAGGCGCGGTCGCGCGGTCATTCCGCCGCAACGTCTACGTCTACGCCAGCTTGGCCGAAGCCGAACCGGTAAGGGTATTCGTGACCGGTTTCGTGCAGCGCCCGGGCCTTTATGAAGGCACGTCGATGGCCTCGTTGCTGCACTATCTCGATCAGGCAGGGGGGATCGATCCGACGCGGGGTTCCTTCATCCAGATTCAGGTCAAGCGGGGCGAGCAGGTCCGAGCCCGGGTCAACCTCTACGAATTCATGTTTCGCGGGGTGATGCCGCTGGTCAACCTGGCGGACGGTGACGTGATCTTCGTTGGGCCTCGCCAGAATACCGTGTCTGTTGCGGGCCTTGCAGAGAACGCGAAGATTTTCGAATTCCCCAGCGACATCAAACTCAGCTCAGCCGATCTTGCGCTGATGGCCCGCCCGCTTGCCGCCGCGACCAACATGCGTGTCACCCGAAACACCGGGGTCGTGCGCAATACGGAATACTATGCGCTCAGCGATGCTGCCTCGGTCACTCTCGGCAACGGCGATGAAGTGGAATTCACCGCCGACAAGAAGCCGGGAACGATTACCGTGCGGGTGGAAGGCGAACATGACAGCGTTCAGGAATATGTGATGCCGTACGGCTCGCGCCTTGGCGAGCTGCTCCAGCGCGTTCAGTTTTCCAGCCGCTCGGTCCCGGAGAACATCCAGCTTTTCCGCACCAGTGTGCAGCGGAGGCAAAAGGAGATGCTCGAGGTGTCGCTCAAGGCGCTGGAATCCGCCGCTCTCAACGCCCGTTCGGGCACGAGTGAAGAAGCACGGCTCCGCGCCCAGGAATCAGAAATGATTCTTCAGTGGGTCGATCGCGCCCGCAAGGTCACACCGGTTGGCCAAGTGGTGCTCGGCAACGGGCCGGAACGGGACGGCCTCCAGCTCGAGAATGGCGACCGCCTGCGCGTCCCGGGCAAGGATGGACTGGTCCTCATCAGTGGCGACGTGCTGTTCCCGAATGCCGTCACCTGGGAAAGCAGCACCTCGGTTGGCGGCTACATCGCGAGCGCCGGTGGCTACTCGCAAAAGAGCAGTGCGCGGCGCATCGTGATTGCCCACCAGAACGGCAGCTTCGATTCTGCCGAGGACAACAGCCGCGGGGTCCGACCCGGCGACGAGATCCTTGTCCTGCCGAAGATCGACACAAAGTCGCGTCAGCTCTTCAAGGACCTGACCCAGATTCTCTATCAGATCGCCGTGAGCGCGAGAGTGGTGCTGGCACTATGACAATCAAGGTACTGACAGTATTCGGCACGCGGCCGGAAGCGATCAAGATGGCCCCGCTGGTCAAGCGACTTGCGGCGGCCGACGGCTTCGACGCGCGGGTCTGCGTGACGGCCCAGCACCGCGAGATGCTCGATCAGGTCTTGCGCCTGTTCGAGATAACACCGGATTACGACCTCAACATCATGAAGCCGGGTCAGTCGCTATCGGGCATCACCAGCGAGATTCTTACTCGGATCGAGCAGCCGCTGGGCGAGTTCAATCCGGACATCGTCCTGGTCCATGGCGATACCTCGACCACGCTCGCCACGTCGCTCGCCGCGTACTATCAGCGCATCCCGGTCGGCCATGTCGAGGCAGGCCTGCGCACCGGAGACATCTACTCGCCGTGGCCCGAAGAGGCCAACCGCAAGCTGACGGGCGGCCTTGCCCGGCTGCACTTCGCACCCACCGCGCAATCGCGGGCGAATCTGCTGGCCGAGAACGTTTCGGCGGACAGCATTCACGTGACCGGCAACACGGTGATCGATGCGCTGCTGCTGGTGAAGGCGCGGATCGAACAGGACACGGCGCTGGCAGACGAGCTTGCCGCCCAATTCTCGGATATCCTGCGTCCGGACGCGAAGCTGATCCTTATCACAGGCCACCGCCGCGAAAACTTCGGTGATGGATTCGAACGCATCTGCGCCGCGATCGCGGAACTTGCCCAGCGCTACCCCGAATGCGATTTCGTCTATCCGGTCCATCTCAACCCGAACGTCCGAGGGCCGGTGCATCGCATTCTGGCGGACGTCACCAACGTCCGGCTGATCGAGCCGCTCGATTACTTGCCGTTTGTCTATCTCATGATCCGCAGCCACATCATTCTCACCGATTCGGGCGGCATTCAGGAAGAGGCGCCTTCGCTGGGCAAGCCAGTACTGGTGATGCGCGCAACGACCGAGCGCCCCGAAGCAGTCGATGCCGGGACAGTGAAACTTGTTGGCACCAGATCCGAAGATATTGTCCTTGGCGTAGCAACTCTTTTGGACAACGAGGCCGTATACGCGGCAATGAGCGCTGCTCATAACCCCTACGGCGATGGCCGTGCCTGCGAAACGATCCAACAGGTGCTTGAACAATGGAAATGATTCAAAGAGATATTGATGCTGTTGCGGCATCGGGCCGCGCAGCAGATCGCGGATTCAAGCGCATTTCGGTAATCGGGCTGGGCTATATCGGTCTGCCCACGGCAGCTGTGTTCGCCGCCCGCGGGGTCGAAGTCATCGGTGTCGACGTCAATGCCTATGCGGTCGAGACGATCAACAGTGGCCGAATCCACATCGTCGAGCCGGATCTCGATATGGTGGTGCATGCTGCAACGCAGGAAGGCAGGCTGCGGGCCACACTGACGCCGGAACCGGCCGAGGCGTTCCTCATTGCGGTGCCGACACCGTTCAAGGGCGATCACGAGCCTGACCTGCGCCATATCGAGGCCGCAGCAAAGGCCATCGCGCCGGTGTTGGCGCCGGGCAACATCGTGGTGCTGGAATCCACCTCACCCGTCGGAGCGACCGAACAGTTGGCCTCTTGGCTGGCCGACGCGCGCCCAGACCTGACCTTCCCGCAGCAAGCGGGCGAGGAATCGGACATCCGCGTAGCCTATTGCCCCGAGCGCGTGCTGCCCGGCCATGTGCTGCGCGAACTGGTGGATAATGACCGCGTCATTGGCGGCATGACGGCGCGGTGCTCTGCAGTTGCCAAACGGCTCTACAAGACCTTCGTGCAGGGCGAATGCGTCATCACCAACGCGCGCACCGCCGAAATGTGCAAGCTGACGGAAAATGCCTTCCGTGACGTGAACATTGCATTCGCCAACGAGATGTCGCTGATCTGCGACAAGCTCGACATCAACGTGTGGGAACTGATCGGCCTTGCCAATCGCCACCCGCGCGTGAACATCCTGCGCCCGGGCCCCGGCGTGGGCGGCCACTGCATCGCAGTCGATCCCTGGTTCATCGTCAATCGCACCCCCGAACAGGCCAGGCTCGTGCACACCGCACGGCTGGTGAATGACGGCAAGCCCGGTTGGGTGATTGCAAAAGTCGTCGAGGCGATCACGGCGATCCATGCGCAGCACCAGCGCACACCCCGCGTGGCCATCCTCGGCCTGGCGTTCAAGCCGAACATCGACGATTTGCGCGAAAGCCCGGCGATGGAGATTGCCAAGCAGCTCGGCCAGCGCAGCGATGCCGAGGTCTGCTTTGTGGAGCCCAACATCACGGGCCTTCCCGCCTCGGCTCCGCCGGCCCGGCTGGTATCGCTGGAAGAGGCCTTGCCTTGGGCAGACATCGTCGTCGTGCTGGTGGGTCACGACGAATTTGTTGGCATGACGACGGCAAGCAACCAGATCGTCATCGATGCCGTTGGCTTGATCCAGGGGGCTTGAGGGCGTCATGAGTGAGGGGG
>NZ_NKIS01000014.1:0-118969 GCF_002278815.1 Novosphingobium sp. PASSN1 | reverse complement strand
AGTTCGCCCCGGCTGAGATCGCCGGCGGGCTGACGCATGCCCATGGCATCATAGAACCGCGGGTTCCCGATCAAGCGCAGTTTCTGCGCCACCCGCTCGAGGAGAGTGCGGCTCTTCAGAATATCGATCTGGGTCTGCAGGAAACGCTCGGTATCCGCAGCGCTTACCACCGGATCTTGCGAGATATCATCCTGCTTGCCTAGGACCTGTGCTGACTGATCGTTGATCTGCAGCGTTGTCTCAGCAGTATAACGCGGGGTCTGGAGCATGGTCACAACCACGGCGAGGGCAAGCGAGGCGGCTATGATGATGCTGATGATCAGCAGATTTGCGCGAACGATTGCAACGATCTCACGGATATCGAAGGCAGGTTCGCCGTCGAGATAGGAGTCGTCTTCCCCGTACGGGCCGCTGCTCTGACGCGGATCCCGGTCGAGACCGTGCTCAGCCGAATTGGAAGTGTGGGTGATCTGCTGCACGATACCGCCAAGGTTACAAGCGAGTGAAAACGTTGAAGAGCGGGGCGGCCTGAAGCACATCGCGGTAGATCGACTTTGCTTGCGAGAAGCCGACTACAACGACATCGCCGCCCAGAATCTGGGGATCGGGATCCCTGCCAGCGCGGATGCGGCTCAGGTCGAACCTTGCCGCCATGCGCTGGTTGTTGATGGTGCGGAAAACCACGACTTCATCGAGCTTTGCGATGCGGGTCGGGCTCTGGGCGAGTGCGATCGCACCGAGCAGCGTCGTCTGACCATCAACCGGATAGGCCCCTGCCTTTGCGACCTGGCCTTCGACGGTCACCATCTGACCGGTCTGCTCGATCACGTTGAGCGTGACGTTGGGATTGCGGAGAAATTGCGCACCCAGCCGTGATGCGATCTGCGTGGAGGCTTCGCCCGGCGTCAAGGCGGCCACTCTGACCGCGCCGACCAGCGGAACCTGAATGAACCCGGCATCATCGACGGGGAGTTTCTCGAGCGTGAGATCAGGTTCGCCGAACACGGAAAGTGAAACGATGTCGCCCGGCGCGATCTGATACTGCTTGGGCACCACGGCCTTGTCGATCGGCGGTACGATCGCATAAGCGGCGTCCCGTGTCGGCAAGGCACTGTAAAGCTGGGACGAACAGGCAGCGAGGCTGGTGCTGAGGACAAGCAGCAAAAGGGGCCCGGTTTTCTGCACTTTGCGATATGCCCTTTTGCGTATGTATCTGCTGGTATCAAAAGACGATGCCAGCTTCCATGAAACAGCGCAACATCCGATCACAACCCAAAAATCCGACCACTAGCCACGCTTTTGTTGCAATGCAGCAGGGCAAGGGCCGCAAACGCAGCCCCTTTTTGTGATGATCGCTGAGCAGGGCCGACTGCGCCAGCCCCCTTGGCTCGGGTCTGTTGGCCCCAGTTTGAAGAGATAATATCGCCTGCCCGTCCGCCTTGTTGCGGTCACTTCCGCGGTTCGATCATCGGCAGCCATTTCGCCGTTACGGTTGCGAATGGTGCCCCCGGTGGATCTCTCGACCTTCAAGCTCGTCTGAGGCTTTTCCCGGCGCCCCGAACGTGCAACGCTGCACGTGTTTGTTTGCCTGCCACGGAAAGTCCTGCCCGATGAACACGCCCGATCTTGCAGCATGGTGGATGCCCTTCACCGCAAACCGCCAGTTCAAGGCGCAGCCCCGTCTTCTCGCCGAAGCGCGCGGCATGTTCTACCGCAGCCATGACGACCGCGAGATTCTGGACGGCACCGCTGGGCTATGGTGTGTGAACGCCGGGCATGGGCGCGAGGAGATCGCGGACGCGGTAGCGCACCAGATCCGCACGATGGATTTCGCGCCTGCCTTCCAGATGGGCCATGCCATCGGCTTCGATTTTGCCAGCCGCCTCGCCGAAATCGCACCCGCCGGGCTCGACCGAGTGTTCTTCACTGGCTCTGGCTCTGAATCGGTCGATACCGCGCTCAAAATCGCACTCGCCTATCAACGCGCCATCGGCCAGGGCACGCGCACCCGCTTCATCGGGCGCGAACGCGGTTATCACGGGGTCGGCTTCGGCGGTGTTTCGGTGGGCGGCATCCTCAACAACCGCCGTGTGTTCACCAGCCTGCCGGGCGTGGACCACATGCGCCATACCCACGATCCGGTGCGTAACCGCTTCACGCGCGACATGCCCGAGCACGGCGCGGAGCTGGCTGATGATCTCGAACGGCTGGTCCAGCTCCACGGCGCGGAAACCATTGCGGCGGTGATCGTCGAGCCGGTCGCGGGCTCGACCGGGGTGCTTCCGCCGCCCAAGGGCTATCTCGAACGCCTGCGCGAGATTGCCACGCGCCACGGCATCCTCCTCATCTTCGACGAAGTCATCACCGGCTTCGGCCGCCTCGGTACGCCCTTTGGCGCGGACTACTTCGGGGTGACGCCCGACCTCATCACCACCGCCAAGGGCATCACCAACGGCACCCTGCCGATGGGCGCGGTGTTCGCCAGCCGCGCTGTGCATGATGGCATCGTGCAGGGGCCGGAAAACCTCATCGAGCTGTTCCACGGCTACACCTATTCCGGCCACCCGGTCGCCTGCGCGGCGGGTCTCGCCACGCTCGATATCTACGCGCGCGAAGGGCTGCTCACCCGCGGGGCGGCTCTCGCTGGTTTGTGGGCCGACACGCTGCATGGCCTGCGCGATGCTCCCCACGTCACCGACGTGCGCACCATCGGCCTCGTCGGCGCGATCGAGCTGGCTTCGCGCGATGGCGCACCGGGCGCGCGGGCCTATGACGTGTTCACCGATTGCTTCAGGGCGGGCCTGCTGATCCGCGTTACGGGCGATATCATCGCGCTTTCGCCGCCGCTGATCATCGAGGCCGATCACATCGGACGTATCGCCGAAACGATCCGCGCCGCGCTGGAACGGGCCGGGTAAAGGCTACTTCGCCCGCAAAGCCATGAGGTGCGCCGTTGCCGTCTCTTCAGAGATGACTTCGGCATACTTCGCCTGCAGGTCGAACAGGTTCGCCTCGTGCGGTCCCGGATGCCGGTCGCCGCAGGCATCGCGCACCACGAAGGGCAGGAACCCGCTCTGGCAGGTATCCAGCGCCGTCGCCCGCACGCAGCCTGACGTTGAGACGCCTGCAATCAGGAGGGTGTCGACCCCCAGCGAGGTCAGCGTCGCGGCCAGATGCGTCGCGAAGAACGCCGAGGCATAGCGCTTCGTGATCACGAAATCGCCGTCCTCGGGGCTGAGCTGCGGCGGAAAGGCCCCCAGCGGAGAGCCTTTCTCGAACACTTTCAGCGCGGGCACCTTGCGGAAGAATACGCCGCCATCCGCGCCGCCGGGCTGATACTCCACATTGGTGAAGATCACCGGCGCGCCGCACTGCCGGGCGACGGCGGCGAGGCGAGCCGCGCTCGCCACCGCGTCCTCGATCCCGGCATAGAGCGGCGAGCCCGGCTGGAGATAGGCCTCCACCATGTCGATCACGATCAGTGCCGGCCGCTTGCCGAACGGCAGCGAACCATCGAACGCGCCGGTGTAGTTGGCCGTGATCTCGCCGAAATCCGCGCTCATGGCTTGTCGGTCCCCATCAGATCACTCCGCGTGCCGCCAGTTCCGCAAGCTGCGTTTCGTCCATGCCCAGCAGCCCGCCATAGATCTCGGTATTGTGCTGGCCGACGATCGAAGGCGCCGGGGTGCGCACGCTGCTCGGCGTGGCCGAAAGGCGCGGCACCACGTTCTGCATCTTCAGCTTGCCGAAGCGCTCGGTCTCCACTTCGATGATCGCTTCGCGCGCCTGGAAGTGCGGATCGGCCAGCATCTCGGGCGCGCGATAGACTTTGCCCGCCGGGATCGAGTGCTTGATCATCAGCGCGTCGACCTCGTCGATGGTCAGCGTCATGGTCCAATCGTTGATCAGCGCATCGAGCTCGATCTGGTTCGTCCCGCGCGCCACGTGCGTGGCATAGCGTGGGTCGGTTGCCAGTTCAGGGCGGCCCATCGCTTCGGCCAGACGCGCGAAGATCGCGTCCTTGTTCGCGCCGATCATGAAATCGCCGTCGCTGCACTTGTAGACGTTGGACGGCGCGATACCCGGCAGGAACGAACCCGAGCGCTCGCGGATGATCCCCGAATGATCGTATTCCGGGATCACGCTTTCCATGACCTGCAGCACGGCTTCATAGAGCGCGGTATCGACCACCTGGCCCTTGCCGGTGGAGGCGCGCGAATGCAGCGCTGCCAGCACGCCCATGCAGCCATAGGTCGCGGTCAGCGTATCGCCGATCGAGATGCCCATGCGGCTGGGCGGACGGTCCGGCTCACCCACGATGTAGCGCCAGCCGCCCATCGCCTCACCGATCCCGCCGAACCCGGCGCGGTCCGAATAAGGCCCGGTCTGGCCATAGCCCGACATGCGCGCGATGATCAGGCCGGGGTTGATGGCATGCAGCACATCCGGCCCGAGGCCCCACTTCTCCAGCGTGCCGGGCTTGAAGTTCTCGACCATCACGTCGGCGGTAGCGAGGAGCTGGCGCACCAGATCCTGCCCCTCTGCCACGCGCAAGTTGGCCGAGACCGACTTCTTGTTGCGCGCGATGACCTCCCAGTTGACCTTGTCATCGCCAAGGCCCCAGTCGCGCATGGGATCGCCCGCACCCGGCGGTTCGACCTTGATCACTTCCGCGCCCATGTCGCCCAAGAGCTGGCCGCAGAACGGCCCTGCCAAGAGCTGACCCAGCTCAACCACCCGGATGCCCTTCAGAGCACCCGTATTTGCCCCTGCCTGTGTCATGCGCTTATTCCGCTGCCTGCGCGGTCTGCCACACCGGCTGGATCGGAGCCGGAAGCCCGGTTTCCGCTTCGCAGTTCGCGCGCAGGGTTTCGATGTCCGGGCCATAGTTGAACAGGCCGAGCGGCGGCCGCTCTGCGCGCAGCTTGGCGCGCAGTGCTTCGGTCGCGGCCAGATCGACTTCGCCATTGTCATTGGCAATCACGCCATAAGCCTTCGCGCCTTCCGGCGTGACCAGCCCTTGCGTGATTTCCTTGCCGACGAGTGCGGGTTCGCGTTCGAGCGGATCGCCCCAGCCGCCGCCGCCCCAGGTGATGAAGTGCAGCAGGTCGCCCGCTTCCACCGGATAGGCATCGACCTTGTTGCCGATAATGATCTGCGTGCCGTCCGGCTTCTCGATGATCTTACGCGCGCGCTTGCCGGGTTCGCCGCCGTTGACGCCCCAGGGCGGCACGAACCAACGATCATCATGCGCCGAAATCGTGCCATCCGCCAGGAAGCGGTAGGTCATGTTGATGCCGTTGCCGCCGCGGTGCAGGCCCGCGCCGCCGCTGTCGGGCACCGTTTCATAGTTCTCGATCAGCATCGGGAAATACCGCTCCAGAAACTCGTTCGGAACGTTGGTAAAGCCCGGCCACAGCGAGTGGCCGTCCGGCCCGTCTCCCATCGGACGGCCCGGAATGCCGCCGAAGCCGATCTGGAACAGCTGGAACCATTCGCCCTTCTCGTCCAATCCCGAATAGAACAGGTGGGGCGAAGACGAGAACCCGGCTGCATTGAGAAACTCGGGAGTCTTCTGGCCCAGCAGACCGCCCAGAATGTCGAAGATCCGCCCCAGCGCATGCGTGCGACCCGAAAGGGCTGCGGGGAACTTCGGCTTGAGCAGCGATCCTTCGGGGATGCGCACGTCGATGAGGTCGTAGAACCCGTCGTTGAACAGGATCTGCGGATCGAACACCATGATCATGTAGATGCCGAAGAACATGCGGAACATGTTCTCGTTCATCAGGAAGTTGATCGAATACTGGCTCTGCGGATCGGTGCCGTCAAAGTCGAGGATGACCTTCTCGCCCTCGCGCCACATCGTGCATTTGATCTTGAACGGGCCAGCGCCCATGCCGTCGTCGCAGATGTAGTCCTCGAAGCTCACCGGCTCCTCGCCGATGGCGCCCGCGATCAGCTGCTTCATCGCGCGGTGGTTGCGCGCCAGCAGTTCCTCCGTGGCCGAGACGTAGACGTCTTCGCCGAAGCGGTCGGCCATCTCGATCACACGGCGTGCGGCCACGCGGCATGAGGCGATCAGCGCGTTAAGGTCGGCCTGGCACCAGTCGGGCTTGCGCGTCTGATGCATGACCAGCTTCATCAGGTCTTCGTTGTATTCGCCCTTCTTCCAGAGCTTCACCGGCGGAATGCGCACGCCTTCCTCGAAGATCGAGCGCGAATCGACCGGCATCGAGCCGACGACCTTGCCGCCGATATCGGCCTGGTGGCCGAACATTGCAGTATAGCCGATGAGGCGGCCGGACTTGAACACAGGCAGCAGCACCAGCCAGTCGTTCGAATGGCTCACCGCGCCGCCGCAGCTGTAGGGGTCGGACAGGAAGATCATGTCCCCATCTTCCAGCGTGCCGTCAAAGCGGTCGAGGAAGCCGCCGATGAAGCTGCCGAACTGGCCGACGATCATGCGCCCGGCATGATCCGCGATCAGCGGGAAGGCATCGCCTTGTTCGCGGATGCCGGGAGACATGGCGGTGCGCTTCAGCGTGGCGTCCATTTCGTTGCGCGCGTTGCGCAGCGCGTTTTCGATGATGTCGAGCGTGACCGGATCAATCGCCAGCTTCTCGAAGGGGGCCGGATTGGTCTGGATGATGGTTGCGGGCATGGGTCTTGCCTCCTCTCAGGCCAGGTTGATCAGGATGTTGCCGACACGGTCGACGACCGCCACACACCCGGTTTCGATCAAAGTCGTGGAGTCCATTTCGATGACGATGGCAGGGCCGGGGATCACATCGCCCTGGCGCAGCTTGGCGCGGTCATAGATCACCGCCGCCTGCTCCTTGCCGTCCATCCACAAGGTATGGTCGCGCATCTTTGCCCCGATGGGGTTGCCGTCGCCCTTGGGCAGTTCGGCGGCGGGCAGGTCCAGCGCCTGGCCCAGCGCCACGGCGCGCAAGTTCACGATCTCGTGCGGGGTGTCCATGTTGAAGGTGAAGAGGCGCAGGTGCTCCTCGTCGAACCGCTTGAGGATCCCGGCAATGCCGTCACGCTCCAGCGCTTCGGCGGTGATCGTCAGCGGCACTTCGAAAGCCTGGCCGGCATAGCGCACGTCGACCTCGAACTCGCTTTCGATGCTCGCTTCAGGCAGGCCATCGGCGCGCAGTTCGGCACGGGTCTGCTCGGCCATGTCCTTGAGGATCGCGATCAGTTCGGACGCGTCGGTCTGGGCCGCAAGGCGCGAGAACGAACGCGCGGTTTCCGTGCGCATCCGCGTCGTCGCATCGCCCAGCGCGCAGAGCACGCCCGGCGAAACCGGCGAAATCGCGGGCCAGCTGCTCATCAGCCGCGCCACGGCGTTGACATGGAGCGGACCCGCCCCGCCAAAGCCCATCAGCGCGAAGTGGCGCGGGTCATAGCCCTGCTGCACCGAGATCATGCGCAGCGCACCGAACATGTTCTCGTTCACGATGTCGATGATCCCGCGCGCGGCGGCCATCAGGTCGATGCCCAGCGCGTCGGCAATGGTCTGCACCGCGCGCTTGGCGCCTTCGCGGTCCAACTTGAAGCTGCCGCCGAGGAGGTTTTCCGGCAGATAGCCCAGCACCACGTTGGCGTCGGTCACGGTCGGCAGTTCGCCGCCCTTGCCATAAGCCACTGGCCCCGGCACCGCGCCCGCCGATTGCGGACCCACGCGAAGGGCCTTGGTCAGTTCCGGCACATAAGCAATGGAACCGCCGCCCGCGCCCACGGTCTTCACATCAAGCGCGGAGGCGCGGACCGAAAGGTGCCCGACCTCGGTCGTGCGCTGGCGGCGCGGCTCGAGGTTTTCGATCAGCGCCACGTCGGTCGAAGTGCCGCCGACGTCGAGCGTCAGGATATTGCGGATGCCTGCATTCCGGCCGACCCACAGCGCCCCGGTGACACCGCCCGCCGGGCCGGACATGAGGATGTTGACCGGCTGCTCCTCGGCCTTCTGCGCCGACATCAGGCCGCCATCCGAGCGCAGCAGCGAAAGCTTGCCGTTCATGCCCGATGCCGCCAGCTTGTCGCGCAGGCTGCGCACATAGCGGCCCACGACGGGGCGCACAGCCGCGTTGGCCACCGTGGTCAGCGTGCGTTCGTATTCCTGCATTTCGGGCAGCACTTCGTGGCTGAGCGAAACCGGGACGTCCTGCATCATCTCGCGCGCCATCGCGCCGATGCGGGCTTCATGGTCGCCGTTGACATAGGCATTGATCAGCGAAACCGTGATCGCCTCGACGCCCTGTTCCTTGAGCTTGAGCAAGGCGGTCTTGACGCTGGCCTCATCAAGCGGGCGGACTTCCTTGCCCGCCGCGTCCATGCGGCCACCCACGGTGACGGTGTCTTCCAGCGCGGCCAGCGGCGTCGGCTTGGGCCAGATGATCCAGCCGGCAAGGCCGCCCGGCACATAGGAACGTGCGATCTGCAGCACGTGGCGATAGCCCTCGGTCGTGATCAGGCCGACGCGCGCACCCTTGCCTTCGAGCACCGCGTTGGTGGCCACAGTGGTGCCGTGCAGGAAGTATTCGATCTCCTTGGGATCGACATTCGCCTTCTCGCAGATCGCGGTGACGCCGGTGAGGATGCCTTCCGAGCTGTCATGCGGGGTCGAAGGTGTCTTGTGGCGCCAGAATGCGCCGGTCGCCTCATCAAACAACAGCAAGTCGGTGAACGTGCCGCCGACATCAACCCCCAAACGGTAACCCATTACTGCGTCCTTTGCTGCTTCAGGCAGGATTGTTCACGAAACTTGCGGAAAGCGCGGCGCCTGCGCCACCATTCCCGGCAATTTCCGACCGATAACGTCTGTCAGCCACGCGCTGCTCTCGATCAGCTGATCGAGGTCCATGCCCGTCGAAACACGCGCGCGCTCCAGCATGTAGACCACGTCTTCGCTCGAAACGTTGCCTGCGGCACCGGGAGCGAACGGGCATCCGCCCAGCCCGCCCAGCGCCGCGTCGATCACGGTCGCCCCGGCCGCGACCGCCGCCCAGACATTGGCAAGGCCGGTGCCGCGCGTGTTGTGGAAATGCACGCGCACCGGCAGCGGATCGATCGCCGCGCGCACGGCGGCAACGAGCCGGGTGACATGTGCGGGATCCGCCACGCCGATCGTATCGGCGAGAGCCACTTCGACCGGACCGGCTTTGGCCAGCCGCCGTGCCATCTCGATGACCCGCGCTTCGCTGACTTCGCCCTCGAACGGGCAGCCGAACGATGCGCCGATGGTGGCCTGCCCGGTGAGGCCCGCATCCTTGGCCTTGGCGATGATCGCTTTGGCGGCTTCGACCGATTCGTCGCTCGTCTGGCCCTGGTTTGCCATGGCGAACTTGTCCGTTGCCACCGCAACGGCGCCGAGCTGGTTGATCCGCCCGGTCGCGATGGCGCGGTCGGCGCCGCGCCCGTTCATGACAAGGCCGATGTAGGTCACGCCTGCCCTTTCGGGCAAGCCGGCGCAAACCGCCTCGGCGTCCGCCATTTGCGGCACGCGGGTAGGGTTCACGAAGCTCGTCACTTCGATTCGGCGCGCACCCGCTGCGATCGAACGAGCGATCAGTTCAAGCTTGTCAGCAGTCGAAACCACCGTCCGCTCGTTCTGAAGGCCGTCGCGCGGACCCACCTCGACAAAGTTTATGCTCGATGCTGCCATTTTGTAAGCATCGCAGTTTTGGATACAAAATCAAGAGGCCTCGCCCCAGGCTTCCGTCTGGCGCAATTACTCCGCTGCCTGCGACACATCATGAATCCGCTGGTCGATATGGGCGTTGGCATAAGCGTGGAATGCGCGGCGGATGTGGGACACCATGACTGCCTCGGCCCAGGCCGGATCGCGCTGCTCGAAGGCGGCGAGCAGTTCGCCGTGCTGGCGGTGCGAGCGCTTGAGATCATCGAACGAGTAGTTGCGCGCGGTGCGGTGGACCATCGGTCGCTCGATGATCCGCGCCAGCATACTGGTCAATTCGGCCGATGCCGACGCCTCAAGAATAACCCCGTGGAACAGATGGTTGTGCTCCACAAACTGCTGCGTGTCGGGCGTTTTGGCGTAGATCGCCTCGCCAATCGCGGCGTGGTGCTTCTTCAACCGCTCGATCTGGCTGGCGCTGATGCGCTTTGCCGCGCGGCGCGCGGCGCGGCTCTCCAGTAGGCCGCGCAGCTCGAACACTTCCTCGACATCCTCAAGCGACCAGTCCGCCACATAGCTGCGCTGGGTATCGCTGCGGCGGATCAGCAGTTCGGCTTCAAGCCGCCCCAGCGCTTCCCGGATCGGAGTGCGCGAAACGCCGCATTGCTCGGCCAGGGCCTCCTCGCCGATCTTTGCCCCTGAGGGCAGATCGCCAGAGAGGATCATGTCGCGGATCATCTCGTAAGCCCTGTCGGATGCGCGCGACATTCTTTCTTGCTCCTCGTGCTTGACCGATTGTCATTGTATACATTAGGCTGTCATAACCGCAACTGACTGGGATGCATCGTCACGTGGCTGATCACCGCATAAAAGTCATTGTTCCCATACCCATGGATGAAGCCGGCGTCGCCAATCGCGCTGCCCAGCTTCCGCCCGAAGTGATCGCACCCGGTTTCAGGCCGGAGTTCGCGGCGGTCAAGTGGGGCGCCGCACTCGGCGATTCGTATCACGATACGATGCTGATGGACTGGACCGTGTTTCAGGCCGGCATCGATGCGGAGGCGGAAGGCTATTCCGCCGTGGTGATTGATACGGTCAGCGATTCGGGCCTGCGCGCCTTGCGTTCGCGCCTCTCGATTCCGGTCGTCGGCCCCGGTGAATGCGCGTTCCACGCCGCGATGATGCTCGGCAAGAAGTTCGCCGTGCTCACGATGTGGGATGAATGGTTCCCGCTCTACGAGAAGACGCTCACCGAATATGGCTTCTGGCCGCGTTGTTCGGGCTTGCGCTCGATTCGGACCCGGCCCGACCTTTCCGAGCTGCTCGAAGGCAAGGAAGAAGTGATCTTCGCCAAGCTCAAGGCGGAAGCAGAAGCCGCGATGGCCGAGGACGGTGCCGACGTGATCGTGCTGGGTTCGACGACCATGCACCAGTCGGCGCACTGGCTTTCGCAGAACCTGCCGATCCCGGTGATCAACCCGGGCCTCATTGCCTACAAGCAGGCGGAACTGCTGGTCCAGCTTGGGCTGTCGCATAGCAAGAAGGCCTTCCCTGCGCCGCAGGTTGGCAACGATGAGGGCATTCGCAGGGGGAGCGCCTGAACCAGGTGAAACTTCACCGGACAGAATATCAAGGTTCCCGGAATTCAAGAAACAATCAGGGGGTAAGCATGAGAATCACCAAGTATCTGATCCTGAGCTCGGTTGCCGTATCCGCGCTTGCGCCGATGTCCGCATTCGCGCAGGCCGCACCGCAGGAAGCCGCCAACTCTGAAGAGATCGTCGTCACCGCCCGCCGCGAAGACGAGAAGCTCAAGGACGTGCCGGCATCGGTCACCGTCATCACCGCAGGCGCGATTGCCAATACCGGTGCGCGCGTTGCGGCTGATTATGTGCAGCTCACCCCGGGTGTGACCATCGTCACCGGCGTGGTCGAAGCCGGCGACACCCAGATCGCCATCCGCGGCATCAACGGCGCGCGTGACGGTGAAAACAACGTCGCGCTCGTCGTCGACGGTGTGCTGAAGTCCAACACTGCGCTGCTTGCGCAGGATCAGGGCGCGCTGAAGCAGATCGAAATCCTGAAGGGTCCGCAGGGCGCTTACTATGGCCGCAGCGCGGTCGCCGGTGCCATCGTGATCGCCACGAAGAAGCCGGGCGACAAGCTCGAAGTCTCGGGCCGCCTTTCGGGTGCCAACAACAACACCTTCTCCGGTGCTGCCGTCATCAGCGGTCCGCTTGGTTCGAACGTCGGCTTCGTGCTGAACGGGGAATATGCGACCACCGACGGTTTCTACCGCGACGTGTTCCAGACCAGCGCGCTTTACGGCACGACCTATCCCAAGCAGGCTCCCGGCATCGGCGCATCGGTTGATGACAACGAACGCTTCAACATCAACGGCCGCCTGCTGTTCACGCCGAGCAGCGACACCGAGATCGACATCAAGGCGCGCTACAGCAAGCTGAAGGGCGCGGCCATCGGCTTCAACGCTATCTTCCAGTTGCCCGGCCTCGCCGCTGCGTTCAACGCGCCGGTGTTCAACATCGATGCCAACGATCACCAGTTCGTGTTCGCGCGCAACATCAATCCGGAAAACAACCAGCGTTCGGTCGAAGCCTCGATCCGTCTCGCCCAGACGCTCACGGATACGATCAAGCTGACCGGCTACGTCTCGTACAGCGACACGAAGAACGACTTCTTCGCGGATGGCACCAGCGGCACCTTCGGCTTCTTCAACAAAGAACCGAACTGCATGGCCAGCGCCGCAGCACTCAAGGGCTTCCCCGTGCAGGCGCCGTTCGGCGTCGATCTCGGCAACCCTGGCGTGTTCCTCAATCCCTATTCGCCGGTCACCTGCGACGGTTCGCAGTACCAGCAGCGCGATCAGAAGGACATTTCGGCCGAACTGCGCATCGCCGGGGAGGCTGGCAGCGCCATCAACTGGTCGCTGGGTGGCTACTACCTCAACATTGACCGCTTCAACTGCAACAACCTCGGCGTCGATACGGGCCAGGGCGTGATCCGTCAGTGCTACACCACTGATGCGCGCAACCCGACCGAGGCGCTGGCGGAAGATTCGTTCAAGACCAACGTCTACGCCTTGTTTGGCTCGCTCGAATACAAGCCGACCGACAAGCTGAAGATCAGCGCAGCCGGCCGCTTCGATATCGAGAAGCGCTCGACCGAAAACGGCATCCCGACCGGCCGCCGCACCCGCTGGGTGGGCAACGTGCTTACCGGCAACCCCAACGGCACCGAAGAAACGCCGGCCAACTACTACCTCAATCCTGGTCTTGATCCGGCCTACAACCCGAGCGGTGTGCTGTTGCCCCGCAAGCAGACCTACAAGCACTTCCAGCCCAAGATCTCGGTGTCCTACGCGGCGACCGATGATATCAGCGTGTTCGCGAACTGGGGTGTCGGCTTCAAGACGGGCGGCTTCAACAACGCCGGTTCGGCTGCCATCGTGAACGGCTTCTTCAATGCCGGTATCGGGGCCGGCCTGACCATTTTCGACGACTACAAGAAGGAAATCTCGAGCTCGTTCGAAGCCGGCGTCAAGGGCAACATCGCCCCCGGCGTGAACTTCGAACTGGCGGGCTACTACACCAACGTCCGCAATTCGCAGTTCTTCGAATTCTTCGTCGGCCCGTTCGGTCTGCTCCGCGTCGTTTCCAACATCGACAAGGTGACGTTCAAGGGCATCGAAGGTTCGTTCAACGCCCGCGTCTACAAGGGCTTCTCGGTGTTCGGTTCGGCGAACTACACCGACAGCGAGATCAAGAAGAACTCGGCGCGGCCCTACACCGTGGGTAACGACGCTCCGGCCACTTCGAAGTACACGATCAACGTTGGCGGCCAGTTTGATGGTCCGCTCACCGATAGCCTTGGCCTGCTGCTGCGCGCCGACTACCGCGTGACCGGCCCGACCTCGTTCCACACGGTGCAGAACAACAACGTTCCGACCATCTTCGGGTTGGGCGCCAACTACACCAACAGCCAGCGCGATGCTTATGGCATCCTCAACCTGCGCGGCGGCCTGAAGGGTGATCACTGGTCGCTGGTGGCTTTCGCCAACAACGTGACCAAGAAGCGCTACCTGGCCGAAGTGATCGTGGCGCCGGAATTCGGCGGTGCCTTCGTCGCTCCGGGTGCGCTGCGCACCATCGGTGTAGAGGGTACGTTCAAGTTCTGAACGAACGCCTGACCTGACAAAAAACAACCGGGCCATGCAGCGATGCATGGCCCGGTTTTTTGTGTCCGGCGTTCCTGTCTCAGAGCGCCACGGTCAGCCCGCCATCGACGACAATGGTCTGCCCGGTGATATAGCTGGCCTTGTCGGAGAGGAGGAAGGCGATCACCTCGCCGATTTCCGAAGCCAGTCCGGCACGGCGCAAAGGCACGGTTGATTCCGCCGCCGCGAGGCCGACCGGCCCGAGCGAGTTTTCCTCCGACAGGATCTGCGCCGTGCGGATGAAGCCCGGTGCCACGGCGTTCACGCGCACGTTGTCTGGGGCGAGCGCGCAGGCCGATGCCTTGACCATGCCGGTGATCCCCGCCTTGGCGGCGGAATAGTGCCAGTGGTCGTCCCAGCCGACCGATGCCCCGGCGATCGAGGACACGCAGACTATGGCCCCCTCCCGCCGCGCGCTCATGGCGGGGGCGGCTGCGCGGATCAGCCGCAATTGGCCCTTGAGGTTCACGTTCAGCACCTCGTCCCACTTCTCGTCGGTCAGGATGGGATAAGCCGCGCGCGGCGCGATCCCGGCATTGGCAACAAGCGCCGAAAGCCCGCCAAACCGCGCATCGATATCGGCAATCACGGCATTGCAGGCGGCGGTATCGCCAACATCGAGCGCCACGTATTCGGCTGAGCCGCCTGCACTGCGGATTTCCGCCGCCACGGCCTCGCCTTCTTCGGCCAGAATGTCGCTGACGAACACATGATACCCTTCGCGGCCGAGAATTTTCGCGGTGGCCGCGCCGATGCCGATTCCGGCCCCCGAAACCAAAGCTGCACGCATGCGGGTGATCCTTTCACACTGGGTCTTGCTGAAACGTCGCGCTGAAACGTCGTGGGCCGCAGGATGCATACCAAAACTGCCCGCAGCAAGGCCGCTTCAGGAAAACAGACCAGAAATGTGCACAAAAAGTCGATTGAAAGTGAATTGAAACTTGCACTCTCATCATTTTGGGATACATTTTTGCTCAAGAACGCGAAGGAGGATGGCGCAGTGGCGAGTCTGCAGAACGGATCGGGCAATTCCTCTGGCGGGTCGGCGGCTGACGGCGCCACGATCGAGCAGCTTCAGCAAATCCTCGGCCGTGAGAATGTCCTGCTCGATACCGGCAGCCGCGAATTCTACTCGCAGGATCTCAGCTTTCGCCCGCATGAAGTCGCGGCGATGGTGCTCCAGCCCGCTTCGGTCGATGCGCTGGCCGATGCGGTCGGGGTCGCCACGCGCGCCGGTTTTGCAGTGATCCCGCGCGGCGGCGGGATGAGCTACACCAGCGGCTACTCGCCCGAACGGGAGCGCAGCGTGCTGATCGACATGCGCAAGCTGAACCGCGTGATCGAGATCAACGCCGACGACATGTACGTGATCGTCGAAACCGGCTGCACCTGGAAAGATCTGCACGAAGCGCTCGCCCCGCACGGCGTGCGCACGCCCTATTGGGGGCCGCTATCAGGTGCCTATGCCACGGTCGGCGGTGCGCTTTCGCAGAACAGCCTGTTCCATGGATCGGGCACCGGCGGCACGGCGGCGCAGACGGTGATCGGCCTCAAGGTCGTGCTCGCCGATGGCAATGTGCTGACCACGGGCAGCTGGGCGCACAAGAATTCCTCTCCCTTCTGGCGGCACTTCGGCCCGGATGTGACCGGCTTGTTCACCGCCGATACCGGCGCAATGGGCGTGAAGGCAGTCGCGGCGCTGCGGCTGGTGCGCACGGCGGGCCACACCGGCTACCTGTCGTACAAGTTCGATACGCTGGAAGCGATGCTGGCGGCGCAAGTGCGCATTGCCCGGCTGGGCATTGCGTCCGAATGCTATGGCTTCGATCCCTATTACAACGCCGGGTTCGAAAATCAGGGCATCACCTTCGAGGAAGGGCTTTCGCTCGTCGGCAAGATCGCGCGCAAGGGCGGGCTCAAGGGCCTCAAGAATGCAGCCCGCGTGGCGCTGGGCGGCAAGAAGATCCTGAAGAATGTGCCCTATTCCTTGCACATGACGCTCGATGCGCTGACCGAAGTGGTTGCCGCCGAACACACCGATCTCGCCGCTGAAATCTGCGCCGATGAAGGTGGCACCGAAATGGCCAATTCCATCCCGACCGTGTTCCGCAATGCGCCGTTCGGCGGGGTGCGCACGATCCTGCTCGGCTCACAGGGCGAAATCTGGATCCCGGTCCACGGCTACTTCCCGCTCTCGCGCGCCATTCCGGCAGCGCAGGCAACCGAGCGTTTTCTGGCGGAACGCAAGCCGCTGATGGAAAAGTGGGGCATCAAGACCAGCTATCTCACCTGCTTCTCCGGCCCCGAATTCGTGATCGAGCCGAGCTTCTACTGGCACGATCAACTCGGCGAATTCCGCCTCTCGCTGATCGAGCCGGAGTTTGCCGACAAGTGGCGCGACATTCCGGCCGACGAAGCGCGCCGCGCGGTGGCGCTGGGGCTACGCGATGAACTGCGCAACCTGTTCGACGAACTGGGTGGGCTGCATCTGCAGATCGGGAAGTACTACCCCTACCGCGAGATCATGAACAACGAGGCGCTCGGCAATGTCGTTGCCGGCATGAAGTCGCTCGTCGATCCTGATCGCCTCATGAACCCCGGCGCGCTGGGTCTTTGAAGATCGGGCGTAGCGATATCGGAGCAAGGGCATGAAGTTCGGCGTTTTCCTCCCCAACGGCAGCAACGGCTACATCCCCTCCAAGGGCAGCCCGGTCTATCTGCCGACCTATCAGCACAACAAGGCGATCTCGCTCGAAGCCGAGCGGCTGGGCCTCGATTTTGTGCTCTCGATGATGAAGTTCAAAGGCTTCGGGGGTGAGACCGGCTATTGGGACGCCTGCCTCGAAAGCTTCACCCTGATGTCGGCGCTGGCGGCGGATACGAAGACGATCGGCCTGTTCCCCAGCGTCACCCTGCTCAGCGCGCATCCGCCGGTGGTGGCGCGCATGATCGCCACCATCGACGACGTGAGCGAGGGGCGCTGCGGGCTCAACATCGTGACGGGCTGGAACAAGCCCGAATACACCCAGATGGGTCTGTGGCGCGGCGATGAGTATTTCGACCGGCGCTACGACTACGCGCGCGAATACCTCACCATCCTGAAGGACTTGTGGCGCACCGATGAAACGAACTTCAAGGGCGAGTTCTTCTCGCTCGACGGGTGCAGCGTCTACCCCCAGCCGGGCCGCGAGATTCCCATTGTCTGCGCAGGCCAGAGCCCCAAGGGCATCGCCTTCACCGCCGAGATGGGCGATCAGAACTTCGTCATCGCCCATCCCGAAGCGCTGAAATCCATTGTCGAGAACGTGCGGAAGGCGACTGCGGCAAACAACCGCCGGGTCGGCACATATGCGCTGATGCACATGATCGTGGCGCGCACCGATGCCGAAGCCAAGGCGCAGGCCGATGCGATCATTGCCGGGGCGGACCACGGTGCCATCGCCAACATCATGGCCAGCGCGGCGATGGACACCAACGCTGGCGGGATTGCCGAGCGGCTCAAGTCGGGCCTCTCGCTCGGCCTGGAAGAAGGCAACATGGCGTTCATGGGCATCCCCGTGCTGTGCGGCAGCCCGGAAACACTGGCGCTGCGGATCGACGAGATCGCTCAGGAAACCGGCATCGACGGGATGCTGTTCAGCTGGCCCGATTTCGTGGGCGGGATCACCGATTTTGGCGAGCGGGTCATGCCGCTGCTCAAGTGCAGGAACTGAAGCGATGAGCGAAGCGGGCGTCCGGAAAAGCTACGTGGATACCAGCGGCGGGCAAGTCCACGTCCGCAGCATGGCGGGAGATGGCGTACCGGTGGTGTTCTTCCACCAGACCGCCAGCTCGGGTCAGATGTGGCTCAAGACGATGCAGCGGCTGAAGGGCGAATGGCCAATGCACGCGCTGGATACGCCAGGCTTTGGCGGGTCGTTCGATGTACCCGAAGATCACTCGCCCTCGATGACCGAATATGTCGGCTGGCTGGGTGAGGCGGTGCGCGCACTGGGCATCACGAAGTGCCATGTCGTGGGCCATCACACCGGCTCGTGCATCGGGGTGGAGCTTGCCGCGCGCCAGCCTGATCTGGTCGCCTCGCTCACCATGATCGGCCCGGTGCCGCTGACGGAGGAAGAGCGCATCGAGTTCTCCAAGTACTATGGCGTGCCGTTCTCGCCGGTCGTTTCGGGCAGCTATCTGCTTGAAAACTGGGAATACCTGCGCCAGCTTGGTGCCCATGCCGATCCGCAGCTGATCCACCGCGAAATGTGCGATCAGATGCGCGCCTATGTCGGCCGGGTGAAGAGCTACAGCGCGGTGTGGGGGCAGGATTTCCCCTCGTTCTATAGGGACATCAAGGTGCCGATGATGATCGCCGCTGCACCGGACGATGTGCTGCATCCCTATCTGGGCCGCGCTGCTGAAATGCGCCCCGATGCCCGCGTGCTCCCGGTCGATGGCGCGAATTTCGAACCCGATCTCGATGCTGACAATTTTGCTGCTGGACTGGCCGCGTTTTTGCGGGAAGTTTCGGTTTAATCTCACCAAAGGATGGATGTCATGACTGCTACTCAGGATCTGACCACCCAATTCCGCCACGGCGTGCTGCCGCAGACGACGTCTGACGAATTTTCCCGTCAGGAGTTCGTGAAGAGCCTCAAGTTCCACCTCGCCTCCAAGGTTTCGCTGGGCAACCACGATGCCTATGAAGCGCGCGCCAAGCCGGCCTTCACCAAGGCGACGGGCGCGGAGCCCGAGACCTATGCGGATATCCGCAAGGCGATGAGCACTGATCCCTACTTCGCCTTCTGGAGCGCGATGCAGCGCAACAGCCAGGAGATGATGTGGAAGTCCGTCCAGATCCCGGTCGAGCGCCAGCTGCCCGATCTGATCGCAGCGGCGGGCAAGGGCGGCGAGGTTGCCGGAACACTGAAGCTCAACCCGGAGCTGGAAATCCCCAAGTACCACCGCGGAGTGGACATTCACTGCATGCCCGGCGGCTATCACACCGAATTCACGGCAGACGATGTCGCTAACGGCGCAGTCTATGATACCGCCGTCTATATCTATGCGATGGGCCGCATGGGGCCGCTCAACAGCGATATCGGCGATACCACGATCGCGTGGATCAAGGAAAACCACCCCGATTTCAAGCCGCGCCGCATTCTCGACATGGGCTGCACCGTGGGCCATTCCACCCTCAGCTACTGCGATGCCTTCCCCGATGCCGAAGTCTACGGCATCGATGTCGGCGCGCCGGTGCTGCGCTATGCCCATGCCCGCGCGCAATCGATGGGCAAGACGGTGCACTTCAGCCAGCAGAACGCGGAAGGCACCGATTTCGAGGACGGCTTCTTCGATCTGATCGTCAGCCACATCCTGATCCACGAGACCAGCAATGCGGCGATGCGGCGCATCATGGCCGAGTGCAACCGCCTGCTCACCCCGGGCGGACTGGTCGTTCACGCCGAAACGCCGCCCTACCGCGATCTCCCGGCCTATGACGCGTTCATGCTCGATTGGGATACGCGCAACAACAACGAGCCCTACTGGGGCGCAAGCCACGAACTGGTGCCCGCCGATCTCGCGGGGCAGACCGGCTTCGATCCGGCCAAGGCGTTTGAAGTCTATCAACCCAGCGCCTTCGAGGCGACCGAGCGCCGCACCAAGGTGTTTCAGGGCGGAGATTTCGGTGGCGGCGGGGCCTGGTGGCTCTGGGGCGTGCAGAAGTAAGGAATAGCCAGATGGCCGACACCATAACCCTGCAGAAGAAGGCCCGCGGCGAACGGCCGCAGTACTTCGCCGATCCCGCCATCGACAAGACGCTGGCGATCACGCTCGCGCTGGCCGGTGAAGTCGCCGTGCTGCGCGACCGGATTGACACCATCGAACGGCTGGCCGAGGCGGGCACTGCGCCCACCCGCGCCGCCGTCGATGCCTACAAGCCCGACGCCACGGTGCGCGCCGAGCGGGATGCGTGGCGCGACAGCTACCTCGATACGGTGCTGCGCATCATCCACCAGGAACGCGAGGAACTGGAACAGTGCGCCGCCGATACCAAGCCCTATGCGGCCGTGATCGAGGAAGTGCTCGAAACCGAGTGAAGTAGTGCATCCTGGGGCGGCGGCAACGCTGCCCCGGACTACCTACAGGAAGTGGTCGCCGCCGTTGGGGCTGAGCACTTGCCCCTGAAAATGCCGCCCCGCCTCGCTGGCGAGGAACACGTAGGACGGCACGATATCGTCCACCACCGCGAGATGGCCGATGGGAATTCCGGCCTCGATCGCTTTCAGAACATCGGCGGGCACGGCATCGAGAATGGGCGTGCGCGTCGCGCCCGGTGCGACGCAATTGACCCGCACATCGCGGCTGCCGATTTCCAGCGCCAGTGAACGCGTGAACGAGATGATCCCGCCCTTCGCCGCCGTATAGGCCGAAAGCCCCGGCGCGCCCTTGTAGGCCAGCTGCGAGGCGGTGTTGATGATC
This sequence comes from Novosphingobium sp. PASSN1, assembly GCF_002278815.1. NCBI lineage: Bacteria > Pseudomonadati > Pseudomonadota > Alphaproteobacteria > Sphingomonadales > Sphingomonadaceae > Novosphingobium > Novosphingobium sp. PASSN1. Next base: position 98,624 of record NZ_NKIS01000014.1, on the reverse strand, counting down.
CGGCCAAAGCCATTGGCATACATGCCCGGCAGCACCGCGTGGGTCATCAGGAAGGTGCCGCGCAAGTGAATGCCGATCACGCGGTCCCACGTCGCAACCGGGAGATCCTCCACCGGCTCGCCATGCCCGATCCCGGCATTGTTGACGAGAATGTCGATCCGACCGGCAGCTTCCAGCGCCTTGGCGACCAGCGCTTCGACATCCGCCTCACTGGAAACGTCGGCCTGCACCGCCAGCGCCTGCGCGCCCAGCTTGCGGACTTCTTCGACCACGGCTTCTGCCGCCGCCGCCTGATCCGGCGAGGGATAGTTCACAATCACGCAGGCAGCTCCGGCGCGGGCAAAGGCCACTGCCACGCCCGCGCCGATGCCGGAAGAACTGCCGGTGATCAGCGCAGTGCGCCCGTGGAGCGGCGAAGCGCCAGCATGGGTATCTGTCATGTTCGCCGCTCCTTCAGGGGTATCAGACGAGGACGTTGGCCCCGCTGAAATAGACATAGACTTCCTGGAACTTCCCATCGCGGATGCGCCAGAAATTGGTGTTGAACAGCCGCGTGACCGAGCCATCCGCAGCGGTCAGCACCGCTTCGAAGCTGGCGGTGATGCGCCCGTTCTTCTCGTCCACCGTGCAGACGAAATCCTTGTGCACGATGGTTTCGTAGGCCCCCATGAAGCCTTCGAACATGGCGCGGATCGCGGCCTTGCCGGCGTGGCGGGTAAACTCGGTCTGCACGCAGAACAGCGCTTCATCGTGGAAGCAATCGAGCGCAGCGTCGATGTTCTTGGCGTCCACGTTGCCGAAATAGCGGATGGTGGCCAGCTCGATCAGCTCTGCGCGGTTGAGGGTAGGTTCGTACTGCATCAGGCGTCCCCTTCCTTGAGCAGGTTATCGCCGCTCATGTAGACATAGACCCGGTGGAACTTGTCGCCCTTGAGGTAGAAGCGGTTGCAGTTCTCGTAGCGCAGCTCGTCGCCGCCGTGAGGCGTGATCAGCACGGTGAACTGCGAGCAGACCGAGTTGCTGGCCGGATCGGCGGTGTGGACGAAATTGCCGTGCCAGATGTGCGAAAAATCGGCGAACAGCTTGATGAACATGGCGCGGATCGCGGCCTTGCCGTCGTGGACGGTGTTAGAGGTCACTTCGGTGAGGACCGCGTCCTCGGTGAAGCAATCGAGCACCTGATCCATCGCCTTGTTGTCCACGCCATCGAAATAGCGCTTCGTCACGATGTCTATGTAATAGGGATAAGGCAGCGCTGTCTGCCCTGGTCCCGCCTCTTGCCATTCGCTCATTGCGGATTCCTCCTCGTGGTGTTTTGCGTGGTGTTTTCGTGCATTCTAAGGGGTTCAGGCCTTTCCGAAGAGCGCCGTGCGGGCCTTCTCGTCGGGATTGCCGATCTTCATTACATCGCCCAGCACCGCCATGCCGCGCTGCACGGCGGGGCGGGCTTCGATGGCTTCGACCCAGCGCTTCACATGGGGAAACTGGTCGATATCGATCGCATGAAGTTCGCGGATCTTGGGCGCGCACCACGGGTAAGTCGCCATATCAGCCAGCGAGTAATCGTCGCCTGCCAGATAGGCCCGCGTGCCCAGCACCCGGTCCATTACCCCGTAGAGCTTCACCGTCTCGCCGCAGTAGCGGTTGATGCCATATTCAATGCGCTCGGGCGCATAGCCGCGGAAGTGGCCGCACTGGCCGAACATCGGGCCAACATTGGCGCACTGGAAGAACAGCCACTGGATCACGTCAGACCGCGCGGCGGCACCCTCGGGCCAGAACTGGCCGGACTTTTCCGCAAGGTACATCAGGATCGCGCCGGATTCGAACACGGTATGAGGTGCGCCCCCGGGACCATCGTGATCGACGATGGCCGGGATGCGGGTGTTGGGGCTGAGCGCAGCAAATTCCGGCGTATGCTGTTCGCCGGAGAGGATGTTCACCGGCTTCACCGTGTAGGCGAGGCCCATCTCCTCCAGCGCGACCGAGATCTTGTGGCCGTTGGGCGTCGGCCAGTAATAGAGGTCAATCATGTGCGGAGCGCGAGAGACGCGGCGACGGCGGCCTGGCAGGCAGCGGCGCTGTCATCGCCCTCGAACGGCTTGTTGTAGTGCGATTGCACCGAAGGCCGCTGGATGGCTTCATCGAACCAAGCGGACAGGGCCGGGCGGCCTTCGCGCCAGTTGAAGTTGGGGTGGATCGGGTCCTTGGCTTCATAGAACTCGGCGCGGAAGCCCAGATAGCTGATCGCGTGGAGCATCGCGGCGTGGCCGACGTCGAACTCGTCCCACCCGGCCTTGGCATCGCGTTCCAGCGAATCGAGCCCGGCGATGAACTTGGGCCAGAGCCATTCGAACAGGCCCATGTTCCACTGCTCCTTAGGCTTCCACTGCTCCATCACCATCTGGACAGTGCTTTCGAATATCGTGTCCGAAAGCGAGAGGCGGCGCAGCGCGTCCCAGCGCTTTGGCCCCGGCGCGGGATACATCTTGCGCGCGGTCGCCGTGCTGTCGAGGTATTCGCAGATCGCCTGGCTGGCGAAGATCACCTGGCCATCATCGGTGACGAGCGTAGGCACCTTGTCCAGCGGATTGAGCGGCGAAATGTCGTAGCTGTCGCCGCAATCCTCGCCCGCGTTGTTCTTGAACGGAAAGGTCGCGACGCGCTCCAGCTTGTCCCAGTGTCCGCACTCATGCGCGGTCACCAGCACCTTGTGCACGAAGGTATGGAAGGGTGAGTAGAACAGCTTCATGGCCAATTTCCTTTCGGCTCATGGTTCTTCCTATTGCGTGCCTTGTCAAGGCGGTGTTAGGGAAAGGTCCGGACCAATTGGAGGCCCATGCCGATGTCGAGCTACGTTGAAGGCTTCACTGCCCCGGTCACGATGAGCGCGCGCACCACCGCGCTGGTGGTGGTGGACATGCAATATGCCAGCGGCAGCCGCGAGCATGGTCTCGGCAAGCTGCTGGGCGAGCAGGGCACGCTTGATAGCGCGGCCTACCGGTTTGACCGGATCGATGCGCTGCTGATTCCCAATATCGGCAAGATGCTGGCCGCGTTCCGCGCCAATGGCACGCATATCGTGCACGTGACGGTGGGCAGCGAGCGGCCCGATTTCAGCGATGCCCCGCGCCACATGCGCCCGTTCTTCGAAGGCACCAACAATCATGCCGGCACGCGCGAGCACGAGATCGTCGATGCGCTCAAGCCTCTGCCGGGCGAACCGGTGTTCAACAAGGTGACGATGGGCGCATTCTCCTCCACCGGGATCGGCGCGCACCTCACCTCGAAGGGCATCCGCGAGATCATCGTGACGGGCGTTTCCACCAACAACTGCGTCGGCATGACCGGGCAGGAAGCGGCAGATCGCGGCTTCGGCGTCGTCCTCGCATCGGATGCTTCGGGCACCTGCAGCGATCTGATGCAGGACGCCTACGAAAACACCTTCCGCCGCCTGTGGGGCCGGGTGGCCGCCACCGACGAGATCATTGCGGAAATCGCACAGACCACCAACGCGGGCTAACAGGGACAGGACATGGTTGCAAAGTCACTCGAAGTCAGGCCGCTGGCTGAAACATTCGGCGCCGAAGTGCTTGGCGTCACGCTGTCCGGCGATATGGATGCCGATACCTTCAACGAGATCAAGGCGCTCTGGCTGCGCTATGAAGTGCTGCTGTTCCGCGATCAGCAGATCGAGAAGGAAGACCTGATCGAGTTCAGCCGCAAGATCGGCCCGCTGGAAATCCACTTGCGTGAGGAATGGCTCAACAAGACCCATCCCGAGATCCTGCAGATCACCAACATCCGCGAGGACGGCAAGCCCACGGGTGCGCTGGCCGATGGCGAAGTGGGCTGGCATTTCGATCAGATCTATCTGCCCAAGCCTGCGATTGCCTCGCTGCTCTATTCGGTGAAGATCCCCCCGGTGGGCGGTGGCACCCACTTTGTCGACATGACGGCGGCCTATGCCCGCCTGCCGCGGCATCTCAAGGACGTGGTCGATGGGCGCACGGCGCTGCAATCCTATGTCGCGTTCAACCGGATGTATTCCACCGATACGAACGCCAAGCAGAAGAACCTGACCCCGGATATCACCCATCCGCTGGTGCGCACCCATCCCTACACCGGCCGCCGCGCGCTCTACGTCTGCCCGGGCATGACCATTGCGATCCCCGGTCTGCCGGATGATGAAAGCCGCTCGGTGCTGGATGAACTGTTCGCCTGGACGGCGCGCGAGGAGTTCATCTACCGTCACGATTGGCGGGTTGCCGACTGCCTGCTGTGGGATAACGCCTGCACCATGCACCGCCGCGATGACTTCGACGGGCAGCACGAACGGCTGATGTACCGCACCACGATCCTGCCGCAGCCAGACCGCGCGATTCCGTTCTGATGGAAACACCGCAGCCGCCGCTCATCTGGTACTTCGATGTCATCTCGCCGTTTGCTGCGCTCGCCGTTCCGGAAATGGAGGAGCTATGCGCGCAGCATAAGGTCACGTTCCGCCCGGTGCTGTTCGCGGGCTTGCTGAAGGCATTCGGGCATCTCGGCCCTGCGGAAATCCCGGCCAAGCGCACGCAGACCTACCGCATCGTGCAGTGGATCGCGGACGAGCGCGGCATTCCGTTCCGCGCGCCGCCTGCGCATCCGTTCAATCCGCTCGCACTGCTGCGGCTGCTGTGCGTGCGCGATCTGAGCGTGGCCGACGTTGCCGCCGCCTTCCGCCTGGTGTGGGGCGAGGGCCGCGATCCGCAAAGCCAGGAAACAGCCGCCGCGCTGGCCGATGCGCTGGGCGTGCCGGTGGATGCGGGCACTGATACGGCCGTGAAAGACCGGTTGCGCGCCAACACCGAAGCGGCAGTGGCGGCAGGGGTTTATGGCGTGCCGACGCTGGCGATTGGCGAGGAGTTGTTCTGGGGCCTCGACGCCATGCCGATGGCGCGCGCCTATCTGGCCGATCCCGGCCTGTTCGCGAGCGGTGAGATGGCGCGGGTTTCCAGCCTGCCGATGGCAACCGTCCGCCCGCGCTGAGGGCTTATTCCGCGCAGCCCTTGGTGCAGCACCGACCCGGCTGCTTGTCGCGCGCCGGGCCCTTGCCCAGATCGAGCGCGCCGCGATCGAGCAGCGCCTGCACCAGATCCTTGCGGTCCTGCACCGGATAATTGCGCAGGATTTCCATCTTCATCGCCTCGGGCGAACCGCCGCCATGCAGGCTGATCACCGAATACCAGCCGCCGGTTTCCGATGCGGTCAGATCCTCGATGAACCGCGCGACATTGGCGCGGTGGGCATAGGGCACATCGGGCCGCCCGCGCAGCAGCGCCTCGATCATCGGGGCGGTGGCGGGATTGTGGTCCTCCTCAGGCGAGGGGAGCCCCACGATCAGACCGCCCGAAACCTCGTGGGCGATGCGGTGCATGTCGTAGATCTGGTTGGCCAGCAGCAGCTTGCCGATGTTCGAATAGATCTGCTCGGGCCGGAAATTGCCCGCCTCGTCTTCCTCGCCAAAGGTGGAGGCCGCCACCCCGCAGGCATAGAAGCCTTCGGTGATCTTGATCAGTTCGACCATCTTGTCCTTGAGATGGGAAATCCGGTCCAGTTCCAGCCCGTTGGCGTCCATCATCATCGCGCCCGCGCCGATCAGCAGATCGCCAAAGCCCGCGCGCGCGCCGATGCAGCTGTGCCGGTGGTGCGAGGCATAGTTGGTGGTCATCAGGTGCGCTTCTTCGGTCTCGCCATCGATGAACACGCGGTCCCACGGCACGAAGACATCGTCGAAATGCACCACCGCGACCGATTGCGCGAACTTGGCGCTGAACTTGGCCGCAGCATTGCCCGGCCGGCCTGCCGGGCGCGAGACGACCGTGACCCCCGGCGCATCGATCGGCACCGCGCAGGCCACCGCGAAATCGCGATCTTCCGGGCGCATCCGGCGGCAGGGCAGCACGAGGAATTCGTGCATGTAAGGGCCGCCGGTCACGATGGCCTTCACCCCCGCGATCACGATCCCGTCCGCGCGCCGCTCGCGCACATGGACATAGGACAGCGGCTCCACCTGCTCGGACGGACGCTTCGAACGGTCGCCCTTGCCGTCGGTCATCGCGATGCCGATGGCGAGGTCGTTGGCCTGCGCGTGAGTGATATAGGCCTTGAGCCGGTCATGGCTTTCACCGCCCGTGCGCTGCGTGATCCGCCAGGTCGCTTCCCACAGCCCATTGAACGCATCGTGCGTCAGATAACGCTGCGTACAGCCGCCATACTGGCAGGTGAGGCGCACAGCCTCCAGCTTGTCGAGCAAGTCTTCGCGGCTGCGATTTATGGCGAGAAAGCGGTTCACCGGCTCTCCCGAAAGGCCGGTCGTCGTCATCACCTTGGCGGATTCGGGCAGCAGCGCGAAATCATAAGTGAGGCCGACCGCGTTGATGCCGGGCTCCAGCCGAGGCTCGTCCGCCACCGATGCCACGAGATCGCCGCCGACATAGACGCGCGGGGCAAGGCTGCGCAGCGATTCGCGGTAGGCTTCGGCAGACATCAGCACGGCGCAGGCTCCCCTTGGGCATACAACATTCGGCCTTGATGGCCTCTCGCCCTTCCCTTACGCGGGAAAAAGGTCTGGACCAATAGAAAGTACACAAAATGCCCTCCCCAAGCCTGTCGCCCGAAAGCCTGCCACAGGGTGCCTTCGAAGGCCTCAAGGTGCTCGATCTGGCGACGTTCATTGCCGGGCCTTATTGCGCGACGTACCTCGCCGAATTCGGCGCCGATGTGGTCAAGGTTGAGCTCACCGGCAGCGGTGATCCGGTGCGCAAGTTCGGCACGCAGACCGAAGCGGGCGACACGCTCGTCTGGCTGAGCGAAGGGCGCAACAAGCGGTCTATCGAGCTTGATCTGCGCACCCCGGAAGGCGCGGAAACCTTGCGCAAACTGGCAGCCAAGGCCGATGTTCTGGTCGAAAACTTCCAGCCCGGCACGCTGGAGCGCTGGGGGCTCGGCCCCGATGTGCTGCAGGAGATAAACCCGCGCCTGATCATCGCGCGCGTCACCGCCTATGGCCAGACCGGCCCTTATAGCGACCGGCCCGGCTTCGGCCGTATCGCCAATGCCTTCAGCGGCATTTCCTATCTCTGCGGAGAGCCGGATGCGCCGCCGGCTTCCCCTGGTACCGCCACCCTGTCGGACTATCTGACCGGGGTTTACGCAGCACTTGGCGTGCTCACGGCGCTGCATGTGCGGCAGACAACCGGGCGCGGTCAGATCATCGACCTGGGCCTCTATGAAGGCACGTTCCGCCTGCTCGATGAACTTGCGCCTGCCTATGCACGCAGCGGCTTTGTGCGCGAGCGGATGGGTGCAGGCACGGTCAACGCGGTGCCGCACAGCCATTATCCGACCAAGGACGGCAAGTGGGTGGCGATTGCCTGCACCAATGACAAGATATTCGGCCGCCTTACCGCGATCATGGACCGGATGGATGTGACCGGCGATGGCATCTACGGCACAATCACGAAGCGCGAGGCGCGGCGCGCCGAGGTGGACGCGTTCGTCAGCCACTGGACCAGCGGCATGACCCGCGATGACGTGCTGGCCGCCTGCGAGGCGGGGCAGGTGCCCTGCGGCCCGGTTTACGGGATCGACGAGATCTTCGCCGATCCGCAGTACGCCGCGCGGGAAAATCTGGTGCGGGTGGACGACGAGCGTGCAGGCGAACTGATCCTGCCCGCCGTGTGCCCCCGCCTCAGCGAAACGCCCGGCAGCATCCGCTGGGCCGGGCGCGCGCTGGGGGCAGACAGCGCGGCGATTCTGGCGGACTGGCTAGGTTAAAGCCGCGCCGCCAGCGCGAGGACCTGCTGCGCTTTTTCGACAATGGGGTAATCGACGAAATAGCCATCGACCTTGATCGAGGCAGAGCCTGCGTTTTCCGCCGCATTGAAGGCATCGACGATCTTCTGCGCCCGCGCGATTTCCTTTTCGCTGGGCATGAACGAGCTGTTGGTCAGCATGACTTGTGCCGGGTGGATCAGCAGCTTGCCCTGAAATCCGAACTTCACGCCGGTGACGACCGATGCGGCAAAGCTCTCCTCGTCGGCCAGATCGATGTGCACCGTGTCGATCGGCGCTTCCAGCCCGCCGACGCGTGAGGCCAGCACCAGCCGCCCGCGCGCATAGGCAAGTTCGGCCTCGTCGGCGCTCCACTTCATGCGCATGTCGCGCGTGAAATCGCCCGCGCCGAAGGAGATGCGCTTGATCCGGGTGCCCGCCGCGATGATCGCATCGAGTGCGTGTAGGCCTGCCCCGGTTTCGATGATCGGCATGAGGTCGATCCCGCCAATGGGCAGTCCGCGCTCGCGCTCGAACTGGGCGATCAGCCAGTCGATCAGCACGATTTCTTCCGGCTTCTCGATCTTGGGCGCAACAATCCCGTCGAGCCACGGCCCGATCACCCCATCGAGATCGCGCAGGCACCATTCGGTGTCCGCCGCGTTGATCCGCACATATCCCAGGCACGTGCGCGGCGCGGAAAGGGCGGTGACGGCGGTTTCCCGGCTGGCCGCCTTTTCGGATGCCGCGCAGGCGTCTTCCAGATCGAGGATCACCGCATCCGCGCCGCTGGCGAACACTTTCTCCACCTTGCGGGGGTGGTTGGCGGGTGCAAACAGGAAGCTGCGGATGGGGGTGGCGGAAAGCGAAGGTCCGCCCTTGATCTGCGCCATGGTTGTAAAGCTCTTGGTCATGGCGGGGTAAGGCTTCCTTCTTTGCGTTTCAGATCGACCGAATAGGAGAACCGGCCGGCGGGATGCTCGCTCACCGAAACCTCGAACAGGCGGCCGGTTCGATCTCGGTAGCGGCGCACGATGATCAGCGCCGGGCTGCCGGGCGCGACATCGAGCGCCTCGGCCTTGCGCTGGGATAGCGATCCGGCAAACAGCTCCGCGTTGATGTCGGCAGCGTGCATCCCATAAGTCTGCTCCATCAGCTGGAACACGGGCGTGGTGTCCTTGCCGATGCGTTCGGCCACATCGGCGAACTCGGCGGGCACATAGATGTCGCTCCAGCACACGGGGCTGCGCTTCGCTTCGATCCGGATCGTTTCGATCCGTGCCCAGCGCGTGCCGACCGAGCAAGGCAGCATCTGCGCCAGCGCCACATCAGCCTCGACGATGGTGGTGCGGATCGGCTTGAGCCGGGTCTGCGGTGCATATTGCAGCAGTTCGTCCATCGAGCCGAGCTTCTGGACCATCTGTTCGATCGGGTGCGTGGCGGTGACGATGGTGCCGCGCCGCCGCTGCCGGCTGATCAGGCCGCTTTCTTCCAGCCGACTCATCGCCTCACGGATCGTGAACCGGCTGACGTCGTACTCGCTGGCAAGCACTTGTTCGGGCGCAAGCTTTTCGCCCACCGGCCATTTGCCCGATGCGATCTCGCCCTGAATGCGGTCAGCGATTTCCCGGTAGCGCGGGATGGGCTGGGAGGACATGAAGCGCAATCCGACAGGGGTCTAACAGAGGCTGGTCATTATTGGTCTGGACCATTGCAGATTAAATTAGCATAGTTCCCCGGCGAGGCAAACCCGACCCTTGCGGTGCCCTGTGCACCGCGCTCCCGAGAGGACCCTATCATGGCAGACAAGCGCGTTCTGGTGATCGTTCCCTTCCCGCTCGACGATGATGGTGTCGCCAATCGCAAGGCGCAGCTGGATTCGGTACAACTCGGCGAAGGGATCACCTTCGAGTACAAGCCGGTGAAGGCCGCGCCCGCGCTTTATGACAGCCACCATGACTACGTGCTCGCCGATATCTCGATCTTCGAGGCCGGGCTGAGCGCGGAAAAGGACGGCTATGACGCGGTCTGCATCGATACGATGAGCGATTCGGGCATGAATGCGCTGCGCTCGGTGCTGGATATCCCGGTGATCTCGCCGGGCCGCTGCTCGTTCCTCACCGCGCTGATGTTTGCCAACAATTTCTCCGTGCTCACGCAGTGGGCGCCGTGGAAGGGGCTCTACACCAAGACGCTGCGTGAATACGGGCTGGAGGACAAGTGCGTCTCGGTCCGCTCGCCCAACATCGCGCCCGACGTTTCCAACCTGCTCGGCGGCAAGGAGGAGGACGTGTTCCCCAAGCTGCTGGAAAGCGCGATGCAGTGCGTGGAAGACGGCGCGCAGGCGATCTGCCTCGGCTCCACCACCATGCACCAGAGCCACGCCTGGCTGGCCGAACGCCTGCCGGTGCCGCTGATCAATCCCGGCCCGCTGACGTACAAGCTGGTCGAAGCCGCGCTGGCACTGGGCCTGAAGCACAGCCGCGCCGCCTATCCCAAGCCGCATGTCTACATGGGCGACATGATCAGCGGGATGCTCGATGGCGGCGCGCGGGTGCAGAAAAGTCAGGGCTGATCCATTCCCGCCACTGCTTCCACCCCACCACGCCAGAGCGGCCTCGGCACGCTGTTTGCAACTTCGCTGATCCAGATCGCGGCGTCGTTCACGATTGCCGGGCCGCTCGCCATTTCGGTGGTGATCGTGCACGCGCAGGGCCTGCCGGAAAGCTGGATCGGGTACTACACCTCGCTGATGTATGCAGCGGCCATTGCCGGCTCGGTCAGCACCGCGCGGCTGATGGCGGGGCTGAGCGTGCGCGCCTTGCAGCTCGGCTCGGTTCTGGCGACGGCGCTTGGCTATGCGCTGTTTTCCAACGTTGCGCCTGATGCGCTGGGCGCTTCGCTGGCCTGCCTCGGCATCGCGCTGATGGGCTTTGCCTATGGCGTGATCGTGCCCTCCAGCTCGTTCGTGCTCGCGCAGAGCTACTCGGCGCGGATGCAGCCGCTGGTCGTCTCGCTGCGGCAGACCGGCGTGCCGGTGGGCACGGCGATGGTGGCTCTGATCGCGCCTTATGCCGCGCAGCACGGCGGCTGGCACGCGCTGACCCTGCCGGTTCTGGCCCTGCTTGGCATCACGTTCCTGCTCTCGCTGCCGGGGCTGAAGACCCACGGTTCGATCTCCGCCCACCTGCCGCCGCGTCAGAACCTGTTGGCGGCGATGCGCGGCGCGTTCAGCCAGCGGGCGACCCGCCAGCTGGCCATCGTGGCGGGCGTCTACGCGATGAACCAGGCGGCGTTGACGACCTATCTTGTGCCCGGCCTGGTCTGGCTGCACGGCCTCTCCGTGGGCAAATCAGCCGGATATCTGGCGATTGCGACCATGGCGGGCGCGGCGGCGCGCATCGTCTTCGGCCTGACGACCGCGCGCTTTGGCCGGGCGAACCTGCATCTGGCGCTGATCGGCCTCATGACCGGCGCCGCGTGGCTGCTGCTGCTGTGGCCGCTGCCATCCGCCTTGCGGCTGACGGCAGGCAGCGCGCTGCTGGGCATGACCGCGATGGGCTGGAACGGCATCCTGCTCGCCGAACTGGGGCTGGCGGCCCCTGCCGGACGGACAGCCGAAGCCGTCGCCACCGGCACCTCGTTTGCCTATCTCGGCGTGCTGGTGGCGCCGCTGGTCTTCGTGCAGCTCGATCACCTGCTGGGCAGCAAGACGGCTGCGCTGGCGAGCATCGCCGCCCTTGCTGTGATTGCAGGCGCGATTCTGCTGGGTGGCAGTGCCCGCCGCCCCGCGTGCTGAAGCCGATCAGCCTTCCTGCGCGGCTTTCGCCAGATCGAGCGCGATATCGACGAGCATGTCTTCCTGGCCACCGACCATCTTGCGGCGGCCCGCTTCGGCAAGAATCTCGCGCGGTTCCACGCCGTAGTCCGCCGCCGCCTTTTCGGCATGGCGCAGGAAGCTGGAATAGACGCCTGCATAGCCCAGCATCAGCGTTTCACGGTCCACGCGCACCGGGCGGTCCTGCAAGGGCCGGACAAGGTCTTCGGCAGCGTCCATCAGCGCATAGAGATCGCAGCCGTGGTTCCAACCATAGCGATCCGCCGCCGCGATGAACACTTCGAGCGGCGCATTGCCCGCGCCCGCGCCCATGCCCGCAAGGCTGGCATCGACGCGCACCGCACCGTTCTGCACCGCGACGATGCTGTTCGCGACGCCGAGACTGAGGTTGTGGTGGGCGTGCACCCCGCGCTGGGTTTCGGGCTTCAGCACCCGGTCGTAGGCCTGAAGGCGCGCGGCGTATTCGTCCATGTTCATCGCGCCGCCGCTGTCGGTGACGTAAACACAATGCGCGCCGTAGCTTTCCATCAGCAGGGCCTGCTGCGCGAGCGCCTCGGGCGGGGCCATGTGGCTCATCATCAGGAAGCCCGAGACGTCCATGCCCAGATTGCGCGCGGCCTCGATGTGCTGCTTGGCCACATCCGCTTCGGTGCAATGCGTCGCGATGCGCACGGACTTCACGCCCATTTCGCAGGCGTGCTTGAGATCATGCACCGTGCCGATGCCGGGGAGCAGCAGCGTGGTGAGCACGCTGTGTTCGAGGACTTCGGCCACCGCGCCGATCCAGTCCCAATCGGTGTAGGCACCGAAGCCGTAGTTGAAGCTGGAGCCCTGCAGGCCGTCGCCGTGCGCCACTTCGATGGCATCGACTTTGGCGAGATCGAGCGCCTTGGCGATCTTGCGCACGTGATCGAGGCCGTACTGGTGGCGGATGGCGTGCATCCCGTCACGCAGGGTGACGTCCTGGATGTAGAGCTTGGTGGTCGTGGGATCCCCCAGAGTCTTTTTAGTGCTCATGCCGCCATCCTTTCGGCGATCTTCTCGGCAGTCTTGAGCGCCGCCGAGGTCATGATGTCGAGATTGCCGGCATAAGCGGGCAAGTAGTGCGCCGCGCCTTCCACTTCGAGGAAGACCGAAACCTTGAGACCGGTGAACGCGCCGCCCATTTCCGGGATGCGCAGCGGCTGGTTGCCGCCGATGCTTTCGAACTGCACCGCCTGCTTGAGCCGATAGCCGGGCACGTAGCTCTGCACTTCGGCCACCATCGTCTCGATGCTCTGGCGGATCGCCTCGCGGTCGCCGTCTTCGCAGAGGCAATAGACCGTATCGCGCATGATCAGCGGCGGTTCGGCCGGATTGAGCACGATGATCGCCTTGCCGCGCGTCGCCCCGCCGACATCGACGATGGCCTGCGAAGTGGTTTCGGTGAACTCGTCGATATTGGCGCGCGTGCCCGGGCCTGCGCTCTTCGAAGCGATGGATGCGATGATCTCGCCGTAGTGCACCTTGGCGACGCGGTTGACCGCCGCGACGATGGGGATCGTCGCCTGCCCGCCGCAAGTCACCATGTTGACGTTGCGCGCATCAAGGTTGGCCTCGCCGTTGACCGGGGGCACCGTGTAAGGCCCGATGGCGGCGGGTGTGAGGTCGATCATCCGCTTGCCCGCGGCCAGCACCAGCTCGCTGTTGCGCTTGTGCGCGCCCGCGCTGGTCGCATCGAACACGATGCCGACATCGGCGAACTCGGGCATGGCGAGGAGGCCGTCGATTCCCTCTGCGGTGATCGGCACCCCCATCCGCGCGGCGCGGGCGAGGCCGTCGGACGCATGATCGATGCCGACCATCACGCCCATTTCCAGCACCTGCGAGAGGCGCATGATCTTGATCATCAGATCGGTGCCGATGTTGCCCGAACCGATGATCGCGACTTTCGTTTTCGCCCTTGGGGTTTTTGGCATGTCAGGCCGCCCCATACGTGAAGCTGCACACGCCGATCCCGGCGATCTCGGTGCGCACCACATCGCCGGGCTTCAGCGCCACCATCGGGCCGAGCGCGCCGGCCAGCAGCACGTCGCCCTTGCGCAAGGGTTCGCCGCGTTCGGCGAGCGTCGAGGCAAGCCATGCGGCGGCGTTGAGCGGATTGCCGAGTGCCGCCGCGCCGATGCCGGTGGAAACCGTCTCGCCGTTGAAGCTCATCGTCATCGCCGCCCCTTCGAGGTCGAGCCCGGCGAGCGGCAGGCCTTCACCCGCCAGCACGAAAAAGGCCGAGGAGCCGTTGTCGGCAACTGTATCCGCGAACGTGATCTTCCAGTCGGCAATGCGGCTGTCGACGATCTCGATCGCGGCGTGAACCGTGGCCACGGCAGCGGCCACCAGTTCGGGCGTGGTATCGGCGGAGGGCAGATCCGCCCCCAGCACGAAGGCGATCTCGGCCTCGGCCTTGGGCTGGAGGCACTTTGCCGGATCGAGCGTGCCGCCATCCGCCACGCGCATGTCATCGAACAGCGCACCGAAATCGGGCTGGTCGACGCCGAGCTGCACTTGCACCGCCTTGGCCGTCAGCCCGGCCTTGCGGCCCACGATGCGGCGGCCCTGTGCCTGCCAGTACCGCGTGTTGATCTCCTGCACCGCGTAAGCGCCCGCCGCGTCAGTGGGCTCCAGCCCATCGCGCATGGGGGGCACCGTGCCGCCGGTATAGGCATCGCGCAAACGGCGCGCGAGATCGTCGTGGCTGGTCGTCATTCGGGCATCTCCTCCAAGCCTTGAGGGATACCGTGAGTTCGGGGCTTGCGCCACTGGCGGGGCACATTACCATCTCGCATCATGAGAACAGGAACGCCGCTGCTGAGTTCACTGTCGCGGGCGCTCGCCATGCTGGAGGCAATCATTGCCGAAGGCGCAAGCCGCAGCGTGGCGGCCATTGCACGCGATCTCGGCGTGCCGGTCGCCACGGCGCACCGGCAAGTCGCTTCGCTCGTCGCGGATGGCTATCTCGCGCGGCAAGGCAAGGGCTTTCATGTGGCAGGGCCGCGCCTGCTCAAGCTGCTGGGACAGATCGATGAGAAGCAGGTGATCGCCAATTGCGCCGCCCCGGTGCTGCACCGGCTGGCGGGCCAACTGGGCTGCGTGGTCCAGCTGGGCACGCTGGAAGCCGATATGGTGACCTACCGGATCAAGGCGGGCGAAGGCGCGGGCGATCTGTTCACGCGCGTCGGCATGCAGCTGGAAGCCTATTGTTCGGGGATCGGCAAAGTGCTGCTGGCGTGGCTGCCTGCCGGAGACCGCGAGGCCTATCTTGCCACCGGGCCGTTCCCGCCGCTGACCGCGCGCACCATCACCGAACCGGCGGCGCTGCGCCATGAGCTTGCCCGCGTGCGCGAACAGGGTTTTGCCATGGATGACGGGGAAATCGCCGAGGGCCTGCAGTGCCTTGCCGTGCCGGTGCGCAGCCCGGACGGGCGCGTGCTGGCGGCGCTGTCCGCCTCGCGCGGGGCGGCGCAAGTGGCCGCGATCCCGTCTGATGCGATCCTGGCGGACGTGCGTCTTGCAGCGGCCGAGGTCGAGGACATTCTGGCGGGCGTCCTCGCTACGTGAACCTGCCGTCTGACGTTTCGCGTCTTGCGCCCGCCCGCAAGGTACTTTAAGCTTAAAACAAATCGAGGCAGGCTGCGACTGCAAGGCCCTTTGCGCGCTTGACATCGAGATATTTTAAGCTTGAAACTTCAGGGCGGCCAATCCGCCGGAACCAGCAAGGGATTAGGTGCGATGAGGATTGCCAGTGTCGGCGGTGGTCCAGCCGGGCTCTACTTTGCGATCTCGATGAAGCTGCGCCAGCCGGACGCGCAGATCGAGATCTTCGAGCGCAACAAGCCGGGCGATACCTTCGGCTGGGGCGTGGTCTTTTCCGATCAGACCATGGCCAACTTGCGTGCCAACGATCCCCAGAGCGCGGCGACGATGGAAGCCGAACTGGCGCATTGGGACGATATCGACGTCCACGTGAACGACGTGAAGGTTACCTCCACTGGCCACGGTTTCATCGGCATCGGCCGCAAGCGCCTGCTCAATATCCTGCAGGACCGCTGCGCCGAACTGGGCGTGATCCAGCACTTCGAGGTCGAGGTCGATCCGACGCTGGAAGCCTACAAGGATTTCGACCTCGTCATCGCCAGCGATGGCCTCAACAGCCGCATCCGCGCGACGCGGGAGGAGACCTTCAAGGTCGATATCGACATGCGGCCCAACAAGTTCGTGTGGCTGGGCACCAACCAGCTATTCGATGCGTTCAAGTTCACCTTCGTCGAAACCAAGCACGGCTGGGTCTGGGCCCATGCCTACAAGTTCGACGCGAACACCTCCACGTTCATCGTCGAATGCCAGCCCGATACGTTCGCGGCCTGGGGCTTTGGCGAGATGACGCAGGAGGAAACCTGCCGGACTTGCGAGGCGATCTTTGCCGATCACCTCGGCGGCCACCCGCTGATGACCAATTCGGGGCACATCCGCGGCTCGGCATGGATCAATTTCCCCCGCGTGCTGTGCCACCAGTGGTATGACGGCAATCTGATCCTGCTGGGCGATGCGGCGCACACCGCGCACTATTCGATCGGATCGGGCACCAAGCTGGCGCTCGAGGACGCGATCAAGCTGGCCGATGTGCTGGCCGACAGCGATCTGCCGCTGGCCGAGGGCCTCAAGCAATATCAGGACGAGCGTCACGTCGAAGTGCTCAAGCTGCAGAGCGCGGCGAAGAATTCGATGGGCTGGTTCGAGGAAGTGGACCGCTATCTCCACTTCGATCCGCTGCAGTTCACGTATGCCCTGCTCACCCGCAGCCAGCGCGTGAGCCATGAGAACCTGCGCCTGCGCGATCCGGCGTGGCTGGCGCAGCTGGAAAAGGCTTTCGCCGAGAAGGCCTGCGGCCATCCGCTGGAAAAGCCGGTTGCGCCCATGTTCACCCCGTTCCGCCTGCGCGGCATGGAAGTGGCGAACCGCGTCACCGTCTCGCCCATGGCGATGTACAGCGCGGCGGATGGCGTGCCGAGCGACTTCCACCTCGTCCACTATGGCGCGCGCGCCTTGGGCGGGGCGGGGCTGGTGTTCACCGAAATGACCTGCGTTTCGCCCGAGGGCCGCATCACGCCGGGCTGCACCGGGCTCTATAGCGACGAGGCCGAGGCGGCGTGGAAACGCGTCGTGGATTTCGTTCACACCAGCAGCCCGGCCAAGATCGCGCTGCAACTGGGCCACAGCGGGGCGAAGGGCTCCACCCGGCTGGGCTGGGACGCGATCGACGCGCCGCTGGAGGAAGGCAACTGGCCGCTGATCGCCGCTTCGCCGGTGCCGTGGTCCACCGCCAATCAGATCCCGCGCGAAATGACGCTGGAGGACATGGATACCGTGCGCGATCAGTTTGTTGCGGCGACGCAGCGCGCCGCGCGTGCCGGGTTCGACATGGTCGAATTCCACGCCGCGCATGGCTACCTGATCTCCAGCTTCATCACGCCCGTGCTCAACCGGCGCACCGACGCCTACGGCGGCACCCTCGAAAACCGCCTGCGCTATCCGCTCGAAGTGTTCCGCGCGATGCGCGCCGTCTGGCCGCAGGACAAGCCGATGTCGGTGCGCATTTCCGCAACCGACTGGATCGGCGAAGGCGGGCTGACCGCGCAGGATGCGGTGGAGGTTGCCCGCGCGTTCCGAGATGCGGGTGCGGACCTCATCGACGTTTCCACCGGCCAGACATCGAAGGAAGCGCGGCCGGTCTATGGCCGCATGTACCAGACCCCGTTCGCCGACCTCATTCGCAACGAGCTCGATGTGCCGGTGATGGCGGTGGGAAACATCTTCGAGGTCGATCACGTCAATTCGATCCTCGCCTCGGGCCGCGCGGACCTGTGCGCGCTGGGGCGGCCGCACCTGATCGATCCGGCGTGGACACTGCGCGCGGCGGCGGAGCTGGGCGGTGACGCTTCGGGCGTGCCGCTGCCCTATCGCAATGGCTTCGATCAGCTCTCGCGCAATCTCGCGCGGGCAAACGCGCAGGCGGTGCTGAACGTATGACAGACCTTTCCGGCCATCACGCCGTTATCACTGGCGGCGGCACCGGGATCGGCGCAGCCATTGCGCGCACGCTGCATGGCGCAGGCGCTCGCGTGACGCTGATGGGGCGGCGGCTTGAGCCCTTACAGGCGGTCGCTGCCACACTGCCGGGCGCTGCGGCTATCCGGATCGACGTTACCGATGAAGCCTCGGTCGAGGCCGCGATGGCCGAGGCGCGGGCCATCGCGCCCGTCACCATCCTCGTCAACAACGCCGGCGGGGCGGAAACCGCGCCGGTGGCGAAGACCTCGATGGCGCTGTGGCAGCAGATGATCGCGGTCAACCTGACCGGCGCGTTCCTGTGCACCCGCGCCGTGCTGAAGGAGGTCTCGCAGGCAGCGAATGGCCGGATCATCACCGTCGCCAGCACTTCGGGCCTCAAGGGCTATGCCTATACCGGGGCCTATGCCGCCGCAAAGCATGGCGTGATTGGCCTGACGCGCACGCTGGCACTTGAGCTTGCCAGCACGGGCGCGACGGCCAATGCGATCTGCCCGGGCTTTGCCGATACCGATCTGGTGCAGCGTTCGCTGGCTGCGGTCACGGCGAAGACCGGCAAGCTGGCTGATGAAGTCCTTGTGCAGTTCGTGCGCGACAACCCGCAAAAGCGGCTGATCCGGCCGGAGGAAGTGGCGGCCACCGCGCTGTGGCTGTGCGATCCGCTGTCCTGCTCGGTCAACGGGCAGGCGATTGCGGTCGCTGGCGGAGAGGTGATGTAGATGGCGGTCCCCCATGCAAAGCAATCGCTGCGCGTCTGGCTCCGGATGCTGCGTGCCACCACGATCATCGAAAAGCGCATTCGCGGCTATCTGAAGACCGAGTTCGACAGCACGCTTCCGCGCTTCGACGTGCTTTCCGCGCTCGACCGCGAGACTGGGCCGATCACGATGTCGCAGCTGACCGATCACCTGCTGGTCTCGAACGGAAACCTCACGGGCCTCGTCAATCGGCTGGTGGAGGATGGTCTCATCAGCCGCGAGATCGATCCCGATGACCGGCGTGTGCAGCATGTCGTCCTCACGCCCGAAGGCCGCCGCGCCTTTCGCGAGATGGCCGACAAGCACGAAGCGCTGGTCGATTCGCTGTTCGCCGCGATGTCCGATGAAGACATGGCGACCCTGCTCGACCTGACCACGACACTCAACAGCGCCCTTCAGAACGGCGCGCGCCCTGCGGAGGATGCATGAACCCGTCTGATTACCAGCCCGCCCATTTCCTGTGGTCGTTTGCCGATGGCGTCGGCACGATCACGCTCAACCGGCCCGAGCGCAAGAACCCGCTGACGTTCGAATCCTATGCCGAACTGCGCGATCTGTTCCGCGCGCTGGTCAAGGTTCCGGCAGTAAAAGCCATCGTCATCACCGGTGCGGGCGGCAATTTCTGCTCGGGCGGCGATGTGCATGAAATCATCGGCCCGCTGGTCGGCATGACCATGCCCGAACTGCTCGATTTCACGCGGATGACCGGCGATCTCGTCAAGGCGATCCGACATTGCCCCCAGCCCGTCATCGCGGCGGTGGACGGTATCTGCGCGGGCGCCGGGGCGATCATCGCCATGGCCTCTGACCTGCGCGTCGCTGCGCCCGATGCCAAGGTGGCGTTCCTGTTCAACCGCGTCGGCCTTGCGGGCTGCGACATGGGCGCCTGCGCCATCCTGCCGCGCATCATCGGGCAGGGCCGGGCCAGCGAGCTCCTCTTCATGGGCCGCGCGATGAGCGCCGATGAAGGCGAGCGCTGGGGCTTTTTCAACCGCCTCACCGCGCAAGATGGCGTGCTGGCCGAAGCGCACAAGATGGCCGCGCAGATTGCCGCCGGGCCCAATTTCGCCAACGCGATGACCAAGACCCAGCTTCACGCCGAATGGGACATGGGCGTGGACGCCGCGATCGAGGCCGAAGCGCAGGCGCAGGCGATCTGTATGCAGACACAAGATTTCGCGCGGGCCTATCACGCCTTCGTCGCGAAGCAGAAACCCGTGTTCGAGGGCAACTGACATGGCCGATACCAGCTTTCTCGATTGGCCCTTCCTTGAAGACCACCACCGCACGCTGGCGCGCGAACTCGATGCCTGGGCGGCGGAGCACATCGCCCCGCTGGCGCACGATCACGGCGATGTCGATGCCACCTGCGGCGTTCTCGTCCGGCGTCTCGGTGAAGGCGGCTGGCTGCGCTATTGCGTGCCCGCCAGCCACGGCGGGATGTTCGCAGAACTCGATGTCCGCTCGCTCTGCCTGATCCGCGAAACGCTGGCGCGGCACTTCGGCCTCGCCGACTTCGTGTTCGCGATGCAGGGGCTGGGCAGCGGCGTCATCTCCAATTTTGGCAGCGACGCACAGAAGGCGAAGTACCTGCCCGGCGTGGCGCGCGGCGAACTCGTGGCGGCCTTCGCGCTGACCGAACTGGATAGCGGCTCGGACGTTGCGGCGACGGCTTCCACCGCTACCGACATGGGCGACCACTACCGCGTCGACGGCGCGAAGACCTATATCTCCAACGGCGGGATCGCGGATTTCTACGTCACCTTCCTGCGCACCGGCGAAGCCCCTGGCGCACGCGGGCTTTCCGCACTGGTGATTGATGCGGATACGCCGGGGCTGGAAATTGCCGAGCGCATTCATGTCGCCGCGCCGCATCCGCTCGCCACGTTGCGCTTCGATGGCATGAAAGTGCCCAAGGACGCGCTGGTCGGCACGGCGGGCGCGGGCTTTGCGCAGGCGATGGCCAATCTCGATATCTTCCGCTCCACCGTGGGTGCCGCCGCGCTCGGCTTTGCCCGCCGCGCGCTGGATGAGGCGCTTGAGCGCGTCAAATCGCGCAAGCTGTTTGGCGGCACGCTGGCCGACATGCCCATCGCGCAGAGCCAGATCGCCGAAATGGCCATCGACATCGATGCGTCAGCGCTGCTGGTCTACCGCGCGGCCTGGACCAAGGATGTCCGCAAGGGCCGCGTCAGCCGCGAGGCGGCGATGGCCAAGCTCTATGCTACCGATCAGGCGCAGATCGTGATCGACAAGGCGGTGCAGCTGCACGGCGGGCTCGGCGTGGTGACGGGGCAAGTGGTGGAAGAACTGCTGCGCGAGATCCGTCCTTTGCGGATTTACGAAGGCGCCAGCGAAGTGCAAAAGCTCATCATTGCCCGCCAGGTCCTGAGCGGTGCCGGAGCGACCTGATGCCTGCCTACCAACGTGAAGTCCTCGTCCGTTTTGCGCATTGCGATCCGGCGGGGATCGTTTTCTACGCCCGCTATTTCGAGATGATCAACGGCGTGGTCGAAGATTGGTTCGAGGATGCGCTGGAAGCCAGCTTTTCCGGGCTGCTGTTCCACCGCAACCTCGCGACCCCGACGGTGCATTTCAACGTCGATTTCACCGGCCGCTCGATGATGGGCGACCGGCTGACGTTTGAAACCTCGGTCACGCGTTTCGGCACCAGCTCGTTCGATCTGCGCCACGAAGTATCGTGCCGGGGCGAACACCGGATGCGCGTCCATCAGACGCTGCTGTTCACCGATGCCAATGCCAAGGGCTCGCAGCCGATTCCCGCTGATCTCAAGCGCCGGATGGAGCGGTACTATATGCCCGAAGGCGCGCCTGCCACGCCGGTGGCAGACGCGTAAGAGGCATCCTCAGCCCGGCTGGCGAATGCCGCGGGCTTCGAGGATCGGGAGCACGTTGTCGCGGAAATACGGGAATTCCTTGCCGTAATCCACAAACGAGAGCGTGGTGCCTCCAAGGCCCAGTTCGTGCAGCTGGCACAGACCGTCGGCCACCTGGTCGGGCGTGCCGATCAGCGGAATACCGCCGTGGCCCATGGCGAACCGGTCGCGGATCAGCGCCAGCAGATCGTGCGGGAAGCTCTGCGCGTGGGCGAACTGGAGCCGCACGAGGTTGTCGACCGCTTCCCAGTCGGCGTTGTCTTGCGCGAAATGCTGCAGGTAATCCTGCGCTTCTTTCTCGGTCGGGCGGCACACGACATGGCTGAAGGTCAGCACATCGACATCGCGGCCCTGCGCGCTGGCCTGCGCCTTCAATTCGGCGATTTCCTCGCGCGAGCGGTCGAAATCGATCACCGAGGTGAACAGGAAATCGGCGTTGCGCGTCGCGAACTCGCGGCCAAGGCCTGAACCGGCGGCGTTCAGGATCGGCGGGCGACCGTTGACCGGCTTGGGCTCGGATTCAATGCCCTTCAGGTTGAAATGCTCGGTCGAGATGTCGAACGCGCCGGGCTTGGCCCACAGCTCCTGAATGATGTCGAACCACTCCTGCGCATAGGCGTAGCGCGTCTCGTGGTCGTCGGGCAGCGTCATGCCCAGCGCTTCGTATTCGGGCTTGTTCCATCCGGCCACGATATTCAGCCCGGCGCGGCCCTGCCCGATGGCATCGATCGTGGCGATCTGCTTGGCGACGACGACCGGATGGTTGCAGGCGGTGTGGATCGTGGCGATCACCGAAATGCGCTTGGTTGATGCGAGCAGGCCCGCCGCCCAGGTCATCGTTTCCAGAACATGGCCGTGGAAGTTGGTTTCGCCGCCATAGCCGATCCACCGCGCGATCGGCAGCATGAAGTCGATCCCGGCATCATCGAGCAGCTTCGAGAGCGCAAGATTGCTGTCCCAGCTGGCATCCCAGCGCTCAGGAATCTTGGTGACGGACATGCCGCTGGAGCAGTTGGTGGAGAAGGTGCCGAGCTTGAAGTGATTCGCCCTGCGCATCCGGTTTTCAACTGCTGGCATCTGTCCCTCCGACTGTGTGGCTCACTATTGGGCGGCGTGTGTGGCGGCCTCGCGCGCGCTTCCGCCAGCTAATTATTTCAAGTTTAAACTATGTTGCGTCCAGCCACGGAGCCTGTCAAGCTCCAGGAGGACCCTCGATAGAATTTCAATTGATTTTCGATTCAACCTCTGCCAGCAATAAGGGAAGGGCGCGGCGCCGACCGATGCCCATGGGGAGTTATCTGCGTGACCATCCATGTTGACCTGCTGGGCTGCGAGACCCGTTTCATCGATACGGGCAAGTATGTGACCCGCTGCATCTCCGCACCCGGTGCCAAGGGGGCTGAGGGTGAGCATGTGTTCCTGCTGCATGGCGGCGGCGGCCATGCCGAAACCTATTCCCGCAACATGACGCGCCTGGCCAAAGTGTGCCAGCCGCACGCCATCGACTTCATCTGGCACGGCATGTCCTCGCGCCCCACCTATTCGGATGGTCCGCCCCGCGCGCCGGAAAACTGGCTCACCCAGTTCACCGATCAGCTGCTCAACCTGATGGATCACATGGGCATCGAAAAGGCCGTGGTCGAAGGCGAATCGCTGGGCGGCTGGATCGCCTATGACATGGCGATCAACCACCCGGATCGCACCTCGAAGGTCATCCTCAACACCACGTGGGGCATGCATCTCGATCCCGAGCATGTGCATGAGGGCGATTCCGATCTCGATGCGCTGCGCCAGACTTCGATGAACGCGCTGCTCAATCCCACGCCCGAATTGCTGCGCAAGCGGCTGGAATGGCTGATGCCGCTGGGCGGAGTGACCGACGAACTGGTCGATCTGCGCCGCGCGCTGTGGTCGATCCCCGAAACGCGCACCGCGCTGATCGAATACTACGAACGCCTGTTCGCGCCCAACATTGCCGAGTTCTACTGGCAGGAAGCGGACATCGTGAAGATTACCTGCCCCACGCTGGTACTGTGGACGGACAAGAACCCGATCCACGGCGAAGATGCCGCGCACCGGCTGGAAGCCCTTATCCCCGGCGCGAAGAAGCACATCATGCGCGGCTGCGCGCACTGGCCGCAGTGGGAACGGCCGGAGGAGCACGACGATGTCGTCTCCCGCTTCCTCCTCGGAACGCTTTGAACAAGAACAAGAAAGAATTTTGTCCGCCCGCCTGAAAGGATCTGCGAGATGAATGAAGCCACGCCAGTCCGCCGCCGCAGCACGGTGCGGATCAACACCACCAGCGATCAGCGCATCAACGACAGCAAGACCCAGAGCCAGTACCAGCCCTACAAGGACGCGGCCTGGGGCTTCATCAACCACTGGTATCCCGCGCTGTTCACCGAGGAACTGCCCGAGGACAAGGTCGAAGGCATCCAGATCGCGGGCGTTCCGATCGTCCTGCGCCGCGTCAATGGCAAGGTCTTCGCGCTTAAGGACCAGTGCCTGCACCGCGGCGTGCGGCTTTCGGCCAAGCCGATGTGCTTCAACAAGAGCACGATCACTTGCTGGTATCATGGCTTCACGTTCGATCTCGATGACGGCAAGCTTTCCACCATCGTGGCGAACCCGGATGATCCGCTGGTCGGCACCACCGGCATCACCTCCTACCCGGTCGAGGAAGTGGCTGGCATGATCTTCGTGTTCGTGCGCGAGGATGACTTCCCGCTGGAAGACGTACCGCCGCTTTCGGCCGATCTGCCGATCCGCTTTCCGGAAAACAGCGAGAAGTTCCCCCACCCGCTGTGGCCCGCTGCGCCCAGCCTGTACGATGAGGGCGCGGTGGCGCTTGGCATGCATCGCACCGGGCAGAGCAACTGGCGCATCGCCTGCGAAAACGGCTTCGATAACGCGCACATCCTCGTCCACATGGACAACACCATCGTCCACGCGCTGAACTGGGTGCTGCCGCTGGGCATTCTGCCCAATCACGAAGAGCCGATCACGCTGATCGAGGACGAGGACGGCCCCAAGGGCATGATGCAGTGGCTGTTTACCGACCGCTGGAAGCCGGTGCTGGAAAACGAGCAGCTCGGCCTCAAGATCGACAGCCTCAATGGCCGGTTCTATCGCACGTCGGTGGTCATGCCGGGCGTGCTGATGGTGGAAAACTGGCCCGAGGAGCACATCGTCCAGTACGAATGGTACGTGCCGATCACCGACGACACCTACGAATACTGGGAAGTCATGGTGAAGGTCTGCCCGACCGACAAGGAAAAGGCCGCGTTCAAGCACCGCTTCGACCGCGTGTTCCTGCCGCTGTGCCTGCGCGGGTTCAACGATTGCGATCTCTATGCGCGGGAGGCGATGGAGGAATTCTACGCCGATGGCACCGGCTGGGATGCCGAACAGCTGGTTTCGACCGACATCTCGCCGATCACCTGGCGCAAGCTTGCCTCGCGCTGGAACCGGGGCATCGCCAAGCCGGGCAAGGGTGTGCCGGGGGCTACCAAGACCTCGAGCATCCGCTTGCGCAACCTCGCCGAGGGCAAGGCACCCGGATACTTCGTGCAGAAGATCGAAGACGTGAACAACTACTAATGGCGGATCAGGCGGTGCACCGGGTTACCCTGGCTTTCAGCGACGGGACCGAGCAGGAACTGGCGGTCGAATCCGGCGCCAGCGTGCTCGAAACCGGGCTGGCGGCGGGGCTTCCGCTGCTCCACCAGTGCCGCTCGGGCAGCTGCTCCAGCTGCCTGGCCACGCTGGTGGAGGGCGAGGCGGGCACGCTGCCCGGATGCAGCTCCTCGCTCCTCGCCTCCGAACGCGCGGCAGGCCAGCGCCTGTTGTGCGTCACCGGCGTGCAAGGCGATTGCCGCTTTGCGCTGCCCTACGACAGCAAGGTTGGCGAAAACCGCGCAGTGGAAGGCCATGCCTTCGTCAATGCCGTGGAACGCGTGGCCGCCGATGTGATGCGGCTGGAGCTTGAACTGGCCGAGGATTGCTGGTTCGAGTTTCGGCCCGGCCAGTTCATCCAGATCAAGGTGCCGGGCACCGACCAGACCCGCAGCTATTCGATTGCCTCCACCCCGGCGGAACTGCCGAAGATCGAGTTGCTCATCCGCCTGCTGCCGGGCGGGGTCATGTCTGAATGGCTGCTGGGCCAGGCGGCAGTGGACACGGTGCTGGAGATTTTGGGTCCATACGGCGCGTTCTTCCTGCAGGAGACGGGCAAGGCGCCGCTGGTGATGATTGCGGGCGGCACCGGCCTTGCCCCGATGATGTCCATGATCGACGTGATCCGCGCGAGGCCCGGCCTGAAGCCGCCGATCCACCTCAGCTTCGGCTGCCAGAGCGCCGAGGGCCTGTTTCACGGCGAGGCGATTGGCCTGCGCGAGATGTGGCTGCCGCGCCTTTCCGTCACCACCTCGGTTGATCGCGGCCCCGCGCCCAATGGCGTGCGCATCGGCAATCCGGTCGAGGCGGTCGGCGCAGATGGACCGCTCGATCCGGCAACGGTCGCCTATCTGTGCGGCCCGCCGGGCATGATCGAGGCGGCGCGCCGCCATTTGCAGACACTGGGCGTTGCGCCCGGCAATATTCACGCGGAACAGTTCGTCGCGAGCTGAAACCAAGCAGGAGTTGGGGGATATGCCAGGGGATTTGGGCGTCGACAGTCTGGGGTACATGGCTCTCAAGGTGAGCAAGCTCGATGCCTGGCGCAGCTTGCTCGAACGCGTGTTCGGCATGGAACCGCGCGAGCGCGAAGGGGCTATCGACTACCGTATCGACAGCTACCACCACCGCTTGACCCTCACCGCAGACAGCACCGACAGTGTCGAAGCCATCGGCTGGGAAGTGGGCAGCATGGCCAAGCTTGCGGCGCTGGTGCAGAGCCTCCAGAATCAGGGCGTGGTCGTCGTCAAGGAAGGGCCGGACTTGTGCGCCCAGCGCAAGGTCAAGGAGCTCTACAGCTTCACGTGCCCGATGATCGGCAACCGGCAGGAGATCTATTACGGCCCGCTGGTCTCCAACACCCCCTTCGCGCCGAGCCGCGGCATCAGCGGTTACAAGACCGGCAATCTCGGCCTTGGCCATGTCGTCTACTGGGTGAAAGACCTCGCCGCCTCGGTGAAGTTCTATCAGGATATCATGGGCTTCTCGATATCCGACTACATCGCGTGGGACGATAACGACGCCGTGTTCATGCACTGCAACGTGCGCCACCACACGCTGGCGCTGATGAAGGACGGGCCGAATACGCCTGCGGGCGAGCTGATGCACCTGATGGTCGAGGCGACTGACTACAACGATGTCGGCTATGGCTATGACATCGTGCGCGACATGGGCATTCCGGTGATGATTGAGCCGGGCAAGCATTCGAACGACCACATGCAAAGCTTCTACCTGCAGACGCCTTCGGGCTTCTGGCTAGAATATGGCTACGGCGGGCGCGAGATCGGGCCGGATTGGGAAATCCGCAACTATGACGCGCCCATGCTCTGGGGCCACCGGTTCGTGGGCGGTTGAGCGCATGACGCTGGAGACTTGCCTCGCCCGGATCGAGGCGCGCCAGCCGCAAGTGCAGGGCTGGGCCTATGTGGACAAGACCGCGACGGGCGGTGCCGGGCCGCTGGCGGGCCTGGTGCTCGGCGTCAAGGACGTGATCGACGTGGCGGGCATGCCGACCGCGCATGGCTCGCAGGCGTTTGCGGGGAATATCGCTGCGGCCGATGCGGAGAGCGTCGCCCGGCTGCGTGCGGCGGGCGCGGTGGTGCTGGGCAAGACGGTGACGGCGGAGTTCGCCACCTATCACCCCGGCCCGACCACGAATCCGCGCAATCCGGCGCATACCCCCGGCGGCTCGTCCAGCGGATCGGCGGCGGTCGTCGCCGATGGTCAGGCCGATCTCGCGCTGGGCACGCAGACGGCGGGTTCGGTGATCCGCCCTGCCAGTTTCTGCGGCACCTTCGGCTTCAAGCCCACGTTCGGCCGCTATCCGCTCGGCGGGGTTCTCGAAACCGCGCCCAGCCTTGATACGCTGGGTCTGTTCGGGCGCGATCTGGCGGTGATCACGGCGGCAGACGCGGTGCTGGCGGGCGAGGATGCGGTGCCGCAGTCCCCTGCCAACCTCACCGTGGGCCTCTGCCGCAGTCCGGCGTGGGATGCCGCCAGCGCGGAGATGCAGGCCGCCTTCCTCGCCTTTGCCGATGCGCTGCGCGCGGCCGGGCATGTCGTGCAGGATCGTGAACTGCCCGCGCCCTTCGCCGGGCTGATTGCCGCGCAATTGCTGATCCACCGGCGTGAGGCGTCGATGGCCATGGGCCATATCCGCCGCGACCATGCCGCCGAAGTCAGCCCCGCCTTCATCGCCATGATCGATGGCGGGGCGGCGGAAAGCGAAGCGGATTATCAGGCCGCGCTTGCGCTCCAGCGCGAATGCAAGGCGCTGGCGGGCGAAGTCTTCGCAGGCGTCGACCTGCTGCTCGTGCCCGGCGCGCCCGGCGCAGCGCCCGCAGGGCACAGCGCAACCGGCGATCCCGTGTTCCAGCGCATCTGGACCGCGCTCGGTGCGCCCTGCTTCGGCTTTCCGGCCGCGTGGCGCGCCGATGGCCTGCCGCTGGGGCTGCAAGTGATCGGCGCGCCCGGCACGGACCGGCAACTGCTTTCCAATGCGCGGGCCATTGCAGCCCTCGCCGCGATCAGGGAGATTTGACCATGGAACCCACCGCAGCGGTGCCCTTCACGCCCGAAATGGAAGCTGCCTATGCGCGGGCGCGGGCCAAGCTCGATCCAGCGCGGCTCAAGCAGCTCCTGTTCGATATCACCGATATCCATTCGCCCACCGGCGCGACCCGCAATGCGGCGGAATTCGTGGCCGATCACATGGCGCGCATCGGGCTTGACGCAAAGCTCGATCCGATGACGCCGATCTCGTCCAACGTGCTGGGCGAAAAGCGCGGGACAGGTGGCGGCGCGACTCTGCTGCTTTACGCCCCGATCGATACGCACCTTGAAGGCGACGAGACCGATTTCCCCTGGGCTGGCCCGGAACAGTTTGCCGATCTGCGCCCTTCGGCCAAGATGGTCGGCGATTGGGTGTACGGGCTCGGTTCGTCCAATCCCAAGGCGATGGTCGCCAGCTTGCTCGAAGTGGCAAACGCGCTGATCGAGGCAGACGTGCCGATGCTCGGCACGCTCAATGTGGGTTTTGCCGATGGCGGCATGCCGGTGACGATCCCGCAGCGCGACAATGCTGGGATGAGCCACGGCGTCCACCACTTGCTGAATCGCGGCATGGCGCCCGATTTCGCGATCATCATGAAGCCGTGGAACTGGGTCTATCACGAAGAGCCGGGCATGGGCTGGTTCAAGATCCAGGTGAAGGGCACGCTCGGCTATGCCGGGGTGCCGCGCGGCCTGCCTGCCTTCCGCAGCTCGGTGGTTCCGGCCGCCACCGTGATCCTCGAGCTGGAACAATGGCTGATCGATTATGCCGAGAAGAACCGCTCGGGCGACATCTACCCCCACGGCTGGATCGCAGGCGTGCGCGGCGGCTGGCCGGAACGTCCGGCCTTCCCCACCGCCGTCACCGAAATATTCTTCGATGTGCGCATCAGCCCGCGCACCACGCCGGGCGAGGTCAAGGCGCAGTTCGAGGCGTTCATGCACGATCTGGCGGCGCGCTTCCCGGATATCGATTGCGACTGGGAAATGTATGGCTCCACTCCCGGAGGCACCACCGATCCGGACAACTGGATCATCCAGTCCTGCCGGCGCGGGTGGGAAACCATTGAGCAGCGGTCCTATGTCACCCCCGATCCGCTCGGCGGGCAGACCGACGGAGCGGCGCTGCGCCGCCTCGGCGTGCCCACGGCGCGGATCGGCTGGCCCTGGCCGGCGGAAGGATCGCCCGAACCCATCGCCGAAGGGCTGGGCGGCATGGGCGCGACCTATGTGCCCGATCTCATGCCGTGCCTTGAGAAAATCCTCTACGCCTGCATCGACACGCTGATGCGGCCGAGGAGTGAGCTGGGGCTGTAGGTCCTAATTTCTGTCTCAAGGTGGAAGCAGCCGGCAACAATCTGCGTTTGTCTGCACGCCTCTGCCCCTCCCCCGTTCGGGGGAGGCTGGGTGGGGGTAACTGGAGCTTGCCGGAAACGTCGTACCCCCTCCCCCGACCCCTCCCCGCCGGGGAGGGGGGCAGTGAGCATGGTTAATGCAGGTTGGTATTGAGGCTTAAGGAAGATCGACCCCTGCTGGCCCGGGAGCGACCCCATTGCGGACCTTCAGTCGAATCAATACCTTCAAATTCATGAGTGGAATGTCCGAAGAAGATTCCGATGATAAGTGGCAAGATGCTGGACTTGCCGCAGTGCAGGCATTTGCCACCGAGCTTCGGGCACTCCACCAAAGCAATCCTTGGCCAAATATCCCATTGATGCCTCAGGCGATGGCTTATCTCATGACCGAACTCTGGGACCGAGGTTTCACCCAGACCCAGATTCGTGAAGGGTTCGAAGCGGCTTTGGTCGAACTTCCCAAATACACCCTTGGCGATGAGATCAGACCTTAGGTCCGCGTCTAGCCAATACCTCTAAACGTCACTCGCGCGGTTCAGCGTCACCGTGGCGCGGGCGGATTCCTCGTAGATCCCGGTGATGATCGAGAGGAGTTCGGTCGCGTCTTCCACGCGCTCGTCGAAGTCGGTCAGGCTGCGGAACTTGCGCATCAGGATCTCGCTGCGCAGCTTGGAATACTCGTTCGTCAGCCGCTCACCCAGCTTGGTGATCGAGTACGAGTGGTTCTTGGTGCCCGCTTCCTTGTTCTTGTGGATCAGGCCGGAGCTTTCCAGCTTGCGCAGGCTGTACTGGATGTTGGGCAGGTCGTCGCGGTTGAGCAAGCGGGCGATGGTCGTGCCGCTCTTGGGCCGGTTCTGCATGCGGATCACGTGCAGGATCACGTGCTCGGCGTGCTTCAGTTCGGAAAGGCCGACAATCTCGTCCGCCGCCGCCACCCAGCGCGCAAACGCTTCAAGCACGCGCAGCAGCGCGAATTCCATTTCGGTGACCTTGAACTCGGTCTCGTCCTTGGCGAGGTGCCAGTTGCGGTAATACTCGGATTTCATGGCGCTGCGGGTGCTCCTCACGGGCGGCTTGGCGCCTTTATCGAGCACAGCGGTCATGCAGACAAGGTCACGCATATAGGCTCATGCAGATAGGGCCGCGCCGTATCCCGGCACAATGGGAGGCAGGTCAAGCGCTTTCAGCATCTGCCGCACGGTGCAGCTGGACGCTGTCACCACCGGCAGGCCGAAGCGCTGCTGCGCCGCCTCAATCGCGGCGGCGGCAGGCATCTGCACGCAGGCGGACAGCACGAGGGCATCCGCACCGGCCAGATCGAGCGCGCCCGCCGCTTCGATGGCCGCAAAGGGATCGCGCCGCCCCACGGCAAGGTTGTCAGAGATTTCCAGCGAATGGACCGATTGCACCGTGAAGCCTTCGGCCGCGATATAGTCGGTGACGGTGCAGGTCAGCGGCTTCATGTAGGGCGCGAGTACGGCAATGCGCCGGAACCCCAGCTCCTCCAGCGTCTTCACCAGTGCGCCCGCGCTGGTCACCACCGGTGCCGGGCCGCCTTCCTGCGTGGCAATCCCGGCAAGGTTGCCCTCGCTGGTGCGGTGATAGCCAAGGCCCATCGCCATGATCGCGACAAGGCAGGCATAGCCGATCACATCGACCCGCGCGTCGGCCAGTTCGGCGGCGCAGCGCAGCGACTGCGCGTCCATCGCCGCCAGTTCTTCCTTCACCACATGCATCATCCGCATGCGGCTGGAATGGAAGGTGAAGCGTTCCGAAAACGCCGCTTCGCGCGCGCGCAGCATCGCAGGAATCTCGGTTTCCATGGTGGTGTTGGAACTGGGCACGATCTGCCCGATCCGAAAAGGTCGGCTCATGGAAACAGCGATGCCACCGGGTCCAGCAGATCGTCCTTGGCGATTTCGGGCGGGAAGTAGGTGGTCTTCGACTGCGCGATGCCGAGGTCGATCAGCGTCTCGCACTGCTTGAACGCGACGAGACCCGGATTGAGCACCGGCACTTCGACGCGCGAGGCGAGCCAGGTGGCCGACTGGTGCATGGTGGTGGAGCCAAGGATCAGCACATCCGCGCCGTCTTCATCGATGGCCTTGCGCGCCTGCTCTTCGAGCTTGGCGAAGACGATGTCTTCCTTGCCCGCCAGCAGTTCCGCCGTATCGGGCCGCACATTGATATCGCGGATCGAGGCGAGCCGGTGCCCCAGCCCGGTTTCCACCGCCAGCTTTTCATACAGCGAGTGCCAGCGCTTCCACATCGTCAGCACCGAGAATTTCTTGCCGAGGTCTGCGGCGAGGAAGAACGAAGAACGCCCCGGGCCGACCACCGGGATCGAGAGGCGCGAACGCAGTGCGGCAAGGCCGCTGTCGCTCATCGAATTGATGCAGACGGCGGCATAGCCCTGCTCTTCGGCACGCGCCCCGGCTTCGAGCACCCAAGTATCGGCCAGCGCCTGCTCATAGGGGGAATCGATCAGGTTCGCGCCGTTGCGGCAGCCCACAAAATCGATGGCGATGTCGGGGCGAATGAGCTCCGCCGGGATCTGGCCCGCGAAGCCGGGAATGGCGAAGGCCGGCACCGGAACCGGAACGATCATCAGGATGCGCTTGATGGCGGCCACGCGGGGTATTTCCTTGCAAAGGTGGTGGCCCCCGCCTGCGATCAGGCAGGGGCCGCCAGAGGACTAGAAGCTGACGCGCGTGCGCACGGAGAACGTGCGCGGCAGGCGGTAGGACACCTCGTTGCACCCGCACAGCCCGGCAAGGTCATAGCCCTGCAGGCCGATCAGCTTGTTGGTGGCGTTATCCACGCGCAGGCCAACCTCGAACATCTTGCTGGCCGAAGTCCAGTTCAGACCGAGATCGACATTGGCAAAGCCGCCGAACTTGTCCGCATCGAAGTTGCGCAGGTTGTAGAAGAACGAGGACGAGTAGGAGATGTTGGCGTTGGCCGCCATTTCACCGCCGAACATGTCCCAGCCATAGCGGATGATGCCCGAAGCCTGCGTTTCAGGCGCATAGGTGGGCTTCAGATCCTTGCGGATCGGGCCGCCCACGCGCAGCGGCACGTCCTTCACCTTGGCGTTGAACTGCGAGAACGTCAGCGCCACGTCGAGCCCGGGGATCGGGTTCGCCTGCAGCGAGATTTCGCCGCCGTAGGTGCGCGCATCGGCGTTGATGACAAGGCCCGCAACCCCGGTGAACAGGAACGACTGGTAGTTCTTGTAGTCGTAGTAGTAGACCGCGCCGTTCAGCCGGACCTTGTTGTCCAGCATCGAAAGCTTGAAGCCGCCTTCGTAGGACCACAGCGTTTCCGAGCCATACTTGATTGCGGAATCCGGGGTCGGCAGGCCGCCGTTGAGCTGGGCGTTATAGCTGCCCGCCTTCACGCCGCGGTTGACGCCGAAGTAGAGCAGTGCCCCTTCCGCCGGGCGATATTCGAACTGCACCTTGCCTGCCCACAGGGTCTTCGAATCCTTGTCGAGGTACGGGGTCGGCACGCCGCCCGGATACGTCGGCCCGATGGTCAGCGGGAAGCCGGGGACGGTCTGGGGCGGCTGGATCTGGCGCGGATCGGGCGAAATGTAGAGCTGCTGGATGAAGTCGTAGTCCTTCTTCTCCCGGATCACGCGCGCGCCCACGATCACGCGGAACTTGTCGGTCAGGTCATAGTCGACCTGACCGAACGCCGAATAGCTGGTCGTCTTGAGGTGGCCAATCGAGGCGATGTCGATCGGGTTGCCAGGGACGAGGCCATTGAGCGGCGCCTTGAGGCCGTTGTTCGACAGGTTGTCGATATGGAGGAAGTAGAGGCCCGCAGCCCAGTTCAGGCGGTCCGCCTTGCCGTTGAGGCGCAGTTCCTGCGTGAAGCTCTTGGCATCGACGTTGCCATAGTTGGCCAGCTGGTTGGCGGGGCCGGCATCAACGTCGATGAACAGAAGCTTCTTGAAGTTCTTGTAGTCGGTGACCGACGACAGCGTGATGTTGTCGTTGAGATCGAACTTGGCGCGCAGGTTCACGCCCCAGGTATCGACATGGCCCTGATTCTTGAACGCGAAGTCGCTCGAAAGCGTGCGGGTCTTGGGATCCGGCGCATGGTAGCCGAAGAAGTCCGCGCCCGGGGCACGGCCATAGATTTCGCCGGGGCCGCCGAAAATGCCGTCGTTGTTGAGGTCGGACCCGGCATCGCCGTTCACGACGCGCGGCCCGCCCGGCACGCCGATGGAAGCGCGGGTTTCGTTGGGGCCGACATCCAGCACGTTGATCAGTTCGCCGTTCGCATCGAACTGCGCGATGGTCGCCTTCTGGGTATAGGGGCCGGTATTGACCTTCGAGCGCGAGCCGTTGGCCGAAAGGATGAACTGGGTCGAGGAACTGGGCTCGATCAGGACGGTGAAGCGGCCCGCCAGCGTATCGTCGTTGCCCAGATCAGCACCCGCACCGACGCCCGGCGATCCGCCGACTGCACCCTTCGGGTATTGGTTCTTGAGGTAGGCGTCCTGCTTGTTCCAGCGGCCCGCGGCGCGCACCGCGATCTTGTCGCTCAGCGGCCCGCCGACCGCGCCTTCCAGCGTGAACACGCCAGGATGGCCGGTGCTGTCCATGATGCCATAGCGGGCATCGGCATAGCCTTCCCACTTGGTGAGCGAAGGCAGGTGGCTGATGTAGTGGATCAGGCCGCCGGTGGCGTTGCGGCCAAACAGGGTGCCCTGCGGACCCTTGAGCACTTCGACGCGGTCGATATCGAACACGGCGAAGGACTGGCCCTGCGCAACCGCGATATAGCCTTCATCGAGGTAGACCGCGTTCGGCGCCTCGACGATGTCGTTGAAATCGTTCTGGACGACGCCGCGAATGGTGAACTGGGTGTTCTGCCCGGCAAGGCTGCCCGAGATCGAAACGCCCGGCGAGAAGCTGGCGACATCGGCGCTGCGCTGGATGCCGAGCGCGCGCAGCTGGTCACCGGAATAGGCGGTGATCGCGATGCCGACGTTCTGGACGTTTTCCTGCCGCTTCTGCGCGGTCACGACGATTTCGCCGCTCAGCACCGAGTTGTCGTTGCTGCTCGTTTCCTGCGTGGCCTGCGGCGCGGCTTCCTGCGCCATGGCGGGCAGGGCGGCGGCCATGGCCAGCGTACCGGCACATGCGTGAAGCGTGATTTTCGTGATGGTTTTCATGGTACTCCCCTCTGATTCCCCCCCTCGGCAGAGTGCCCAGGTGCCTGTGTGTGCGTCATTCCTGTTCCGGTGCCTGCGTCCGGTATTCGCCCGCGCAAATTTCAGTGCGTCGGGAAACGTATCACCATGCGATGATGGCAAACTTCAATCGAAAGTCAATTTAACGTCCTGCAATGATCTCACATCATGAGAGCCAGCGCGCCACGAGGTGTTCGGCGCTGCGCAAGGCGAGCGCGTGGTTGGTGAAGTTGGGATTCATCGCGCCTGCCGTGGGGAACAGCCCCGGCCCTGCAATCACCAGATTGTCGATATCATGGCTGCGGCCGAAGCTGTCCGTCACCGACGTGCGGGCATCGCGGCCCATGATCGTGCCGCCCATCATGTGCGCGGATGCCATGGGCCCTGCCCAAGGCTCCGCTGCGCCGCCCGCCTTGATGATCTTCAGCCCCAGCTGCGCGGCATTCTCCGAAAGCCGGACCGATTCCGGCGCGAACGTGTGGACCACGCGCGGGGGCCTCGTCCCGCCGGGGCCGCTGCGCTCGGCCAGTTCGATGCGGTTTTCCAGCAAGGGCAAGCCCTCGCCAAACCCGAACATCACCGCCAGATGATGCACCGCGCGCTCCATGAACGCAGTCAGCTCCGCGCCAAACAGATCGGCGCGCCCCATGGCGACGCCCAGCAGGTCGTTGGGCTTCATCGTCGGGGCCAGTTGCCACTGCAGGCTGCCGAAGGCGTCCGCTCCCAGGCTCTGCTTGCCATAGTGGTCCATGTTCGTGGCCTGCGCGCCGGTCACGCCCATGTAGTTCTCGGTCTCCTCCCCATCGAAGAAGCCGTAAACCGATGCGATCGAGTGGGTCATGAAATAGCGGCCGACGAGGCCCGAGGAATTGCTCGCGCCGGTGTGCCATTCGCCGCCGGTGCTGTTCAGCAGGATCGCCGGGTTGGACACGGTGGATGCGGCCAGGATCACCATGTCGGCCAGCGCCGTCTGCACGGTGCCGGTGTGGTCGATATATTCCACGCCCGCAGCGGCCCGTGCCGACTTGCCGGGAATGACCTGCGTGACATGCGCCCCGTTCACGAAGCGCGCGCCCGCCTTCACTGCGCGCGGATGATAGGTGACTAGTGGATTGGCCAGCGCGCCAGTCGGGCAGCCCGCATCGCACCAGCCGTCATAGAGGCAGGCTGGGCGGCCCTTGTAGTCCTGCGAGAGGATGGCCATCGGGCTGGGCGCGGTCTTCATGCCCAGCGCCTGAAAGCCCTTTTGCAGCAGCCGCGCCTGCGCGAATTGCTGCAGGGGGGGCAGCGGATAGGGTGCGCCTGCCGGGCGCCACACTTCCGCCTCGGCATCGCCCGAAACGCCAACCTCTTCCTGAACGCGGTCATAGAACGGGCGCAAGTCGTCATAGCCAATCGGCCAGTCCAGCCCTTTGCCGAAGTCCGATTGCATGGTGAAATCGGACGGCATCAGGCGCGGCCAGGTGCCATAGTGGTGGAGCGCCGCGCCGCCGGTGCCCCAGCCCATGTTGAAGCCCGCGCCAAAGGCATTCCCGCCCGTCGATTCGACCGGCGGCCCGCCCCAGCGCAGCCGGCGGGACCAGATCGCGGAACTGTAGAGATCGGTGGCCTTCCACGCCGGGCCGGGATCGAGCACCAGGACCGATTTGCCCGCTTCGGCGAGCACGGTGGCAAACAGGTTTCCGGCAGCGCCCGCGCCCACGATCACCGCGTCGGTGCGTTTCGGAAGGTGCTGGCCGCCCATGCCTCTACCAGTCCGCCGGCGGTTCGATGTGGGCCATGTAGGGCACCTGCATCCGCGCGAAGGCCGCCCGCGTGCCATAGACGAGATCGGCGGCATCGCTGCGCACCGCAAGATAGAACAGCGGTGGCGGCGGGCCTTGCCACGGCGCGATGGTGCCCGGCAGCATCGCGCCGATCAGCGGCTTGGCGACTGCCGCTGAAACCTGCGTGAACGACGCGCCCAGCACTGCGCGGCTGGCAGCATCGAGCGCAGCAAGCCCGGATTTGTAGAACGCATCGTGCGGAGGCAGCACATCGAGATAGCGTGCCGTCAGGAGCGATTCATGATGTGGGCGGGCCAGATTGGCATCGACGAAATGGGCGATCCCGGCTGCGCGCGCGCCCGGTACCAAGGCATCGCCAAAGGCTTCGAGCAAGGCTGCTTCATCGGCAGACAGCTTGGCAAAGGCAGCGCCGCGGCTGCGGGCCTCGGCCGGGGAGAGCAGCATCTCGGCCCCGCCGACCGTGAACGCGAACAAGCCGAACGCGGCGGACTTCAGCAATGTCCGCCGATCAGGTGCCGGTGCGTCAAAGGCTTGCGTGGTCTGCATTTACCCCGATCTCTGGAGTTGTTTGAAGCTTAAACTAAATCATCCCCCTGTCCAGAAACATTTTGTGGTTCGGCCTCGCGCGCGCTATCGGACTAATAGAGTTTCGATTGACTTTCGATTCAAGATATCGGTGGAGAGACGGCATGAGCGAAAACCCTGAAATCGGCCAGTTCGTGCAGACTGGCAGCTACCGTACGAACGTCCACGTCGCGGGCAGCGGCCCCGCCATGCTCTGCCTCCACGGTTCGGGCGCGGGGGTCTGCGCATGGGCCAACTGGCGCACCTTCATCCCGGCGATGCAGGACCGGTTCCAGATCATCGCACCCGATCTCGTCGGCTTCGGCTACACCGAAACCCCGGCGGATTTCGAATTCCGGTTCATGGATTCGTGGGTCGATCAGATCATCGCGCTGATGGATGGGCTGGGCATTGAAAAGGCGCATGTCGTGGGCAACAGCTTCGGCGGTTCACTGGCGCTGTGGCTGGCGGCCAAGCACCCTGAGCGGTTCGAGCGGCTGGTGCTGATGGGGCCGGGCGGCTGGCCCGTCCGCGTCAACGAGAACCTCGAAATGCTGTGGGATTTCAAGCCGACGGCTGAGCACATGAAGCAGGCGATGAGCGTGATGGCGTGGAATCAGGCGCTGATCACTGATGAACTCGTCGCGATGCGGCTCAAGGCCTGTTCGCGGCCCGGCGCGCTCGATCACTTCCACCGGCTGTTCCCCGCGCCGCGCCAGCGCTGGCTCGATGCGCAGTGCCTGCCGATCAACGTGCTGCAGACGATCCAGCACGAGACTTTGCTGGTCCACGGCCGCGATGACCGCGTGGTCGATCCGCAAGTTTCGTGGAACCTCCACCAGCACCTGCCCAATTCGCAGCTCCACACGATTGCGAAGTGCGGA
This sequence comes from Novosphingobium sp. PASSN1, assembly GCF_002278815.1. Classification (NCBI taxonomy): domain Bacteria; kingdom Pseudomonadati; phylum Pseudomonadota; class Alphaproteobacteria; order Sphingomonadales; family Sphingomonadaceae; genus Novosphingobium; species Novosphingobium sp. PASSN1. The sequence goes on along the minus strand of NZ_NKIS01000014.1, from coordinate 60,686 downwards.
CACTGGACGATGATCGAGCACGGGCCGCTGTTCCGCCGCCTCGTTGCGGATCACTGCAGCGGCTGAGTGTCAGTCCCAGAGGGGGGCGGTCAGGCGGCGTTTTCCGTCGTGCGACAGTCCCCCCATGCCGGGCGTCAGGCCCTGCCTGTCCCAGAGCTTGCAGGTTACCTGCTTGTGCTTCTGATCCAGCCCCTCGCAGTAGTTGGAAAACTCGCAGGTCCGCACTTCGCTGCCCCGGCCCATGCGCGCCTTGAGGAGCCAGTCGGGATCGGCGAGCGACTGGCGGGCCGAACCGACGATATCGGCCTCACCCGCCGCCAGCATCGCCTCCGCCTGCGCGAAACCGTGGACTCCGCCCGCAGTCACGATGGGCGTCTTGAAGCCCGCCTCCTGCACGGCCGCGCGGATGGTCCGTGCCGCATCGCGGTTGCGGCCATACGGCCCCTTTGCGTCTGAAATGTAGGCCGGCATGCATTCATAGCCGCTCGGCCCGGTATAGGGATAGGCGGCCTCGCCAGTCTTTGGCTGCAGCGCATCCTCGAACTTGCCCCCGCGCGAGAGCGAGAGGAAATCCATGCCCGCCCGCGCGAATTCGGTCCCGAACCACGCGGCATCCCCCACCGTGTTGCCGCCCGCGATGCATTCCTCGGCGAGGAACCGGCAGCCCACAGCAAGACTGGGCGAAACCGCACTGCGCACCGCCCGGTAGACCTCCAGCGGCAAGCGCACGCGGTCCTCGCGCGCGCCGCCGTAGCCGTCCTGCCGGTCGTTCCGCGCCGAAAGGAACGAGGCCATCGTATAGGCATGGGCATAGTGCAGCTCGATCCCGTCGAAACCCGCTGCTTCCGCGCGCGCGGCGGCGGCGGCGAACAGGCCGGGCAGCACTTGCGGCAATTCGGCGATATGGGGCTTGTCCACATCGGTCACCCGCTCGCGGAAGCCTTGCGCCAGTGACTCCCAGTCGCGCGAGTCCAGCACTTCGCGCAAGGTCGCATCGGGCATGGCGATCAGCGCGGCGCGCACCGCCTCGTCTGCCGTTTCGCCGGTTGCCGCGCGGTGGCGGTCGGTGAGCGCCAGAAAGCGCGAGAGGAACGTGGCGCGGTCCGGACGGCGCTTGATCGCGAGGAAGTCGATCAGCTGGATCAGCAGCTTCGTTTCCCCGCCGCTGGCCTCACGCACGGCCTCCACCAGCCGCGCAAGGCCGGGCACGAAACGATCATCGCCGATCCGCAGAAGCGGGCCGGAGGGCACATCGCGAATGCCGGTCGCCTCGATCACGATGGTGCCGGGGCGGCCCTTGGCGAAGCGGGCGTACCAGTCGATCACGTCCGGCCCGGCCTCGCCATCCGGCGTTGCGCGCCAGGGCACCATCGCCGGGATCCACGTGCGCGTCGCCAGCGTCAGCGGGCCGACTTGCACTGGCGAGAACAGCCGCGACTGCGCCGCCGTTTCTGCATTGGGCCAGCGCCCCGGATCGGCGCGGTGGACGATGCGCTCGGCAGGTTTGAACAAGGGTCCGATCCTTTGGCTGGACAATATTTCAAGTTTAAAATATCGAGAGCAAAGGACGCCCTGTCAAGGCGCCGGAGGAGGCTTATGAAGGTTCTGCAACCGCACGGCTGGCCCCGTCCCAAGGGCTACGCAAACGGGATCGCTGCGCGCGGGGAAATGGTTTTCCTCGCCGGAGTCGTCGGCTGGGATGCCGAAGAGCGCTTCCCCACCGGCCTTGTCGCCCAGTTCCGTCAGGCGCTGGAAAATATCGTCGCGATCCTCGCCGAAGGCGGCGCGAAGCCCGAACATGTCGTGCGGATGACCTGGTACATCACCAGCCGCGACCACTACCTCGCCCATGGTCGCGAGATCGGCGCGGTCTACCGCGAGATTATGGGCAAGCACTTCCCGGTCATGGCCGTGGTGCAGGTGGTCGCGCTGATGGAAGCCGCGGCCGAGATCGAGATCGAAGTCACGGCGGTCATTCCGGACTGAGCCAGACGCTCAGGCTGCTTCGGCCAGAACCTCGGCCAGCTTTTCGCCCTTTTCGTCCGCCAGCGCGGCATCGCGCAGTCGCTTGATGCGCGCGGCGAGGCCCGCTCCGCTCGCCCCATTCACCGCAGCCATGATGCGCGCGAAATTGCGCGCCCCGCGCTCGTTCGTCTCGCCATAGCCGCGGATCAGCTTCTGGCAGCGCACCAGTTCCACCGCCGCCGCATAATCGCTGGCCGCAAGTTGGCGTGCGCGCTCCAGCCACGCTTCGATCGCCGCGTTCTCGTGGCTGAACCGCAAGGTGGAACGCCGCCAGCGCCGCCCGGTGGCGAGCAGGCTGAGCATCAGAAAGCCGCGCAAGCTGCTGGTCTGAACCTTGCGGCCCTTGGCAAACCAGCGGCCCAGCCATGCCTGCCGCGCGGCCCAGCGGCCAAGGCCAGCGGGCAGCGAATCCGCCACTTCCTTCAGGCGCGGGTGCATGAATTCGGTGACAGCCACGATCTGGTCGGGCGCTGCGTTCACTTCATGCCGGAAGCGTTCGAAGCGGCTGCTGCGCGTTTTGAGATCGGCCACGCGGAAGGTGTCGTCGAAGGTCATCCACAGCGCGAGGTGACGCGCCAGTTCGCGGATCAGTTCATGGCGGCGGGCGCTGCCCCCGGCTGCGGCGTCCCAATCGGCGGCCTGCTGCAAGCGGTCGAGATAGAGGGCGCCGTAGGTCAGGTCCTGAAAATCGATGGTTCGGCGCAGGCCTTCGGTCGCGAATTCGCGCGCGATGAACGGCAGTTCGGCCTCGATCCGCGCCAGCAGCGGCTTCACCGCAGCGGGCGCTTCCGGCGCAGTCGCCGCCGCTGGCATGGCTGGAGCCGCCGGAGGCGCAATCCCGCAGGCGCGGTCGAAGCCCAACGCAAACGTTGCCAGATTGGCCGCCACGGCCTTGCCGCTCTCGCGGATCACCGCCTCGAACACATCGCGCGGGATCGGCAGCGCGCCCGATCCGGCCAGCGCACCAAACATCACCGCGCTGATCACGCTGTCGCCTTCGCGCGCGGTGGCTTCCATGTCGAAGCCGATCCAGCGCTTGGCGCGCGCCTGCGCCGCTTCGTGCACCGCGCCGGCATCGGCGCGCCCGTCCGCCATCGCGATCTTCTCGGCAATCGCGAAGACGCGGTGGGTGGAGCCGATCAACGTGGTGCGTTCGGGCGTGACAAAGCCGCGCATCACCGCGCGGCCCGCTTCCATCAGTTCGGAGGCCACCACCACATCGACATCGCCGGGCACCGGCATCAACGCCAGCACGGGTTCCTTCCCGCGCGCTGCGATTTCCGCCTCGGGGAACAGTTCGATATAATAGATCGTCGCGCCCGTGCGCTGGGCCACGCCCTGCACCGAGGTATATTGCGCGCGGAAGCCGGCCAGTTCGGCAGCGCGGACGGTCCAGTCAGCCATCACGCCGCCGCCCTGGCCGCCCAGCGCCATGATCGCGATGTTGATGGGGCGGGTCTTGCTGCTGCCCATGGTCAGAACGCCGTCAGCGCGCGGCGGCGGGCGGCGCGGGCCTGGAAGAAGCCGATCACCGCGCTGCGCAGCGCCTGCCGCCAGCGGTCCCAGCGGCTGGGATTGAACACCATGTCGGCGCGGTAGAAGCTGGGGCAGAGCACGGCGGCGTGCGCCGTCTCACCGCAGTGGCCGCAGCCCACGCAATCATCGAGTACTTGCACCACCGGATCATCGCGCAGCGGATCGGGGTTCTCGCGCAAGGTGAGGGTGGGGCAGCCGGAGAGGCGAATGCACGAATGATCGCCGCTGCAGGTATCGGCATCAACGCCGAAGCGCTCTTTCACCACGCGCTTGCCGCCCTTGATGGCCTTGGCCACCAGCGGTTTCACCCGGCGCTGCTTGTTGAGCATGCATTCCGATTCCGCGATGATGATCTTCGGCCCCTTGAAGCTCGTCGTCATCGCCTCGGTCAGGGTGGAGGTCATCGCCTCCAGATCATAGCTGCGCACCGTGCGCACCCACTGGCCGCCGATCCCCCGGATCGCGTTTTCCATCGGGTGCTTGGTCGTGCGGGTGCGATTTTCGGCGCGGCTCGAAAGAATGTCCTGCCCGCCGGTTGCCGCCGAATAGCCGTTGTCGACGAGGATCGTCACGCCGTCGTTGCGGTTGAACACCGCGTGGCCGACGCCCGAGGTGAGGCCATTGTGCCAGAACCCGCCGTCGCCCATCACCGAGACGGTGCGCTGCTTGGAGTCCGACTGGAAGGCCGCTGCGCCTGCCATGCCAAGGCCATAGCCCATCGTCGTGTTGCCCAGATTGAAAGGCGGCAGGATGGAAAAGATGTGGCAGCCGATATCGCCGGAGACGTGAAACTCGCCGATGTCCCTCTCGACCAGCTTCATCGCGGTGAAGATCGGGCGCTCCGGGCAGCCGGTGCAGAAACCCGATGGCCGCGCGGGCACGACATCGGCCAGCGGCGCAAGGTTGCTGCCCGCAGGTTCGGGCGGCAACGCGGCCTTGGCCGCCAGCTTGGGCGCATGTTCGCGCAGGAAGCGCACCAGCCCGTCCTTGATCACCTGTCCCGTATATTCGCCCGCCAGCGGCATGGTTTCCTTGCCGATCAGCTTGGTTTGCAGATCGGCGCGGCGCAGGATCGTGTTGACATTGTGCTCGATGAATTCGGGCTGGCCTTCCTCGATCAGGAACACCGCTTGCTTGTCGGCGCAGAACCCGGTCACTTCGCTGTCGATCAGCGGGTAGGCGACGTTGAGGCAATAGATCGGGATCTCGGTCTGCCCGAAGCTGTCTGACAGGCCGACGAGTTCCAGCGCACGGATCAGGTTGTTGTACATCCCCCCCTGCACGATGATCCCCACATCGCCGAGGTGCCCGCCGAGAAATTCGTTGAGCTTGTGCTGCTTGATGAACTCGACCGCAGCGGGCCAGCGCTGCGCGATCTTCTCACGCTCGTGGAGGAAGTTGGCAGGCGGCAGCACGATCCGGTCCGTATCGCGCACCGGATTTTCCATCGCGTCCTTGAGGCCGAAGGCCGGGCGCACGTTGTCCTTGGCGGTGAACCGGCCATAGAGGTGGCAGGACCGCACGCGCAGCTCCAGCATCACCGGGCTGCCGGAGGCCTCCGAAAGTTCGAACCCCTTTTCGACCATGTTGACGATGGAGGGCAGGTTGGGGCGCGGATCGAGCAGCCAGATCTGCGATTTCATCGCGAAGGCGTGGGTGCGCTCCTGCATGATCGAGGAGCCTTCGCCGTAGTCCTCGCCCACGATGATCATCGCGCCGCCCTTCACCCCGCCAGAGGCAACGTTGGACAGCGCATCCGACGCGACATTGGTGCCGACCACCGATTTCCACGCGACTGCGCCGCGCAAGGGGTAGTTGACGCTGGCCGCCAGCATCGCGCCCGCCGCCGCCTCGTTGGCCGAAGCCTCGAAGCGGATGCCCAGTTCGCCCATGATGTCCTGCGCATCGGCCAGTACATCGAGGAGGTGCGAGATCGGCGAGCCCTGATAGCCGCCGACATAGGAAATGCCCGATTGCAGCAGTGCCTTGGTCACCGCGAGGATGCCTTCGCCGGCGAATTCCTCGCCCGCACCGATCCGCAGCTTCTCGACCTCTTTTGCAAACGAGCGTTCGGCCATTGTCTTGCCTCAGGCCGGAACGAGCGCGAGCACCCGCAGCGGGCTGCCCGATCCGTTCTCGATTTTCAGCGGCGCCGCCACGATCACCGCGCCGGTGGGCGGCAGAAGATCAAGGTTGGTCATGCACTGCAGGCCATAGCGGCCCGCGCCGTGCATGTAGTGGTGGCAGGGATATTGCGGCTCGAACAGGAAGGCCTGCCCCGCATCGGTGCCGACGCATTCGGTGCCGAAGCCCAGCACATCGCGCTCGCCTATCATCCACAAGGTGGACGCGGCATCCGGGCCGGGCGAATGCGCGCCGTTCTCGTCAAGGTTGGTGAAGTTGGCGGGATCGGCGATCTTGCGCCAGTCGCTGCGCAGGAACACCCAGCTGCCCGCCGGAATGCGGCCATGCTTGGCCTCCCACGCTTCCAGCACGTCCACCGAGAGGATGAAATCGGGGTTCGCGGCGACTTCAGCGGTGCAGTCGATCACGCAGACCGGGGCGATGAAGCGCGCAGGATCGATCGTGTCGACCGCGCCGTTCTCCACGTCCTTGCCCGTCACCCAGTGGATCGGCGCATCGAAGTGCGTGCCGGTGTGTTCGCTGATCGTGAAGTTGTTCCAGTACCAGCCCGGCCCGCGCTCATCGTAGCGCGAGATTTCCTCCTTCACGAAGGGCGAGGCCTGGCCGAATTCGGCCGGCAGGGTGATCGTGGGATATTCGGGCGTGAGCGTTTCGGTGAGGTCCACCACCTTGATCCCGCCAGCGGCAATCCCGCTCAGCAAGCCTGCCAGTACACCTGAATCCGCCACGATGACCTCCCGTCCTGATTGTTCGTCCCATTCCAGCGGATTTGCCGTTTCCGCACAATGGCCCAATCGCAAGCTTGGCCATTCCGGAATTTATTTCAAGCTTAAAATGAATTGCAGTCGGGTCTCGCACCAGCCGTGCCTCGCCATATCACAATATGAGAGATCGGCCTTTGCGCCCCTGCCCGTGCGCACTATGAACCGGCCTCCCAAGCTGGAGAGTGCAGGGCCATGAACGCCAATCTCGTTGCCATCTTCCTTTCGCGCCATGCCGGGCATGAAGCCAAGCCCGCGCTGCTCTGGAATGGTGAGACTGTGTGCACCTTCGGCGAGCTTCCCGCCGCTATCGGACGCTACCGTGCGGCGTTGGCGCAGCTGGGGGTTAAGCAGGGCGACCGGGTCATGCTCAAGGCGGAAAACTCGCCGCACTTCGCGCTGACCTACCTTGCGGTGCTCGCCTCGGGCGCGACCTTCGTGCCGCTCAATCCGGCCTATACACCCAGCGAAGTGGCGCTGCTGGTGGAGGATGCCGATCCCGTCCTGCTGGTGCACAGCGCCGCCACTGCCGTCCCGCCCGAAGACGGCAAGATCGCCCGCGCCACGCTGGAGGCGGATGGTTCCGGCTCGCTCACCCTGCTGGCCGAGGGGCTGGAACCCGATCTTGCGGTGGCGGAGATGGCGGAGACCGATCTCGCCGCGATCCTCTTCACTTCGGGCACCACGGGGCGGCCCAAGGGCGCGATGCTGATGCACCGCAACCTGTCGTCCAACGTGGCGGCGCTGCATGAAGCGTGGCGCTTTTCGGATGCGGATTCGATCCTCCACACCCTCCCGCTGTTCCACGCCCACGGTCTGTTCGTGGCGCTCCATCTCGGGCTCTACAGCGCGGCGACGGTGCACCTGCTGGGCCGGTTCGATGCGGCAAAGGTCGTCTCGCTGCTGCCCACGGTGAGCGTGTTCATGGGCGTGCCGACATTCTACACCCGCCTGCTCGACCGCGAGGATTTCACCCGCGATGCGACCGCCGGAATCCGCCTGTTCGTCTGCGGCTCGGCCCCGCTGTTGCCCTCGGTGTTCGCCGAATTCGAAGCGCGCACCGGCCAGCGCATTCTTGAGCGGTACGGGATGACCGAGGCGGTGATGATCACCTCGAACCTCTACGAGCAGGACGGGCGCATCGCGGGGACGGTGGGCTATCCGCTGCCTGGTGTGGAACTGCGCGTCGTTGGCGGGGAAGGACGACAGGAGCTCCCGCCGGGCGAAGTCGGCGAAGTGGAAATCCGCGGGCCGAACCTGTGCGCCGGATACTGGCGCCGCCCCGAAGCCACCGCCGAAGCCATCGGGCCGGACGGCTACTTCGTGACCGGCGACACCGGCTTTCGCGATGCCAGCGGACGGCTGACGATTGCGGGCCGTTCAAAGGACCTGATTATTTCGGGCGGGTTCAACATCTATCCCGCCGAACTGGAAATGGTGCTGGCCGAAGTGGAAGGCGTCACCGATGTCGCCATCATCGGTGTGCCGCATCCCGATTTCGGCGAGGCGGTGGTGGCCGTGGTGACGGCGGAGCGCCCCGACATGGACCCTGCGCTGATCGAAGCGGTAGCGGCTGAAAAGCTCGCCCGGTTCAAACAGCCCAAGGCCATCCGCGTGGTCGAGGAATTCCCGCGCAACGCGATGGGCAAAGTGCTCAAGGCCGAACTGCGCAAGACCTTTGCGGGGCTGTTCAGCTAGACCAGCTTGAAGATCGCCAGGTGGACCGCAGGCACCTTGCTGTCCCCCGGCACGACCGTCCCGGCAAAGATCAGCTGGTTCAGCCAGCCATACTTGCCGATCGGCGCCTCGAAATGCGGCGTGGTCATGGCATAGCGGTTGCCGTCCGAGCCGGGGACGGTCTGGACAAGGCCTCGGTTGTTGACCTTGATGAGAACCTTGTCGTCGGTCTCCATGTAGTAGTCCGCGATGAGTTCGAGATAGCCGTCGGCGCGCAGCAACTGCCAGTCCGCCCCGCCGGGGAGGATGTGGCCGCGCAGATCCGGCCCCTCGAAGCTGCCGCCGATGATGGGCACGCGGAAGCGTTCGCCATAAGGCGTCTTGCCGTGGGGTACGCGTTCTTCGAGCAGCGCGACGGCCTGATAAACCAGCACTGAGCGCGGACCGACAGGCACATCGGTCGCGGCAGCCGCAGCGCGCCCGTGCCGGAAGCCAGCGCGGCACCACCAGCGGCCAACCCGCCCAGCAGCGCGCGCCGATCAAGCCCCGCCGCCATCAGGCCACTTCGCGCAGCGCCGGCAGCGCGCAGACCGCATCGAGGCCGAGCACGTGGGCAACGCGCCCGAGGCCCATCCACACGGCCACGCAGAAGGCCAGATCGACGATCTCGTCGTCTGTCAGCGCCGCCTTGTAGCGCGTCCAGAAGTCCTCGTCGGTGGCAAGCGCCTTGGGATCGAGACCAACTTTCTCGGCATATTCGATGGCAAGCTTCTCGCGCTCCGACAGCACCGGCGAGGTGCGCCATTCGTTGACGGCGGCATAGAACGCTTCGTCCGGCGCGGGGCCATTGTTGTGCTCGAGATCGGGGCGATCGCGCAGTACGCGGAAGTTCTGGCAGAGCTGGCACCCGTTGATCAGCGCCGTGCGCATCCGCGCGCCTTCGAACAGGCGCGTGGGCAGCTTCGAAGTGCGGTAGGTGACATCGGAAAACCCGAAAGCGGCGTTCACGATCTCGGGCGCATAGTGCTCGGACAAATGGCCGAGCGGATTCTGGTGGTGAGCCTCGGGCAGAGCAACACGCATGGCAATCTCCCTATCTTATCCGGTCCATGAAACGCGCGGGGGCGCGGCTTGCCCACTCCCCAATTGGAGAGGCTGCGCGGGGGACGGGCGGGGCGCATCGTGCGGCAAGGGGGTGGCTGTCGGACAGCGATTTATAAGCGACAGCCGCTTCTGTCATGTCCGGGATGTAGTCCATCGATGCTGGACAACGGGTGGCAGCCGAATTGGCGTGTTGCAGTTCAAGGGGTTGATTGAGGTTGGGATTCGGTAAAGTCTCGCCGCAATCCTCGGCCATCGGCCCGGCCGCCGCCCTCCCCTTCCGTGCCGCGCAGGAACGGGGAGGGCGGGGGGGGGCTGACGTGTGGGTGCGGGTGGCTTCAGAGCACCAGATCGGCTGCAGAGATGCTGCTGACACCGGTCAGCACGATAGCAAGTTCCGCTGCGGCGTCCGCGGTGGTGCTGGCGTAGAGCGTGCTGGTGGCGCTGTCGAACCACACGACGCCAGCCGCGCTGCCTTCGGTGGGCACGGTGGCCAAGAAGGTGAAGGCGCTGCCAGGCGTGCCGTTCGCGTCGATGGCGGAGAGATCGATCCGGTCGCCGGCGGAAAAGTCGGTGATCGTATCGCCTTGGCCGGTCTGGCTGTCGCCGATGGCGGTGAAGGCGAACACGTCGTTGCCATTGCCGCCGGTCAGCGTATCGGCACCGCCACCACCAGTGATGACGTTGCCTGCCTTGCTGCCGACGATGGTGTCGTCATGCGCGCTACCAATCACGTTCTCGATTTTGGCCAGCTTGTCGGTGCCGGTGCCGGCGTCGTTTGCGGTGGCATGTGCGGTGCCCGCAGCCAGGTCGATGGTCATGGCAGCGGTGGCAGCCGAGTAGTCGACGAGGTCGTCGCCCTTGCCGCCGTCGAACTTGTCATCGCCGGAATCGCCCCCGGCCAGGAAGGTGTCGTTGCCCGCGCCGCCGCTTTCCTTGTCGTTACCCGCGCCGCCCTGCATCGTATCGTCGCCAAGATCGCCGCTCAGCGAATCCTTGCCATCGCTACCATCGAGGTCGTCGTTGCCGGCGCCTCCCAGAAGCGCGTCGTTGCCGGTGCCGCCATCGAGCAAGTCGTCGCCGTTACCGCCGCTCAGCGAATCCGTTCCATCGCTGCCATGCAGTGTATCGGCGCCGTCACCGCCCGCCAACTTGTCGCTGCCGGCGCCGCCGTTGAGCGAGTCATCGCCCGCGCCGCCATCGACCTTGTCGTTGCCGTCACCGCCGAGGACATCGTCGGCCCCGTCACCCGCAACGATCGCGTCGTTGCCAACGCCGCCGTCAATCGAATCGTCGCCGTTGCCGCCGTTCAGACGATCGTTGCCGACATCGCCTGCGACCTGGTCGTCGCCATCGCCGCCGCTGACCACGTCCCTGCCTGCGCCGCCCGATACGATATCGTCATCCGCGCCGCCATCGAGATGGTCGTTGCCAGCATCGCCGGAGATCGCGTCGAAGCCGACGCCGCCATTGATTGTGTCGTTGCCGTTGCCGCCGAGCAGGTCGTCGTCGCCTTCATCGCCGTTGAGGTCGTCGTCACCTTCGCCGCCGTCGATCACATCGTTGCCGGCTCCGCCGTGCTCGCTGTCGTCGCTGCTCGTTCCATGCAGGGTATCGTTGATGTTGCCATCGCCGTTCTGGTCATCTTCGACGCCATCGTCATCGGAAAGCTGGGCGTTGGGATCGGTGATCGGGCTGCCGCCATTGGCGGACGCAAAGGACTCGCTCTTCAGCTCGTAGAGCGTCGGGTCGTCCGCCAGATCGGCGGTCTGGCTGAAGGTTTCGATCTTGATGTAGGTGTCGAAGGTCGAGGTGATGGTGACGTCTTGCGTCACCGGATCGACCGCCACGGTCTGGTTCAGCTTGAGGCGGTCGGGTTCCCAGACGCCGTCGTTGTTCTCGTAGATCTGGACGGGTGAAACGGCTGTCACAAATTTAAGGCGATCAGACATGTGCGGTGCTCCCGGCAAAAACGATGACACATAGGGCGTACGCCGCCACAGCATCACAATGCCAAATTCTAGAAGCTATTCGCTAGCTGCTGAATAAGAGTCTTTTTTGTAATATGTTTAAGCAAATTCACGGAAATCCCATCGAAACTGTCCAGAGATGGGATGGAATTCTGGTAAGGCCTTTTTGAATTAAGCCTTGTTACTTATGTTGCGGCGTGCAGTCTCTAATCCCACGGCCCTGCAACGGGGTGGCCCTTGTCACGCCTGCGCGGCAAGGGCCAAGGCATTCACCCCCGCGTCTTCAGGCGCAGGCTGTCCCAGCTGATGTCGCCAGTCCAGCCGCCGTCCACCGGCAGGCTCACACCGTTGATGAAGGACGCGGCGTCCGACGCGAGGAAGGCGATGCCTTCTGCCACGTCTTCGGGCATGGCAAAGCGCGCCATCGGCACGCGGTTGACGATATCGGTGTCGTCATAGGCGCCTGAGCCCATGTCCTTCACGTCCATTTCGGTCTTGATCCAGCCGGGGCAGACCGCGTTCACGCGCACGCCGCGGCCGCCCCATTCGCCTGCCAGCGTGCGGGTGAGGCCGATCAGGCCGTGCTTGGAGGTGTTGTAGGCCGAGCGGTGGATCACCCCGCCGAGGCCCGCGACCGAGGCGACGTTGACGATGGAGCCCTTGCCCGCGCCCAGCATCTGGCGGCCGAACGCGCGGCAGAGGAGGAAGGGGCCTTGCAGGTTCACCGCCATCATCTTCTGCCACTGATCGAGGGTGGTATCCTCGGCGGGCTGGATCAGGCTGATCCCGGCGTTGTTGACGAGCACCTGCGCGCCGCCGAAGTCCTTCGCGACGCGCGCGGCCATGTCATCGACGAAGGCTTCGCTGGAAACGTCACCGCTGATGCCGATAGCCTCACCGCCGATGGACGCGGCCTGCGCGGAAACATCCTGCATATCGGTGAGGACGACGCGGTATCCGGCGGCGGCGAGGCGGCGGGCGGTGACGAGGCCGAGGCCCTGCGCGGCACCGGTGACGATGGCAGTGTTCATGTGGGTTCCTTTTAAGGGGTGGCGGCGAAGAAAGCCGGATACTCGGCCATCCAGAAATCGCACTGGTATTCTGACCACGCGTCGACCGGACCGACATGGGCGGGTGCGAAGCGCATCGCCGAGCCGGGACGGGTTGCGGGCCATTCCCGCGGGCTGGGATCGCCGCGCAGGAAGGCGGCCCATGTCGCGACGATGACGTCTGCCAGCGCCTGCGAGGCCGGGCCAAGATCGGGCGCGGTCATCGCGGCGGTGTTGGAGAAGCCCGGAAACAGCGCGTTGAGCTCTGCCGAATGGACTGCGCCGAGATTGAAGCCGGGCTCGGGGCTGATGGGGATCGAAACGCCGCGCACGGGGGCGGTGCGGTCGGCATATTCCCACTGGAACACCGGAGTATGCGCGGCCAGCAGGCGGCTGCTTTCCAGCATCATGCAGTGGGTGATGCCGAGGCCGGGCATGAAGTCGGTCATGAGCGAACCCAGCGTTTCGGCGGGGTGTTCGCCGGGCTTCAGGGGATAGCGGGCGAGAACCTTGTCCGTCTTGTCGCCATAAATGGCGCGGACAGCGAGAGGGTAGGTTTCAGGGGTGATCTTCGCGCCGCCTTGCACATCATAGCCCACGTAAAGCCGCATTTCATCGCGCGTGAAGCCATAGAGGATGGGCACGCGGGCGAAATCGCCCGCTTGCAGCGCGGCGAGCGTGGGGCGCGGGATCGTGGCGCTGCCGGCAAAGGGCGCGAAGGCGAGGAGTTCGCCGCTGGCTGCGCGGGCACCGGCGGCGATCAGGCTTTGCGGATCGATGGCCTTGAGGCAGCCGAGCAAGGCGGCGGGATCGGTACAGCCCGCTTCCTTGGCCACTTTGGCAGCGAACAGTTCGGCCTGGGGCAGCGCGCGCAAGGGGGTGCCGCAGGCGCTGCTCTGGATAATGGCGCGGCGGAACAGGGTGCGCGTCTCGTCCGGGGCCATGAGGTGCATGCAGACCGAGGCGGCACCGGCGGATTCGCCTGCGAGGGTTATGTTTTCAGGATCGCCGCCGAAGGCCGCGATATTGGTTTTCACCCAGCGCAGGGCGAGGCGCTGGTCTTCGAGGCCGAGGACGCGGCCTGCGCCCGGCGTTCCGGCGGGCGGGGCCATGAAGCCGAACACGCCGAGGCGGTAGTTCACGCTGACGACGACGGCGTCCATCCCTTTGGCGAGCCGGTCCAGCCGGTAGAGCGAGGCCGCGCCGCCGACGAAAGCGCCGCCGTGAATCCACACGAGGACGGGGCGCTTGGCGGCGGCTTTGGTGGTGGGCAGGCTGATGTTGAGCGTGAGGCAGTTTTCCTCGTCGCTGCGTTCCGTCAGGCCATAGCGCGCGGCCTGCGGGCAGGCGCCGCCGAAGTGCATTGCGGGAAGGACGCCGGCCCACGACGCGGCGGGCTGCGGCAGGCTCCACCGTGCATCGCCCGCAACGGGGGCGGCATAGGGGATGCCGCGAAATTCGAGCATGCCACCCCGCACAAAGCCTTCGACCTTGCCCGAAGCCGTGGTGACGATTTCGCCCTGCGGTGCGGACTGGGCGGCGAGCGGCGCAGCAAGCAGAAGCACCATGGCGGCAACAAGAGCGCGCCAGAAATTGAGGATCATCGGCGAAGGTCCATTCCGGTTCGTGCCCGTTGGTACGCAAGGGCGCGCGGGATGCAAGCCTCGCGGTTGCAACTGCCGAGGCGCTCTCATTTTTGAGGGCCGGGAATTTGAGCAAGGTCAAAGCCCGCATGGGGTGTGGCGGGTCATCATCCATGCTGGACGAGGATGATGACGGAAGGCCCCGCTATGGAAGCGCTGGAACGGATTGACGCGACGAGCCCGGAGACGCTCCAGAACCCCTATCCCTATTACGACCGGCTGCGGCGCGAGGCGCCGGTGTTCCGCGATCCCAAGACGGGGATCGTCTCGGTCTCGACTTATGAGCTGGTGCTGGAGGTCAACAAGAAGCCCAAGGTCTTCTCCAGCGATTTCTCCACGCTGCTGAGTTCGGGCGGTTCGGGCGCGTTCGATGCCGAGGAGACGGCCATCCTGAGCGAGGGCTTGCCGCGCCGGAACACGATGCTGACCGCCGATCCGCCGCAGCATTCGCGCTACAAGCGCATCGCCATGCACGCGCTGCCGCTGAGCCGGGTCAATGCGATGGCGCCTTATGTGGCCGAAGTCACCAATGCGCTGATCGACCGGTTCATCAAGGACGGAGAGGTCGAGTTCAAATCGCAGTTTGCCGAAATGCTGCCGGGGATCGTGATCGCCGACGTGCTGGGCGTGCCGCGCGACGACATCCCGATGTTCCAGAACTGGGTGCGCGCGGCGATCCTGCGGCTGAACGGGAATGCGAAACCGGAGCAGCGCGCGGATCTGGCGCGCAGCGAGATCGCCATGCAGGCCTATTTTCGGGGTATCATGGCGGAGCGCCGCGCGGAGACGGGGACGGACGTGATTTCCGACCTTCTCGCGGCGCGGCTGCCGGAGGATGACGGAACAGAGCGCCCGCTCGACGACTCCGAAGTCTATTCGATCGTGCAGCAGATCTTCACCGCCGGGCAGGAAGCGACCGCGCACGCGCTGGCCTATGCGCTGGCGCAGCTGCTCGCCAATCCGGAGCAGATGGCCGCGATCATTGCGGATGAAAGCCTCGTGCCGAACTGGGTGGAGGAAACTGCGCGGCACCTCTCGCCCTCGCACAACATGTGGCGGGTGGTGAAAGAGGATACCGTGCTGGGCGGCGTGGCGCTCAAAGCCGGGGAGGCCATGCTGCTGCGCTATGGCTCGGCCAATCGCGACAGCGCCGTGTTCGAATGCCCCGACAAGTTCGACGTGAAGCGCCAGAATGCGGGCAAGCACGTCGCTTTCGGTGCGGGCGTGCACACCTGCCTGGGCATGCACCTGGCGCGCGTGGAGATGGGCACCGCGCTGCCGATCATTCTGCGCCGGCTGAAGAACCTGCGCTTCGCCAATCCGGACAATCCGTTTCAGTTCGCCGCCAGCCACATCCTGCGGGGCATGCAGTCCTTGCCGCTGCGCTTCGATCCCGCCTGAACCCAATTAACGGAGAGCACTCATGGTCGAGACACTTACCGGCACCAACCGTTCCTTGGGGCTGTCCTATGACGCCCTGCTGGACATGGACACCCATGCGGTGCCGCCGCGCCTGCGCGAGGACAATCCGATCGCGCCGGGGCCGACGATCGTCGATCCGAGCATCTACTATTCGCGCGATTTCTTCGATCTGGAGATCGAGCGGCTGTGGAAGCGGGTGTGGCAGATGGCCTGCCACGAGGACGACATTCCTAATGTAGGCGACAGCCATGTCTATGACATTGCCCACCTGTCCTACATCGTGGTGCGGACCGCGCCGGACGAGATCAAGGCGTTTCCGAATGCCTGCCTCCACCGCGGCCGCGCGCTGCTGACCGAGGACACCAAGGGCGCGCGCGATTTCCGCTGCCCGTTCCACGGCTGGAACTGGGGCATCGACGGCGCGCTGAAGGAAGTGCCGTGCCAGTGGGACTTCCCCTCAGTCAGCGCGAAAACGCACAGCCTGCCGCCGCTGAAAGTGGGGCGCTGGGGCGGCTGGGTGTTCATCAATCCGGATGACAACGCCGAGCCGTTCGAGCAGTTCCTCGGCGATATCGACCGGCACTTCGAGCCGATCCCGTTTGAGCGGCGCTACAAGGCGGTGCACGTGGCCAAGAAGCTGCGCTGCAACTGGAAAGTGGCGCAGGAGGCCTTCATGGAGGCCTACCACGTGGTGGCGACGCACCCGACGCTGCTGGATGTGATGGGCGATGCCAATTCGAAGTATGACGTGTTCGGCAACATGTCGCGCGCGATTTCGCCCAATGGCCTGCTCAGTCCGCATGTGAATCCGGCGTTTGTGGCCGAGCCGCTGGAAGGCGCGAAGACGTATGCCAAGGTCCGCCACGCGCTTTCGGGGAACGTTTACGAGCGGCTGGGCGAGGACCGCGTGAAGGTGACCGCGCGCGATGGGCGCATCGGCCTCTTCGACCATCAGGCGCATCATATCGAGGGTGAACTGGACCACGCCGATGTGCAGCTGTGCGACTGGGTGGGCGGGCGGCTGCCCGAAGGCTGGGAGCTGGAAGAAGACCACACCACCAGCGGCCCGGTGCCAGACCGCCGCAAGGCCATGGCAAACGAATCGCGCGAACGCTGGCGGGGTCTGCTGGGCGACGAGGTCGACACGATGTCCGATGCCGAGTTCGTCGACACGATCTACTACAACATCTTCCCCAACATCAGCCCGTGGGGGTGCCTCAACCCGATCTTCTACCGGTTCCGCCCGCTGGGCGACAACCCGGAGGAGTGCATCCACGAGACGATGTTCATGATGCCGGTGCCGAAAGGCGAGGCGCGCCCGGCCCCCGCCAAGGTCCACTGGCTGGATTTCGACGACGACTATTGCGATGCGCCGGAACTGGGCATGCTGGCCAAGGTGTTCAACCAGGACGTGGTCAACCTGCCGCACGTGCAGCGGGGGATGAAGTCGATCAAATCGAAGGAAATCGTCTTCGCCAACTATGGTGAGACGAAGATCCGCCACTTCCACCAGCTTCTCACCGCGCAACTTTCGCGTTGAGTTCGCCATGGCCGGGCGGCAACCTGCACGTTGCCGCCCCGGTCTGGCGAAAATCGGCTCAACATTCAGCACCAAGCAAAAATGACAATTGCAGGCAGGGCTGCCGGAGATCACTCTGGTCTATGAAAACGTCCTGCCCCGGGAATCGAGGATAAAACCATGTCACGTGAACAGCTGATCGAAATGACCCGTTCGCTTATCGCCCATGGCGATGCCGGGACGATGGAACTGGCGGACGAAGTCGTGCGCATTCCCGCCTCGACGTATACCGACGAGGCGCTGTTCGAGCGCGAGAAGAAGCAGATCTTCCGCCGCCTGCCGCTGATGGTCGGCCCTTCGTGCGAGATCCCCAATCCCGGCGATTACAAGGCGATGGACATTGCCGGCGTGCCGCTGCTGCTCACCCGCCAGCGCGATGGCTCGGTCGGCGCGTTCCTCAATATGTGCACGCACCGCGGCAACCCGGTGGCCTCGGGCAGCGGCAACGCCAACCGTTTCACCTGCGGCTATCACGGCTGGACTTTCAAGAACGACGGCGACCTGATCGGCGTGGCCAGCCCGCAGGATTTCGGCGCGGTGGACAAGGCGGCGCTCTGCCTGACGAAGTTCCCGGTCTATGAAAGCGCAGGCCTGATCTGGGCGACGCTCGATCCCAATTCGAAGCTTTCGATTGCGGATTATCTGTGCGGCTACGACGGCCTGCTCGAATCGTTCGGGTTCAAGGACTGGTACCTGTTCAGCCAGCGCACGCTTTCAGGCCCGAACTGGAAGACCGCCTACGACGGCTACCTCGATTTCTACCACCTGCCGGTGCTCCACGCGGCCACGTTCGGTTCGGATTTCTATAACCGCGCCAACTACTTCGAGTTCGGGCCGCACCAGCGCCTGTCGACCCCGTCGAAGTTCGCGATCAAGGTTTCCTCGGGCGATGACCGCCAGATCGACCTCAGCCAGCTGAACGACGACGAGATTTCCGACGACGTGCTGGTGCAGGGCGTGTGGACGATCTTCCCGCACATCTCGATCGCCAGCTTCTACGGCGGCGGCCTGCGCGGCGCGATGATCAGCCAGCTCTTCCCGGGCGACAAGGTGGGCGAAAGCTATACCACCCAGTTCTACGTGATGGAGAAGAAGCCCACGGACGCAGTGGCGATCAAGGCCGCGCACGAGCAGTTCGATTTCCTCGAGATCGTGGTGCGCGACGAGGACTACAAGACCGGCAAGCGCCAGCACGAAGCGCTGCAGAGCGGCCTGATGAAGGACGTTCTGTTCGGCCGCAACGAGCGCGGGGGCCAAGTCTTCCACACCTGGGCGGCCAAGCTGCTCGAAGCGACCGACGACGAACTGGTCGAAATGTTCGCCCGCGAAGTGCAGCGCGAGGCGGCGGAGTAAACCTTGCAGTGCCGGGCGGCGGTGATTGCGCCGCTGCCCGGGCAGGCATAGGCTGGACCTCCCCGGGGCATGAGGGAGGGACGTGATGCGCATCTATCGAATGCTCGGGCTGGCTTTGCTGGCAGGTGGCGCGGCAACGGCTGCGACCACACTGCACCGCGCTTCGTCATCCGATGCGGCTGCGCTGGCGATGCTCGATCCTTCACGGTTAGCGGCAGCTGCCTGCGCGCAAAACGCGCGGGCGAACACGCCGATCCTGCTGCGGCGCTTGCAGCAGGCAGCCGCGCTGATGGGGCCGGGCTTTTCGGGCAAGTTCCCGCTTTATGGCGGCGTGCCACGTTCGGCGCTCGAACCGGGCGGGATGACGCCGCAGGCGCGGGCGTGGTTCGATCAGGGCCTGCTCATGGCCTACAATTTCAACCATGCGGCGGCAGTCGCCTCGTTCCGCAAGGCGCAGGCGCTCGCGCCCGGATGTGCGCTGTGCTTCTGGGGCGAAGCGCTGGTGCAAGGCCCCAACATCAACGCGCCGATGGAAACCAAGGCGCTGGCACCGACGCTGAATGCCTTGGCGCGGGCGCAGGCGCTGGTGGCGGGCGCAACGCCGCTGGACCGGGCGCTGATTGCCGCGCTGGCGGCGCGCTATTCGGCTGATCCCAAGGTGGACCGGACCGCTATGGATGCCGCCTATGCCGAAGCCATGCTGGGGCTGGCGGCGCAGCGGCCGGGGAACGATGATCTCGCGGTGCTGGCAGCCGAAGCGGCGATGGACACGAGCCCGTGGAACTACTGGCAGCCGGGCCGCAGTGAACCACGCCCACGGATCGACAAGGCGGTCGCGCTGGTCGAGGGCGTGCTGGCGCGGCATCCCGGGCACAGCCAAGCAGCGCACCTCTATATCCACCTGATGGAAAACCACGTCGATCCGTCGCGGGCGGAGAAGGCGGCGGACGCGCTGGCGCTGAGCGCGCTGCCCGAGGCGGGGCACCTCGTCCACATGCCGGGGCACATCTACTACCGCATCGGGCGCTACAAGGATTCGATCCGGGCGAACGTGGCGGCGGCAAAATCGGACGAGGCCTATCTGGCGCGGGTGCCAGACGACGGACTCTACCGCTATGGCTACTATCCGCACAACGTCCACTTCATCGTGACTTCGGCGCAGCAGGCAGGCGATCTCGGCCTCGCAGTGGCGCAGGCGCGCAAGCTGATGCGGATCATCCCTGAAGACAAGGCGGTGGAACTGGGCTGGGTGCAGGCAGTGGTCGCCGCGCCTTCGTTCGCTTTTGCCCAAGGGGGGACACCAGCGCAGATTCTCAGCCTGCCCAAGCCAGATGCGCGCCTGCCCTATGTGCGGGCGATGTGGCACTATGCGCGCGGGGTGGCCTTCGCGCGATTGAAGCAGCCGGAGGCCCTCGCGCGGGAAGTGGCGGCGATGGACACGCTGACCGCCGATCCGGGGATCAAGTCGCTGGAGGCGCAGGGCGTGCCGGGCACCGACCTGATCCATCTGGCGCAGCATGCTATGCGCGGGCGGCTGGCCTATGCGCAGGGGGATTTCGCGGCGGCGGCGGAGCATTACCGCAAGGCGCAGGCGATCGAGGGGACGATCCCCTATCAGGAGCCGCCGTACTGGTATTATCCGATCGGCCAGTCGCTGGGCGCGGCGCTGCTGGCAGGCGGCAAGGCGGCGGAAGCGCGCGATGCGTTCCATCAGGCGCTGCTGGCGGCGCCGGGCAACGGCTGGGCGTTGTGGGGGCTGGCGCAGGCCGAGCGGGCGCTGGGCCATGATCTCGAAGCGCGCGCGGCAGAGGCGGCGCTGGAGCGCGCCTGGCTGGGGGATCGGCAGCTGCTCAGGCTGGACCGGCTCTAGCCGGCGACGGCGAGCCGGTTGCGCCCGGCGTTCTTGGCCGCATAGAGCGCGTTGTCGGCTCGGCACAGCAGGTGATCGAGGCTTTCGTCGGCGCGCGATATGGCGATGCCGAAGCTGGCGGTCATGCGGGTAAGGCCGGCCGGTGTGATGAGCGGGAGGGCTTCGAGCCGCTGCCGGATCGCATCCACCATGGCCTCACCGGATTGACTGGCCGTTTCGCCCGTCTGGAGCGCGAAGAGCAAGCCGAACTCCTCGCCGCCGAGGCGCGCGACCAGCGCATCTTGCGGGGCGGCGGCGGTCATCACGGCCGCGGCGTGCTGGAGCGCGAGATCGCCGCCCGCATGGCCGAGGCTGTCGTTGATGTGCTTGAAGTGATCGAGATCGACCATGACCAGCATATGCGCCGCTCGGCCCTTGAGGCGGGTCGACGCCTGTTCGACAAAGGACCGGCGATTGTCGAGGCCAGTCAGCGGGTCTTGCCGCGCGAGCCGGTCCAGCTGCGCGTTGAGCTGCTCCATCCGCCGCGCGACCCAGACGTAGTAGAGGAAAGAGGGCGGGGCGACGAGCGCGGGAATGCAGAAGGCAACGAGCATCGCATCGCGGTAGTAGATCGTGCCATTCGTCTGGAACATCGCGTGGGTGGCCGCCATCGAACCGCCGATGGACAGGCCCACGACGAGGATGCCAGCTGCGATCAGGCGGGCTGGATTCGATGTTCGATTCCAGAGCATTGGCGGAGCATATCCGCCGATGCGTTAAGGTTCGGTGTCGCGGCGGCGGGATCAGCCGTCCTTGTAATAATAGCTGTAGCCGTTGATTGCAGGCGCGCCGCCAAGGTGGGCGTAGAGCACGCGGCTGCCTTCGGGAAAGAAGCCCTTGCGCGTGAGGTCGATCATGCCCTGCATCGATTTGCCCTCGTAGACCGGATCGGTGATCATCGCTTCGGTGCGCGCGGCGAGGCGGATGGCGTCGTTGGTCTCGTCCGAAGGGACGCCATAGGCCGGATAGGCGTAGTCCGGGTTGATGACGATCTCGTCCTCGCGGACCTTGCGGCCAAGTTTCACGAGCTCGGCGGTGTTGTCGACGATGGAGCGGACCTGATCGCGGGTCTGTTCGAGCGTGCCCGAAGCGTCGATCCCGATGACGGTGTGCGCGCGGTCCTGCGCCGCAAAGCCGACGATCATGCCGCCTTGCGTGGAGCCGGTGACGACGCAGACGACGATATAGTCGAATTTGAAGCCAAGCTCGGCCTCCTGCTGCGCGACTTCCTCGGCGAAGCCGACATAACCGAGCGCGCCGTACTTGTGGACCGAGGCGCCCGCGGGGATGGCGTAGGGCTTGCCGCCCGCGGCCTTGACGCTTTCGATGGCGTCTTCCCAGCTCTGGCGGATGCCGATGTCGAATCCGTCTTCCACCAGGCGGCTGTCCGCACCCATCAGGCGGGTGAGCAGGATATTGCCGACGCGGTCGTAGACGGCGTCGTAATGCGGCACCCACTTTTCCTGCACGACAACGCACTTCATGCCGAGCTTGGCGGCGGTGGCGGCGACCATGCGGGTGTGGTTCGATTGCACGCCGCCGATGGAAACGAGCGTGTCCGCGCCCGAGGCGATGGCATCGGGGACTATATATTCGAGCTTGCGCAGCTTGTTGCCGCCGAACGCGAGGCCGGAGTTGCAATCATCGCGCTTGGCCCAGATTTCGACCTTGCCGCCGAGCGCTTCGCTGAGGCGCGGCAGGTGCTCGATGGGGGTGGGGCCGTAGGTGAGCGGGTAGCGTTCGAAGGGGGCGAGGAGAGACATGCAGGCTCCGACTGACGGTTGATTCGCGGTGAAAGCTAATCGAAAGCGTGCGGAAGGTGCTTGCAATCTTGGGGGTCAGACTGATTCAGATCGGGAGAAGAGGGCTATTCACTTCTGGCTTATTTCGATAATGGATGGCCTGATGAAAGAACCTTCCATCGAACTCGACCGTATCGACCGCAACCTGCTGCGCTTGCTGCAGGCAGACGGGCGGCGTTCCAACGCGGAATTGGCCGAGGCGGCGAACGTGAGCCCGGCGACCTGCCACCGGCGCGTGGCCCGGCTGGTGGAAGCGGGCGCGATCACCGGGTTTCGCGGGTTTGTCGATCCGGGCGTGATTGGCCTTGGCACGCTGGTGATGGTTGGCGTGGTGCTGGATCGGTCCACGCCCGAAAGCTTTGCCGCGTTCGAGGGCGCGGTGCTGGGCATGAAGGAAGTGCTCGATTGCAATCTGGTGGCGGGGGACTTCGATTACCTGCTGAAGATCCGCGTGCGCGACATTGCCGATTTCAACGCGCTCCACGGCCAGCGCCTGCTGACCCTGCCGGGGGTGCGCCAGACGCGCACGTTCTTCGTGATGAAGGAAGTGAAGGAAAACGCGCCGCTGGGGTTTTGAGGGCGCGTAAGCGTAAGCCGATGCCTCCACCACCCGAAAGCCCCCTCCTCTGAAGAGGAGGGGGCTTTCGGGAATTACATCAAGCCAAGATTGCCGCCGCTTTCGGCATAGGCCTTGAAGGCTTCGATGCGGGCGGGCGAGGAGACGGCAGGGCGTATGACTTCCTTGTCGCCGAGGCCCATGACGGCTGTGCCGGTGCGGGTCACGGCGCTCCAGCCCGGCCCCGGCTTGCCGCTGCGCAGAAAGGCGAGGATGCGGCGTTGCCACTGGCGGCTGACGGCGGCGTCCACAGCGGTGAAAGTGCGCGGCCCCATACCAATCGTGCCGAAGACATAGGGGAGCTGCGAGGAGTGAAAGGCGCCCCATCCCTCGCCGCCCTTCGCGGGCGGATAGGCGTGATCGTAGAGATAGGCGAAGACCGGCTGGCGGGCGCTGCGGGTGCGGTCCTGCGACCAGAGGATGAGCCCGGCCATGTAGCGATCGCGGGCGATGAGGGCGTTCGAGGATGCCGCTTCGGTATCGGTCGCGTGGGGATAGAGCGCAAGGAGCCGGTCCGCGAATGCGCCATAGCGGGCGCGGAGCGCGGCCTCGAGCTGGGCGGGGGTGCGCACGGACGGGTCGATCATCTCCGCACCATTGTAGCCGGTGACGAGCGGCACCGGGCTGACCACCGGCCCGCTCGCGCGTGCAGGATCGAAAGGCACGACCTTGCCATCGACGTTGGGCACGAAGAGCAGGCGCGGCGGGCCGCTGCCGGGGACATAGCGCGTCGCCTCGATCAGCTTTTCGGGCGGGGCGGCGCGCAGGTCAGCGAGCGAGGCGGCGCCGAGCTTGGCGGCAAGATCGGTGCCGACTTTCTCGTTGGTGGCAAGCGGGGGCACATCGATGGCCATGCTAGCCCCACTGAAGGCAATCGCCTTGGCGAACAGGTCCTGCGCGAGGGGCGAGATCAACAGATCCGCCACCGAAGCCGCACCGGCGCTTTCGCCCGAGACGGTGACATTGGCGGGATCACCGCCGAAGCGCGTGGCATTGGCCTTGATCCACTGGAGCGCGGCGATCTGATCGAGCAGGCCATAGTTGCCTGAAGAGCCAAGCGGGCTTTCCGCAGTGAGCGCGGGGTGCGCGAGGAAGCCGAACACGCCGACGCGGTAGTTGAGGGTGATGACCACTGCGCCCTGCGCCGCGAGCCGTGCCCCGGCATAGAGCGGCATGGTGCCGCTGCCACCACCAAAGCCGCCGCCGTGGATGAAGACGAGCACAGGAAGCTTCCGCGCGCCTCCGCGCGGTTTCCAGACGTTGAGCGTGAGGCAATCCTCGCTCATCGGCCCGGCGGCGAGGAATTCTTCGGTATAGGGGCCCCAGGGTGCGGGAACGCCTTGCTGGCAGGCCGGGCCATAGCGCGAGGCATCGCGCACGCCTTGCCAAGGATCGGCTGGCTGCGGCTCGCGCCAGCGGTTCGCACCGACCGGCGGGGCGGCATAGGGGATGCCGAGAAAGGCTTCAGCCCCATCCTGCGCCGCGCCGCGCAGATCGCCGAGCGTGGTGGAAACGAAGCTCTGCGCCAAAGCGGCAAGCGGTGCGGCGCAAAGCGCAAGGGCAAGCGCGAGGCGGGCGAACATGGCGGCGGGCTCCTTCCGGACGGCGCAGATGGACAAAATTAGAAAATATCTTCTATTTTGCAACAGCCCACGCGACATTTGACACCGGTGCAGCGCCGCTTATCCCTAGGGCCACACCAACCAAGGGGATTTGCGTGGGCGCAGTGGGGATCGCAGAGGCAGGACAAGCGGGCGGCGTGGAGCTCAGCCGCACTTTGCTGCCGCGCCACGTTTCGATGATCGCCATCGGCGGGATCATCGGCGCGGGGCTGTTCGTGGGATCATCCACCACGATCTCGCTCACGGGCCCTGCGGCGGTGATTTCCTATCTGATCGCGGGCCTCCTCATCCTGCTGGTGATGCGGATGATCGCTGAAATGGCCATCGTGCTCGAAGGCGTGCGGACATTTCCGGACTTCGCGCGCGCAGGGCTGGGGCATCTGGCCGGGTTCCTTTCGGGCTGGCTCTATTGGTATTTCTGGGTTGTGGTCGTCGCCGTGGAGGCGATTGCCGGGGCCAAGATCATCGGCGGCTGGCTGCCGGGCGTGCCGGAATGGGCGATCGGCGGCGGGCTGACGGCGCTGATGACCGCGGTGAACCTGATGTCCACCCGCAGCTACGGCGAATTCGAGTTCTGGTTCTCCTCGATCAAGGTGGCCGCGATCCTCGTGTTCAGCCTGATTTGCGGGCTGTGGGTGTTCGGCATCACCGCGCCGCAGGGCTTTTCCATTGGCAACCTGACCGCGCACGGCGGGTTTGCGCCGCATGGCTGGGGGCCGGTGTTTGCGGGTGTGGCCTCCACTATCTTCTCGCTCTGCGGGGCAGAGATCGCGACGATTGCGGCGGCGGAATCGCCTGATCCGGCCAAAGTGATCGCGAAGATGACCGTCTCGGTCGCGCTGCGCATCGTGATTTTCTACGTGCTCGCCATTGGCCTCATCGTCGCGGTGGTGCCGTGGACGCAGATCGTGCCGGGGCATTCTCCCTTCGCGACGACGCTGGCGGCGATGCACATTCCGGGCGGCGAGACGATCATGAGCGCGGTCGTGCTGGTCGCGGTGCTTTCGTGCCTCAACAGCGGGCTTTACGTGACGAGCCGCGCGCTGTTCGGCCTGGCGCGCTTCGGCGATGCGCCTGACTGGCTGGTGCATGTGAACGCGCGCGGGGTGCCGGCGCGCGCGATCATTGCCGCCAGCCTGTTTGCCTATGGCGCGCTGGCGGCGCAGTGGCTTTCGCCGGGCGCGGTGTTCAGCTTCCTCGTCAATTCCTCGGGCGTGACGATGATCCTGCTCTACGGGCTGGTGGGCATCGCGCAGCTCAAGGAACGCACGCGGATGGAGCGCGAGGCCCCGGAGCGGCTCACGCTGAAGATGTGGTTCCATCCTTTCGGCACGCTGACGGCACTGGCAGCGATGCTGGCGGTGCTGGTGTTCATGGGATTGCAGCCTGATCTGGCAAGCCAGTTATGGATGAGCCTGCTGGTCGCGGGGCTGTTTGCGGCGGCATTCTGGCTGCTGCGCACGGGAAAGCGTGCCTGACATGAGTGAAGTTATTACGGCGGAAGCGGCTGCGGCGCTGGTCAAGAGCGGCATGTGGCTGGACTACGGGTTTGGCGCGACGCAGGCCGAAGCCTTCGACAAAGCGCTGGCAGCGCGGGTGCATGAACTGAGCGGGGTGAAGGTGCGCAGTTGCCTGACAACGCGGCCCCGCGCGTTTCAGGAAGCCGATCCCGAAGGCGCGCACATGCTCTCCGCGAGCTGGCACTTCAGCGGCTACGACCGCAAGCAGTTCGATGCGGGCCGCGCGACCTATATCCCGCTCAATCTGGGCGAATGGCCCGATCTCTATCGCCGGTTCTGCGACCGGGTGGATATCGCGGTGTTTCAGGTCTGCCCCAAGGATGCGGACGGCAACTACAACTTCTCGGTCTCGGCCTCTTATCTGCGCGCGCTGGTGGAGAAGGCGGATGTGGTGATCGTGGAAGTGAACCCGGCACTGCCTTATTGCTACGGGCCGGATAACGCCGTGCACGAAAGCGAAGTGGACTTCGTGATCGAAGGGCTGGACCTGCCGCCCGCCGAACTGCCGGGCGCGATTTCGAGCGAGGTGGACCTTGCCATCGCGCGGCTGGTGGCGGCGGAAATCCGCGATGGGGATTGCATCCAGCTCGGCATCGGCGGCCTGCCCAATGCCGTGGGGCGCGCGATTGCGCAGGCCGGCGTGAAGGATCTTGGCGTCCACACCGAGATGATGGTCGAAGGCGTGGTTGAACTGGTCAAGGCCGGCGTGGTCAACGGCGCGCGCAAGCAGATGGATGTGGGCAAGGCGGTCTATGCCTTCGCCATCGCTTCGGCGAACATCTACGCGGCGCTCGATCGCAATCCGGCGTTCGAGGCGCGGCAGGTGGACTATACCAACCTGCCCGGCTCCGTTGCGCGCAACCACAACGTGTTTTCGGTCAACAGCACCGGGCAGATGGACCTTCAGGGGCAGGCGGCCTCGGAAGCGGACGGCTACCGCCATTTCAGCGGCACGGGCGGCCAGCTGGGCTTCGTGCGCGCGGCCTATGAATCGCAGGGCGGGCGCGGCTTTCTGTGTATGCCTTCAACTTACGAGAAGCACGGGGTGCGCAAGAGCCGCGTGGTGGCGGGCCTTGCGCCGGGGACTATCGTGACCGTGCCGCGCACCGATGTGATGTATGTGGCGACCGAATACGGCATGGTCTGCCTCAAGGGAAAGAGCGTCGCCGAGCGGGCCAAGGCGATGATCTCCATCGCGCACCCCGATTTCAGGGAAGAACTGGAACGCGGTGCCTATGCCAATGGGCTGATACCGCGCGCCTACTTCTAGGGTCAGGACCTAAGCGCGCGGCTCTAGAAGGCGGAGAAGGCAAGCCCTGCGGCGGCGGACAGCGCCAAGGTCTGCATGATCCCGCGCTTGAGGCCAAAGAGCATGAGCGCCGCGCCGCCTGCGATCACGGCCGCTCGCCAATCGAGGCTGGACAGCACGGGCAGCCCATGGGCCGAGACGGTGCGGAACAGCACGTGGAGCGCGAACCACAGCGCGAGATTGGCGATCACGCCCACCACCGCCGCCGTGATCGCCGCGAGCGCGCCTTGCAGCACTTCGGCGCGCTCCAGCCGTTCCATCCACGGCGCGCAGGCGAAGATCCACAGAAAGCAGGGCGCGAACGTGACCCATGTGGTGAGGCCTGCCCCCATCACGCCGGCCATAAGCGGCGAAAGCCCGCCCGGATGGCGCCACGCCGCAATAAAGCCGACGAACTGGGTGACCATGATCAGCGGGCCGGGTGTGGATTCGGCCAGCCCCAGCCCGTCTGCCATCTCGCCCGGAGAAAGCCAGCCGAACCCGCTGACGGCGGCTTGCGCCATATAGGCGAGCACCGCGTAAGCGCCGCCAAACGTGACGACCGCAAGGCGGGAGAAGAACAGGCCGATCTGCCACAGCACGTGGTCCGGACCGAGGGTCAGGAACACAAGCGCCAGCGGGAGCGCCCAGATCGCGAGCCACAGCGCGATGGTCTGCAGCGAGGCGGCAACGAGGCGGCGTGAGCTTTCCAGCGGACTGGCCGCGGGCACGCCGTGGTGTGTGCCCAGCCAGTCCGGCTGCCACCGCGCCGCTATCGCCCCGATCAGGCCCGCGGCCAGGATCACCAGCGGGAACGGTGCGCGCGCCGTAGTGAGCGCAAGCGCGGCCAGCACTGCCAGCGCCAGCTTGAAGCGCGTTCCCAGTGCCCGCCGTGCGACGCGGACCAGCGCCTGCACCACCACCGCGAGCACCGCCGCCTTGATGCCGAGGAACAGCGCCGCGAACCAGTGCAGCCCGGCCGCAGCGACATAGAGCAGCGACAGCGCCAGCATCACCGCCGCGCCGGGCAGCACGAACAGCATCCCCGCAATCAGGCCGCCGCGTGTCCCGTGGAGCCGCCAGCCGATCCAGGTTGCGAGTTGCTGGGCCTCAGGCCCGGGCAGGAGGTGGCACAAGTTCAGCGCGCGCAGGAACGCGCCTTGCTCCACCCAGCCGCGTTCATCGACCAGTTCGCGCTGCATCAGCGCAATTTGTCCGGCAGGTCCGCC
This sequence comes from Novosphingobium sp. PASSN1, assembly GCF_002278815.1. Classification (NCBI taxonomy): domain Bacteria; kingdom Pseudomonadati; phylum Pseudomonadota; class Alphaproteobacteria; order Sphingomonadales; family Sphingomonadaceae; genus Novosphingobium; species Novosphingobium sp. PASSN1. The sequence goes on along the minus strand of NZ_NKIS01000014.1, from coordinate 32,439 downwards.
AAAGCTGAGGCAGCCGATCCGCGCGAAGACCCGGGTCAGTTCTGCCAGCGTCGGCTTCTGCATCAGTCGCCGCCGACGCGCTCCACATCCGCGCCGATCAGCGCGAACTTCTCTTCCAGCCGCTCATAGCCGCGATCGAGGTGATAGAGCCGGTGAACCTGGGTTTCGCCTTCGGCTGCGAGCCCGGCGATGACAAGGCTCATCGAGGCGCGCAAGTCGGTCGCCATGACTTCCGCGCCGTGCAGCTTGCTCACACCGTGGACAATCGCGGTGCGGCCCTTGGTCTCGATATGCGCGCCCATGCGGTTGAGTTCGGGAACGTGCATGTAGCGGTTTTCGAAGATCGTTTCAGTCAGCACGCTGGAGCCATTGGCGAGGCAGAGCATAGCCATGAGCTGCGCCTGCATGTCGGTCGCAAGGCCGGGATAGGGCGCGGTGGACAGCGTGACCGGGCGCAGCTTGCCGTCGCTCGCCACGCGCAGGCCCCCGCGCACCGGTTCGACCAGCACGCCCGCATCGCGCAGCGCCTGGATGGTGGCAGCCATGTCTTCGGCGCGGGCACCGGCGAGCGTGATGTCACCCCCGGTGATGGCAGCGGCGCAGGCATAGCTGCCCGCCTCGATCCGGTCTGGCATGACCATGTAGGTCGCGCCGTGGAGGCGGTCCACGCCGTGGATCGTGAGGTCCGAAGTGCCGATGCCTTCGATCTGCGCGCCCATGGCGACGAGCAGGTTGCACAAGTCCACGATTTCCGGCTCGCGCGCGGCGTTGTGCATGGTGCTGGTGCCGCGCGCCAGAACCGCTGCCATCAGCGCGTTCTCGGTCGCGCCGACGGACACGATCGGGAAGCTGTAGTCACCGCCGGGCAGGCCGCCATCGGGCGCAATCGCGCGGACGTAGCCTGCGGCGAGTTCGATCTGCGCACCGAAGGCTTCCAGCGCCTTGAGGTGGAGATCGATGGGGCGGTTGCCGATGGCGCAGCCGCCGGGGAGCGAAACGGTCGCCTCACCCGCGCGGGCCAGCAGCGGGCCGAGCACGAGGATCGATGCGCGCATCTTGCGCACGAGATCGTAGGGGGCGACGGTCGAGGTCAGGCGGGTGGCCTGCAGGGTCATCACCCGGCCGAAATCTTCCGGCCTTGCACCGGCGATCGAGGTCGAGACACCGAACTGGTTCATCAGGTGCTGGAAGCCGTCGATATCCGCCAGACGCGGCAGATTGCGCAGCGTAACCGGCTCATCGGTGAGCAGCGCGCAAGGAAGCAAGGTGAGTGCGGCGTTCTTTGCGCCCGAGACTGGAACCGTGCCGGAGAGGCGATTGCCGCCGCGAATGATGATCTTGTCCATCGCGGTCATTTAGCTTGTTTGAAAAGCTGCGCAACAGGATCGAAATGATGGCGCAGTAGGGGGGCGTTATGTCACAGTGAAATCGGGGCCAAACCCGGCTGCGCTTCAAGGGGATCAGACACGACATGACCGGTAGCAATGGATCGCAATCGCTGCGCAAGCCTGTCCGCAAGGCGGTGTTTCCCGTAGCAGGCATGGGCACGCGCTTCCTCCCGGCGACCAAGGCGATCCCCAAGGAAATGCTGCCGGTTATCGACCGTCCGCTGATCCAGTATGCTGTGGATGAGGCGCGCGAAGCGGGAATCGAACAACTCATCTTCGTCACCGGGCGCGGAAAGACGTCGATTGTCGAGCATTTCGACACGGCGTTCGAACTGGAGCGGACGATGGCCGACCGGGGCAAGGATCTTTCGATCCTCGAGCCGACTCGCATCCTTCCCGGCAATCTTGTGACCGTGCGCCAGCAAGTGCCGATGGGCCTTGGCCATGCCATCTGGTGCGCGCGTGCGATTGTGGGCGATGAGCCTTTCGCGATCTTCCTGCCCGATGAACTGATGATCGGCACGCCGGGCTGCATGAAGGAAATGGTCGAGGCCTACAACGAAGTGGGCGGCAATCTGATCAGTGTGCTGGAAGTGCCGGAAGAGGAAGTTTCCAGCTACGGTGTGATTGCGCCCGGCGCGCGGATTTCCGACAAGCTGACCGAAGTGACCGGGCTGGTCGAGAAGCCGAAGCGCGAGGATGCGCCTTCCAACCTCATCATCTCCGGGCGCTATATCCTCCAGCCCGAGGTTATGCGTACGCTGGAAGGCCAGGAAAAGGGCGCGGGCGGCGAGATCCAGCTGACCGATGCGATGGCGCGGATGATCGGCAGCCAGCCGTTCCACGCGGTGACGTTCGGCGGCCGGCGGTTCGATTGCGGCAGCAAGACCGGTTTCGTCGAGGCGACGCTGGCGCTCGCCCTCGAACGGCCGGATATGGCCGATGAGGTGCGCGCCATCATGCAGCGGCTGCTGGAGCAGTAAGCGGCTGGTTCAGGCCGCTTTCCACCGCATCGGCAGGCGCTTCAGTCCGCCGACAAAGGTGGACTTGGCCCTCGCCGGTTCGCCTGCCAGCTCCACGCTCTCCAGCCGATCGAGCAGCACTTCGAACAGGATGCGCATTTCCAGCCGCGCAAGGTGCAGGCCGAGGCACTGGTGCGCCCCTGCCCCGAACGCGAGGTGGCGGTTGCCTTCGCGCGCGGCATCGAAGCGGCGCGGATCGGGGAACTGCGCGGGATCGTGGTTGGCCGCCACATAATTGAGCATCAGCCAATCGCCTGCCGCGATCTTCTGTCCGCCCAGTTCGGTATCGACCGAGGCGGTGCGCATGAAGTGCTGCACCGGCGTGGTCCAGCGAATCGCTTCCTCCACGATCCCGGCGAGCAGACTGCGGTCGGCCTTGACCCGGGCGAACTGCGCGGGATCGCGGGCGAGGGCGAGCATCGCGCCTGCAGTGGAGGCGCTGGTGGTGTCGTGCCCGGCGCTGGCGGTGATGATGTAGTACCCGGCGGTGACGACATCATCCAGCGGTGCGCCGTCGATCGTACCGTTGGCGATGACGGTGGCGACATCGTCGGTCGGGTTCTTGCGGCGTTCGGCAGCGAGCGCGGCGAAATAAGCCTCGAAGTCCTTCACCGCACCGGCAACGATCTGGGTGATCATTTCGGGCGGCAGGTTCTTGATGCCGGACTGGTTGAGGTCTTCATCCTGCCCGCCGAACATCTGCTGGGTGAGGACGAGCATGCGCTGTTCGTCCGCTTCGGGCACGCCGAGGATCTGCATGACGACGTGGAGCGGATAGGGCGAGGACACCAGCTTGGTGAAATCGCCTTCACCGCCCGCCTCCAGAAAGCGGTCCACCGTCGCTTCGGCGATGGTGCGCACGCGCTGTTCGATGGTGCGCAGGTTCTTGGGCATGAACCAGTCCTGCGTCAGCCGGCGCAGCTTGGGATGGAGCGGCGCATCGAGCTGGACGAGCGACTGCACGAGATGCGGGCTGCCGCCGGTGATCGCGCGGGCCAGCGCATCGGTGCTGCGCAGCGTGAACACGGTGGGCTTGGGGAAATTGAGGAAGGTCGCGTTGTCCTTGCTCGCCGCCATCACGCCATCGAAGCTGCTGACCAGCCAGAACGGCTCGTGCAGGTCTTCCGAGGAGGTTACGCGGGCGACGCCGAGGCCTTCCTCGCGCAGCGTGTCGAACTGGTCGAGCAGCGGATCCCACGCGGCATAAGCGGCGGGATCGATCACGGCGCGACCGATCTCTTCGGGGACGGTGCGCTCTGCAGTGGTGGCCATGAAATGCGTCCTTGGCTGGATCAGAGGGAAGCGGCTGCTGCGGCCTTGTATTCATCGCGCAGCAGGCGCTTGAACAGCTTGCCGGTGGGTTCGCGGGGCAGCTCTTCACGGAAATCGATCTGGCGAGGGAGCTTCACGCGGCTGAGCTGCGGGGCGAGCCAGGCGAGCAGTTCTTCGGCAAGGGCGGGGCCTGCTTCGCCGATCTCATGTGGCTGCACGACGGCGACAACGCGCTCGCCCATGTCCGGATCGGGCGCACCGATCACGGCCACGTCAGCCACTTTGGGGTGCGTGATCAGGAGGTTCTCGATCTCTTGCGGGTAGATGTTCACGCCGCCCGAAATGATCATGAAGCTCTTGCGGTCGGTCAGGAACAGGTAGCCGTCCTCGTCTTCCCAGCCCACATCGCCCAGGCTCGTCCAGCCGTGCTTGTTGGTGGCGTCGCGTGTCTTGTCGGGATCATTGTGATAGGCGAACGGGTTGCCGCCCTCGAAGAACACCTGGCCTTCGGTGCCGCGCGGCACTTCATCGCCGCTTTCATCGCAGATGCGGATCGTGCCGAGCAGGGCGCGGCCGACCGAGCCGGGGCGCGCCAGCCATTCGGGGCTGGAAATGAAGGTGAAGCCGTTGCCTTCGGTGCCCGCGTAATACTCGTTGAGCACCGGCCCCCACCATTCGATCATCGCGCGCTTGACCGGCACGGGGCACGGCGCGGCGGCATGGATCGCGCCGCGCAGCGAGGACAGGTCATAACGCGTGCGGACTTCTTCCGGCAGCTTGAGCATGCGCACGAAATGGGTGGGCACCCATTGGCTGTCGGTCACCTTGTAGCGCTCGATGGCTTCGAGCGCCTTTTCGGCATCGAACTTTTCCATGCAGACCACGGTGCCGCCGAAGCGGTGGACGGTCATCGACCAGCGCAGCGGTGCGGCATGATAGAGCGGCGCGGGGGAGAGATAGACCGCCTCTTGCCGAATGCCGAAGGGGCCGCCTGCCAGCATGATCAGCGAATTGGTGCCGCCGATGGCAGGGTCTTCGGGCAGCGGCACGCGCACGCCCTTGGGCTTGCCGGTGGTGCCGGAAGAATAGAGCATGTCGCAGCCCGCGCGTTCATCCGCGACGGGTTCTACGGGCATGGCTGCTAGCGCGGCGGCCAGATCGTGCTCGCCGGTGCCGCCAAGGCGCAATTGCGGGACTTCGGGTGCGGCGGCGGCGACAGCATCGAGCAGCGGGGTGAGGACGCCCGATCCGACCAGCAGCTTCGCCCCGCTATCGCGTGCGATATAGGCAACCTCTGGCGGGGCAAGGCGCGAGGAAATCGCGACGTAGACAATCCCGGCGCGCTGGGCGCCCCAGCACAGCGAGAAGAACACCGGGTGGTTTTCGAAGCACAGCGCGATAGTATCGCCGATCCCGATCCCGCGTGAGCGCAGCAACTGGGCGAAGCGGTTGCTCTGTGCTTCCAGTTCGCCATAGGTCACGACTTCGCCGGTGCCGGACATGATGACCGCCGGCTTTTCCGGGTTGGTCTTTGCGTGGAAACTCGGGTGGTAGTTCATGCGCGTCCTCTCAGGATCGGCGGCGCGCTGGGGCCCGCCTTTCGCGAGAGTTTAACCGCCCGATTAAAAGGCGCAACGGGAATCGTTCGCTTTGGCGTTTTCTATGCGGTGAGCCGGAGGGCGCACAAGATAAAGGCGGCGTTTCCGCCGCCCTTATCCCATCCTCTCCAAGATGATTGTGTGGCCGCAGCGCTCACACGCGCCAGCGGACCAAAAACCTAGTTCTGCGCGAGAACCGTGTCAGTCGCGACGCCGGGGGCGACCGTCTGCATGTAGGGAATGGGGTTCACGGCTTCACCGCCGATGCGCACTTCATAGTGCAGGTGCGCGCCGGTCGAGCGGCCGGTCGAGCCGACATAGCCGATCACGTCACCCTTGCGGACGCGCTGGCCTTCGGCAACCGCGATGCGCGACATGTGGCCGTAGCGGGTTTCCATGCTGCCGCCGTGCTCAAGCTCGACGAACAGGCCGTAGCCGCCGAACCAATCCGCCTTGCCCACGACGCCATCCGCCGAAGCGTGGATCGGGGTGCCGGTGGTGGCGGGAAGATCGATGCCCTTGTGCGCGCGCATGCCGCCAAGCACCGGGTGAACGCGCATGCCGAAGCCGCTGCTCATCAAGCGGTTGGATGACACGGGGATCAGCGAAGGAATGGAAACGCCGCTGCTGCTGCGCTGGGCGGGAGCTGCCGAAGCGATCGACACGCCCGTATCAAGCGCCTTCCAGCTGGCGAAAAGCTTGTGAAATTCATCGTCGGCGGCGGTGGCCGTAGTGCCGTTGCGGGCAGCTTCGGCGGCGCGGAGCGGGGCGGCGATATCGGCCGAAGCCGCGCTGTTGGCCATGGCGGGGGCCGCAAAGAAACAAGCGGCAGCACCAATCGAGCTGATCACCAGTTTCAAAATCTTGTTGCTAAGCATTACGACCCGCTAACCCTTTTAGGTCCCGGCTTTGCTGCATCGACCGTGCCGCATTGCCAACCGGGACAAACCCACCTGGATACTGCCAACAACCTTCCGGATGATCCCGGCCTGCCTGGCATTTTCCTTCGAGGACCAAGCGGAAATCCCTCCCGCCTACTCGTCGCAAACGGGTTAGGGGGAAGTGTCTTAATCAGACAACCCCTGTCATCAATTCGTACGACAAACCGGCTGCACGACGCGCCGAGTCGTTGAACGGCGGCTTAACGGCCCCGCGAAAATGGCGCGTCACAAGGGTTTTCCAGAGGGCTGGCGCCGATTCACCCCGTTCATCGCACAGCTTCAGGAAGTGGGTTGTGCCGAAACGCACATGCCGGATTTCGTCGTCAAGGATTCGTTCGAGAATGCGCGCCGAGCGCAGATCCCCCGCGGCGGTGAATCGTTCGATGGTCACCGGCGTGACGTCGAGGCCGCGCGCTTCGAGGACCATCGGCACCACCGCAAGGCGGGCGGCCAGATCGTGCGCCGTCTCGCGCGCGGCGTCCCACAGGCCGTCGTGCGCGGGGAGCGCGCCGTAGTCCGAGCCGAGCGTGCGCAGGCGGCGCGCGAGCAGGGCGAAATGCATCGATTCGTCTGCAGCGACATCGAGCCAGTCGGTGACGAAACCCGGCCCGCGCTCTGCGCCAAAGCGTCCGGCGGCATCAAGTGCGAGATCGATGGCGACGAATTCGATATGCGCGAGCGCATGGAGCAGCGCGAGCCGCCCGCGTTCGGAGCCGCCGCGTCCGCGCTTGGGCATGGCGTTTGGCGGCAGCAGTTCGGGGCGGGCCGGGCGCGCCGGTTCGTCGGGCATCGCCACGTCGAACGCGAACGCCAGCTTGCCCGCCGCCCAATCGCGCCGCACTTCGCGCGTCGCCATGGCCTTGGCCGCGGGATCGGCGGTGAGCATGGCCCCCCGGATCGCCGCGGCGACGCTGTGTCCTGTCACTGTGCGCGGGCCATCATAGGGCGCGCGCGGCGGCCAGCACTTCTTCGGCGTGGCCCTTGACCTTCACCTTGGGCCAGACCTGCGCGATCTTTCCATCCGCGCCGACGAGATAGGTCGTGCGTTCCATGCCCATGTAGGTGCGGCCATACATCGACTTTTCGCACCAGATACCGAGCGCATCGGAAAGGCCGCCCTCTTCGGCATCGCTGGCGAGCGGCGCGGCAAGGGCGTGCTTTTCGATGAACTTGAGGTGCTTTTTCGGCGGATCCTTGCTGACGCCGAGCAGCGCGGTGCCCGCTGCGGCAAATTCGGCGGCGAGGGCGGAAAAGTCCTTGTTCTCGGTCGTGCAGCCGGGGGTGTCGTCCTTGGGATAGAAGAACAGCACCAGCTTGCGGCCCGCAAAGTCGGAAGGTTTCACGCTGCCGCCCTCGGGGGTGGTCATGGCAATATCGGGCATCATCGCGCCCGCGCCGAACGTCTCGCTCATTCGATAATCTCCAGCTCTTCGCCAAATACGGTGTGCCAGCATGCCGCGATCATGCGCCGGGCCGCCAGCACGGCGGCCAGCAGCGCAGGCCAATCAGCCTCGCCGCATGCCCGCGCGACGATAGCGCGGCTGGCTTCGGGGGGATAGCGTCCGTCAGGGGCAACGAGGCGCACGACGACCAGCAGCCGTGCCAGCAGATCGTGGGCCGCGCGCAGGGACGCGGGGACAAGTCCTGCAGCGCCGAGGCCCGCAACCGCGCCCCCAAGGTGGGGGTCGAGCGCCACGTGTCCGCGCAGTTGCAGATAGTGGACGAGGAATTCGAGATCGACGAGCCCGCCGCGCGCGAGCTTTACGTCGAGCGGGCCAGCGGGCGGTTTGTGCTGGGCCATTTCGGCACGCATCGCCAGCACATCGGCGCGGAGTTTCTCCGGCTCGCGCGGGGTGTGCAGCACTTGGGTGATGATCGCGGCGAGCGCGGATCGGTCTGCAGCAGTGCCGGACAGGGGGCGCGCGCGGCACAGCGCCATATGCTCCCAGGTCCACGCTTCCTCGCGCTGATAGCGGGCAAAGCTTTCGAGGCTGACGGCGAGCGGGCCTTGCGCGCCGCTGGGGCGCAGGCGGACATCGACTTCGTAGAGCGCACCGGCGGCGGTCGGTGCGGAGAGCGCAGCAATCACGCGCTGGGCGAGGCGATTGTAATAGAGGGTGCTGCCGAGGGAGCGAGGGCCATCTGACTCACCGGTGTGATCGCCGCTGAACAGGAACACGATGTCGAGATCGGAGGCGTGGGTGAGGGCCGCGCCGCCGAGCCGGCCCAGCCCGAGGATGACAAGATCGCTGCCCGCGATGCGGCCATGTGCGCGGACAAATTCGCCATGCGCGGCCTCAGCCAGCACGAGGATCGCCGCTTCGGCAATGCGCGAAAGCGCGGCGGCGACATCGAGCGGATCGCGCCAGCCTTCGCCCTGCTGGCTTTCGATCAGCTGGACGCCCAAAGCGAAGCGCCATTCGCCAACTTTGCGGCGTACGGAATCGAGCAGGCACTGGTAATCATCGCCTGCCTCGCAGCGGCGAAACTCGGCGGCAAGGCTCTCCACGCTGCCCGGCAGATCGAAGGCGCTACGATCGATCAGGGTATCGAGCAGGTCCGATCGGCGGGCGAGTTCGTCGGCCAGCGTGGGGGCGTGGGCGAGCACGCGCATGACGAGGCCGAGCAGCGCGGGGCGGGCTTCGAGCAGCTGGAACACGTTGATCGCCGATGGCAGCCCGGCGAGCAGGCCTTCCCAGCGCAGCAGCGCGCGGTCCGGATCCGGCGCGGCGGCCAGCGCGCCGAGCAAGGTGGCGCGCAGGCGGGCAAAGGCCTCGCGCGCTTCGGCGCTGCGCAAGGCGCGGTACTGGCCGTTGTCCCAGCTTTCGATCCGCGCGGCGAGCGGGCCGGGATCGGAAAAGCCGAGCGCGGCAAGTTCGAGTTCGAGCGGGCGGGCCGCGACGGGCACCGCGCCGGTGGGCGCATAGGTCGCGATCAGCCCATCGAAGCGGCAGCCGACGGCATCGGAAATCTGCGCGAGTTCCTCGACCAGCGCGGCACCGGAAGGCAGGCCTTCGAGCCGGGCGACTGCATTGAGCTGGGCCGCATCGGTGGGCAGGCTGTGGGTCTGCTGGTCGGCGATCATCTGCAGGCGGTGTTCGAGCGTGCGCAGGCGGTCGTAGCTGTCACCCAGGAGCGCGGTGTCCTCCGCCGCGACGATGCCTGCCTCGGCCAGCGCATCGAGCGCGGCGCGGGTGCCGCGCAGGCGCAGCGCCGGGTTGCGGCCGCCATGGATCAACTGGTGCGTCTGCGCGAAGAACTCCACCTCGCGGATGCCGCCGCGCCCGCGTTTGAGGTCATAGCCCGGGCCGACTGCCTGACCGCCCGCGTAGTGATCGCGGATGCGCGTGGTGAGGCGGCCGATTTCGGCAATCGCGCCGAAATCGAGGCTGCGGCGCCATACGAACGGGCGGATGGCATCGAGGAACGCCTGCCCCGCCGCGACATCGCCCGACGCCGGACGGGCGCGGATGAAGGCGGCGCGTTCCCAGGCGAGCGCGCTCGACTCGTAGTGGGTGATTGCTGCGATGAACGGGAGCGCGAGCGGGGTGACTTCGGCAGCGGGGCGCAGGCGCAAATCGACGCGGAAGACATAGCCTTCATCCGTCACCGCGCCGAGCAGTTCGACGATAGTGCGGGCGATGCGCTGGGCAGCTTCGGCGGGATCGTCGCGGGAACGCCGGGGGAGGAGATCGGGATCGTAGAGCAGGATCGGGTCGATATCGGACGAGTAGTTGAGTTCGCCCGCGCCGTGCTTGCCCAGCGCGATGGCCGAGAAGCCCTGCGGCACGGCATCGGGCACGCGGCGCTGGATCGCGGCGATGATCGCGGCATCGAGCGCGTGGTCCGCGAATGTGGAAAGCTCGCCCATCACGCGGGCAAGGGGGAGCGCGCCCGCCAGATCGCCGATGGCCAGCGCCACGGCGAGGGCGAGGCGGCGGCGGCGCAGGGCTATGCCAGTGTCTGGGCCTGTATCGGGCACGTCCGTTCCGGCGGCATGGGCAGCGGCGAGCGCGTCTTCGATTCGGCCTGCAGCCAGCAAGGCTTCAAGATCGGGCAGGCGGTCTAATCCGCGCGCGAGGAAAGGCGCTTCGGCGCGGGCGCGCTGGAGGGCGTGTGCCCAGTCCGGTTGCGGCGTAATACCAGTCATGGATGTGCGATGCCCGGTCGGCGGCGCGGGATCAAGCGCGTGTGTGCGGCTTGCCAGCGGGCGGGGGCTCTGCCACCTGTGCGCACCAAGCCGGGTGCGGCGTTTTGGACTTTTCCGGAAGGATCGAGAATGAAGATCAGCAAGCCGTTCGCGCGCGGAATCTTCGCCCTGCTGGGCGGGGCTTCACTTGCCATTCCGCTGGCGGCAAGCATGGCCGCGCCCGCCGTGCCGCGGGTGGACGAAACCTTGCTGCGCGAGACGATCCGCACGCTGTCGTCCGACGAATACGAAGGGCGCGGGCCGGGAACGGCGGCGGAGCCCAAGACGCTGGATGCGATCATTGCGCGGTTCAAGGCTGCCGGGCTTCAGCCGGGGAACAAGGGCACCGATGGCAAGCCGACCTGGCTGCAGGATGTACCCACTGCGACGATCACCGGCATCAACCGCAGCCCGCTGGTGGTGACCGGCGCGGCGCAGACCTTGACTTTCCAGCCTTCGAGCGAGTTCGTTTCGGGCAGCTACCGGATCACGCCGCACACCGAAGTGAAAGACAGCGAGCTGGTGTTCGTGGGCTATGGCATCAACGCGCCGGAGCTGGGCTGGAACGATTATGCCGGGATCGACATGAAGGGGAAGACGGCGGTCATCCTCGTCAACGATCCGGACTATGCGATGGCAGGTGAGGACGGGCCGTTTCGCGGGCGGCGCATGACCTATTACGGGCGCTGGACCTACAAGTTCGAGGAAGCTGCGCGGCAGGGCGCTACGGGCGCGCTGATCATCCATGACACGTTCCCGGCAGCTTATGGCTGGCAGGTGGTCGAATCGAGCTGGTCTGGCGCGCAGCATTTCGTGCAGACCGCCAATGACGGCGCAGACCAGACGGCGGCGAACGGGTGGATCCAGAAGCCGGTGGCCGAAGCGATCCTTAAGGCGGCGGGGCAGGATCTGGCGGCGCTGACAGCGGCGGCGCAGACCAAGGGCTTTAAGCCGGTGCCGCTGGGGCTGAAGGCCAGCCTTTCATTCGACAACACGATCGAAAAGGCCAATTCGCACAACGTGATCGGCATTCTGCCGGGCACGAATCGTCCTGATGAGTATGTGCTCTACAGCGCGCACTGGGACCACCTTGGCCGCTGCAAGCCCGATGCGACGGGCGATGACATCTGCAACGGCGCGGTGGATAACGCCACCGGCGTGGCGGCGCTGGCGGCGCTGGCCAAGATGAATGCGGCGGCCAAACCGGCCGCGCGCAGTCAGGTGTTTCTGGCGGTGACGCTGGAGGAATCGGGGCTGCTCGGTTCGGAATACTACGCGCAGAACCCGGTGTTCCCGCTGGCGAAGACCGTGGGCGGGGTAAACATGGATGCGCTGTCCGTGGGCGGCCCGGCCAAGGACATCACCGTGACCGGCGGCGACAAATCCGAGCTGACCGCGATCCTGCGCAAGGTGGAAGGCGAGATGGGGCTTTCGGAAGCGCCCGAGGAACATCCCGAGCGCGGGCATTACTACCGCTCGGACCACTTCAGCCTCGCCAAGCGGGGCGTGCCGATGTTCGATGTGGGCCGGGGCACCGATCTTGTGAACGGCGGCAAGGCGGCGGGGCAGGCGGCTTCGGACGACTATGTGAACGTGCGCTATCACCAGCCGAGCGATCAGTATCAGGAAAGCTGGGACATCTCTGGCATGGTGCAGGATGTGAAGCTGTTCTACCGGCTGGGCCGCGAACTGGCGAACAGCAGCGCATGGCCGAACTGGCACCCGACCGACGAGTTCCGGGCGGTGCGCGACAAGAGCCGCGCCGCAGCGGCCGCGAAGTAAGGAACGGAAACGATGACCGACACCGCGCTGCGGATGCCGCCGGAATGGCATCCGCAGGACTGGCTCTGGATCGGCTTTCCGCATCTGGCGGACGAATGGTCGGGCGTGATCGAGGCCGCACAGGTGCAGATCGCCGCCTTCGCCAGCGCCGTGGCCGAGAGCGGACAGGAAGTGCGCCTGATCGTGCGCGATGCGGCCAATGAAATGCGCGCGCGGAGCCTCGCATCGGGCGCGGTGAAGCTCGAACGGCGGGTCTATGGCGATGTGTGGCTGCGCGATACCGGTCCGCTGGTGGTGTGCGGCCCAGAAGGTTCGCAGACTGGTGAGCGCCGGGCGCGGCTGTTCGGCTTCAATGGCTGGGGCGGCAAGTATCTGATGCCGGGAGACGAAGCTATCGGCGCGGATCTGGCGGCGAGCGCGGGGCTGGACGCGGATCGCTGCGACTGGATTCTGGAAGGCGGCGCGCTCGACGGCGATGGCACCGGGCTGGTGGCGACGACGGCGCAGTGCCTGCTCAATCCCAACCGCAATCCCGCTCTGACCAAGGCCGATCTCGAAGCGCGGCTGGCGCGCGATCTGGGCCAGACCCGCGTGCTGTGGCTGGGTGACGGGCTGATCAACGATCATACTGATGGCCATGTCGATAATCTGGCGCGGTTTGTCGGGCCGAACCGGCTGGCGCTGCCGCGTGCGACCGGGCCGGGCGATCCCAATGCCGCAATCTATGCCGATGCGGCGGCGCGGGCGCGCGATTTCGGTGTCGAGGTGGTCGAAGTGCCCTCGCCCGGCCATGTCGAATGGGGCGGGGTGATCCAGCCGGCGAGCTACATGAACTTCGTCATCGCCAACAAGGTGGTGATCGTACCGGTGTTTGGAACGCAGCATGATGATGACGGCGTGGCGGCGATTGCGGAGCTGTTTCCCGGCCATGCGGTGATCGGGCTGATGGCCGATGCGGTGCTGGCAGGCGGCGGGGGCTTCCATTGTTCCAGCCAGCAGATGCCTTGCGCCTGAGACGGGGCTGGCGGATTATCGGCCCCTTAACCCTGCGGCGCTTAAGCACCGGGCCATCGACCATTTGCGTCGTATGACCAGCGCGAGGTGCTCCGCATGGCGGGACGGATGGCAAGACCGGGACTGACCCTGACACTGGCGGCGAGTGCCGCCTTGCTGGGGGTGATCGGCTGCAGCGGCATGAGCGGCGAATCGAACGCGCAGACGGCGGCGCGGGGCACACCGCAGCGCGCGGCTCCCGCTCCCGCGCAGCCGCCGCTCCAGCCCGTCGTTCCGCCCGAATTGCCCGCACCGCAAAGCCCTTCCGATTTTGCCGCGCGCGATGCGAGCTATCCCTTCTACATGCCGATGCAGGGCCTGCGCCGCCCGGCCAACCGGTTCTTCGTGAAGTGCGATGCCTCGCAGGCGGCGGGGCGCGAGGTCTATCAGGGCAATGATGCCGCCTCGCTTTATGGCCGGGCCGAGGGCGGGTGGGATTTCGTCTATGAGGCGCGCGACCGCATGGGGCGGCCGTGTGTCTATCCCTTTGCGCCGAGCCTGCCGAACATTGTGGGCAGCACCAACGGCACGCAGTACATTTTCCGGTCTTCAATCCCCGGCGAGCGGGTGACGTTCCGCACCGGCAGCGAATGGGCGGCGCTGCCGATGCGTGCGCTGGAGATGCAGCAGAACCGCATCCACTTTGAGATGCGCGACATCGAGCTCGATTTCCCCGGGGCGATCCAGCCGATGGGGGCCGTGCATCTGGAGACCTATGGGGGCGCGCCGCCGGGCCTGTTTACCGCCGTGGTGCGCCGTTCGAAGATCTTCGGCGGCAAGAATGCGATCTTCGCGCCGAGCGGGGAGACCATGCTCTATATCGAGGACAGCGAGATCGCCGGCAATGTCGGCACCAATGCCGATCAGGAACACAGCACCTACATCAACGGCACGCTGGTTTCGCATTTCCGCAATGTGCGCTGGCAGGGGCAGCAGGGCTGGAGCAACGTGGCGAGCGGGCACCAGCTGAAGGACAAGGCCTATCTGCGCATCTACGAGAACGTGACCGTCTCCAACGCGCCGGGGCGCGGTTCGCCCTCCGCGATGCCGCTGATCGATGCGTCTTCCTTCGGGTTTACCTGGGCCAACAATCTGAGGATCGAGCGGATGCCGATGCCGCAGGAGCCGCGCGAAGGGCTGGTCGATCTGCGCAGCGAGATTCTCTACGGCAATCCGCAGCACTATCCCTGGCCGGTGATTGCGCGGCCGGATTGGCAGATGCCGCCTGCCGCGCTGGGGGTGCTCGATCGGGTTTACCTGTCGGTGTTCTTCAACACCGATGTGCGCAGCTTCCGGAGTGAACCCTATGTCTTCGCACTGCGCCCGTGGGGACGCGGGTTCGAGCCGGGGACGGCGACCATCGTAGGCGAAGGCTTCACCACGCGCAGCGAACAGCGCGTGGTTTCGCTGGCGTTCGGTACGCGGGGCACGTTTGCCAAAGTCTATTCGGCAGACGGCTGGACTTACGTGAACCCGCGCCTTTCGGACGAGGCGCTATGGGTGGCTGACCGCGATGCCTTCATCCGCCATGCACTGGGGCTGATCGGGCGATAGCGTACCATTGCGCGCCTGCCAGCGGGCACGGATCGTGTCCGAACTCTCGCGGCTGCGATCGTGGCTCCAGCCGGGTTCGCGGACGAGATAGCTGAGCTTGTGGCGCAGCGGGGCGGCGGCGAAGTCCTGCAGCATCCCCTTCCATTCGTGGAACACGCTGTGGAGGAGGTTGAACGTGCCCAGCTGGCGGATCACCCCGTAGCGCGCAGGTTCCTCGTCCAGTTCGGGCTGGAAGGTGCCGAACATCCGGTCCCAGATCATGAACACGCCGGCAAAGTTGCGATCGAGATAGAGCGGATTGGTCGCGTGGTGGACGCGGTGGTGCGAGGGGGTGTTGAATACCCATTCGAACCATGTTGGCATCCGGCGCACGGCTTCGGTGTGGATCCAGAACTGGCCGACGGTGTTGATCGCGCCTGCGGTCAGCAGCATTTCGGGCGGCACGCCGAAGAACGCTGGCCAGATGCGGAACGCGAAGGAAAGCGCGAAGAAGCCGGTCCAGGTCTGCCGCAGTGCGGTGCTGAGGTTGTAGTGCTGACTGGTGTGGTGGTTGACATGCGCCGCCCAGAACCAGCGCACCCGGTGCCCGGTGCGGTGCGCCCAGTAGTAGTTGAAATCATCGAGCAGCAGCACGGCCAGCCACGACCACCACGCATACGGCACGGTGGCGATACGGTGCGCGTAGAGCCATGTCGCCGCCGCGTAGATTGCGCCCGCAACCAGCGCTCCGGCGATGGTGCTGCCAAGGCCCATGAGCAGCGAAGTTAGCATGTCGCGCGGCTCGTAGGCATCGGGCGCATGGCGGCGAGCCCATGCGATCTCGATCAGGATCAGCGCGATGAAGGCGGGCACGGCATAAGCGATTACATCGATCGGATGGGTGATCGGCTGGCTGAGCGCACCAGTGAGCTCGGCTAGGAGCGTTGATAGGGTATCGTTCATGCGCGTGCTTCCAATCGGCGCAGGCTGGCCGCCCAGACTTGCGCCTGTTCGCCCAGATCAAGCGTGATGCTGCCGAAGTGGGGATCCTCGCTGGAGAGGGTGAGGAAGCTGCGATCGAGGCGGGCTCCGGCGTGGCTGGTGAGGACGCGTGCAGCAAAGCGTGCGCCGTGGCGGCGGATCAGCATGACCTCACCGGCGCGATTGCGGAGCAGCGAGCCGATGCGGGCGCGGTCCAGCGCGATCTCGACCGGATCGAAGCCGCAGTGCGCCTGTTCGGCAAGGGCGCGCGCTTCGGCTGCGTCGGCGATGCGCACATCATGGCCGAGGCCCAGAGCACGGACGAGCACGAAGACGAGCAGGACGGAGACGAGCGAGCCAGCCGCCTGTAGGGCCATCGTGGCTCCGGGGTGATCCAGCATTGCGGTGAGCGCAGACATGGTGGTTGGTCTTGGTCGCGGGGGTGGGTTTCAGCGTGCCTGTGCGGCGAGCATATCGAGCTGCGGCATGATCGGGCCGACATCATAGCCCGCACCGGCAGCATGGGCGGCGATGGTTTCGGGCGCCATGCCCATGCGCGCCTGAGTGAGCGCCCAAAGCAGGGTCGACCGGGTGCCCGAGCGGCAATAGGCGAGGACTGGCTTGTCGCCCGCTGCGGCCAGCGCGGCCTGCATCGCTTCGACTTGCGGCATCGAAAAGCCCGCGTGGGTCACGGGAATGGCGACATAGGCGATCCCGGCGGCCTGCGCTGCGGCTTCGATCTCCGCGCCCGCCGTTTGGTCTGGCGATTCGTCTTCGGGGCGGTTGTTGATGATCATGCCGATCCCGAGCGCGGCGGCCTCGGCCACGTCTGCCACTTCGATCTGCGGGCTGGCGAATGTCTTGTCGTCGATCTTGCGAAACATGGGGGCAGCCTCTGGTTGGTGGTGTGTGGTGCGGTCCGGCTATGCGGCGGATTTGCGGCGGGTCCGGCGATTGCGGCCGATGATGTTGAGCAGCTCGACAAAGACCGAGAAGCCCATCGCGGCATATATGTAGCCCTTCGGGATATGAACCCCGAAGCCATCGGCCAGCAGGACGAGGCCGATCATCATCAGGAAAGCGAGCGCGAGCATCACCAGCGTCGGGTTGTGCTCGATGAACTTCGCCAGCGGATCGGCTGCGATCATCATCAGGCCGACGGTAAAGACCACGGCGGTGATCATGATCGCGATCTCGTCCGTCATGCCGACCGCCGTCAGGATCGAATCGATCGAGAACACCAGATCGAGCGCGATGATCTGCACGATCGTGGTGCCGAAATGGGCGGCGGCGACAGCGGTGTGGCCCTTGTGATCGAGCAGTTCGCCGCTGGGTTCGGGATCGATGGTGTCGTGGATTTCCTTGGTCGCCTTCCACAGCAGGAACATGCCGCCGACGATCAGGATGAGATCACGCCCGGACAGGGCGGTTTCGAACAAGGGTTCGCCATGTTCACCCGCGCTGCCGGCAATGCCAAGGTCGATCAGCGGCGTGGTGAGCGTCACGATCCAGCCGATCAGCGTCAGCAGCCCCAGCCGCAAGCCGAGCGCGAGCAGCAGGCCGATGCGCCGCGCGCGCGCCTGCTGGTGGGCGGGCAGCTTGTTAGAAAGAATCGCGATGAAAATCAGGTTGTCGATGCCCAGCACGATCTCGAGCAGGACCAGCGTGACAAGCGCGGCCCAGGCCGAAGGGTCTGCCAGAAGGGTTAGCAAATGCATGTCGGATGCTTTGCCCAAACCCTCTGCCAAGGGCAAGGGCCGCACGAACATGGCAGAATGGCCACACTGATCCTGTAGCCGGTTGCGCCAAACAACGAATCCGTTCGCGCTGGACGCTTTTCTTGGTTATAGTGTCTGGTGCAGAGGATCAGGCGGGCAGAGTCTCGCGCATTTCCCTTGTTGTGCCGCCGGCAACCGCGTCCGGCCTGCGGCACCCAGGAAAGCAGGGGCGGAACGAAGGTTTATTGGTTTTTATGGGTTTTGACAGAGGGCGGCGGGGTCGCGGACGCGACAAGCGCGATGGTTTCGGTGACGAAGGCGGGTTCGACCCCTACGGCGGCGGCGGTGGTGGCTTCGGCGGCGGCGGTTTTGACCGCGGCGGTGGTGGCGGCGGCTACGGCGGCGGTGGCGGTCGTGGCGGTTTCGGCGGCGGTGATCGCGGCGGATTCGGCGGCGGCGATCGTGGCGGCTTCGGCGGCGGTGGTGGTGGTGGTGGCTTCGGCGGCCCGCGCGGCGGCGGTGGCGGCGGCTTTGGCGGCCCGCGCGGCGGCGGCGGTGGTGGCGGCGGAATGCCGGCACAGGTCGTTGGCACCGGCAAGGGTGTCGTCAAGTTCTTCAATTCCCAGAAGGGCTTCGGCTTCATTCAGCGTGAAGACGGCGGTGAGGACGTGTTCGTTCACATCAGCGCGGTCGAGCGTGCCGGGCTTGAGGGCCTTGCAGAGGGCCAGCAGCTCGAATTCAACCTCGTCGATCGCGGCGGCAAGGTTTCGGCAGCCGATCTTCAGGTGGTTGGCGACGTGATCGCGGTTGCGGCCAAGCCCGCAGCCCCGCAGCGTTCGCTGACGGGCGAAAAGGCGACTGGTACGGTCAAGTTCTTCAATGCGATGAAGGGCTTCGGCTTCATCACGCGTGATGACGGCCAGCCGGACGCCTTCGTGCACATCAGCGCGGTCGAGCGTTCGGGCATGCGCGAGCTGAACGAAGGCGACAAGCTTGAGTTCGACCTTGAGGTTGATCGCCGCGGCAAGCACTCGGCTGTCAACCTGGTGCCCCGACAAGACTGAGATTGGTGCATTCCCTGTAGCCCTTCGGCCGCAGGCTTGCATCGCTGAAATTCGCAAGTGGCGGCCCTCCCGGGTCGCCATTTGTCGTTTACGCCAATACTCCCGGCCAGATGGGAGCCGAAGCAGGAAGGAACCGTGTCATGTCGATCACCCCGTTGATGCCCGTCTACCCCCGGTGCGGCGTGCGTCCGGTGCGCGGAGAGCACTGCCATCTGATCAGCGAAGACGGCACGCGCTATCTCGATTTCGCCAGCGGCATCGCGGTCAACCTGCTCGGGCACAGCAATGAACACCTGATCGGCGCGATCCAGCGGCAGGCGGCGACGCTGATGCACGTGTCCAACCTCTATGGCAGCCCGCAGGGTGAACACCTTGCGCAGCGCCTTGTCGACCTGACCTTTGCCGATACCGTGTTCTTCACCAATTCGGGCGCGGAAGCGGTGGAATGCGCGATCAAGACCGCGCGCGCCTATCACCAGCACGCCGGCAACACCGACCGGTTCGAGCTGATCACGTTCAAGAATGCGTTCCACGGCCGCACGATGGCCACGATCAGCGCCTCCAATCAGGAGAAGATGCACAAGGGCTTCATGCCGCTGCTCGAAGGCTTCCGGTATGTCGATTTCGACGATCTCGAAGGAGCACGGGCAGCCATCGGCCCGAATACGGCGGGCTTCCTGGTCGAGCCGATTCAGGGCGAAGGCGGCATTCGCGATGCCTCGCCCGAATTCCTGCAGGGTCTGCGCGATCTTGCCGATGAGCATGATCTCATGCTGATCTTCGACGAAGTGCAGTGCGGCGTGGCGCGCACCGGAGATCTCTATGCGTATGAGCAGTACGGCGTCGTGCCCGATATCATGGCGAGCGCAAAGGGCATCGGCGGCGGTTTCCCGCTCGGCGCCTGCCTTGCGAGCGAGAAGGCAGCGCGCGGCATGGGCCTTGGCACGCATGGCAGCACGTATGGCGGCAATCCGCTGGCCATGGCCGCCGCCGAAGCCGTGCTCGATGTGGTGGCGGAGCCCGCTTTCCTCGCCGAGGTCAAGGCCAAGGGCGAGCGCCTGCGCAGCCGGCTGGAGCAGTTCATCGGCAACTACCCGGACATGTTCGAGCTCGTGCGCGGGCGCGGGCTGATGCTGGGCGTGAAGATGAAGATCGAGCCGCGCGCTTTCGTGGCGCACATGCGCGACAACCACCAGCTGCTGACGGTGGCTGCTGGCGACATGACCTTCCGTGTCCTGCCGCCGCTGGTAATCGACGATAGCCATATGGACGAATTCATGGAGAAGCTCTCGGCGGCCACGGCCAGTTACGCTCTCGAAGCGCAGCCGGCATGACCCGCCACTTCCTCAGCCTGAGCGATGCCGGCGGCGATGCGCTGGCGGCGATCCTCGGCGATGCGATGGACCGCAAGGCGGCGCGGCGGGGGCTTCCCAAGGGCCTGCCCGATGCCGATGCGCCGCTCGCCGGGCGGGTGCTGGCGATGGTGTTCGAGAAGAACTCGACCCGCACGCGCGTTTCGTTCGACATCGGTATCCGCCAACTCGGTGGCAGCAGCATCGTGCTCGATGCCGGCACCACGCAGCTGGGGCGCGGGGAAACGATCGCGGATACGGCGCGGGTGCTCAGCCGCATGGCCGATGCCATCATGCTGCGCACCGATGATCACGCCAAGCTGGAAGAACTGGCGCATTATGCCAGCGTGCCGGTGATCAACGGCCTGACCGATCTTTCGCACCCATGCCAGATCGCGGCCGACCTGCAGACTTTGCTGGAACACGGCAAGGCGCTGCCGGGCCTTGAAGTGGCGTGGCTGGGCGACGGCAACAACGTGCTCAACTCGTTCGTCGAGGCGGCGGGGCTGATGAAGTTCAACGTCCGCATCGGCGTGCCCGAGGGCTATGACAGCGATCCCGGTTTCATCGCCGCGGCGCGCGCCGGCGGTGCCCGGATCGACATTCATCGCAATGCGGCGGAAGCAGTGCGCGGGGCGGATGTCGTGGTGACGGACACCTGGATCTCGATGGGTCAGGCCCATGCCGAGGCGAAGCTGGCGGCAATGAGCCCGTACCAGGTCAACGCGGAGTTGCTGGCGCTGGCGAAGCCCGATGCCGTGCTGCTCCACTGCCTGCCCGCGCATCGCGGCGAGGAAGTGACCGACGCAGTGATCGACGGCCCCCAATCCGTGGTGTGGGACGAGGCGGAGAACCGCATCCATGCGCAGAAGGCGATTCTGCGCTGGGCCTTCGGGCAGATCTGACCATGCAGGAGGGTTCCGAGCCTGCCGGATCGACCGGCTTCGATCAGGTTCTGGCGTTCACTGTGCCCGACCGCAATGCGCGTGGGCGCGTGGTGCGGCTTGGCCCGGTGCTCGATTCGGTGCTTGCCGCCCATTCCTATCCGGCACCGATCCGGCACTTGCTGGCTGAAGCACTGGTGCTGGCAGCCTTGCTCGGCGCGCTGCTCAAGGATGAGCAGGGCCAGTTGACGATGCAGGCGCAGACGCAGGACGGCGTGGTTGATCTGCTGGTGTGCGATTATCGCGGCGGGGAAGTGCGCGGCTATGCGCGGTTCGATCGGGCGCGGCTTGACGAGCTTGGCCCGAGCCCGACGCTGCATGCGCTGTTCGGCAGTGGCTATCTTGCGATCACTTTCGATCTCGCCACGTCGGGCCAGCGCTATCAGGGCATTGTTCCGCTTGAAGGGGAAACGCTCGCCGCCGCCTGCGAGAGCTATTTCGTCCAGTCCGAGCAGATCCCCACGCTGATCCGGGTTGGTGTGCGCAGCGATGCCGCTGGCTGCGTGGCAGGCGGCCTGCTGATCCAGCACCTGCCCGAAGGCGAGGAAGGGCGCGAGCGCCTCCACGTTCAGCTTGATCACCCCGAATGGGAGCACATGCGGATCATGGGCGGGGCGATTTCGTCGCCGGAACTGGTCGATCCGGCGCTCGATCTCGAAAGCCTGCTGTGGCGGCTGTTTCACGAGGAGCGCGAAGTTCGCGTTGATCAGGGCGCGCGGATCACCAAGGGCTGCCGCTGCACGAGCGAGTACTACCGCTCGGTCCTCTCGCGATTCGGACAAGCCGAGCGCGAAGAGATGCGCAACGAGGAGGGGCAGATCCTGGTTGATTGTGCATTCTGTTCGCGGGTGTTCGAAATTGAACTCGATTGAATGGGCGGAATCGGTTCGTCGCGCACCAAGTACACTTTAACGCAGCCAAGTTTGCGACTATATTGCTGACAGGTTGTTCGGGCATGGTGCCTGAGCGCCGCTGATGGACGCGCCTGCCCGATGGACCGCTTGCTGCGCCGACTGTCCCGTTTCGCATCACCCCGGCAGCGTCGGTTGGTGGGGAGGAGCGCCACCGCGCTGCTGGCTTTCGCGGCGCCCGCGCTGACCGCCCAGCGCCCTTCGCTCGCGATGCTCGATCATCTCCAGCCGGGCCAATGGGAAGTGCGGGATCGCGATCTAGCGGGTGGTCGCAGTCGGCTCTGCATCGAGAACGGGCGCCGGCTGATCCAGATCCGGCACATGCGCGAATCCTGCCGCAGCTTTGCCGTGCAGGATACTGCCGATGCGGTGACAGTGCACTACACCTGCCCGGGCAACGGCTATGGCCAGACATCGGTGCGTTTCGAAAGCGCGCAGCTCGTTCAGCTGGAAACGCAGGGCATCGCGCAAGGGCTGCCGTTCAACATGCGCGCCGAAGTGCGGCGCGTGGGGGCTTGCGCGTCCTGAGCTGCGCTGGACAGCCAATCGCGTGACGAGGATTGCCACGGGCGATCCATGCCTCTAGCTCTGTGGGATGGTCGCAAAAGCCGTTTCCGAACAAGCCCCTCTTGCCGTCGTCCTGCTTTCGGGCGGGCTCGATTCGATGGTCTGCGCGGCCCTCGCGCAGGAGCAGGGGTTTCGCGTTCTCGCCCTCACGATCGACTACAATCAGCGCCACCGGGTCGAAATCGATGCAGCGCGCGCTATCGCCGCAACGCTCGGTGTCGAGCGGCACTTGGTCCTGCCGCTCGATCTGCGCCAGTTCGGCGGATCGGCCCTGACGGCTGACATTGCGGTGCCCAAGGATGGGGTGGGGGACGATATCCCGGTCACTTATGTCCCCGCGCGCAATCTCGTGTTTCTGTCGCTGGCGCTGGCCTGGGCGGAAGCGGCAGGGTCCGGCGATCTGTTCATCGGCGTGAACGCGCTCGATTATTCGGGCTACCCCGATTGCCGACCGGAATTCATTGGCGGCTTTGAAGCGCTGGCACGGGTTGCGACCAAGCTGGGCGATCAAGGCGGTACCGTGCGGGTCCACGCCCCGCTCCAACACCTCAAGAAAAGCGAAATCGCGCAAGAAGCAGCCCGTCTCGGGCTCGATCCGGGGGCCAGCTGGTCGTGCTACGATCCGCTGCCCGACGGCCGGGCCTGTGGCGTCTGCGACAGCTGCCGTCTGCGGCGCGCGGGATTCGATGCAGCCGGGATAGAGGATGGCACGCAGTATGGAGATGACGGATAAGCCGAAGCAATGGTTCGGCGTTGACCGCTACAGCTGGTATGCGCTGTTTGTCCTGGTCATCGTCTACATCATCAATTTCGTGGATCGTCAGCTGCTTACGATCCTCGCGGTGGACATAAAGCACGACCTCGGCATTTCAGACGCCCAGTTCGGCTTCCTCTATGGCACCGCCTTCGGTGTGTTCTATGCGCTGTTCGGCATTCCCCTCGGGAAATTGGCGGACCGCGCCACGCGCACCAGCGTTCTGGCCTCCGGCCTTGCACTGTGGTCGGTGATGACCGCGCTTTCCGGCCTTTCGCGCAGCTTCTGGCAGCTTGGTGCCGCCCGCATCGGCGTCGGCGTGGGTGAGGCGACGGCTGGTCCGTGTTCCTATTCGCTGCTGGCAGACTATTTCCCCGCGCACCGCCGCGCGACCGCAGTGGCGATCTTCTCGTCGGGGATCTACCTTGGCGGGGGCTTCTCGCTTTACATCGGGACGGCGATCGCGGGCGGCTGGAACCACGCCTTCGCGCTGGGCGAGCGCCCATTTGGCCTTGCCGGGTGGCAGGCGGCTTTCCTCGCCGTGGGGCTTCCGGGCCTTGCCCTTGCCCTGTGGGTGCGCAGCCTCAGGGAACCGGTGCGCGGCCGCTTCGAAGCGCCTCCGGCTGATGGTGCTCCGCGTCCTGTGCAGCAGCCTGCGACGCTCAATGCTTTCGTGCGCGATCTTGCGGCGATTGTCCCGCCCTTCACGCTGCTTGCTGCGGCCAAGTGCGGCAGCGCGGCGCTGATCGGCAATCTGGCCATCGCCGCGGGACTGGCCGTTGTCGGCACGGTGCTGTCGTTCGTGATCGGCGATCCGGCGCAATGGATCGCGCTGGGCATCGGCACGTATGCGATTGCCTCCTGGGCCGTTGCCCTGCGGCATGATGATCCCGAAGCCTTCAGCGTCATCTGGGCATCCAAGTCGGTGGTTGGCCTCAATCTGGGCTATGGCCTGATGTGCGTGATCACGTATGCCAATTCGGCTTTCGGGCCATCGCTGGTGATCCGGGAGTTCGGGGCCTCGGCGGGGGCGGTGGCGCTCATCGTCGGCGGATCGGCGGCGGTTGGCGGCGCGCTTGGCGTGATTGCCGGCGGCGCGCTGGGGGACAAGCTTGCGGGAGACCGCCTCCACTCGCGGCGGATTATCGTCGTCAGCGTATCATTGCTCGCGTCGCTGGTGCCCAACGCCATCATGCTGGGCACGCATTCGCTCACGGTCGTCTACTTCTGCGTCTTCCCGATGTGGTTTCTGGCCAGCTGCGCGCTTGGTGGGGCTGCCGGCACGATCGTCAACATCGTGCCCGCGGCAACCCGGGCCACGGCGACGGCTGCGTTCTTCCTGTTCGCAACGATGCTGGGGCTTGCACTCGGGCCTTATGCCGCCGGAAAGATTTCCGGCGCATTCGGTGCCAACTTGCGGATCGGCCTTGCCGGCGTTCTGGTCGTGGTGCCGTTCGCGCTTGCTGCGCTCGAGGTCTGTCGCCGCGATCTGATCAATCGGGAACGCTAGAAATCAATCGCGATCCCGTTGCGTTCCCAATCGCCAAAGCGCGTGGGGTCAAGGCCGTCGGGATCATCGCGCTTTTCCGCTTCACGCGGTTGCGGTGCAGGATCGGTGGACCAATGTTCGGGCCGGGCAAAGGTGGCGGGCCGCTTGGTCGCGCGAGGGATCGCTTTTTCCATGGGCCTCTCCTGCCGCGCGCGGACGCAATGCGCAATTGCCAAAGGGGGCACCGCGCGCGATAGGCTCCTGATGGCCCGCCCCCCTGTAACAGACGAACTCCCCGGCGTTCCCGCCCGCCGCGCCGCGCTGCGCCTCCTCGATGCCGTGCTGCGCCGGGGCGATCCACTCGATCAGGCCGCACCGCCGGTACTGCGCGCGATCGAACGCGGGGATGACCGCGCCCTCGCACTCGCCATCGCTGCCGAAGCGCTGCGCTGGCTGCCGGACCTCGATCGGCTGATCGATGGCGCTACCCGCC
Source organism: Novosphingobium sp. PASSN1 (assembly GCF_002278815.1). NCBI lineage: Bacteria > Pseudomonadati > Pseudomonadota > Alphaproteobacteria > Sphingomonadales > Sphingomonadaceae > Novosphingobium > Novosphingobium sp. PASSN1. Next base: position 7,388 of record NZ_NKIS01000014.1, on the reverse strand, counting down.
AGATCCTGCCGGAAGACGCCAAGGCGCGCAGCGTGCTGAGGCTCATGCTGGCGCAGGCGCTGCGGCTCGGCCTGCCGCCGCACGCAGTGATCGCCACGGGCCTGCCGCTCCTCACCGGTGGTCCGCGCCGCCTCGCGCACGGGGTGTTTTCCGCCGTACTGCGCACAGATGGCCTGCCTGCTGCGCCCACCCTGCCCGCAGCCGTGCTTGCCCGCTGGAGCGCAGCCTGGCCTGACCGTGTGGACGCCATCGCCGCTGGCCTTGCCGTGCCGCCGCCGCTCGATCTTTCGCTGCGCGATCCCGCCCGCACCGCTGAATGGGCCGAGCGGCTCGGCGGCGTTTCGCTCGCCCCCGGCCATGTCCGGCTGGCGCGCGCGGGTTCGGTCGAGGGCATCGAAGGCTTCGCCGAGGGCGCATGGTGGGTGCAGGATCTCGCCGCCACCGTGCCCGCGCGCTTGCTGGGGCCGGGTGAAGGCCGCCGCGTCCTCGATCTCTGCGCTGCGCCCGGCGGCAAGACCATGCAGCTCGCCGCCGCCGGATGGAAGGTCACCGCGCTCGACAAGTCCGCGCGCCGCCTTGAACGCCTGAGCGAAAATGTTGCGCGCGTTGGCCTCGAAGTCGATGTCGTCACCGCAGACGCGATGCAGTGGCGCCCGACCGAACTTTATGACGCGGTGCTGATCGACTCGCCGTGCAGCGCCACCGGCACCTGCCGCCGTCACCCGGATGTGCTTCACCGCCTGATCGACCAGCCCGCCCTCGAAGACCTCCAGCGCGGCCTCCTCGAACGCGCTTCGGGCGCGATTCGCGCCGATGGCCGCCTTGTCTATGCAGTCTGCTCGCTGGAACCGGGCGAGGGCGAAGCGCAGGCCTCGTGGGTCAAGGCGCTCGGGCCTGTCGCCATCACGGCCGACCAACTGCCTGAGGGCCTGACCCCCACGCCGGAAGGCTGGTTTCGCAGCGATCCGGGGATGCTTGCCGAAGCGGGCGGCATCGATGGCTTTTTCGCGGCGATGTGGGGCAAGTAGGGGGCGGACCTCTCACGCGAGCAAGAGATTCAACGCCGCTCTCGTCTTGCGCGGAAGCTTCGCGGTGACACGCTCGTAGGATTCCCGCACGTGATCCAGCACCTGCTGATCGGCCATCGCCGCCGGATCATGATACTGGAGCCAGAACAACCCGCGTGAGGCCATGTAGGGGGCCGGGCGCAGTCCCGGGCTGTCCTTCAGCACCTCGAAGGTGATTTCGCTGACCTTGAACGTGATGCCCACGCCATCGGGGTTCCAGCCGCCGATGGCGAAGACTTTGCCGCCCACTTTCCACACATGCGCCCCGCCCCACTGGCAGGCATAGGTGGTGCCCGGCAGGCTGGCGCAAAACGCGTTGAAGGCCGCGTCGCTGATCACGCCCTGATCACCCCGGCTTCACTTTGGCGGCAAAGCTCTTGCGCAGCTTCTGCAGCTTGGGCGGGATCACCGCGAGGCAATAGGGATTGCGCTGGCCTTCGCCCTGCCAATACTCCTGATGATAATCTTCCGCCGGATACCAGATCGGCATTGCGCCATCCTCGCCCTCGATCACCGTCACGATCGGCTTCGCGCTTGCCGCCTGCGCGCGCGCAATCGCCGCTTCCATCGACGCGCGCTGCTCCGCATCGGCCGGGAACAGGGCTGAACGATACTGCGTGCCCACGTCATTGCCCTGCCGGTTCAGCGTCGTCGGGTCATGCGTGGCGAAGTGGATGTCGAGCAGATCATCGAGCGACAGCAGCGCCGGATCATAGGTCACGCGGATCGCCTCGGCGTGGCCCGTCGTCCCGCTGCACACCGCCTTGTAGGTCGGATCGGGCACCGTGCCGCCGATGTAGCCGCTTTCCACGGCGATCACCCCGATCACGTCGCGAAACACCGCCTCGGTGCACCAGAAGCATCCGCCCGCCATGATTGCCTGCGCCATTCGCGTTATCCTTGTCTTCCGGGGGTCAAGTCCCCTATGCCTGCAACCGCAAATAGGCACGACAGACGCGGTTGTCATCGCCTCCTGCCCGCATAGGCTGGTGGGAAAACACACCGAGTCGCCATCGGAGTACCATCATGCGCAAGGCCGCCTTCCTCCCCGCTCTCCTGCTCGCTGCTGCGGCTGCGATTCCTTCCGCGATCAGCGCCGCACCCGAAGCGCCTGCGGTGAGCGCGACCGATCCCGCCATGGCAAAAGTCCTCGCCGATCCCCGGCGCGACAAGGACCGCGTGCGCGACGCCTTCCGCCATCCCGCCGAAACACTGGCCTTCTTCCGCATCAAGCCGGATATGGTTGTGGCAGACTATATGCCCTCGTCGGGCTGGTACACACGCGTGCTTGCCCCCTATCTCGCTGAAAAGGGGCAGTATATCGGCATAACCGCCGGTCTCGCCGCTGCCTCTGGCGAAACCCGTGATCGCCTGGCCGCGTTCCCCGCCCAGTTCCCGGAAAAAGCCGCCGGCTGGACGGGCCTGACGGCGAACCGCATCCCCGCCTATACGCTTGATGCAATCCCTGCCGAACGCAAGGGCACGGTCGACCGTGTGCTGATCATGCGCGAACTCCACAACATGTGGCCCGATGGCTACCTCTACAACGATCTCGCCGCGATCCGCAGCCTGCTCAAGGCCGATGGCCTCCTCGGGATCGAGGAACACCGCGCCAAGCCGGATGCCCCGGCGAACTATACCCTCGGCATCAACGGCTACATGCGCGAGGCCGATGTGATCGCGCTCGTCGAAGCGCACGGCTTCCGCCTTGTCGCCAAGAGCGAAGTCAACGCCAACCCCAAGGATACGGCGGATTGGCCGAACGGCGTGTGGACCCTGCCGCCCGTCCTCGCCCTGAAAGACAAGGACCGCGCCAAGTATGAAGCCATCGGCGAAAGCGACCGCATGACGCTGCTTTTCGCCAAGCGGCCCTGATACCCGTTTGGTGCGCCAACCCCCGGGATCGCCCCGGGGTTAGTGCTACCCTTTGACAATCCCGCCGAGGCCCCCCAAGTCCCGCGCATGACCCAGCTCACCGTCGCCGCCCTCCAGCTCGCGCTTGGCGCTCCCGATGCGCAGACCAACATCGCCGCTGTCAGCGCGCTGGTGGAAGAAGCTGCCGGGCAAGGCGCGCAGATCGTCCTCCCGCCAGAGCTGTTCGCCGGCCCCTATTTCTGCACGATCGAGGACGAGGCGCTGTTTTCCCTCGCACATCCGCTCGGCGAAGACCCGTCGGTCAAGGCCATGCAGGCGCTCGCCCGCAGCCTCAAGATCGCCATCCCCACCAGCTTCTTTGAGCGCGAGGGACATCATTACTACAACACGCTGGCGATGATCGGGCCGGATGGCGCGATCATGGGCACTTATCGCAAGAGCCATATCCCGGACGGCCCGGGTTATGAGGAAAAGTACTATTTTCGCCCCGGGAACACCGGCTTCAAGGTGTGGGACCTGTTTGGCACCCGCATCGGCGTCGGCGTGTGCTGGGATCAGTGGTACCCGGAATGCGCGCGGGCCATGGCGCTGATGGGCGCCGAAGTGCTGTTCTATCCCACCGCCATCGGCAGCGAACCTTACGATCCGAACCTCGATACCAGCCGCGTCTGGCGCCGCGCGATGCTTGGCCATGCGGTTTCGAACTGCATGCCGGTGATCGCGGCCAACCGCATCGGCAGCGAGAGCGTGGGCGGGACGCCTCCCCAGCGGTTCTACGGCCACAGCTTCATTGCCGATCAATGGGGCGATTTCCTCGCGGAGTTCAGCGCTGCGGAAACCGGCGTCCTCACCGCCACGCTCGATCTTGCCGAAGCCGCGCGCCACCGCGCCGGCATGGGCTTCTTCCGCGATCGCCGCCCGCAGCTCTATACGCGCCTTGCCGAAGATATCTGACCGGCCCCCCGGTTCCGTGTGGGGCTACCTGATCGCGCTGGGTTCGAACCAGCGGCACCAGCGCCACGGCTCCCCGCCGCAAGTCCTCGCCGCTGCGCTTGCCGCGCTGGCGCAGGAAGGATTGACGGTGGAAGCTGTCTCGCACTTCATCACGAGCGCTCCCGTCGGTCCCTCGCGCCGCCGCTATGCCAACGGGGCTGCGCGCATCGCCACGCCGCTTGCGCCGCCCGCGCTGCTCGCTCTGCTGCAAACCATCGAAACCCGCTTCGGCCGCGTCCGCCGCGGCCAGCGCTGGGGGACGCGCACCCTTGATCTCGATATCGTGCTGTGGAGTGGCGGCGCCTGGCGCACCAAAACGCTGACAATCCCGCACCCCCGCTTCCGCACCCGCGCTTTCGTCCTCACCCCCGCCGTCAAGGTTGCGCCGCAATGGCGCGATCCCATGGGGACATGCACCATCCGCCACCTCCACGCCCGCTTGACCCAGCCCCGCGCGGTCCGTAGGTGCGTCGCATCCCGATTGCGTGTGGGCCCTTAGCTCAGTCGGTAGAGCAACTGACTTTTAATCAGTAGGTCGCTGGTTCGAACCCAGCAGGGCTCACCATTATTTTCAATGGCTTAGGAGAGTTTTGCAGCCTCTCCCAAAGCCATTTTCCGCTTTCAGGCTTCATATAGGCTTCAAAAGTCTGGTGGATGCCAGTCCGCTTCAGCAGAAATTAATTCCATTTAATCAGTAGTTTGGCAGGGGGCGGGTTCTCACTTTCAGGGTGACCGCAAGGTGGTACGTCGTAGGTCGAACTTGGGCGGCGTGACCGTCAAATGGTAGCTCCACAGAAGCTTCAAAACGCCTCCTTCGCTTAGCGAAGCAACACCCCTAGGCTTCAAAACTTCCTCCTAGGCTGCAAAACGCCACCCCGAGGCTGCAACCCCACTCTCCACGCTTCACACCAAACCCTAAGCCGCAGCCTTAAGCTTCACATCATTCAGCACACTCACAATCTGAAGCACATCAGCCTGTGGGAACAGGCCACCCACACCTTGATCGTCCAGATCGGTGAATGGCGACTCATACAGACGCTTAGGTTCCATCGCCCCATTCTCTGTAAGGTGGTCGATGATCAGAATTCAACGATCTGTTCCAGATCGACAAACATGATCAGCAACAGCTTCCTCAAGGCTATCAGGGACCCATGCCTGAAATTTGCCACCACGCTGCCAAGATTGAATAATCCTGCCATTTGAGGTGGAAGCTATGAACTGATCCTTTGCGTAAACTTTCGACTGACACAGGAAGCGATAGAGGGTCATCGTTTTCCGGTAAGCTACGGCTGGATTGGATTTATGGTTTCCCTTGACCCAAATCCTTACCCCTTGCCCTCCCAGACCGAAAAACACATTGCCAGTTCCGAAGTCCTTGTTTCTTATGGCATATGTTTCAAGTGACCCCGGTTTCACGTAGACAATCCACCAAGCATCTGGGGAGTAGTCTTCCCAAGGGCCTTCTCGCACCTCGTCCTGTGGTTGCGGATCAGCTTGTTTTCCCGCCAACATTGACTGAGCAAACGTTGGCTCCGGTGCCGCAGTCGTGGCGATCATCAACGTCGCTAGAAGCACCCTGCTGACTGGGACGTTCATATGCTCTCAGTCTCCACGATGCGAAGGCCAAAGCCTTTACCCATAGGGTTATTTGTAGCCATCGTGGTCACCCTTGGGAAGAGAGCAGGGCCATCACTGCTTCGCCTATCCCATGCCATTCCCGGTGACATGATCGATTGCCCTGCATAACCTACATCTCGATAACGCTGATTCGGAGCGGGATCGGCAGACGGCGAGGATATGGTGCAGGTCAGTCAAACGGCGATGGCCTAGACGGTACCCCAGCGGGGATATGGTGCCTTGTGGATTTTTGTGGGTGAGATGCAGATATATCAGCAAGAACCGGGATTCATGAAAATATCAAAATTTCGCCCAGATGGCATAAAATATCGATAAACATATTTCACACGATATACATTAATATTTCGCAGCGTCTCTGGATCACTGCAAGCTTTAGGCCCTATAATCGAAGCCATAGTGTTGATGCGATCCTGCGTATCAACCTCATATGATATTTGATGAACCATCGTTAGAGTGCTATTTCCAGCATCAACACGAATAAGCTTAGTAACATTATCAAATTGCAACGGTAGCTGAGCGTTGTATTTTTTTGATAATTCAAAAATATAGGCATTAAGCCCTACAACATTTGAAGGTGCAGCAGAATAACTCTGCATCTGCTTCTGAGATTCAAGCTGCCTCTGCTGGGTTTGCAACTGTTGCTCCTGAATGCGAGATTGGCGCTGCATCTCAAGCGTTTGAGCTTCCATCTGCCGTCGTTGAAGCTCCATTTGCTGGCGCTGACGCTCCATCTGCTGACGTTGCTGTTCTGCAAGATAACGCTGCTGCTCACCTTGTCGTTCTTGCTGAACGCAATTCTCATAACTTGCCCAAGCGAGAGCGCTTTGGAATTTGTCGTAGCTTACGCTGGGCATGACGCAATAGGCGTAAGCAGTGTTCGGCACAGATAAGCCGCCCAAGAACATTATTGACTTGAATCTGATATTATTCACGTAATTGCCTTCAAAAATAGTGAGAAGTCAATTTCTAAAATCGTGATTTGGCGTAGCCACTTTAGCCATTGCGCAACCAGACCTCAACGCTCAAAATCGACCGGGTGCAATGCTGCCCCCAGCAACCGCTCCCCATACCTATCGATAGCTACACATTTGTTTTGCCTTATTTTTTCAGCCAACTCATAATCACCATCGCACAGGTAGACATTCTTTTCACATGCGTTGCAGAAGCGGATTTTCTTGCTCCGCTTCTGCTCCAAATTTTCCCACACCGCATCGCATTTGAAGGCGAACTGGCAGTTCCTGATCAACATCCCGCTGGTGCGCTTGGTGGTCATGCGGTTCTCCCTTTCAAATCATTCGTGGATCGTCTGCTGGCGCTTCAAACCTACCACTCTGAAGGCGATAAAGCTCTCCCCAGACGTGGCCGTATACCTCTGCACGGCCATAACCTTGGGTAACGGAAACTGCCGACTTAAAGTTGGAATAGTCGATTCCAGCCACAAGCGCAGCCATAGCAGCAGACACAGCATCCCGAGGTGCGACAGCCCTGAACCTGTAGTCACTTGCCGTGCTGTCACCGATTTCACCCATATCGGGAAGATAGCGATCACGCAGGTTTTCGAGGTCTGATCGCACACGGGAACGGATGGTGAGATTGCCTCCTTCTGCATCCTCGGGCTTCTCCACGACTGAAAAAAAGCCGATTTTCGTGATGATCCACATATCCAACCTCCCTCAATGCACTGTGGATGTTGATTTCCGCTGAGAGTTGACCCGGGATTTTCATCGAGAAGTGACCCGGGTGGATATGGTGCCCCGCGGTGCAGGGATGGGTCAAGTGGTGGCTTTTTCCTTTCGCGTTTTGGGCGCTCCAGCG
>NZ_NKIS01000002.1:0-605896 GCF_002278815.1 Novosphingobium sp. PASSN1 | reverse complement strand
ATCACTCACGCGGCATTGCTGGATCAGGCTTTCGCCCATTGTCCAATATTCCCCACTGCTGCCTCCCGTAGGAGTCTGGGCCGTGTCTCAGTCCCAGTGTGGCTGATCATCCTCTCAGACCAGCTAAAGATCGTCGCCTTGGTGAGCTTTTACCTCACCAACAAGCTAATCTTACGCGGGCTCATCCTTAGGCGATAAATCTTTGGTCTTTCGACATCATACGGTATTAGCACAAATTTCTCTGAGTTATTCCGTACCTAAGGGCAGATTCCCACGCGTTACGCACCCGTGCGCCACTAGACCCGAAGGTCTCGTTCGACTTGCATGTGTTAAGCATGCCGCCAGCGTTCGTTCTGAGCCAGGATCAAACTCTCAAGTTTGATTCAAAAACCAGACTGGCACGGATAAATCCGCAAACCAGCAAGGCTCGAACTTTCAGGCGTTGTTCCTGCACAAATTACTATACATGGTGTATAGGACATTATGTGCGAACAGCTAATTTTTAACCAAGCACCCGGGGCCTAAAAACCCCCGGACCTGGCGCCGTCGCCCACATGTCCCTTCATCTAAATATCACAATGTCAAAGAGCCGAACCGGTTTTACCCGGTTACCACCGACAAAAAAGCGGACACCTAAGGTTCCCTGATATTTACTACCAGGGGAGTAGGTGACCTATTTGTTGGCGACCGAACCGCGGAAACGCTTGCTTCCCGTCCGGTGAGAGGGCCTCTAAAGCGACTTCGGGATTCGGTCAACAGGCATTTGCAATTTTATTACAAAAAAAATGCACTCCCTGCCCAATACCAAGGATTTGTAAGGTTTTCCGCGTATATGCAGGAGATGGATTTGACTGCTCTGAATAACAACTTGAAACCCGAAGAGTTCCAGACACGCGTGAAATCCGCGGTTTTCTGGCGTTCGGGGACTCAGATTCTCGCGCAGATCATCAGTTGGGCTTCCACGCTCGCAGTAATCCGAATCCTTGAACCAAGCGATTATGGATTGTTTGCCATGACCTCAGTCGTCCTGGTGTTCCTCAATTTCCTCAACGGCTATGGGTTCGTTTCCGCTCTTATACAGTCCGATAAGGTTGAATCGATTAGGATTCGGCAAGCTTTCGGCATGCTGATTCTCTTGAATGCCGGATTGGCAGCGACTCAATTCTTCGTCATCGCGCCGCTGGCAGCCACTTATTATGGCGAGCCCGTCATCAGTGACATGCTGCGTTGGCAGTCGCTTATCTATCTTTCGACGCCGTTTCTGATTCTGCCAGAGGCGATGCTGTCCCGGAATCTCGACTTTAAGAAGCCCGCAATCGTCAATCTCACCTCCGCCTTTATCGGAGCAGTTGTTGCGCTTGGTATGGCGTATGGCGGCTATGGTGTCTGGACATTAGTATCTGCTCCTATCGCTATCTTTTGGACGCGCGCCATCGCGCTGATCGTCGCCACGCGGTTCTGGGTTCGGCCGAGTTTCAATTTCAAAGGCGCTGGCGGGATGTTCGGTTTCGGCACCGCAATGCTGATCGCGCATGGCTTTTGGATCATCCAAAGCCAAGGCGACATATTCATTGCCGGCCGTGCGTTCGATAATCACGATCTCGGTCTATATGCAGAGGCGTTGTTTCTAACGCAGATCTTTGCCGCGAAGTTCGTGCCCCCTCTTAATGAGGTAGCCTTCCCTGCTTATGCGCGGCTGCAAAATGATCGCGTGGCCCTTGCTTCCGGGTTTCTCAAAGCCGTCCGGCTTATCATGCTCGTATCATGCCCGCTCTATTTGGGCATGGCGGTTACGGCGCAGCCTCTGGTTGACGTGGTTATGGGTCCCAAATGGACCGATGCGGCCCCGCTGGTCGCTATATTGGCGCTGGCCATGCCGGTGATGACGTTACACATTCTCTTTGCGCCAGCATTGAGTGCGCTTGGCCTGCCCAACATCGTATTACGTAATGCGATCTTCGGCGCGGTCCTTATGCCGTCCGTCTATCTCTTCGCGGTGCAGTTCGGCGCAGAAGGATTGGCATGGGGCTGGCTGGTCGCGTTTCCCATACTGCTGACCTTCACAATATATCAGGCACGGCCGCACATTGGCTTCACATTGCGCGGGCTGGCCGAATCAATATTGCCCGGGCTCGCAGCAGCCGCTGCCATGGCGGCAGTGGTGTGGTCGATTGACCATATGTTGATCATGCAGCGCTGGCCCGACATGCCATCAGTGCTGCGACTCGCGTTATTGGCGGCCACAGGTGTTTGTTTTTATGTCGCGATGATGTGGCTCCGCGCACGCGCCACATTTATGGAGGTCGTCAATCTGGTCGTCCGGCGCAAACCGCCAGAGCCCGACCAGAACGCGCCCCTTAAGCCTTAAGCAAACCAATCTCGATCAAACGTTCGCGCAAATAATCATCTGCGAGAATCGGGTCGGGATAGCGATTCGGGTTTTCGGCGCTCACGCATTGCGGCAGCGTTGCGATTAGGAAGTCAGACCGCAGATGCAGAAAGAATGGCATCGAATAGCGGCTGAACCGCGAACGATCGCCTGTCGGGTTGACCACACGGTGCGTCGTCGAGGGCAGCATGTGGTTGGTAAGCCGCTGCAACATGTCCCCCACATTGACGGCCAGCCCCCCCTGAGGCGGCGACACGTCCATCCAGCTGCCGTCGGGGCGCAGAATCTGCAGCCCGGCCTCTTCGGCACCCAGCAAAAGCGTTATCAAATTGATATCCTCATGCGCGCCAGCGCGGATGCAGCCTTCGGCGTCCCCCGCTATCGGCGGGTAATGCAATAGCCGCAGGATGGAATTGCCATCATCAATCGTCGGGTCGAACCAGTGCGCAGGCAAATTGAGATAGCGGGCGATCGAGGACAGTATCCGCGCACCGACCTTGTCCATTTCGGCAAAGAGCAACTGGAACGTCTCTTTGAACTCGGGAATATCTGGCCAGATATTCGGCAACATCGAACCCGCCAACGGGCTGTCTGGCGCGACATCGCGTCCGACATGCCAGAATTCCTTCAGATCATGATAGTCAGCGCCCTTGGCGATTTCGGTTTTGAATGGCGTATAGCCGCGCTGACCCGCAATTGCGGTATCGAACCCCTTCATCTTTTCCAGCTCGGACTGTTCGAACAACTGCTTCGTCAGCGCCCAGGCTTTGGCGACCAGATCCGGGTTAAGCCCATGATCTACAACGGTCGCAAAGCCATATGTCCGAAATGAATTGCCAAGCTGTTGGCCAAGTGCGTCGGCATCGCCACCGCTCAATGAAATAACGGGCATATGTGTCATGGACAGCGTGTTACTGCCTGCCTTAAAGGCTTGCCAGCGAAAAGGAGTAGCAAGTGGCAAAACAATTTTGGCTGATGAAGTCCGAACCCGACGTGTATAGTTATGATGATTTGGTGGCGGAAGGCGAAGGCACTTGGGACGGCGTGCGCAATCATAGCGCGGCGATAAACCTGCGGACGATGAAGGTCGGCGACGAAGCCTTTTTCTACCACAGCAATATCGGCCTTGAGATTGTTGCGATTATCACGATCAGCCACGAGCATTTCATCGACCTGACCGATGAAAAGGCGCGCTTTGTTGCGGTCAAGGTCAAGCCGTCACGCAAGCTTGCCCAATCGGTGACGCTGAAGGCTATCAAGGCGAACCCTAAACTGGCCGAAATGGAAATGTTGCGGCAATCGCGCCTGTCGGTAGCGCCGGTGCGTGAATCCGAGTGGAAAGAGATATTAAAAATGGCTGGCGAATGAGCATGCCCAAGATCGCGATCTTAGCCCCTGTCCCAGAATATGAGGAAGACTGGTCGCATATAAAGGCGGATTATGCGCGGCTATTGGGCGACCAAGCGACATTTATCGACTGGACCAAGGCGGACGATTTGAGCGGATTTGATTTGGTCACGCCTTTGTTGGCATGGGGATATCCGCGCGATTGCCCGCGCTGGTTTGCCCTGCTTGACCGATTGGAGGCCGACGGCATCGCCGTTTCCAATCCGGTCAGTATATTGCGGTGGAATAGCGACAAATCTTATCTGGCAGAACTGGATGCGGCAGGTATTCCGTCCGTCCCAACTTTAATGAGTGACGCGCTTGACGCCGATGCGCTTGACCATGCCCGCGCCAATTTTGCTGTCGACACGCTCGTCGTCAAACCACCCATTTCCGGCGGTGCCGACGGGACGTTCCGGCTGACGCTGGGCGAAGGCGTTCCCGATTCGGTCGCCGGGCATCGCATGATGATCCAGCCTTATGTGCCGACGATTGCCGAAGAAGGCGAATATTCGCTCTTCTACTTTGGCGGCGACTTCAGCCACGCCATCATCAAACGTCCAACGGCAGGCGATTTTCGCGTGCAGGAACAATATGGCGGTTATGAAGAGGCGGTGACACCGCCTGCGGCAGCGCAAGATCTGGCACAACGCGCCTTAACCGCCACCGCATCCATCACCGGCACTGGCACGCTGGCTTATGCCCGGGTCGACCTATTGCGCGATGGCGATGGTGTGTTCCGCTTAATGGAGCTGGAATTGATAGAACCATCGCTCTTCCTGCGCTTTGCGTCCGACAATGGCACTGCATTCGCTGAAGCGTTGCTGGCAACAGCCTAACGGGGGCGACGGCCGGAACCAAAAACGCTTGTGTAGATTTTAACTGATGTACTGACCCGCAGTTTCCGCGAGGCCAGATTACGCAGAAAGGATTTGCGCTATGAGCGAATTGACAGACAAGGCCAAAGGCTTAGGCAATGAGATCGCCGGCAACATCAAGCAGGCTGCGGGCAAAATGTCCCATAACCCGCATCTCGAAGCCGAAGGCATTGCCCAAGAACGTAAGGGCGAGGCCCAAAATCTAAAAGGCAAAATCAAGGGTGCTTTAGGCGACAAGGTCTAAGCCAAATTAGACACCCAAGGAAGGTCGCCCCATGCGGGCGGCCTTTTTTATGCCTGACGGTAATCGGCGATTATCTCGCCGCAGGCCTGCAATTCCGCTTCATGGCCAGCCTCGCGCCAGCTTTCGGCCAGTGCAGCTTTCTCCCACGCGCGCATTGCGGAAAGCCCGAGCATATGGTCCACCCATTCTTGCCCGGCATGGCCGACATCAAGGCCATAAGTGCGCACGCGAAACACGACTGGCGCAAAAAATGCGTCGACGGCCGTGAAATGCGGCCCCGCCAGAAACGGGCCGGCAAAACGGTCGAGACCCTGTGCCCAAAGCTCCGATATGCGCGCAACATCGCCTTGCAATGCCGCGGACATTGGCTTGGGCTTCACCCGCACCCCGACATTCATCGTACAATCATTGCGCAGCGCAGAAAAACCACCATGCATTTCGGTGACGGCGCATTGCGCCCATGCCCTTGCGGCAGGATCCTCCGGCCAGACGCCTTCGTGCCGATCAGCCAAATATAAAGTGATACCAAGCGAATCCCAGACAGTCCGTGCGCCATCCAGCAACACAGGCACTTGTCCCGTCGGCGAAAACGCGCGGAAGGCTTCGTAATTGCTATCGGCAGCAAAAGGTTCGATGCGGTCTTCGAACGGGATGCCCAGAATTGTCATCAGCACCCATGGCCGCAGGCTCCAACTGGAGTAATTGCGATTCGCGGTAATCAGCGTGTAGGTCATTGGTAACGGCCTTTCCCGTGAAAATCGGCTATTGGGCGCACCGGCTAGTTGTCCAGTTCCAACCAATGCGAATCTGCGCGCTGATGATAGCTGTCGAAAACGGCAAAAGGAATGCGAAAGGGCGTGCCCCAGTTGCTGTTCCACATGGCAACAACGCCCGTGCGCGTTGCGGGTTCGAAAATCAGCGTTGCGCGATATCCATCAACCGCACCCGAATGGCCGATGAACTGGCGTCCGTCATAGGTGAAGCTGCGCCAGCCAAGGCCGTAATGGGCATCTGAATTCGCCTGCCGCAGCGCACCGCCATATATTGGCGCCGTATTGACGCGCGGAGCCTGCGCCAATCGAAGCGTTGACGCCGGCAACACATCAGGGCGTTCGCCCATAGTCGCCTGCAACCAGCGAGAGAAATCAACGATATTGCTCTCTACCCCAGCCGCAGCTGGCACACGCCAATAGCTTTCCTTTAAGGTGCGGACGTTGCTGCCGCTGTGCGGTCGGGCCCAATCCTTCGCGCCGGTCAGTCCTGCCATGCCGAAATTCGCGCTGGTCATACCCAGTGGCAAAAAGAAACGCTCGCTGACCAAGTCGGGATAGGACCGCTTACCTGCCTTAGCCAATATCTCACTGGCCGCGTCGAACGCCAGGTTCTGATATGTGTGGCAGGTACCGGGCTCGCATTGCAACGGCGCATCCGCCAGACTTGAGCGGATGGCGCGCGGGTCCTGCCCGTCCTCCAGATTTTCATCATATGCGTTTTTGGTGAGACCGGTCTGCTGCGCCAGCAATTGCGCAAAGTTAATTCGTGACTCAGCGCCATCAGGCAAGCGTAACGAACTTTGCCAGCTCGACACCGGCTTTTGCAAATCAAGCGCGCCTTCGCTCGCCATTGATGCGGCCAGCGTGCCGGCAACCGTTTTGGAGACTGAAGCCCATCGGAACACCGTATGTGTAGTCACAGGGGCGTTAGTGGAACGGTCCACAACGCCATAGCCATGGACAAAACGCAGCTCGCCCTCCTCAACTATGGCTACCGCGAGACCAGCCATTTCGGAACGCTGTGTCAGCGCGGCAAATTGCTGGTCGAGTTTGCCATAATCGATTCGACCGCGCCATTCGTCCGGCTGGTCGGGCAAATTCGGGGGTGCCTTTGCAAGTTTGCGCAGCACAACCGCAACTTGGTTCGTCTCCGGCGCCGAGTATAACAAATACCAGCTGGCCAGCCCCAATGCGGAAGCGGCGATCAAGAATATAATGAAGCGCCGCATCGTACCGATTAAATAGCGACCTCATAATGGGCAGTCGTTTTGCCTGCGACTTCATCAACGGTGATCCCCGGTGCAACTTCAATTAGCTTGAACGGGGACGATTTGTCGGGGCGTTGGAACACCGCCAAATCGGTGATGATCATGTCAACGACATTTTTACCCGTCAGCGGCAATGTGCATGCGGGGATGAACTTTGGCGAGCCGTCCTTGGCATTATGCTCCATCACAACGATGATTTTCTTCACACCAGCGACAAGGTCCATTGCCCCGCCCATGCCCTTGATCATTTTGCCGGGGATCATCCAGTTCGCGATGTCGCCATTTTCGGCGACTTCCATTGCACCCAGCACGGTCAGGTCGATATGCCCGCCGCGGATCATGGCGAAGCTGGCGGCGCTATCGAAATACGCGGTCTGCGGCAGTTCGCTGATGGTTTGCTTGCCTGCATTGATAAGGTCGGCATCCTCTTCCCCCGCAAAAGGGAAAGGCCCGATGCCCAACATGCCATTTTCGGACTGAAGCGTTACTTCGACGCCAGCCGGAATATGGTTGGCCACCAGCGTAGGGATGCCAATGCCCAGGTTCACATAATATCCGTCGCGCAATTCCTTTGCAGCGCGGGCTGCCATTTCGTCACGGGTCCAGCTCAATGTATCAATCCATCTTCATCGGTGGTGGGGTGTTCAGTCGGTAAATCGGTTGGGATGGCTCGCTCGGCGTCCACACCCTCCCAAATCCGCGCCAAGGCTTCAGCCTCGGATATTCCAGTGGCGCGGGCCCAGGTTTTGGCGCCGTGGCGAATACAATCGACCAAGGCGATGCCATAGCCCATCGGATCGCCGCCGACGGGAACAGGGTTGATAAAGCAGGTAACTGGCCCGCCCTCCTTCACCCAGACACGCAAAAATTCGCGGCTGTCGCCGAGCATATCGGCATAAGGCACAAGGTCGATGGGCACTGGCTTATCGCTCATGCCGCATCCCTTTCGCGTACGGTACGGAACTCGATCTTTTTGTCATAAGGCGCCCCAACGATCATGCGCTGCACATAGACGCCGGGCAAATGAATGCAGTCGGGGTCAAGGCTGCCAACAGGCACAATTTGCTCTACCTCAACCACGCAGACCTTGCCGCAGGTCGCGGCAGGCAAATTGAAGTTACGCGCGGTCTTGCGGAACACAACGTTCCCGCTTTCGTCTGCCTTCCACGCTTTGATGATCGAGAGATCGGCAAAGATGCCGCGTTCGAGGATATATTCCTCACCCCCAAAATCTTTCACTTCCTTGCCCTCGGCCACCAAAGTGCCGACGCCGGTCTTGGTATAAAAACCGGGAATGCCAGCGCCCCCAGCACGCATCCGTTCGGCCAGCGTCCCTTGCGGGCAGAATTCCACCTCAAGTTCGCCCGCCAGATACTGCCGTTCAAATTCTTTGTTCTCACCCACATAGGACGAGATCATCTTCTTTACCTGCTTGGTGCGCAGAAGCTTGCCGATGCCTTCATTGTCGATACCGGCATTGTTGGACACAAAGGTCAGGCCAGTGACCCCACTGTCGCGAACTGCATCCAGCAACCGTTCGGGCAAGCCGCACAGGCCAAAGCCGCCGCTGGCAATCAATATGTCGTTTTTGAGCAGGCCGTCGAGCGCGGATGCTGCGTCCGGGAACAGTTTTTTCGCCATGAAGTGCTCCAATAGTTGGGAGAGACGGAACGGCTCTCGCCTAGACGTCAACGGGTGTAAAGGTCAACGCCAATAGCGCGCCCAATTCGCGCAATACTTGCGCGCCGCTGGCAACCTTTATCGCAGCCATGCCCATCGCTGCTGCCGGTTTGCAGTTGATGCCAAGGTCATCGAGGTAGATGCATCGCGATGGAGAAACAGCGAGCGCTTCACACATCATATTATAGATGCGCGGGTCAGGTTTGCGGACACCCGCCTTGCTCGATTCAATGATATGGTCGAACCGTTCCATTACCGCCGCCACCGCCGCCGCCTTTGCGTCGCTCACCGCCATGCCTGCGCCTTTGCCCGACGGCACATTGTTTGTGATGCACCCCAGCGCAAAGCCAAGCGATTTGAGTTGATCGAGCGCCGCCACCATGTCTGGGCGGATTTCGCCAGCAAGGCAGGCGATAACCGACGCACCGTCCAATTCATGCCCCAGTGCCTGCGCTTCGGCAGCAAACAGCGCGTCAAATTCGGTTGCGCTACATTCGGCGCGTTCGAATTTGGCCCAGGCATTATTGTCCGGATTCACCGAATTGACCCGGCGCACGAAATCCATGGGCAAGCCGCGCTCCGCCTCCATCCGGTTAAACGCCTCAAACGGCGACGAAGTGATAACCCCACCGAAGTCAAAAATTACCGTATTAAATGTCATGCAATGCCTCAGGCGATTGTTGTGCCGAACAGCGATCCGATCGCTGCAGTTGCCGCCATTGCAATTGCACCCCAAAAGGTCACCCGAAAAATAGCTTTGCCCATCGGCGCCCCGCCCGCTTTCGCACCGACACCGCCCAGAATGGCAAGGAACAAAAGCGCCGCAATCGACACCGTCCAGCTGAGAGCGGCGGCAGGCGACAGGGGCACCATTGCCAGCGGCAGCGCCGCGCCGATTGCGAATGACCCAGCCGAAGCCAAAGCCGCCTGCACCGGGCGCGCCGCTGTATGCGTTGCCATGCCAAGCTCATCGCGCAGATGCGTCGCCAGCGCGTCGTGTGCGGTCAGCTTGTCCGCAACTTGCTCCGCCAGCGCCCGGTCAAGCCCGCGCGCTTCATAAATACCGACCAGTTCCTCGCGTTCCTTTTCAGGGATAGCCGCAAGCTCTTCGGTCTCACGGGCCCGATCGGCATTTTCGGTGTCGGATTGCGAACTGACCGACACATATTCGCCAGCGGCCATAGACATCGCACCCGCCACGAGGCCCGCAATGCCGGTCATCAATATGGTCGCGGGTAACGCTTGCGCCGCCGCCACGCCGACGATCAGGCTGGCGGTCGAAACAATGCCATCGTTCGCGCCAAGGACGGATGCACGCAGCCAGCCGATGCGGTCAATAAGATGCGCTTCCTTGTGCCGTGGCATGTGCGATAATCCGATCTCAATATTGCAGCTTAAGCCCCGGCCGCGCCCAACGGGTTTTAACCAGACGCCCACTGCCCGACAGGCAGATATAAGCATCCATCATATCGTCTCCGCCCCACGCAATGTTGGTGGTGAAGATATCATCGGTCGCGACAAATTCGACCAGCTCGCCCTCCGGAGAAATCACGCTGATCCCGCACTCCCCAATCGTCGCGACGCAGATATTGCCGCTTGCTTCGATGCCAAGGCTGTCGAAGAATTTATACCCGGCTGGACGGTATACGGGGATCCCCGGTCCACCCGGGCCCGCATCCGGCGCAACTTTGCCTGGCGACGTGATGTTGAACTTCATCAACCGGCACGTGTAGGTTTCGGCCGCATATAATATAGTGCCATCGGGCGACAGGCCGACACCATTGGGGTTGTTCGACGGAAAGATGACCTCTTCCAAATGGCTGCCGTCTGCCTTGGCATAAAAGATGCCAACGACATCATGGCTGCGCTTGGCATAATCAATCTTGCCATGGTCGGTGAACCAGAACCCGCCATGCGCATCAAAAACAATGTCGTTCGGGCCACGCAGGCTGCAGCCAAAGTCTCCCGATTTATAAAGTATCTCGACTGCGCCGGTATCGATATCGATACGCTCAATCCGGCCGCCGGAATAATCCTGCGCAATGCCGTGCGGCGCAAGAAAGCCATTGGCTTCCATATATTCAAAGCCGCCATTGTTGCAGCAGTATAATTTGCCGTCGGGACCAAGCGCCAAGCCGTTGGGGCCGCCGCCCGTTTTCGCAACGACGGACTTGCTGCCGTCGGGCCGCACCCGCGTAATCTGCCCCTCGGCAATTTCGACCAAAATGACGCTGCCGTCGGGCATGACGACGGGGCCTTCCGGGAAGCGCAGGCCATCAGCGACCAATTCAAACTCTGCCATAATATTCTCTCCTTCATCTCGGCTCACGCGCTGGCGCGGTCCGGTCTCCTTCTCCAAGCTCGGCCTGCATGTACACGCTATCAAGCCAGCGACCAAATTTCCGACCAACCGATCGCATCCGACCAGCAAAAGTGAATCCCATTTTCGTATGTAGCGCCACCGACGCAGGCTCTCCGCCGCCGATCACGGCAATCATTTGACGGAAACCATATGCGTGCGCTTCATCAAGCAGCCGACGCATCAATGCGACACCGATCCCTTGTCCCACATGTTGCGCGCGAACATAAATCGAGTTTTCGCACGTGAAACCGTACGCGGGACGGTCTCGGAATGCCGTTGCGTAGGCATAGCCCAATATCGCCCCTTCGCGTTCGGCAACAAGGAAAGGCCAGCCATGGGCCAAAATGTCCGCAATCTTCTGTTCGGTTTGATCCAATGTGCGCGGTACGGTGTCGAAACTGGCGGTGCCGTTCACAACATGATGCGCATAAATGTCAGCTATTGCTTTAGCATCGGTGATGCGCGCGTCCCGCACGATCACCTCGTTCTTCGCTTCCCCCGCGTCATCCATCCATCATCGCTGACATAATATAACGGCCTTTGGAAGCATTTTGCGGTGTTTGATATCGATCAAAGACTTTGCGTCGCATCGGCCTACACTCAATCGCATCAATCCGAGTCGGCCTATTCTGGCGTATGAAAAGGAACTGATGATGAAATCTATCATGGTACATGCTGGCGGAGACGCGGCCTTTGAAAGCCGGTTGCAGGCCGGGCTTGATCTTGCACGCCGTTTCAACGGGCATTTGACCTTGGTCTTGCCCCGACCAACGCAGGATTATGTGGCGTTTGACATGTTCGGCGGTGCGCATTTCATTGCCGAAGCCTTTGACGCCGCCGAAACGGAACGCGGAAAGCTGTGTGCACGCACCGACGCGCATCTGAAATCGGAGGATGTGCCTTGGGATTGGCAGATATTTGACGGAACGACATCCGACGCATTGATTAATGCAGCGCGACTGGCGGACATATTGGTCATGTCGCTGGACGAAGCGGGCGCATCCGGCGGCGCGCGCGCGTGGGTCAGCGATGTCGTCACAGCTTCGCGAACGCCCGTACTTGCGGTGCCTGCATCAACAAAGCGCATCGCATGGGACCGCGCGATGGTGGCATATGACGGCGGATTTGAAGCAGCCAACGCCTTGCGCGCAGCATTGCCGTTGCTTCAGGCGGCATTGCATGTGCGGATTGCAGAGGTGGAAACCGTACCCGAAGAATTCCCTGTGACGGACGCTGCGACCTATCTATCGCGCCACGGCGTCAGCGCCGAGATTGCGGTCGCGGCAAAAGGTAATCAAAGCGTCGAGGAACGGTTGCTGACTGAAGTAAATGCGTGGCGACCCGATTTACTCGTCATGGGCGCCTATGGCCATGGGCGGTGGCGCGAAACCTTGTTTGGCGGCGTGACACGGTTCATGCTGGGCGAACTGGGCATCCCTGTGTTGCTGGCGCACTAAACAAAGATTGGCTTTTGACCCTTTTCCGTGCCAGCTAGGCCCCGGAAATAGGGGGAAGTACGTGACGCAGGATACAGCCGAAGCAAGCCGTCCAATGGGTTTTTGGATGGCTCTTGCGCTCGTCATGGGCAGCATGATTGGGTCAGGCGTATTCCTGTTGCCCGCGAGCCTTGCGCCCTTGGGATGGAATTCGGTTATTGGATGGTTGATTACCGTAGCGGGCGCATTGTGCGTGGCGTCGGTGTTTGGCGCGTTAAGCAAGGCCTTGCCAAAGGCCGGCGGACCATATGCTTATACGCGCGCGGCCTTCGGCGACGGCGCGGGCTTCGCGATTGCATGGGCCTATTGGATATCGATGTGGGTCGGAAATGCCGCCATCGCCACCGCTGCGGTAAGTTATTTGAGCCAGTTGTTTCCGGTTGTCGGAACGCATGGCGTATCGTCGGCAGTTACGATTGCGATTATTTGGGCATTTACGCTTGTCAACATTCGCGGCACCAAGCTTGCGGGGCAAGTTCAGATCGTCTGGACGATCGCAAAGCTGCTGCCTCTGGTCGCGGTGATCGGGCTTGCTGCTTATGTCCTTGCGACCCAAGGCACCGCGCTTGTGCGGCCATTTGTTGCGGCTGACATTTCGGCGACCAGCATTTCCACCGCCACCATATTGACCCTATGGGCCATGCTTGGGCTTGAACTGGCGACCGTGCCCGCCGACAAGGTCCAGGACCCCGAACGCACCATCAACCGCGCGACGCTTTTTGGAACCGCCGGCGCTGGCGTCATTTATATCCTCGTCTGCTCCGCCGTGGTCCTAATGCTACCGGTTGCCATCACCAGCGTATCGGCTGCGCCATTTGCCGACTTTGTGAATGTATATGCGGGCACCAATGCCGGCACCGCGATCGCCGCGGTAGGCGCGATCAGCGCGCTTGGCGCGTTGAACGGCTGGATCATGTGTCAGGCCGAGATGCCCGCCGCTTTAGCGCGCGACGGACTGTTCCCGGCATTCCTGGGCAAAGCAGGCGCCAATGGCACGCCGCGCAACGCACATCTGTTTACCTCAACACTTTTGACGCTGGTCATCCTGATGAACAGCAGCCGGTCGATGTCATCGATGTTTGAATTTCTGATCGTGCTGACCACTGCCATTGTTCTGGTGATGTATTTCGGATGCGCCGCCGCTGCGTTCCGTTTGATGACCAAAGGGCAGTTGCCGGTCACAGCGGGTTTCAAAGTCATATTGTTGTTGGCGGCGCTATATTCGTGCTGGACTATCTATGGCGCGGGGGCCGAAGCCTTGATCTGGGGCGTTGTTTTGTTGTTGGCCGGGTTGCCGGTTTTCTGGCTTTTGAAGCTAGCAAGGGGTTCCAAACCCACGAGCTGACGCCTACATGCACAGGACAAGGAATTTGCGGGACATTCGATGAGCTACACTACCGATTTAGGCCTTTATATTGATGGCAGCTGGCGCAAGGGTGAAGGCCGCGATTGTCACACCGTCATCAATCCGGCCACTGGAGAAACGCTCGCTGAGCTGCCTTTGGCGACTGCGGCAGACCTCGATGAAGCGCTTGCTGCTACAGCAACGGGTTTTGCATATTGGCGCGGCGTCGATGTAAATGCCCGCGCCGCAATATTGCATAAGGTTGCCGATCTCATCCGCGAGCGCGCAGAAGGCATCGCCGTTCTGCTCACGACCGAACAAGGCAAACCACTCGCCGAAGCGCGGACCGAGGTTCTGTCCTGCGCCGCGCAGTTTGATTATTTCGCAGAAGAGGCCAAGCGCAGCTATGGCCGCGTCCTTGTGCGGCCAACAGGACAACGCGCGATTGTGCTGAAACAACCCGTCGGACCCGTTGCCGCGTTTTCACCGTGGAATTTCCCGGTCAATTTGATGTGCAAGAAAATGGCTGCGGCGCTGGCTGCGGGCTGCTCGATCATCGCCAAACCACCGGAAGAAACACCAGCAAGCACAAGCGGCATCATGCAGTGCGTCATCGACGGCGGCGTTCCGGGCAATGTTGCGCAGCTGGTCTACGGCGTTCCCGATATGGTGAGCCGCCACCTGATCGCCTCACCGATCATCCGCAAGGTCAGCTTCACGGGGTCTGTTCCCGTGGGCAAACATTTGCTGAAGCTTGCGGCAGACGGCGTTAAGCGCACCACCATGGAATTGGGTGGCCATGCGCCTGTGCTCATTTTCGACGATTGCGACCTTGAAAAGGCGATTACTTTGTCGGCGACCACCAAGTTCCGGAACGCCGGACAAGTGTGCATTTCGCCGACGCGTTTCTATGTGCAGGAAGGCGTCTACGACCGCTTTGTCGCTGGGTTTGCTGCGCATACGAAGAATGTACAGGTCGGCAACGGATTGGATGCTGGCACGGTCATGGGGCCACTGGCCAATGCGCGGCGGCCATCGGCCATCGCCGCCCTCGTTGAAGATGCAACGTCGAAAGGCGCGAAGCTATTGGCGGGTGGCACGCGCGGCGAACAGGGCTATTTCTTTCAGCCGACGGTGCTTGCGGACGTTCCCATGTCGGCAGACGTGATGGACAATGAACCATTTGGCCCCCTTGCATTGATGCGGCCATTCAAGACGTTGGACGAAGCCATTGAACAGGCAAACCGCCTGCCCTTTGGCCTTGCCGCTTATGCCTTCACCGAAAACGCGCGGCAGGCGAACCTTGTCGCTGATGCGTTGGATACTGGCATGGTTGGCCTCAACAGCTTTGTGATTTCCATGCCTGACGCGCCCTTTGGCGGGGTCAAGGAATCCGGCTTTGGCAGCGAAGGCGGCCCCGAAGGTCTCGACAGCTATTATGTGACCAAAGCGGTCCATCAATATTGATAAAGCGGCAGCTCTGGCTGATTGGTGGGCTGTGCGCTCTGGCGCTTGGCACCATTGGTATAGCTCTGCCGTTACTGCCGACCGTACCCTTTATGATATTGGCGGCCTTTTGCTTTGCGCGCAGCAGCCCAGCGCTTGAAGCCCGCTTGATGAACCATCCCGCCTTTGGGCATCATATTGTTGCTTGGCGGGAAAAAGGGGTGGTCAGCAGACGCGGCAAATGGTCGGCAACCGCCGCCTTTGGCATCAGCACAGCCATTGGAATGATCACATTGGCATTGCCGTTGTCGTTGATACCACCGGGCGTTGCGATATTGTGCCTTGGCTGGATTTGGCGACAGCCCGAAGCTTAGGGTCAGGACCAATTAAATCGCCGCGTCGCGGACTATTGCGGTCCCAGCCTCGCGCTGTTTTTTCAGATCCGCCTTCAACTTTGCAGGATCACGCGCAAATACAAAACCAAAGCTGACGCCGCCTTCCTTGCCGATGGTGGCGTGGTGCAATTTATGCGCCTGAACCAGCCGCTTGGCATAACCACTGCGCGGCACATATTTAAAGTAACGTTGATGCACGAGGCCATCATGCACGACGGTGTAGATGATGCCGTAAAATAGCACGCCCAGGCCAATCCACGTCGCAGGCTCCCAAGCTTTCTCGCCGAGCAACAACGGGCTGCCAATCGCAAATAAGGAGATGCTCGTAACCGCGCCGACAATCCCATAAAGATCGTTCTTTTCCAGCGCATTATCATGTGGCTCGTGATGGTCACGGTGCCAGCCCCAGCCCCAGCCGTGCATGATATATTTATGGCTCGACCACGCCACCCATTCCATGACGAAGACGGTGCCGACCACAATGAGGATGATGCTGATAATGCTCATATTGTTCCCATTATACGCAAATGGCGGAATATTGAAGTGCAACGATTGTCACCTCACTTGATTTCGTTGCAATCAGTTCTATGGCATTTTTATTATGTCCACACCGCAAACACTGTACGAAAAAATCTGGAACGCCCATGTCGTCGAACAACGCGACGATGGTACGTGCCTGATCTTCATTGACCGCCACCTTGTGCACGAAGTGACCAGTCCGCAGGCTTTTGAAGGCCTAAGGGCGGCAGGGCGCCGTGTCCGAAGACCCGATTTGACATTGGCTGTGCCTGACCACAACCTGCCCACCACCGCGCGTCTGGATAGCAACGGACAATCAATCCCGATTGCAGACCCGGAAAGCGCCCAGCAATTGGAAGCGCTGGAGCGAAACGCGCCGGAGTTCGGCATCGACTATATAAATGCCTCCGATGCCAAGCAGGGCATCGTCCATGTTGTTGGGCCAGAGCAGGGCTTTTCCCTTCCCGGGACAACGATTGTGTGCGGCGACAGCCACACCGCTTGCCATGGTGGCCTTGGCGCCTTGGCATTCGGCATCGGTACGTCTGAGGTCGAGCATGTTCTGGCTACACAGACGCTTCAACTGACACGTTCAAAGTCCATGGAAGTACGCGTCGAGGGCGAATTGCGCGCAGGCGTGTCCGCCAAGGACGTCGTGCTGCACATCACCGGCGTGCTTGGTGCCGCAGGTGGAAGCGGCCATGTGATCGAATATACCGGATCCGTCATCCGCGCGCTCAGCGTCGAAGGGCGGCTGACCATTTCCAACATGGCCATTGAACATGGCGCGCGCGCGGGCCTTGTGGCACCCGACGATACCACTTTTGCGTATATCAAAGGCCGGCCCATGGCGCCGTCAGGCGCAAATTGGGACGCAGCGGTGGCTTATTGGCGCACGCTCGCGACCGATGCGGGTGCAACATATGACAAGGTCGTGTCGATTGATGCCGCCGATATCGCACCCAGCGTCACATGGGGTACCAGCCCCGAAGATGTGTTGCCGATTACAGGCATCGTGCCCGATCCGTCCAGCTTTGCCGATCCGTCCAAGCAGGAAGCCGCACGCAAATCGTTGGATTATATGGGGCTGACACCCGGCATGCGGATGACCGATATCGAAGTGCAGAATATCTTCATCGGCAGCTGCACCAACAGCCGCATCGAAGATCTGCGCGCCGCCGCTGAAATCTTAAAAGGCCGCAAAAAGGCGGCGAACGTCAAATGGGCGATTGTCGTCCCCGGCAGTGGCCTTGTGAAGCAACAGGCGGAGGACGAGGGTCTAGACCGGATATTTACCGACGCCGGATTCGAATGGCGCGAGCCGGGCTGCTCGGCATGTTTGGGGATGAACCCGGACAAGGTGCCCGCCGGCGAACGTTGCGCATCGACCAGCAACCGGAATTTCGTCGGCCGCCAAGGACCAGGCGCACGCACCCATCTGGTGAGCCCGGCAATGGCGGCAGCAGCAGCTGTTGCTGGCAAGTTAACGGATGTCCGTGCGTTCGCCAATTAAGGGTACCGCATGCGCGGCACCGCTGGCCTATGCGGCGGTGCCATTGAAGCTATTTCCTTTACTTGTCACAAATGCCAAAGCTAAAGCAGTTGGCATCAAGGAACAGGCATATGACCAATAAAAAATCCGATGGCGACGACAAATGGTCGACCACAGCAAAGGTTGGCGCTGCAGTGGGTTCGGCGGCACTTGTCGCAGCACTTTTGTACGCAGGACGCCGCAGCCTGACCCAGAAAAAGGGTAAGCTGGAACCCCTATCGCCAGAGAATGAGGGTGCGCCAATGACGCACAATCAGCCCAAGACAGATACGGACTAAAATTATGAAAGCGATAAGCCGTGTTGAAGGCCGGGCCTATCCCGTCGGTTTGAAAAATATCGACACTGATGTGATCATCCCCGCGGTGTGGCTTAAAACCATTAGCCGCGCTGGACTGGGCAAGGGTGCGTTCGAAAGCTTGCGCGCGGTCCCGGGCAACGTGTTTGACGACCCTGAATATGCCGGTGCGCCGATATTGATCGCTGGCGACAATTTCGGTTGCGGATCGAGCCGCGAACATGCGGCGTGGGCTATGGCCGATTTGGGCATATCCGCGGTGATTGCGCCCAGCTTTTCTGACATATTTTCGGGCAATGCGTTCAAGAACGGCTTGCTCGCCATCGTCCTTCCGCAGGCGGCGATTGACCGTTTGATGGAAGTCGCGCGGACCGATGACATTCACATCGATCTGGAAACGCAAACCGTCACCACGCCGTTTCAGGACCGGTTCGAATTTGAAATCGACCCGTTCCGTAAACATTGCCTGATTAACGGTGTAGACGAAATCGGCCTGACGCTAAAAAGCAGCGACGCGATTTCGGTGTACGAAGCCAAATTATCTGCGGACCGGCCCTGGCTGGCGCCAAACCCCGTTTAGGAGAGAGACATGCGCGCTTTATTATCGACCGCAAGCGGCGGCCCAGAAACACTTGTCATGGGCGAATTGCCTGAACCCCTTGCCGGACCCGGTCAGGTTGTGGTCGCGGTAAAGGCCTGTTCGATTAATTTTCCCGACACCCTGATGATTGTCGACCTCTATCAATTCAAGCCTGAGCGCCCCTTTGCGCCGGGCGGAGAAATTGCGGGCACAGTCGAAGCCATTGGCGAAGGCGTTACCGGTTTTGCCATTGGCGACCGCGTCATTGGCCTGTGCGGCAATGGCGGTCTGACCGAAAAAGTCGCGGTCGCAGCGTTCAATTGCTTCAAAATGCCCGACGCCATGTCCTTTGACGATGGCGCAGCTTTGTTGATGACCTATGGCACGTCCATCCACGCGCTGAAGGATCGCGGCCATATGAAGTCGGGCGACAATGTCCTTGTGCTTGGCGGCGCAGGCGGCATCGGGATTTCGGCCATTGAACTGGCCAAGGCATTTGGCGGCCGTGTCGTCGCCGGTGTCTCCAGCGAGGCAAAGGCAGACATCGCGCGCGAAGCAGGCGCTGACGAAGTTGTCGTGTATCCGCATCAGCCGTTCGACAAGGACCAGTCCAAAGCTGTCGCCGAGCTGTTCAAAACGGCCGCTGGCCGGGACGGATATAATATCATTTATGACACCGTGGGTGGTGACTATAGCGAGCCTGCCGTCCGGTCGATTGCGTGGGAAGGCAAGTTTCTCGTGGTTGGCTTTCCCGCCGGAATCGCGAAATTGCCATTAAACCTCACACTGCTGAAAAGCTGCGACGTATGCGGCGTTTTCTGGGGCGCCTTTGCCGCACGTACGCCGCAGAAAAATCACGCCAACATAGCCGAGCTGTTTGACCTATATGCAGCGGGCAAGATCAAGCCGCGCATTTCGGAAACCTTCGCACTTGCGGACGCGGGAACAGCGATCGCACGCTTGGGGGACCGGGCAGCCGTTGGAAAGCTGGTCGTTCACATTTAACAAGACCAGCCTTGTTGAGTGACCATGCAGGCATTATCTTTAAACAACAGCGAATGGGAACGGCATCATGACGACTTTTGACAACCGCGAAAACGCCTTTGAAAACAAGTTTGCACATGATGCAGACCTGCAATTCAAGATTACCGCCCGCCGCAACAAACTTGTGGGTCAGTGGGCAGCCGAAAAAATGGGCCTGACCCCTGAAGAAACAACGTCTTATGCGACATCGGTCGTGCAGGCGGACTTTGAAGAAGCTGGCGATGAAGACGTTATCCGTAAACTGCTTGGCGACTTAACGTCGGCTGGGGTAGACGTGGATGACGCGATGATCCGCGCTGCGCTTGACGAGAAAATGGTTGAAGCCCGCCGTCAGTTTATCGAGCCAGCATAATGGCAATGCACGCGCACGAAATTGAGGAAATGATTCAGGCCGCGCTTCCCGATGCGCTTGTCGAAATCACTGACCTTGCGGGCGACGGCAACCATTATGCCGCGCGCGTCGTCAGCGAAAGCTTTCGCGGCATGCCGCGCGTAAAACAGCACAAGGCCGTGTATGACGCTTTGGGCGGACGCATGGGCGGTGTCTTGCATGCACTTCAGCTGACAACAGCCATTCCCTGATTATTGGAGTATTGAAATGAGCGTAAACGAACGGATCGATGAGATCGTCAAAGGCAATGCTGTCGTCCTTTTCATGAAAGGTTCGCCACTGTTTCCGCAGTGCGGATTTTCCAGCAAGGCGATCGCCATTCTTGACCATCTGAATGTCGCTTATGAAAGCGTCGATGTATTGCAGGATATGGAAATCCGTGCGGGCATCAAAGATTATAGCGATTGGCCAACAATCCCGCAGTTGTACGTCAAGGGCGAGTTCCTGGGTGGTTCGGACATCATGATGGAAATGTACGAAGCTGGCGAACTGCAAGCTATGGTAGACGCCGAAGGCTTGGCCAAGGCTGACTAATCAGTCGGCGTCATTTACCACAATCAGTCTTGGCTGCATGATGTGAATCCACAGCAACGCCATTAGATAGGCGCTTGCGCAGATTGCGAACATCGGCGTGTAGCCAAGGCCTGCATCGAGCGACCAGCCAGCGAATTCAAGCATAGCCGCGCCGCTCAAATTACCGACCAAAGCCCCAATTGCGATCACGCTGCCGACCTGACGCGCGGGAACAATATCCGCTGTCATACCGAAAATATTGGTCGAAAAACCCTGATGCGCGAAAAGTGCCAGCCCGATGATAAGCGCTGCAACCCATTCATTTGGTGCTTGCAGGGCCAAGGGAATGGGTAAAATCAGCAAGGCGTAAAAGAGCATGGAGCTTTTGCGCGCTACATTTGGTGTCATTCCCTTACCCAATAGGATCGGGAACAATATGCCACTGGTCAACGCGCCAACCGCGGCCAGCGCATATACGATTGCGGTGGGCGCGCCTATTTCGGCCTGCCCCAGTCCAAATTGCCGCGCAAAGAAGTCTGGCGCCCAAAATAATATAAACCACCAAACAAGGTCCGTAAGCAGCTTTGCGCCGGCCACGGCCCATGTCCGCCGTTCCTTCAACAGTTCACGCCATGGTGGGCCCTTGTCTGCTGGATTGGCGATGGTTGGCGCAGCTGTTCCCAATGGCTGAAGCTTGCTTGTCCCAAGCCACCAGAAAACCAGCCAGACAAAGCCAAGCGCGCCAGTGATAATAAACGCCTCGCGCCAGCCATAAGTGATGGCAATCCATGGCACGGTCAGCGGCGCCAGAATTGCGCCTATATTGGACGCGCTGTTAATCACGCCAATACCGATGGATCGTTCACGAATGGGTAAATATGTGGCGGCGGATTTCATCGCCGCGGGCGTATTGACCGACTCTGCCACAGCCAAGGTGACACGCGCTGCGACAAACTGTCCCACCGAACTGGCAAAAGCATGTCCCATGCCCGCCAAGCTCCATATCGCAACGGCCAAACCATAGCCCCAGCGTACGCCGAAGCGGTCAATAAACCACCCGACGCCGAGTAGAGCTACTGCCGTGGCGATCTGAAATGCTGATCCGAAATGACCAAATTCACGGTCGGTCCAACCAAACTCAACCTGCAATGTGGGCTTTAGAAGTGCGAGAACCTGTCGGTCGAGATAATTGAGCGCCGTGCCGAAAAACAAAAGGGCAATGAGTCCGTAGCGGATATACCGTGCGGCATAGCCCGACGTTGCGATCTCGGTGTCGGCCATTGAATCCTCTCCCAAGTCCTGCTTTATGCTGGAACTTCTGATGCATCTGCCTATAGAAGGCCATATGACACCGCAAGACATAAACGCGAATTATATCGCTGACCTGTACGGCGAGACATATCTTGCTGAGGACAATCCGGCACCGCGTAAACGATTGATGATGCGCGCATTGTTCCCGGGTCTTGCTGTCGTTGGTATCGCTTCGGTTGCAGCGACTTGGTTCTCCGAACATTATGGCATGCCCGTCATATTTGCCGGGCTTCTGCTTGGTTTGGCACTCAATTTTGTGTCGGCTGAGCAAAAGGTCCACTCGGGCCTCGATTTCTGCGGCACATCTTGTTTGCGGTGGGGCATCGTTCTGTTGGGGACCCAGGTTACCGCGATGCAAATCGGCGGATTGGGTGCACTGGCGTTTCTGGGGCTGGTTTGTATCATGGCGCTGGTGATGGGTGCGGGCCTATTCGGCGCGCGACTGGCTGGGCAAAGCAATTATGCTGGCTGGCTGGCTGGCGGCGCGACAGCCATCTGTGGCGCG
Organism: Novosphingobium sp. PASSN1; assembly: GCF_002278815.1. Classification (NCBI taxonomy): domain Bacteria; kingdom Pseudomonadati; phylum Pseudomonadota; class Alphaproteobacteria; order Sphingomonadales; family Sphingomonadaceae; genus Novosphingobium; species Novosphingobium sp. PASSN1. Next base: position 583,523 of record NZ_NKIS01000002.1, on the reverse strand, counting down.
TCAGCTGCTTTGGCTATTTACGCCGTTATTGGCCGCGAGCGGCTGAACCAGAACCAATTTACGCTAACGTTGGTGGGTGTTTCGCTCGCCAGTGCTATCGCCATGTCCTTTTACCCCCTCATCGCGGCGCAGCTTGCGTTCACGGATCGTCAGGCGGGTTTCCTGATGGGCGCTGCGATACATGATGTCGCGCAGTCGCTCGGCGGTGGCTATAGTTTTTCCCAATCCGCTGGTGAAACGGCTACCATCGTAAAGCTGTCGCGCGTGGCCTTGTTGGCCCCCGCAGTGGCGCTTATTGGCCTAGCGATCGGTTCGGGCAGTGGCCAATCGAAAAGCCTTGCTGCGAAGTTGAAACTGCCTTGGTTCATCATCGCGTTCTTCGCGGTGGTTGCCATCAACTCGCTTGTCGACGCGCCGAAATGGGTGGCCGAATATGGCCTGCTGGCATCCAAAGCGATGCTCTTGTTCGCAGTTACCGCAACAGCTATGCGGTCTCGGCTTGATCTGTTACTCGGGCAAGGCTGGAAGGCGATGCTGCCCGTCATGCTCGCCACTTTGACCGCTTTCATCGCTGCGGCGACCTTTGCATGGGGATTTTTATGAGCCAGCCAATTTTTGACCTCGCCGTAATCGGTGGCGGCATAAACGGTGCAGGCATTGCCCGCGACGCAGCCGGACGAGGCGCAAAAGTTGTCTTGCTCGAGCGCGGTGATCTTGCGCGCGGCACATCCTCTGCATCGACAAAACTGATCCATGGCGGCCTGCGTTATCTTGAGCATTATGAATTCGCGCTGGTGCGGGAATCTTTGATTGAGCGCGAGCGGTTGTGGGCCATTGCACCGCACATCATTTGGCCGCTGCGCTTTATCCTTCCGCATCAAAAAGGTATTCGGCCCGCATGGCTCGTCCGCTTGGGCCTGTTTTTATATGACCATATTGGCGGCCGCAAACTGCTCCCCGCGACCCGCACCGTAAAGCTTGCGTCTGAACCGGCTGGTAAGCCGCTGAAGCCCCAATTCACAACTGCATTCGAATATTCCGATTGCTGGGTCGATGACGCCCGATTGGTGATCTTCAACGCCATGGACGCCGCACAACATGGTGCAGACATCCGCACGCATTGCGAAGTGACACACATCGAGCGACGTGACAGCATCTGGCATATCGAAATTGCAGGGCAGCCGCCTATACAGGCGCGCGCCATTGCCAACGCAGCAGGGCCAGCGGTGCTTGAACTGCTTGCGCGCACCACCGGGCGTCAACACAATGCCGCCGAAACCATCCGGCTTGTGCGCGGGTCCCACATCGTTGTGCGCAAAATGTTCGATACGCCGCAGGCCTATTTCTGCCAAAACCCTGATGGCCGGATCTTCTTCGCGATACCGTATGAGGATGATTTCACCCTGATCGGAACGACCGATGCCGATCACAAGGGATCGCTTGATGACATTATCGCGACGCCCGAGGAAATCGATTATATCTGCGAATCAGCTGGGGCATATTTCAAACAAACCATTACTGCGGCAGACGTCATATACAGCTATGCCGGTGTTCGTCCTCTGGTCGATGACGGGTCGGGCAAGCCTGAAACCGCATCGCGCGGTTACCATTTCGAAGTCGACGTTGATGCAGATGGGCAAGCGCCGATCCTGTCTGTCTTCGGCGGAAAGATTACAACATACCGTCACTTGGCAGAAAGCGCCGTCAAAAAGCTCGCTGGATATATGCCTATTCTCGATGGGCGAAGCTGGACCCTCAAACAGCCGCTTCCGGGTGGCGATTTTCCGACCGATGGCGCCGATAACTTGGCGGATGAACTGCAGCGCGCATTCCCGTTTCTGCCTGCGTCCCTCACCCACCGCTGGGTACGCAGCTATGGGACGCTGACGCGATCAATTCTGGCCGATGCCCACACCATCGCAGATCTTGGCACGCATTTTGGCCATGGGCTGTATGCGCACGAAGTCGACTATTTGATCGGCCAGGAATGGGCGCGCTCCGCAAGCGATGTATTGTGGCGGCGCAGCAAGCTGGGCCTGCGTTTTTCTGCTGAAGAAACACAATATTTGGAAAATTACGTCGCCGGCAAATTACCAGAATAAAACCGTTTAACCCAAAACGATATCGTGAACGTTAAGTATTGCGTATAGTATACTATAGTATACGCTTGATATTGAACGGGGAAACAAGAGCGATGTATAGCAGGCGGACGCTTGGACAAAATGTTTCCAACACAGTCCTAGACAATGACGCTGAGCTATCAGCCGATAGCATGAAAGTTACCCAATTTGCTCCCCCGGCTGCGCTCGCGCCCTTTGTCACGCATGTCTATTTTTTCCAGTGTGAAAAAGTACGTCTTACCGACCAAATGCCGGCGGCATTGGGGCAGCTGCTTTTCTTGTTGAAAGGCAGCGCCAATTTGCAGTTTCAGGACGGACATACCGTCCCGGCAAAAGGCGCAACTATTGTAGGGCCAGGCCTTGGTGCTGCGGAATTCACCTTCGAAGGCCCTTTTTATCATCTCGGATTTGCGCTTTCGCCACTCGGTTTTGTTGCGCTCACCGGTCAGCCTGCCAATCAGTACGCAGATCGGGCAGTGCCGGCATCTGAATTATTTGGCCTGGAAATAGAAACCCTCGCCCAAGCTATTACCGCAGGCTTCGCGGAAGGCACGATGCGGCTTTCGCAGATTGTCGATGAAGTCACACATTTCTTACTCCTGCGTCTGCGGCCAATCCCGAATTCCCATATCCAAATGATTCAGACAGTCATTCGTTGGATATCAAGCGATTTTGATCCGGACGTCGAGCAGCTTTACACCAAACTCGACATGTCGCGCAGCACCGCCGCGCGGCTTATCGCGAGATTTTTCGGGTGCGCGCCAAAGCTGTTAATGCGCAAATATCGGGCGCTGCGGGCAGCAACTATCATGATAGACCCAAACGCAACGGCGGAAATGCGGTCGCAAGTCGAATCCACCTTTTACGATCAGCCGCATATGATCCGTGAGATCCGCCAATTCGCGGGACGCACACCGGGCGCATTGGACAGCAGCAATGCAAAAGTGATGCGCTTGTGGCTTAGCAAGGAAAACTACCGAGACATCGAATCCTTTCTGGGTTGATTTCCGCAGACAAAAGGACCATCTCACCCAAATCGGAGTAAATTTATCTGATTAGGGTCAATGTTATGCGTTTGTCGAATATGGCAGATTATGCAGTGGTGGTTATGAGCGCGGCTTCGCGCCATTGCGGCTCTGCGCGCGTATCTGCGACGGACCTTGCGACCGAAACCGGCCTTGCCCTGCCCACGACTCAAAAGCTGGTGAGCGTGTTGACCAAGGCGGGCCTATTGCGTTCGGCACGTGGCACGGGGGGTGGCATCACGCTTGCCCGTCCTGCTGCGGCAATCAATCTGGCGGATATTATTGAGGCCGTCGAAGGCCCAATTGCGATGACCGCGTGCTGCGATACGCATAAACACGCCTTGGGCCAGCATTGTGCGAAAGAAGGCAGCTGCCACGTCCAATCGCATTGGCCCGTCGTCAACAACGCTGTGCGCGGTGCGCTTGCGCAAATCAATTTGGCAGGACTGACGCGATGACCGACGATATCGAAATCAAAGACAAGGCTGCGTGGGACGCCGCCGAAAAGGTCGCTGATTACGAGCATGGCTGGTCGTCGGACATTGAAACCGATTTTGCGCCAAAGGGCCTGAACGAAGATACCGTGCGCTTTATTTCGGCAAAGAAGAATGAGCCCGAATGGATGCTCGAATGGCGGCTTAAGGCCTTTGCGATGTGGAAAAAGACGGAAGCGCCGGATTGGGCTAAGCTCAATGTGCCGCCCATCGATTATCAGGACGCGTATTATTATGCCGCGCCCAAGGCAAAGCCAAAGCTGAATTCATTGGACGAGGTCGATCCCGAAATCCTGCGCGTTTACGAAAAGCTGGGTATTCCGATTGCCGAACAGAAATTGCTCGCCGGTGTCGATGGCGGTGAAGATGGTGGCTTGCCCCAACGCCGCGTCGCGGTTGATGCCGTATTTGACAGCGTTTCGGTTGCCACAACCTTCCGCGCTGAATTGGAGCGGGCTGGCGTTATCTTCCGCAGCATTTCGGAAGCGATTAAGGAATATCCTGACCTTGTCCGCAAATATCTGGGCAAGATTGTGCCGATGCACGACAATTATTTCGCCACGCTCAATTGCGCGGTCTTTTCCGATGGCACGTTCGTCTACATCCCCGAAGGGGTGCGCTGCCCGATGGAGCTTTCGACCTATTTCCGTATCAACGCGGAAAATACCGGGCAGTTCGAACGGACATTGATCGTCGCCGACAAGGGCAGCTATGTCAGCTATCTCGAAGGCTGCACTGCGCCGATGCGCGACGAGAATCAGCTGCACGCCGCTGTGGTCGAACTGGTCGCGCTGGACGATGCCGAAATCAAATATTCGACCGTGCAAAACTGGTATCCCGGCGACGCGGAAGGAAAAGGCGGCATTTATAATTTCGTCACCAAGCGCGCATTGTGTCAGGGACGGAACAGCAAGGTGAGCTGGACCCAGGTGGAAACCGGCAGCGCGGTGACATGGAAATATCCAAGCTGCGTATTGAACGGCGAAAACAGCGTTGGCGAATTTTACTCGGTCGCGGTGACCAACAATCACCAGCAGGCCGATACCGGCACCAAGATGATCCACAATGGCAAGGGTTCGCGCTCGACCATCGTCAGCAAGGGTATAAGCGCCGGACACAGCAACAACACCTATCGCGGCCTGGTGCGCGTTGCGCCCAATGCCGAGGGCGTGCGCAACTTCACCCAATGTGACTCGCTGTTGCTCGGGTCTTTGAGCGGCGCACACACTGTCCCCTATATCGAAGTTCGCAACCCAAGCGCGCAGATTGAACATGAGGCGACGACGAGCAAGATTTCAGACGACCAGATGTTCTACGCAATGGCTCGCGGCCTGAACGCCGAGGAAGCGGTCGCACTGATCGTCAACGGCTTTGCCAAGGAAGTGCTGCAGCAATTGCCGATGGAATTCGCGGTTGAGGCGCAAAAGTTGTTGGGCATTAGCCTTGAGGGGAGCGTGGGGTGAGGCATTGTCGCCTCTCCAACGCAAAACGATTTAACGGAAAAACAGACGTCATATGCTCCAAATAAATAACCTCCACGCCAATGTTGGCGACAAGCCTATTCTCAAAGGCCTCACGCTCTCGCTGAACGCGGGCGAGATCCATGCGATCATGGGTCCGAACGGCGCGGGAAAATCGACGCTGGGTTACGTGCTTTCGGGTCGGCCAGGTTATGAGGTGACCGAAGGTTCGGTGACCTTCAACGGGCAGGATTTGCTCGCCCTCGAACCGCATGAACGCGCCGCCGCCGGTCTGTTCTTGGGCTTTCAATATCCGGTCGAAATTCCCGGCGTATCGAACGTCCAGTTCCTGCGCGAGGCGTTAAATGCGCAGCGCAAATATCGCGGTGCGGCGCCGCTAACCGGTGGAGAATTCCTGAAGGTCGCACGCGAACAGGCAGGAGCGCTTGGCATGGATATGGAGATGCTCAAGCGTCCAGTAAATGTCGGCTTTTCGGGCGGCGAGAAGAAGCGCAACGAGATGGTGCAAATGGGTATCATCGACCCTGTGCTTGCGATCCTCGACGAAACCGACAGCGGCCTCGACATCGACGCGCTGCGCACAGTGGGTGATGGCATCAACCGCATCATGCGCAAACCGGACAAGGCCGTGCTGCTGATCACGCATTATCAGCGGCTGCTTGATTATGTGAAACCCGACTTTGTGCATGTCCTCGACGGTGGTCGCGTCACGCGGACCGGCGGTGCGGAACTAGCGCTTGAGCTGGAGCGTGACGGGTATAAGGAATTGGCGGCTTGAGCATGTCCGCGCCCACCCGCCACAATGAAGCATGGCGCTACAGCGACATTGCCGCCGTCGAAGCGGCTTGGCCATTGCCTGCGCCCGAAAGTATCATCGTATCTGCGGGCGGCACATTTGCGCGGACCATCATTCAGGACAGCGGCACTATCCATCAATTGGACATCGCGATTGGCAAAGGCGCCACCGCCGCGATCCATGTGTTGAATATCGGTGGTGAATATGGGCGGGTAGAGCTTAACGTCACACTGCACGAAAAGGCTGATTTCAAACTTGGCGCGGCGCAAATTGGTGGTGGTGCGCAAACGCTTGAGGTCATTACCACTGTCACCCATGCCGAACCCGGCGCGACGTCATCGCAGATCGTGCGCTCCGTCTTGGCGGGTACAGCGACAGGCACCTATCTTGGCAAAGTAGCCGTGGCACGCGATGCCCAGCAAACCGACAGCGTGCAGTCCGTCAAAGCGATGCTGCTGGACCGCAGCGCGACGGCCAACGCCAAGCCGGAACTCGAAATTTACGCCGACGACGTCAAATGCGCCCATGGCTGCGCGATTGGCGAGTTGGACGCCATGGGACTTTTCTATCTGCAAGCGCGCGGCATTACCCCTGCCGAGGCAAAGAAGCTGATGTTGCAGGCGTTCGTTGCTGGCGTGTTTGAAGGCGCAGCTGATGAAGAGGCGCTGACCGAAGCGGCGCTGAAGAAATTAGGGGAATTGGTGTGACCTCTCCCCTTCGTCATGCTGAACTTGTTTCAGCATCTTACTTGTTAATTGCGGCTGATAAGGTCGCCATTAAGACCCTGAAACAAGTTCAGGGTGACAGAGTATTGCTGTGAACGTGGCTGTCCTCACGCGCCCATCGGAAATCCGCGACCAATTCCCCGGCCTTGCGAACAACTGGCATTATCTTGACACCGCCGCGACGGCGCAAAAACCGCAGGTCGTGCTCGACGCGATGATGCGTGCCGGTGGCGCCGATTATGCCACCGTCCATCGCGGCGTCTATGCCCGCTCGGCCAATATGACCGTCGCGTTTGAGGCAGCGCGCGAGCGCGTGGCGCGGTTCATCGGCGCAGCATCGCCGAACGAAGTCGTGTTCGTGCGCGGCGCGACCGAAGGCATCAATTTGGTCGCACAAAGCTGGGGCCCCGCCAATCTGAACGCTGGCGACCGCATCATGCTCAGCCAGTTGGAGCATCATAGCAATATCGTGCCGTGGCAGATGCTGGCGGAAAAGGTTGGCGCGCATATCGACGTCTGCCCGCTGACCGACGACGGCCTGATTGACCTCGACTGGCTGGAAGCGAACCTTACTGAACAGCATAAGCTCGTCGCGCTCGCGCATGTGTCCAATGTGCTTGGGTCGGTCCTTGGCGTAAAGCGTGCGGCCAAGGCTGCACATGCTGTCGGTGCCAAGCTCATGCTCGATGGCTGTCAGGCCGCGCCGCGCATGCGGTTGAACATGGCCGAGCTTGGCTGCGACTTTTACGTCATGTCCGGCCACAAATTATATGGCCCAACCGGCGTTGGTGTGTTGTGGGCAAAGGCGGAAACGCTGGATTCCATGCCGCCATGGCAAGGCGGCGGTGCGATGATTGATCGCGTGACCTTTGAAAAAACGACCTACGCCCCGGCGCCATCGCGGTTTGAGGCGGGCACCCCGATGATTATCGAGGTGATTGGGCTGCACGCGGCGATCGACTTTATCGACAGTTTTGGTCCCGAAGCGATATTTGCGCATGAAAGCGCGCTCGCCGCGCAAACGCGTGACGCTTTGCGCGGCATCAATTCGGTCACCTTATACGGTCCGGAGAAGTCCGCTGGCATCGTGTCCTTCAGCATGGAGGGCATCCATCCGCACGATATCGGAACGATATTGGACGAAGAAAATGTCGCCATTCGTGCCGGCCATCACTGCGCACAACCGCTGATGGACCATCTGGGCATCCCCGCCACCGCGCGGGCGAGCTTTGGTATTTACAATGACGAAAATGATGTCGCAGCGCTGGTGCGCGGGCTGGAACGGGTGAAAAGGATTTTTGGATGAATTTCCCCGCTTTCGTCATGCTGAACTTGTTTCAGCAAAACAAACCGCAGTCGCGTGTTATCCTGAAACAAGTTCAGGATGACGAGGAGTAATTATGAACGAGAACATCCGGATAGAAGAAGTTGATAGCGTCGAAAAGCCGCCCCGCGCGCGCGTGGAAAACGCGGTCGAAACACCAGGCGAAACATTGGCCCGCAAGAAGGATTATCTGGAAGGCTTTCTCGCGCAGAAACCTGTCGCGCCATCACCGGGCGAACCTGATGGCGATTTATACGAAGCGGTCATTGCAGCGCTTAAGGAAATTTATGACCCGGAAATTCCGGTGAACATTTACGACCTTGGCCTGATTTACAATGTCGAGATCAATGACGGCCATGCGCTCGTGTCGATGACACTGACGACCCCGCATTGCCCAGTGGCGGAATCCATGCCGGGTGAAGTTGAACTGCGCGTTGGCGCAGTACCGGGCATTGGTGACGCTGAAGTAAATTTGGTCTGGGAACCCGCATGGTCGCCAGCCAATATGACTGATGAAGCCCGTCTGGAGCTTGGAATGTTATGACCGATGTAAAGACCCGGGTTCGCCCCGCTGCAGTCATACTGACGCCCGCGTCGGAAGCGCGGATTACCGAGCTTATGTCCAAAGCACCTGAAGGCGCGATTGGCGTAAAGCTATCCACGCCGCGTCGGGGCTGTTCGGGCCTCGCATATTCGGTCGACTATGTGTCCGAGGCCATCGCCTTCGATGAAAAAATCGAAACGCCCGGCGGCGTGCTCTATATCGATGGAGGCTCGGTGCTCTATCTCGTCGGATGCATCATGGATTGGGTCGAAGATGAATTTGCCGCTGGCTTTGTCTTCAATAATCCCAACGCGACCGGCAGTTGCGGCTGCGGCGAAAGCTTTACGGTTTAAAAACCGAACTGCAGCCGGAACGCCACGCCGATGTCATCCGGCGCGCTTTCGAAATGCCCCGGCTCCTGTCGCCAGAACAGGTTTGACGAGAAATAGCCGCCGCTCATTGGCAATATCCAAGCAATCTCGCTCGCGATTTCGCGCCCTTGTGGCGCAAGACTGAAGCGTCTGATGCCGAATGTCGGTGTGAGTGTAGCATAATCATAGGCAACGGGCACACTCAGCGCGAGGCCGCCGCTGGTGACACGCAGCGGTTGGGCAAACCGAAACGCCAGCCGGTCGCCGGGCGTAAATGCGTTGGCCCGTGTGACGTCAAAGGAAAATGCGTTGCTCTTCAGCAGGCTTTGTCCAGTCAGTGTCGACCCCGCATTGGGATAGGTCCACCCTTGCCGCCAACTGGTGCCGATGGACCAGCCCTGTCCCAAAGCTGCTTCCATATTGCCGTCCATGAACAGGCTGCGCGCACCGCCGCGACCTATGAAGTTGCCAAAGCGGGCGCCGAGGATCGTTTCATCCTCCCGCATCCAATTGGCACCCAGCGCCAATCTGGCCGGCCCGATTTTACGATCCAGCGACAACCCTAATGCTGCATAGGGATATTCGCGCGCACTGCGGCGGAGATATTCGTCGCCGGCACCTTCATAAAGACGGGCGTCGCCATGTTCAACGCTGCCCGTCAGCCCAAAAGCACCCAATTGCTGTCGCAGGGCGAAGGAATTGCCTGGTTGGCGTTCAAAGCCGCCCTCCATCCGTGCCTCACCAGCGGTCAAAAACGCGCTGCTGGTCATATCTTGCAAGGCCGCGACCTGATTGGCGGCCGTTTGCCGGATGCCCAAGCTAAAACGTGTATCTTTGGTAATCGCTGCGTTCACTCGGCCCGCCAACAACCGCGCCTGTCGCGCTTGCCCGTCCGAAAGCGCAAGCGGCAATATGCTAGCTGTGCCAACGCCGCTGTCGCTGATCGAAAATGCAATTTGGGTTGTGCCAAGAACCGCGCTGACCGATCGGTCGTGATGAATAAGCGCAGGCGTTAACCGCAACCGGGGCGCAGCGGCATTCAAACCATGCGCAAGGTCGATGTCATATGCACGGCCATAGCTATCCACGATCACCGCGTTCACGGGACGATTGGACATAGCAACATCGCCCATCGGGCCACTTGTCGTGCCACCATCGCCCGAAAGCGGTACTATTATTGTTGTGCCGGCGAGCGAGGTCGTTCCTGCTGGCGCGAAGGCGCGCGCAATATCCAAAATGCCGCGGCCGTAAATTGCGTCGGTGCCGGGGTCGCCCGCATCACGCGCGGACGTCAGCAGCAAATTGACGATTTGGGAACCCGTCAGGTTCGGGAAAGCCTGCGCGAGCAATGCTGCAGCACCGGCAATCTGTGGCGCTGAAAATGAAGTACCGTTGAAAACGCGAATGAACGTCTGACCATTTTGGTTGTAACGGTAAATTGCGTCGTCCCGATATTCGCAGCAGATACCCTGCCCCAGTGCGGACAAAACCGACGCCTGCGAAACGCCAGCCTTGTTGCTGAAGTTTGAAATCACGCCCTGATCATCGACCGACGCAGCGATGATGACGAGACCGTTGCCATTGGCCAACAATGCCTGCGCAAATGGGCTTGGGTTGTTGGGGTCGAACGCAGGCACTGCATCATTACCTTCGTTCCCAGCAGAAGCGACGATGATGATGCCTGCCTGAGTCGCGCGGTTGATCGCCGCACGAAGCGCAGCACTCGCGCCACCTGCCCCGCCCAGAGATATATTTATAACACGCGCGCGATTGTCGATGGCGCGTTCCACGCCTGCTGCAATCGCGGAGTCAAAAAACGAACATTTTGCTGCATCCTCACCGGGTGTGGCGGTGGTGCAGCTTCCAGGTTGGTCTGCCCGCAACACCAAAATTGTCGCGTCAAAAGCAATGCCGTGGACATCGCGGTCATCCTTGGCAGCGGCGAGTACGCGCGTGACTTCAGTCCCATGACCGTCATCGTCGCCAAGCGGTCTGCCCGCGCCGGTGACATCGCCCGACTGCGCATGAATGCGACCGGTGAATTCATGGCTATTGGGATCAATCCCTGAATCGATAACGCCCACGGTGACACCCAATCCCGATGCGCCGGCACGATAGGCCGTTACCGCGTTGTGAAAATCCGGACCATCCGACCGATTAAATTCCGCTGTCGCAAAATTTGTCGGCGGCGGCGGGGTTGGAGAAGGCGGGGATGGTGGAGGGGGCGGTGCCACAACCGGAGGGGACGCGGGCGGTGCCGGTGGTTTCGAATTGACACCTCCACCGCCGCCACCGCAGCCAGAAAGCGACAATGCAAATATAATCGACCCACCGATGACCAGCTTACGATCAAACAAAGCTGAACTCATGACATTGCAAACCTTCTATCCGGGAACACCCCTTTAAACACGATTCGCTTTCGCCAATGTTAATATGTTGATTGAGATATTCCCAACGGGTTGTTACGCGCGGACCATGCAATCATATTTCACCGATATCGACACATGGATCTTTGATCTTGACCTCACCTTATATGGCCCTGAGGCAAATATCATGGCGCAGATCCGGGACCGTATTGCGCTATATGTCGAGGATCATTTCCAAATCGGCTCCGTCGAGGCGCACGAAATCCGGCATCGTTATTGGAAGAAATACGGCACGACTTTGGGCGGACTGATGGCTGAACATGCGGTTGACCCTTACGGCTATCTCGATTTTGTGCATCAGGTTGACCTGAGCCTATTGAAACCCGCGCCGGATTTGCGTGGGCATATTAATGCTTTACCGGGTCGAAAAATTATCTTCACAAACGCCGACGCACCTTATGCCGCACGTGTGTTGACCGCGCGCGGTCTGGACGATGTGTTTGAAGATGTTTTTGACATCCACCGGATGCAACATATGCCAAAGCCATTCGCCGGTAGCTACGACGCGTTGTGCAGCGAACTTACAATCAACGCAACGCGTGCACTTTTTGTGGAAGATTCCGCGCATAATCTGGTTCCCGCCAAAGCGTTGGGTATGCGCACAATTTGGGTGAAACATGAAGGCGAAGCTGATAGCGCAGCCCATCAAGACCATATCGACCATGAAATTACCGATGTGACCCAATGGCTATCGGAAATTCACAGCTTTGAAAGAGCCGCATGACTTTACAACTAACTGCCATCATTGACGCCGCATGGAACGCCCGTGACGGGATCAGCAGTGCCACGCAAGGCGAGGTGCGCGACGCCGTACAAACAGCATTGGCTGGTCTTGATGACGGGTCACTGCGCGTTGCAGAAAAGCTGGACGGCAGTTGGCAGGTCAACCAATGGCTTAAAAAGGCTGTTTTGTTGTCGTTCCGGTTGAATGACAATGTCTTGGTTGACGGCGGCGCAGCTGGCGCCCCTGCCTATGACAAGGTCCCTTCCAAATTTGCAGGATGGGGCGAAAGCCGCTTCCGGGACGCAGGATTCCGCGTTGTGCCCGGCGCCGTCGCGCGGCGCGGCAGCTTCATCGGCAAGAATGTTGTGTTGATGCCCAGCTTTGTAAATATCGGCGCACGCGTTGATGAAGGTACTATGGTCGACACATGGGCAACGGTCGGAAGCTGCGCGCAAATTGGTAAAAATGTCCATCTGTCGGGCGGCGTTGGCATTGGCGGCGTACTTGAGCCGCTGCAGGCTGGCCCCGTCATCATTGAAGACAATTGCTTCATTGGCGCACGGTCAGAAGTTGTTGAAGGCGTCGTTATCGAAGAAGGCGCAGTGCTTTCGATGGGTGTTTTCATCAGCTCCACCAGCAAGATTATTGACCGGACAACGGGCGAAATATTTGTGGGCCGCGTACCGGCATATTCGGTTGTTGTCCCCGGGTCGCTTCCGGGCAAAGCGCTTCCCGACGACAGCCCGGGCCCAAATCTCTCCTGCGCGGTCATCGTGAAACGCGTCGATGCACAGACCCGCGCAAAGACTGCAATCAACGACCTGTTGAGGGATTAATTCGCCGAGCCGAGCGGGGACGATCAAAACGGACTTGCAATTCGGACGGATTTACTCCAGACGAGGTAGGCGGACCGGGCCCCTCTGGCGCTTCGCTTCTTCGGAAGGAACGTGATGTCGGCCGCATCGGATGTTTCCGGTGCATTGGTCAGGCGGTCTTCAAACCCCCGAAATACGCTAGGCTTTGCCCGGAACATCCGATTGAACTTAAACAATGTTCAAGAGGATGTAGTCATGACTTTTTCGTCATTTCGATTGATGCAATATCACCAAAAAATTGATCGCGAACTGCGCGCCGAAATTTCACGACGCTGGCCAGACGTGTTGCGCATCCAGAAACTGAAGCGGTTGAAGCTAGCGATCAAGGATCGTTTGGCGCGCCGCGCGCAAACCTCCTTTGGCCATCGTCTGCGCCTTAAAAGCGCTTAATATTTGAAAGCTGACGCCGCGCGCGTTTAAATCTGCGCGGCGTCAGCACGTACAATACAGGGAATGATTTCATGGAATTTTTGATGATGGACTGGTTGGGCACACCGGCTTGGTTCTGGTTGGCCTTTATAGGCATAGTGATCGCGCTCACCGCGTTCGACCTTGGCATTTTGCACAAGGAAGATAAAGAGATGGGCATCGCCGAAAGCCTGAAGCTGTCGGCGTTTTACATCAGTATTGCGATGCTGTTCGGCCTTTGGGTCTGGTTCCAAAAGGGAGCAGACATGGGCATGAAATATTATACCGGCTTTTTCATCGAGAAAGCGCTGTCGATTGACAACGTCTTTGTCATCAGCCTGATTTTCACCTTCTTCGCAATTCCAAGGAAATACCAATACCGCGCATTGCTATGGGGCATTATCGCTGTCATCATCTTGCGCGGCCTGATGATTGCCGCTGGCGCCGCTATCGTACAGGAATATTATTGGACGCTGTATATCTTCGCGGCTTTCCTTATTGGAACTGGTATCAAGATGCTGTTTTCTGGCGACCAGGAAATGGATGTCGCCAAGAACCCGGTGGTCAAATATATTTCAAAGCATATGCGCGTGACCAAAGAGCTTCATGACGAGAAGTTCTTTGTGAAGGTACCAGATGACAAGACCGGTAAGATGGTGCGCGCTGCGACGCCATTGTTTCTGGCGCTTGTCGTCATCAACCTCGCCGATCTTGTGTTCGCAGTGGACTCGGTACCGGCGATCTTTGCCATCACCACCGACACGTTCATCGTCTACACGTCAAACATCATGGCGATTTTGGGTCTGCGTGCTTTGTATTTCGCACTCGCCGCGATGGTCCATCGTTTCCATTATCTCAAATATGCGCTGGCATTGGTTCTAGTCTTCATTGGTTCGAAAATCTTCGTTTCAGACTTTATGATGGACGGCGACAAGTTCCCGCCCGTCCTAAGCCTTGGCGTCACCTTCGCGCTAATTTTGGGAGGCATATTCTTTTCGCTCTGGAAAACGCGCGGTGAAGAGACATCGGGTCCATCCCATATTGTTTAGCCGCGACTTAAGCGGCACGGCTAAACGCTAACGCCTATCCTTCGTTGGCGCATTAAAGTCGGACGGTTTGTTTGCAATCCATGCCACGAACCGTCCGATTTCTTCATGCGCCAACAACGCATCAACGGTTGCAAAGCGCTTTTCGAGATCGCTGTTGGTGAAATTGGCATGAATGGTCCGATGGCAAATCGGGTGCACCGGCTGCCGTTCCTTGCCACCCCGGCTTTTGGGCACAGGATGATGCCATTCGGTGACCTCGCCCATCGGGCGCGAACACAGCCAGCAGGTTACTTCGGGCGCAATGGACTCTTCGTCAGAGTCATAAAAATCGCGATTTTTTCGCGCCATTGTAGCCGCTCCGTAACCTGCCAGATATTCTCAATCAGTTCTTGCCTGTTCCAAGCAAATCCAACGCGGCGGCTGTCATCGCCTCAATGCCCAGGCGGACCGACGGTTCGGGATCGATCTTGAACAAGGGCGAATGGTGACCGGCAACGGCTGGTCCGCCATTTTTCGCAGCAGCAATCCATTCGGGCTTTGTCCCGCCGACCGCAAAATAATATCCCGGGATGCCATATTGCTGATCCACGAAGAACGCGAAATCCTCAGCGCCCATGTTGCTTTGGCGGAATGGCACAACAACGTCACTACCCAATGCCGTCGCAATCGCGCCATTCAAGCGACGGGCAAGCGCAGCGTCATTGACGGTGACCGGCGTGCTTTCGCTTACCTTGACGATAGGCAATTTATCCGCTGGCAAACCATTGGCCGCGCCAATACCTTTTGCCATACGCTCAATCGAGGCAATCAGCTGATCGCGAACCGCTTGGCTGTTGGCACGCACGGTCACCTGTAAATCGGCGTATTCCGAAATGATGTTATGCTTTGTCCCGGCGTGGAATGCGCCAACGGTAATCACGCCAGCGTCCAAGGGACCCTTTTCCCGACTGATGATCGACTGAAGACCCACAACAATCTGCGACGCGATGTAGACGGGGTCACGGCCAAGATGCGGCGCAGCGCCGTGCGTTGCGATACCGGGAACGCGGATGTCGACGCTGTCAGCGGACGAATATTGGATGCCTTCCGATGCCGCGATTTTGCCGGTTTCCAATTCTGCGGCCACATGGAAAGCAAGCGCATAATCAGGCTTGGGAAAACGGGTATATAGACCGTCCTGTACCATGGCCTTGGCACCGCCAACGCGCTCTTCAGCGGGTTGAACGATGAACAGGATTGTGCCTTTCCACCGGTCTTTCATGCGCGCCATTTGCCGCGCCGTGCCCAGCAAAGAGGTAATGTGCACATCATGGCCGCAGGCATGCATGACGGGCATTTCAAGGCCATCGACGCCAACCTGTCTGACGGTGGAGCTATTGGCGAGGCCCGAACGTTCCTGCACGGGCAACCCGTCCATGTCGGCACGGACAAGCACGACTGGACCATCGCCATTTTTCAGCATGCCGACAACGCCGGTTCCGCCAACCTTTTCAGTCACGATCATGCCAGGCACGGTGCGCAGTTCCTCTGCCATCCGGGCGGCAGTCTTATATTCGCGGAACGACAGTTCAGGATTGCGATGGAAATGGTCCCACAGGCTGGCGAGCGACTTATCATAGTCTGCTTTGACGGCGTCGGCATAATCCGGGCGGGCCGCAGCTGGTTTGGCCATCAGTGCGCTTGTCAAAAGCGCGACCAACAAAGTCTTTTTCATTGTAAACACTGTCCCCCATTGTGTCTGCATTACCATTTGGCGCGCAGCGTATCTGTTATGCGGCGGCTCAAATTTCCCCTATTGGGTCAGGCCGCCTCGGTCTGAATGCTACGCTATCACGGGCACCGTTCAAAGCAATGCCCGACGGGTGAAAATTCATCAACCATCGTCACGTAGCGGTAAAATCCCTTGCCTTCTACGGGGTTAATCCAAAACCCGGCGCGCAGCGAATATGCCTCACCGACATGGCCAAACCATCGATTGCCTGCACTGTCCTCCAACCAATGCACGCCAAGGCCATATGCCGTGAAATAGCCTTTGTCGTCATCGCCATTTGAACCATTGAACGTCCACACTGGTACAGTCATTTCGGCGAAGCTCTTTTTAGACAGTAAGGGTGCCCC
Organism: Novosphingobium sp. PASSN1; assembly: GCF_002278815.1. Classification (NCBI taxonomy): domain Bacteria; kingdom Pseudomonadati; phylum Pseudomonadota; class Alphaproteobacteria; order Sphingomonadales; family Sphingomonadaceae; genus Novosphingobium; species Novosphingobium sp. PASSN1. The sequence goes on along the minus strand of NZ_NKIS01000002.1, from coordinate 567,043 downwards.
CTGCCGCAACAGCAGCTGGCCCACTTTGGCAAGATCGCGTGCGGAAATGCGCAAGCCGCCTTGCGGGCTAAACGCCGAACCATTGCGCCCAAGAACGTACAGCGCATCAACATCACAGCTGCCGTTGGTGGCAGGATACACCGCGCAAGGGTCGGGCCCCTTCATGGCGGCATCACGGGCCAAATCGCCATTTGGACGCAACAAAGTGACTGCTTGTGCGCGCCGTCCCTCGCTGCACCCCGCGCCCCAATTGTAGCAGGCATCAAGCCCAAGCGGCGTCAGCACAAGCCGCGCCATCAACCGATCAAACCGTTCGCCCGTAGCGCTTTCCATCACCGCCGCGATCACGGGCGAATTGATATTGGCATAGGAGAAATAGCTTCCCGCTGGGTGCGCCGCATCCCACGCTTTTGGGTTGGCAATGACGTCTGAAAGCTTGCCATCCAGTGGCACGATATAATCGACAGCGTCGCGCAGCCCGCTTTGGTGGGACAGCAAGGCACGCATGGTCACCGGCGCATCAGGGAAGGCTGGATTGCGGACGGGCCAGCCCAGATAAAGACCGACATCAAGGTCAAGATCAAGCACACCCTGCTCCGCCAGCCGCATCGCCGCGATTGCCACCACCAGTTTCGAGATCGATGCAACGCGCGCAGGATCATCAAGCGTTACGGGACGGCCTGCAACACCAGCGTCCCCGTGGGCGAACACGTGCGTGATGCCGTCAGCGGTAAAATCAACCCGGACCTCCGCCGCCAAAGGAAGCGTACGTTCAGCCGAGGCAGGCATTGTTGCACAGCCGCCAAGCGCCGCCGTACACAAGGACACAGCCGTGATGAGCGACGCGACTCGCGTCCTATTCCACGACGGTCTTATCCTCTGCATCATGCAGCCGGACAGGCGCCTGCATATTTGCCGGTTGCTTTGCCCTGCATCTTCACCTTGCCAATCATCGGCAACCGGACATCGACCTTACTGTCATAATTGAATTCGGTCTCGCCCATGACGCCCGCAAGTTCCATGTCGACACTGCCCATGCCTTCCATCCCGCATGACAGCTTCAACCGGACATTTTGGCCCGAGACGTCAAATGCCTTATAAACGCATTTCTCCGCGCCATTGCCGCCAAAGAAATCTGCACCCGGCTTTTTCGCTTCTGCTTCCGTCAGGCAGCTGCGGCTCGACGCGCTCTTTGCGACCTCGTCCATGATCTGCTGCTTTTCTGCTTTGCCCAACGTCGGCACATCAATGTCGGTGAAGACGAACTTGGTTTCCCACTGCCCCGCCTTCATCGGGATAAATGCATCATAATCCATTTCGGCGGCGCGTTCTTTGCTGTCGATCACGCCATTGTTATCCTTGTCGGCGCTATTGTCTGAACATGATGCGAGAACGCAGAGCGCGAATCCGGCAGCAGCTAATTTTATCCCGGTTGCTGGTTTCATGCTGGGCAATCCCCAACGCGTTTGCCATCGATCTTGCCCGTCATCTTGACTGCGCCCATCGGCGTGCCTTCCGTGCTCTGGTCAATGTTCATCGTGTATGTTTCGGCTTGGAATTTGCCATCCATTTTGCTCTTGATGACCATTGGTCCGCCCGGCTTGCAGGTCATCGCGACCTTCATACCATCCGCCGAACGGCTTAATTCTTCAAAGGTGCAATTTGCTTCAGGCGGCGCGCCGAAGAAATCGGTGCTGGGCTTTTCAACCTGCTCTTTGGTGAGGCAGCTGCGCTGGGTCACGCCCTGGCCCATTTGCGCTTTCATCTTTTCCTGCACATCCGCTGGTGCGCTAGGTGCTTCAACCTTGTTGAAACCGATTTTCACTTCCCACAGACCAGGCTTCATGGCCATTGCGCCACCCTTTGCCATTTCGGTCGTTGCTTCCGCATTGCTGATTTTACCATCTCCGTCAGTGTCCGCGCCTTTGTCGGAACATGCTGAAATCGCTAGCGCCGCAACGCCCAATAGGAAGAACTTGTGCATCGGTTTTCTTTCTCGCTCGGTTTTGGTTTCCGTCTTGTGTCTCTACCTTATCAAAAAGGCAACAGGCGATCAAAACCACTTTTGTGGATTTGGATGGGACCGCGGCGCGCGGGCTAACTTAGAGGACGTTTTTCAGATAAAGCCGCCGCACACTCTTGCCCTTGCACCAGCTACAGCACATATAGCGAACATGGCTGAATTGATTATCCGCCGTGGGCTGGAAGAACCGGACACGGTTGGCAGCTTCACCCCGCACAGGCCGGAACGCCCGTCGAAGCTTGAAGGGGGTCGCCCTTTCAAAATCGTTTCTGATTATGAACCAGCGGGGGACCAGCCAACCGCAATCAAAGAATTGGTGACGACTGCGCTGACCGGCGAAAAGAATCAGGTCCTTTTGGGTGTCACCGGTTCCGGTAAAACCTTTACTGTCGCTAAAGTCATTGAGGCGTTGCAACGGCCAGCGCTTATCCTTGCGCCGAACAAGATTTTGGCTGCACAGCTTTATGGTGAATTCAAAAGCTTCTTCCCCGACAACGCGGTCGAATATTTCGTCAGTTACTATGACTATTACCAGCCCGAAGCGTATGTCCCGCGCAGCGACACCTATATCGAGAAGGAATCGAGCGTAAACGAGGCCATTGACCGTATGCGCCATTCGGCGACGCGGTCCTTGCTTGAGCGTGATGACGTTATCATCGTTGCCTCTGTATCGTGTATTTACGGCATCGGTTCTGTAGAGACCTATTCGGCGATGATATTCGACCTGAAAGCGGGCGAGAGCGTTGACCAGCGCGAATTGATCCGCAAGCTCGTCGCGTTACAATATAAGCGCAACGACACCGGCTTTGCCCGCGGCAATTTCCGCGTGCGGGGCGACAATCTGGAAATCTTCCCGTCGCATTATGAAGACATGGCATGGCGCGTCAGTTTCTTTGGCGACGAGATTGAGGAAATTGCCGAGTTTGACCCGCTTACGGGGACGACAGGCGCGAAACTGAACAGTGTGCGCGTGTACGCGAACAGCCACTATGTCACGCCCGGCCCAACGATGAAGCAGGCGAGCGAAGCCATCCGGTTTGAACTTACAGAGCGGCTGAAGGAGCTGGTGTCCGAAGGCAAATTGCTGGAAGCGCAGCGGCTTGAGGAGCGGACGAACTTCGATCTGGAAATGATTGCGGCGACCGGCAGTTGCGCAGGCATCGAAAATTACTCACGCTTTTTGACTGGCCGCTTGCCGGGTGAACCGCCACCCACCCTGTTTGAATATCTGCCTGAAAATGCATTGCTGTTCGTCGACGAAAGCCACCAGACGGTGCCGCAAATCGGCGCGATGGCAAAGGGTGACCATAGGCGCAAGCTGACGCTCGCCGAATATGGTTTCCGCCTGCCCTCATGCATCGACAACAGGCCGCTGCGTTTCAACGAATGGGACATTATGCGCCCACAAACGGTGTGCGTTTCTGCAACACCCGGCGGTTGGGAAATGGAACAATCGGGCGGCGTGTTTGCCGAACAGGTTATCCGGCCAACGGGACTCATCGACCCGCCAGTCGAGATTAAGCCCGTTGAAGATCAGGTGCAGGATTGCATCAATGAATGCCGTAAGACGGCTGAGGCAGGCTTCAGGACATTGGTTACCACGCTGACCAAGCGCATGGCCGAAGACCTGACCGAGTTCATGCATGAGGCTGGCTTACGCGTGCGCTATATGCATAGCGATGTTGAGACGTTGGAGCGCATCGAGCTCATCCGCGACTTACGGCGCGGCGTGTATGACGTGCTTGTCGGCATCAACTTGCTGCGCGAGGGTCTCGATATTCCCGAGTGCGGGCTCGTCACGATCTTGGATGCGGACAAAGAAGGTTTCCTGCGCAGCGAAACGTCGCTCATTCAAACAATTGGTCGCGCCGCACGTAACGTTGAAGGCCGCGTTATCCTGTATGCCGACCGGATGACGGGAAGCATGGAACGTGCGATTCGCGAAACCGACCGCCGCCGCGAAAAACAACATGCCTATAATATCGAACATGGCATCACGCCTGCGACCATCAAGCGCGACATCCACGATATTGTTGCGGACACCGCCAGCCGCGATTCGGTGCTGGTCGAAATTGACGCCGACGGCTCCAATAACCTCGTTGGCCATAATCTTCGGGCCTATATCGACGACCTTGAAAAGAAGATGCGCGCCGCCGCTGCGGACCTTGAGTTTGAGGAGGCTGGACGTCTACGCGATGAAATTCGTTCATTGGAAGCAACCGAACTTGGCCTGCCGCACCAGCAACATGTCGCCGCCCCGCGCGGCCGATCGACGGAAGGTCAGCCCGGCACACGCAAAATGCGGTACGGAAAGACGCAACGGAAATTCGGCAAATAAGCCTTAGCTTTTAGGCAGCTTTGCAGTCAGCTTTTTACGTTCTCAGTTGAAGAGCCGAATGAGCGCCGAAATTCCGGCAAGGCCAAGAATGCCGGCGACAAAACTGCGCCACAAGCTGGGCGGTACTTTGCCAAAGGATTTTGCGCCAAGCCAGTTACCCGCCAATACAGACGGAAACAACAACAGCGACAGCCACAATAAACGCGCGTCGGCCAAACCCAACGCAAAGGCCGAAACCGTGCCTGCAATGGCCGTGGCGAAAAACACCAACATCATCGATGCGCGCGCTTCCTTGGGCGGGATTGGCTGGCGCAGGTAAAAGGGAACAACAGGCGGGCCGGGCATCGCGGCAAAGCCGGTCAGGATACCTGATGCAATTCCCGTCGCAGCGGCCTCCTTCGGTCCCGGGCGCAGTTCGCCACGTTGTGGAAGCAAGACAAGCGCGAACGCACCGATGGCAATTGCTGCGATCATCAACCGCGCAACGTCAGGCGTTGTGACCTTCAACAGTACAACGCCAATCGGTGTTGCAAGCATGGCAAATGCCGCAATCATCAACGCACTCTGCCGATGCGCGTCGGCAAATATGACCTTTAGCCCAACGGGTCCAATCAGCACCTGAAGCAATATGGCAATGACGACCGCTTGGCCCGGGGGAACAATCATCCCGAACAACGGCACCAGAATGATCGCCATGCCAAAACCGGTCAGCCCACGGATATACGCAGCGCCAAAAGTCATTGCAGACAACAGCAGCAATTGCGCGGTGGCAAGGCCTGTCAGGTCGGGAATGTTCAGCGCCCCATTGCAACATGATCAGCGGCAGGTATTTGGCATGCCGCCAACAGAAAATCAGCCCTAAGCGATAGAGGAAACGTCTTCACCACAATCTCCTTGTCTGAAACATTTTGCCTTAGCGAATATCGGGCGGAGTCGCTTCATGCGACAGTATCGCGATGGCTTCATCAAGCGTCATGATGCGCTGGCCGTCGGAACCAAGGCTGCGGATGGCGACCTTGCCCTCTTCCGCCTCACGCATACCAACGACGAGGAGATGCGGCACCTTGGCGACGCTGTGTTCGCGCACCTTGTAATTGATTTTCTCGTTCCGCGTGTCGGACTCAACCCGAATACCAGCCGCTTTCAGCTTGGCCGTAACATCATGCGTATAGCCGTCGGCTTCCGACGTAATGGTGGCAACGACCGCCTGCACAGGCGCCAACCAGACAGGGAAGCGACCGGCATAATGCTCAATCAATATGCCAATGAAGCGTTCATAGCTACCGAAGATCGCACGGTGCAGCATGACGGGACGGTGGCGTGCGCCATCTTCACCGACATAGCTTGCATCGAGACGTTCGGGCAGGACGCGGTCGGACTGGATCGTGCCCACCTGCCATGTGCGGCCAATTGCGTCGGTCAGGTGCCACTCAAGCTTTGGCGCGTAGAATGCGCCTTCGCCGGGCAATTCTTCCCAACCAAATTCCGGCGTCGCAAGGCCAGCGCGAACAACGGCATCGCGCAGTTCATTCTCCGCCTTGTCCCAATCCGCATCCGATCCGAACCGTTGGTCAGGACGCAGCGCAAGCTTGATCGAATAAGTGAAACCAAATTCTTTGTAGACGCGGTCGGCAAGCGCACAAAATGCCTGCACTTCTTCCACAATCTGGTCTTCGCGGCAGAAGATGTGCGCGTCATCCTGCGTGAACTGACGTACCCGCATCAGGCCATGCAAGGCACCATGCGGTTCGTTGCGGTGGCAACAGCCGTTTTCATATATGCGCAGCGGCAGGTCCCGATAGGATTTGATACCCTGGCGGAAAATCAGAACGTGCGCAGGGCAGTTCATGGGCTTCAACGCCATCCAGTCGGCGTCGCCCGAAATCACGGGACCCTCATCATCGACATTCGGCACTTCGTCAGGGATCACGAACATATTGGCGCGATATTTGCCCCAATGCCCCGATTGCTCCCATTGCCGCGCGTCCATGACCTGCGGGGTTTTCACTTCCTTGTAACCAGCGCCGTCGATGGCGCGGCGCATATAGGCTTCCAGCTCGCGCCAGATCAAATAACCATTGGGATGCCAGAAGACTGAACCATGTGCCTCTTGCTGCAAATGGAACAGGTCCATGTCCTGACCCAGACGGCGATGGTCGCGCTTTGCGGCTTCCTCAAGACGAAGCAGATGTGCGTCGAGCTGCTTCTTGTTCAACCAGCCAGTGCCGTAAATGCGGCTCAGCTGCGGGTTCCTCTGGTCACCGCGCCAGTAGGCACCGGCAACGCGCGTCAGCTTAAACGCCGCAGGATCAAGCTTGCCCGTCGACGCCAAATGCGGACCGCGGCACATGTCCATCCAGTCATTGCCCGACCAATAGACCGAGAGCTCTTCGCCTTCGGGCAGTTCAGCCGCCCATTCCGCCTTGAAGCTTTCGCCCGCACTTTGCCATGTCGCAATCAACGCATCACGCGCCATCACTTCACGGCGCAGCGGCTTATCGGCGCGGATGATGTCGCGCATCTTTTCTTCAATCGCGGGCAGGTCGTCCATCGTAAATGGACCACGCGAAGCAGGCGCCATCACGTCATAATAAAATCCGTCATCGGTCGACGGGCCAAATGTGATTTGCGTTCCGGGAAACAAGTCCTGCACCGCTTCGGCAAGGATATGCGCAAAGTCATGGCGGGCAAGTTCAAGCGCGTCCGCCTCATCACGGCTGGTCACCAGTGCGAGCTGCGCATCGGCTTCCAACGGGCGTGTGATATCGCGCAATTCGCCATCCACCCGCGCGGCGATCGCAGCCTTCGCAAGGCCGGCGCCAATGGCGGCGGCAATATCCGCCGGGGTAGTGCCGCGCGCGACTTCACGGGCAGTGCCATCGGGAAGGGTAATGCGGATCATCTCGGACATGGATTTACTTGCTTTCAGCTTCAGTTTGGAACCGCCCCTTTGCCAGCCCAAACGCGAAGTCGCAACCCTGCAGAATTGGCAGTCTTTGCGCACCCATTGGGCTGCGACAGCGATTAAATGGAAAGGGTCCTTGACATGGCATAACATAAAAAGTAAAGTTGGCTTGTCTTATTAAAAAGGGAACTTGACATGACCTCTTGGAACAAGCTTGCGCCCTACATGCAGCGATATACCATCAGGGTGCTGCTGTTTATGGCATCTTATATGCTGATCCTGACCAGCAGCCTCGCCTTCGCACGCGGTGGCACCGAACATTCCCAAGCCACGCTTATTGGGCTGGCGCTCATCTCCGCACTCCCTATAATCGGTGTATTCTGGGCAATATTTCGGTTGCTGGTCGAAATCGACGATGAGTATCAACGACTTCTATTTGCCAAGCAGACGCTGCTGGCAACGGCATTCACGCTTGTAACCGTGACCGTGTGGCAATTTCTTGCCGTCTACGATGTTGTGGCGAGCGGTCCAGAATGGATGGGCGCGATCTGGTTTGCCATGCTTGGAGTAGCGGGTCCTTTTGCGCGCTGGAAAGCATGAGAAACCGCCTTAAAGTCCTGCGCGCCGAGCGCGATTGGAACCAGCAAGATCTGGCCGATGCTCTTGGCGTTTCGCGTCAGTCTGTGAACGCCATTGAAACGGGCAAATATGACCCGTCATTGCCATTGGCGTTCCGGATCGCTGACCTGTTTGCCCTGCCGATCGAAGCGATTTTCCTGCGCGATTAACCCGCAGTCTTCTGGGCGCGATAGGGCACGAATTCACCAAGGCTACAAATGCCGCCGGTCATGCCGCTGGTCCGGTCAACCAAGCGAATGATATCACCGCGACATTTCTGGCTACCAAATTGTTCGGACACGACGATATCACTGTCGCGGGCAAGACCCGGACAAGGTGACCGCAAAACATTCTTGTACACAAGGCGGCCTGACACGCGGTAAAGCAAGATATTGTCGCTGACGCGGATCATATTTGCGGTGTTGAAATCACTGATGCAGGTTAACGGCTTCCCCGCAACCTTGCCGCCGATTTCCTTCATCAAGACAGCAGATTGTTTTTCGGTCAGTGGCGCGGGCGTGCGTTCCACTTGGCCACATGCCGCAACAACCGTCAAAGGCAAAACAAGGCCCGCCAGTTTGAGGATATGCATCGGTCTATCTCCTGAATTCACGTCGCGACATAATAGCCGCTGCGTGATGAACGGCAGATTATCATAAAATCGCCGCCATGTGGCGTTTTTCGCCTGAAGTGACTTTAACGATCCTATGGCCAAGGTCGCCATCGGGTGTGCTGTCCAGCACCGCCATGGCGCGGGCGCCATTTTCCATTTCAAGGATGAGCGTGGCCGGACCAAAACCGTCCTTACCCGCGGACCGCACAAAGCTGAGTATAAGGCCTTTGCCGTGTGGGGCGTCATCCAGCGCGATCTGTTTCGGTACATAGCCCTTCGCCGCCTCCCCCGACCAGGCAATGTCGGGCTGTGATGCGGTGTAAATGCCGACCGCCTGTTTTGACATTACGCCGCCATTCGCAGTGACCAAAGCGGGCTTTGATCCATCTTGGCGCAGGGCATCGACCATCGCGGCGATATTATAGACACTATAGCCATTGCCGGGCCCACCGAAAAAGCTGAGGCCGCCGGTGAGCGTATAATCGCCAAGCGGACGCGCCGCGTCATTCATGGTGTCAACGGCCGCAAATACCGCGCACGGAAAGCAGCTGTAAATGTCGACGGGGCCAAGGTCACTGGCCTGAATTCCGGCCTGCCCAAGTGCCGCCGGAATGGCAAAATCAAGCGCCGCCGACCGGTGAATGACACCGCGCTCTGCCAATGGTGGTTCGGCGGCTTCTGCCGCGCCGGCAAGCCAAACCCATTTGTCTTGCGGCACACCCAGTTCGCGTGCCTTACCTGCGCTGGTCAGAATAACCGCCCCGCCCAGATCGACCGCATCCTGCGCCACATGCCAGCGGCGGTAAATGTCCGTCAGCGGGTAATTGGCATTATCGTCGCTCAGTATCGCGTCGGGTGAACGATAGCCGGGGAACTGCGCGTGGGTCCGCCCTTCCGCTTTTGCTGAAAATGCCGACCACAACGCCGCCAATTCCTGCGCATAAGCGTCGGCGTTTAATCCCAGCTCCATCCGCCGCGCATTTTCAATCAGACTGTACGCCAGCGGCATGGAAATAATGCCATGTCGGATTTCAGTTCGGCTCAAAATCGGGAAGGTGGAAAGGCGGTTGTCGAACGCTATGTCTGAAGGCAAGCTCCAGTCCAAAGTCACGCCCGCCTTACGCGCATGCTTTGCGGTCCCCGTCGCTTCTGCGGCCACGAGTACGGCAAGCTCACAGGTCCCGCGGCGGATATCGCCCGCCAGTTCGTTCAACATCGCCTGCGGGCTTTGACCGCCGACATCGGCGTAAATCATCCGCGGCGCGCTGATGCCGCCGGCCGCTCCAAAAGCTTGGGACGCATTGTCGGGCGACCCTGTACCTAGGCTGACGCCGCTGTCCTCGAATGTGCGGATCGCGGCAATGGTGTCAACTGCCGCAGCAACCGATGATGACTGGCCCGTATCGGCCAGTGCAACCTTGATAGCGGCGCCAGCCAATTCGCGCGGGCTTGGCCATTCGCCGGAAACGGTCTTTCGGCTGGCTTCGCCCACGCCAATAATGACCGGCGCGCTTGCATCAAAATTGCTCATCATTCACTCCCGATTATATCTTAACTGCACGCTTAAATATGCTAGCAGTCGATGCAAGAGATAAGGAGAGCGCACATGGCGAAATGGCCGAAATTGACGTGGGACAAAGAACCAACCGGTCCGTTGAAAGGGATTAAGGTTGTTGACATGGCCACGGTTGTCCTTGGACCTTATGCCACCGTGCAATTGGCCGACCTTGGCGCGGAGGTCATTAAAATCGAAAATAGCGAGGGCAACACACCGTGCGACCTAATGCGCCATGGCGGTGATTCGCCCAGCAAGCAGCATGGGCCCATCTTCACGGCGCTCAACCGCAACAAAAAAGCCGTCAACCTCAACATCAAAAAGCCGGAAGATAAAGCCGTTCTCGAAGCCTTGCTGGAGGAGGCCGATGTCTTCATCCATAATGTCCGCATGGCCGGCGTCGAACGGCTTGGTTTTGGGTATGAGGCGGTCAAGGCGATCAACCCCGACATCATCTATATTCACTGCGCCGGATTTGGAGCCGGTGGCGCTTATGGCGAGCGGCAGGCTTATGACGACCTGATTCAGGCTGCGTCCGGCTTTGCAGCCCTAAGCGAGCAGCGCGATGGTGGTCGCCCGACCTATTCGCCCAGCCTTGTCGCGGATAAAGTCAGCGGTCTGTTCGCCGCAAACGCAACCATGGCAGCCTTGCTTGCGCGTGCAAGTGGACAAGGCGGTCAGTTTGTGCAGGTACCAATGTTCGAATGCTTCACCTGGTTCAACATGGTCGAAAATCTATGGGGCGAAACCTTCCTCCCCGGCAATGGCCGCATGGGCTATACGCGCTCGTTAAACCCCCGTCGGCGACCTTATCCGACCAAGGACAGCTTCATCGCGATCGTCCCTTATAATGACCGGCAATGGGCGACGTTTTTTGAATTGGGAGGTCGACCCAATGTGTTCGACGACCCGCGCTTTTCGACCTATCAGGAACGCATAAAACACACGGGCGAGCTATACGCGCTCATCGAAGAAGTAAGCGCCGCGCGCACTACTGATGAGTGGCTGGATCTGTTGGACGAGCATGACATCCCGGCGATGAAATATAACCGCATGGCGGATGTCCTCACCGATCCGCATCTTGCCGACGTCGGCTTTTTCGAAGAGCTGGAGTCGCCCGATATCGGCACATATCGATCGATGAAGCACCCGGTGCATTATGCCGGAACGCCCGCGTCGAACTTTGCACACCCGCCGATGCTGGATGCGGATGGTGATGAGATTAGGGCAGCGTTGGGGTTGTGAACGGTTGGCTTGTTGGTTTGCCTCTAAAAATCGTCATCCTGAACTCGTTTCAGGATGACAAGCGGCGGTCGGGCGTTATCCTGAAACGAGTTCAGGATGACGAGAGCTAACCTTATACCGCCGTTGCCCAGCCCTAAACTAACAGCCCGCGCATAATCAGGTCGATGCTATGCTCGCGATAGCCATCGCGCATATTTTCGTTAAAATCGTCCTGATTATAACAATGACGCAACACCAAGCGCGATGAATAAAATCGGTCAGCCGCGCCCGTCACTGTGAAGTAGAAAAACTGCGGATCAATCTTGCGGAACTTCCCAGCCTTTACGCCTTCGTCGATGAGGGCGTCATAAACCTTCGATATAGGCTTCAGATAAAGGTCCGCTATACGGGCCGCTTCAGCCGGCGCGCTGTCACGGACCATGCGCATCAACAGGCGATTGAGATAGGGGAACGCATAATAAGTGTCGATGACGGCACCGATGTGGATGCGTAACTTTTCTTCCGGCGGTATGTCCTTTGCGAGCAACGCGCCAAGACTGAAAACAATATTGCCCATGTCGCGATCAAGCAGCGCCAACATCAATCCGTTTTTGTTGCCGAAATAATATTTGACCAATGCACTGTTCAGGCCTGCGCGAAGCGACAGTTCCGATAGCGAAAGGTCGATGGTATCGCCCTCACGCATGATCTGGCCCGCCGCTTCAATAAGCTGGTCGCGCGCTTTTGCATTATCGCCCGCTTCACTCACCAGCCTTGGTCCCGTTGTGGCCATTGGCGCCTTACTCCCCCGTTTACGTAGGGTCACTTATAAGCAGGTTCGTCCCACCATGGGAAGAAGTCAGGCATATCTGTGGAAACTTTATCCGGATAAACGGGTGCGCGCTTTTCAAGGAAGCTTGATATGCCTTCCTTTGCGTCGCCTGAGCGTGAACGGCGGTAAATCGCACGGCTGTCAATCTGGTGCGCGGCCATGGGATGTTCCGCAGCGGACAACCGCCACAACATGGCCCGCGTGAGTGCAATCGACACGGGTGCGGTATTGTCGGCGATTTCCCGGGCCAATGCCTGCGCGGCGTCCATCAAGTCTGCCGGCGCATGAATGGAACGCACCAGCCCACCTTGAAGTGCCTCCGCCGCGTTGAAAACCCGGCCCGTCATGCACCATTCCAGCGCCTGTTGCATGCCCACCAGTCGCGGCAAGAACCAGCTTGAGGCAGCCTCTGGCACGATCCCGCGCCGCGCAAAAACAAAGCCGAAGCGCGCCGTGTCACTGGCCAACCGGAAATCCATAGGCAGTTGCATCGTCGCGCCAATACCCACCGCAGCGCCGTTAATGGCGCCGATGACAGGCTTTTTGCATTGGAAAATCCGCAGCGTTAACCGGCCACCGGAATCGCGTACGCGTTCATCGGAAAGCGTTTCGACTTCGGACCGGCTCGCGAACACGTCGCCGCCACCATCCGGGGTCAAATCAGCCCCTGCACAAAATGCACGGTCACCCGAACCCGTTACGATGACGGCACGCACCGCATCATCCGCATCCACCAAATCAAACGCCGCACACATTTCGCGCATCATCACATTTGTAAACGCATTCATCTTTTCAGGACGATGCATCGTGATGGTCGCAATGCCATCTGCAACATCATAAAGGATTTGGGTGAACGCAGTCATGCGATCAACGCGGTGCCATGCGGATAGCACCGTCGATGCGGACGTCTTCGCCGTTGAAATATCCGCATTCGATCATGGTCATGGCGACCTGCGCAAACTCGTGTGGATGGCCGAGGCGTTTCGGGAATGGAACCGACGCAGCAAGCCCATCTTTCACAGCCTGAGGCGCGCCGTTCATCAATGGCGTGTTAAAGATGCCAGGCAGAATCGTGTTGATGCGAATGCCTTCGCTCATCAGGTCGCGTGCGATTGGCAAGGTCATGCCGACGACGCCGCCCTTTGATGCGGAATAGGCTGCTTGGCCCATCTGGCCGTCTTCAGCAGCCACTGAAGCGGTATTCACCATCGCGCCGCGTTCGCCATCTTCCATTGGCTCAAGCGTCAACATGCCAGCCGCCGACTTGGCGATGCAGCGGAACGTGCCGACCAAGTTGATCTGGATGATACGGTCAAATGCATCGAGCGGGAAATGCTTGATCGATCCGTCTTCCTTCGAACGGCTTGCAGTCTTTGCCGCGTTACCCGTGCCGGCACAGTTGACCAAAATGCGTTCCTGACCATGCGCAGCACGCGCCTTGGCGAAACCGGCATCGACGCTTTCATCGCTGGTGACGTTCACGTTGCAGAATATACCGCCGATTTCGGCAGCGACCGCTTCCCCCTTGTCCGCCTGCATATCAAAGATGGCGACCTTCACACCTTTTGCGGCCAGCGCGCGGGCGGTTGCCTCACCAAGGCCAGATGCGCCGCCGGTGACGACCGCTGCGACTGTTGAATCCAGTTTCATAAATACTCCTGATCGTTTTAACCGTCATGCTGAACTTGTTTCAGCATCTTACTTTTTGACGGTGGAAATTAAGACCCTGAAATGAAATGACCAGCGGTCAAACAAGTTCAGGGTGACGGTAATGAATGGCTAATGACTATACCCGCTCGATGATCGTGACGTTGGCCTGACCGCCGCCTTCACACATCGTCTGCAAACCATATTTGCCGCCACGGGCTTCAAGCGCATTCAGCAATGTCGCCATCAGCTTCGTGCCCGATGCGCCGAGCGGATGGCCCAATGCGATCGCGCCGCCATGAACGTTGATTTTCGAACGATCACCGCCGGTATGCTTCAACCAAGCCAGTGGCACAGGAGCGAACGCTTCGTTCACTTCATACAGGTCAATGTCCGACATTTTCATACCCGAACGCTGGAACGCACGGTCGGTTGCGAACAAGGGCTCTTCCAACATGATCACCGGATCGCCAGCGGTCACGGTCAAATTGACAATGCGCGCGCGCGGGGTGAGGCCATGTTCTTTCAGCGCCTTTTCAGACACGATCAGAACGGCCGAAGCACCGTCACAGATCTGGCTGGCATTCGCAGCCGTGATAGAGCCACCTTCTTGAAGCAACTTGACGCCGGACAGGCTTTCAAATGTCGCGTCATAGCGAATGCCTTCGTCGCTATTGTGGACGATCTTGCCTTCTGGCGTATCAACTTCGATGCCGACGATTTCATTGGAAAAGACACCATTTTGCGTCGCGGCGATAGCTTTTTGGTGCGATTCCAGTGCGAACTGGTCAAGGTCTTCGCGGGAAAAACCATATTTCTTCACGAGCATCTCTGCGCCCATGAACTGGCTGAACATGATGCCGGGATAGGCTTCTTCCAACCGTGGGCTCTTATAGGTGCCCATGCCTTCTTTCTTGAACAGCATCGACGTTGAACCCATGGGGACACGCGTCATGCTTTCAATACCGGCCGCCAACACAATATCCTGTGTGCCCGACATCACGCCTTGCGCCGCGAACATCATCGATTGCTGCGATGATCCGCACTGGCGGTCAATGCTGACCGATGGGATGGAATTGGGCAGACGTGAAGCCAGAACGATATTGCGACCGACATCGCCGGCTTGTTCGCCACCTTGCATGACGCAGCCCATGATGACGTCTTCGATCGCCGCTGGATCGAAATCGTTACGGTCGGCAATGGAATCGAGCACGGCAGCGCCCAAATCGACGGGATGAACGCCCGCAAGATTACCACCGCGGCGGCCACCAGCGGTACGGACCACATCCACAATATACGCGTCTGCCATATTCTATCTCCTGTTGTTCCGAATTTAATCAGACGACTAAACTTTGGAAGGGGAGAGTCAAGTACGATTGGCTGTGGCTCAATCAATCGTCACCCTGAACTTGTTTCAGGGTCTTACTTCGTGCGTTCCAAAGTAAGATGCTGAAACAAGTTCAGCATGACGACGCGTGGAATATAGACTTTAAGACGCTTCGCGGGCGATCGTGATCACTTGCGGATAGGTGAACTCAAGCAAACCTTCTTCACCCAATTCAGCGCCAAAACCGGACTGCTTATGTCCAGCAAATGGTGCATTGGAGGCAAGGTGCATGGATTCGTTGATCCACACTGTTCCGGTTTCCAATTGCTCGGCCACTTCGACCGCCGCCTCTGGATTGCTGGTCCAGATCGAACCGGCAAGACCGTAATCCGACGCATTGGCGCGGCTGATGACTTCGTTGATGGTCGAAAACTTCATCAATGGCATCACGGGACCGAACTGTTCTTCGGCAACAATCCGCGCATCTTCGGGCGGGTTGTCCAGAACGGTTACGGGCACAAAATAGCCGGGGATTGATGGGTCATGATCGCCACCTGCAAGGAACTTATAGCCCTTGTCCTTGGCGTCCTGAATCAGTTCAAGCACGCGCTTATACTGCGGCTTGTTCTGAATGGGGCCAATTGCCGTGCCTTGTTCGGCGCCGTCGCCAACCTTGACCGCTTTGGCATAAGCCGCAATCGCGCTCGACAATTCGTCGTAAATATCTTCGTGAATGTAGATACGCTTGGCCGCGATGCAGACTTGGCCTGCATTGTAGAAGCTTGCCCAAAACAGCTTTTCAGCCACCTTGCCAACGTCGGCATCCGGCAAAACAATCGCAGCGTCATTGCCGCCCAGTTCAAGCGTAATGCGCTTAAGGTCCTTCGACGCCGATTCCATCACGCGCTTGCCCGTGGCGGTCGAACCTGTGAAGGTAATCTTGTCGATATCAGGGTGCGAGGTCAGCAATGGGCCCAACGCGTCGCCACCGGTGATGATGTTCAAAACGCCGGGTGGGAATACGCCCGCCACCAGTTCAGCAAGGCGCAAGGTCGCCAGCGGCGTGAATGGCGAAGGCTTCAGCACCATCGTGCAGCCCGACAATAGCGCTGGAACAATTTTCTGGATCGCCATCAACACCGGGAAATTCCATGGCACGATGCCACCAACTACGCCAACGGGAACGCGGCGCGTGCGGCTAAGGCGCTTGTCGCTGTCTTCCGTAATTTTCTCTTCAAGGTTCAACATCGGCAACGCGCGCGTCATGCCAACGCAGCCTGCAATCTCGCTGCCAGCCTGCATATGTGGCTTCCCTTGCTCAGACGTCAGCAAACGCATCAGCTCGTCGCTGTTCGCTTTGATGACATCGGCCATTTTGGCGAACAAAGCGCGGCGTTCTTCAACGCTCGTTTTCTTCCAAGTCTGGAACGCGGCGCGTGCGGCGGCAACGGCCTTGTCCAAATCTGCCTGACCGCAATCGGGCACTTGGCCAATGACCTGCTCGGTCGCGGGGTTTACGACATCAATCCATTTGCCGTTATCAACCAGTTCGCCGTTGATCAGATTTTTATACTGCGTGGTCATTAGAGTATCCTCTTTCGTTCAAGCTGCCACAAATCGCAGCGGTAAAGTTTTGGGGCCGCCCACAAACGTCGATTGCGATCGTTTTGGTTCGCCAGCCAGTTCAACCGAATCTACACGGTCAAGCAGTTCCTCGAATAATATCTTCATCTCTAGCCGCGCCAGATGCAAGCCCAGACATTGATGCGCGCCGGATCCAAAGGAAATATGCCGGTTGGGACTGCGTCCCGCATCAAACCGTTCCGGGTCAGGGAACACGGACTCGTCATAATTGCCCGAGACATAGCACAGCATCAACCAATCGCCCGCTTTCATCGGTACGCCGCCTACTTCTGTGTCAGCGCCGACCGTACGCATGAAGTGCTGAACCGGTGTGGTCCAGCGTATTGCTTCTTCAATCAGACCTGGAAGTAAGGAACGATCTGCCTTCACTTTCGCAAACTGCGCCGGGTCCTGCGCCAAGGCCCACATCGCGCCAGCCGTCGACGCCGAGGTCGTGTCATGCCCTGCGGTCGCAACGATCGTGTAATAGCCCGCGCTTTCATAGTCAGGGATAGGCATGCCATCGATGGTTCCGGTGGCGATAATCGTTGCCAGATCGTTGCGCGGATTATCGCGGCGGTCTTTTGCCAACGCTTCAAAATAGGCGTTAAAATCAGCGACCGTCTGCGCCATAAGCTCGGTCGCTTCTTGCGGCGAGATATTGGCCGCGCGCATCCGGTTCAAATCCGGATCCTGCCCGCCGAACAATTCCTGCGTCAGCTTCAGCATCAACAGCTCGTCGCTCTCTGGAACGCCAAGCAATTCCATCACGACATGCAAGGGATACATCGCCGCCACGTCGCGCGCAAAATCACATGTTCCGTCCATAGACAACATCTTGTCGATGGCCGATTTCGCGATCGCCCGAATATTGCTTTCTATCGTCTTGAGGTTTGCCGGCATGAACCAATCCTGCGTCAGCCGCCGGTATTTGGGATGCTCAGGCGCATCCATTTGTACCAACGACTTCACCAGATGCGGGCTGCCCTTCATCAAATGCGCCACAAACATTTCGGCCATTAAAGGCGCAACGACGACCGTCGCGGGGTTATTCAAAAAGGTCGCATTGTCCTTGCTGATCTTCAATAAGTCCGCATGCCGGGTGATGACCCAAAACGGTCGATAGCCCGGTATCTCAGCAACTGCGACGGGGGAATCCCGACGAAGTGTGGCGAACGTATCCAGCAACGCACGCCAGTTCCCGTATACAACCGGGTCGACGATATGCGCCGCAAGCTCCGGTGCAATCTTGGGAA
Source organism: Novosphingobium sp. PASSN1 (assembly GCF_002278815.1). Classification (NCBI taxonomy): domain Bacteria; kingdom Pseudomonadati; phylum Pseudomonadota; class Alphaproteobacteria; order Sphingomonadales; family Sphingomonadaceae; genus Novosphingobium; species Novosphingobium sp. PASSN1. The sequence continues at coordinate 549,082 of NZ_NKIS01000002.1, read as the reverse complement.
TGGCGGTCATGCTTTTTGCTTTGCCCAATATTCATCGCGCAGCAGGCGCTTGTATAATTTGCCGGTATCGTGGCGGGGAAGCTCCTCGCGAAAATCGATGCGGCGCGGAATTTTAACACCGGACAGCTTTTCGCGCGCATAAGCGGTAAGTTCGTCACGCAAGTCATCGCCGACGTCTGCCATATCGAGCGGCTGGACCACGGCGATAACCTCTTCGCCCATTTCGTAATGTGGGCCACCGATAACCGCAACATCACGGACGCGCGGGTGGGTCACCAGATGGTTTTCAATCTCCTGCGGATAGATATTCACCCCGCCCGAAATGATCATGAAGCTTTTGCGGTCTGTCAGGTAGAGATAGCCCTCTTCATCTAACCGGCCGACGTCGCCAAGCGTTGTCCAACCATGCTTGTTGGTCGCGCCTTTGGTTTTTTCCGGATCATTGTGATAGCTGAAAGACGCAGAGCTTTCGAAGAACACGGTGCCTTCCTCGCCCACGGGAACATCATCCCCGTCTTCGTCGCATATATGCATGATGGCGTTCAATGGCCGTCCAACCGAGCCCCTGTGCGTCAGCCATTCTTCGCTGGAGATAAACGTTATCCCCTGACCTTCAGTCCCGGCATAATATTCGCGGATGACCGGGCCCCACCAATTTATCATCGCTTCCTTTATGGGAACAGGGCACGGCGCGGCAGCGTGAACCGCGGTATCAAGGTTCGACACATCATATGCGTTGCGGACCTCTTCGGGCAGCTTCAACATGCGCGCAAAATGCGTTGGCACCCATTGGCTGGCGCTGATCTTATACTTTTGAATGGCCGCGAGCGCCGCTTCGGGGTCGAACTTCTCCATGACAACCACGGTGCCACCCAGCCGATGGACCGCCGTACACCAACGCAGCGGTGCCGCATGGTACAGCGGCGCTGGCGACAAATAGATGCTGTCGCCCGAAAATTTAAACGCCATCGCGGCAAGGCCTGACAATGCATTTGGTCCCGCAATGTCCGGATCATCGGGCAAGGGGAAACGCACGCCCTTGGGCTGACCAGTCGTCCCTGAACTGTACAACATGTCGGTGCCAGCACGTTCGTCTGCGATGGGCGAAGTCGGCATGCCCGCAACTGCGGCTGCATAATTTTCCCAGCCGGCATGTTCCCCGCCGAGAATGAACCGCTTTACAGGACTTTGAAGTTGATCAAGCGTCGCACCCAAATAGGGGGAAGCAAACAGCGCCTTTGACCCGCTATCGTTCAAGATATAGTCGACTTCCGATGCCGTCAGACGGCAACTGATCGCGACATAAATCAGCCCCGCGCGTTGCGCACCCCAGACAAGGTCGAAAAACTCGGCGCGGTTTTCCAAACAGAACGCGACCGTGTCGCCATGTTGAAGCCCCAGGCTGCGGAACAGATGCGCGCACTGGTTGGAACGTTCATCAAGCTGCTTGTACGTTATCGTCTCGCCCGATCCCGCCATGATGACAGCAGGTTTATCGGGAAAAGCCTGTGCGTGAACGGCGGGGTGGCCCATATTATTCGCCTTGCCAGTTAGGTTTGCGTTTTTCGGCAAATGCCGTTGCGCCCTCTCGTGCATCTTTCGACATTAGAACGGGGCCGGCGATTTCACTCTGCTTCTTCCACATTTCCGAAGACTTCCAATCCGGCCGCTCATTGATCACACGCTTGGTCGCAATCAGCGCGAGCGGGCCGTTCGCTGCGACCTTAGCCGCAAGCTCAAGCGCGGCATCAATGGCAGCGCCATCGGTGATGCGATTGACAAAGCCCATCTCATAGGCCCGCTGTGCCGAGATAAAGTCACCCGTCAGCGCGAGTTCCATCGCCATGCGCTTGCCGATAATCGACGGCAAGGTGAGCAAGCCGCCAGCCGCCGCAACAAGGCTGCGCTTGACCTCAGGTATGCCGAACTGCGCCTTGTCATTCGCCACCAACAAATCGCACGCAATGGCGATTTCCATACCACCCGCCAGTGCATAGCCCTCAACCGCGCCAATCAATGGCTTTGCAGGGGGGGATTCGATGAACCCCGCAAAACCCTTGCCCTTAACACTTGGCAACTCGCCACGCAGAAAGGCCTTCAGGTCCATGCCAGAGCAGAATGTGCCGCCAGCGCCCGTGATGATACCCGCGTTCAGGTTCTTGTCGCCGTCAAGCTGCTCCATGGCCGCAGCGATGCCTTGCGCGACCGCTTGGTTGACGGCGTTCTTGGCCTCAGGCCGGTTGATGGTGATGATCAGAACGCCGTCCTGCGCTTGGGTTAGGACTTCAGACATTGCACTCTCCTAAACAAAAACCTTAACCCTGAGCAGCAGCGGTGTAACAGCCGCAGCTCAGGGCTACGGTATTCAATATCGCTCACCGCCCCTTGGGCAAACCAAGCACATGTTCGCCGATGATATTCTTTTGGATCTGGCTGGTGCCCCCGCCGATGGTGGCGGAAAAACTGTTCAGGTAAGACCGGTGCCAATAGCCGTCATCGACCGCATTTTCGTCACCCACATAATAGCCCGCCCGCGTTCCCTGAAACTGGAGCGAGAATTCGGTGAGCTCGCGGACCAGTTCGGTACGCGCCAGCTTGTTCATGAGCGCAAGGCCCATGGGACGGTCACTGGTCAGCGGCGCCATACGGCGGCGTTGGTTGTTGAGGTTCAGCGCCTGAATTTCGATCATATAATCGACCAGCCTGTCGCGCATAACGGGATCGTCGAGCACGGGCTTGCCGCCGCGCTTGGCCGAACGCGCCATATCGACGACGCCCATAACGTCCATTTCCTTGACGAAATAACCGCCGACCGGGTTGACCTTCGCGCCGCGCTCATACTCAAGCGTTTTCATCGCGACCATCCAGCCCTGCCCTTCTTCGCCGACGAGGCCTGACGCTGGAATGCGGGCATCGGTGAAGAAGCATTGGGTAAAGCCATATTCGCCCGTCAATTTCTTCAGGCGCCGCGTTTCAACGCCGGGAATCTTCATCGGCGCGAGGAAGAACGAAAGCCCTGCATATTTGCTTGGCCCGTCATTCGATGTCCGCGCGAGCAGGATCATATAATCGGCGCGGTCGCCCAATGATGTCCAGATCTTCGAACCGTTGATGACATATTCATCACCATCGCGCACAGCCTTGGTCTGCGCACTGCCAAGGTCGGAACCATGCTCTGGTTCCGAAAAGCCCTGACACCAGATTTCTTCCGCCGAGAGCATCGGCTTAATGAAGCGGCGCTTGTCCTCTTCCCGGCCAATGTCGAGCAGCAATGGACCCGTCCAACCGTTCGCAATCGCGTTCAGCATGATCGGCGCGTCATGGCTTTTCATGACGCGTGTGGCGATCCGTTGATATTCGGGGTGCACGCCATAGCCGCCATATTCGGTGGGCCAGGACATGCCGAAATAGCCCGCCTCATAAACCTTGCGCTGCCAGTCGCGCAGGAAATCAAACTGCTGATCGGTGGAAACTTCCATGAAGGTCAGCGGCAACATAAAGCCCGGATCGCGGACCGTGTTTTCGGCGAACCACGCATCGCACTGCTTTTCGAAATCCGCTAATTCTTGGGGACTTGGGTTGCTCATGGCTGATTCCTCTCTCGCCTATTTAATTGCGCGATTAAAGAGGTGATTGCAACACCGAAATCCTGCCTGTTCGCGGACGACTTAGCCCTTCTTGAACGGGGCCATTTCGCCCAGAAACTCTATCTGGCGCTCCATCGCCTGGCTTTCGCGGGCAAGGAAATCGGCAACGGCGGAACGAAAGCCTGCATTGGCGATATAATGTGCCGAATATGTCGGGACAGCCTCATATCCGCGTGCGAGCTTATGCTCACCCTGCGCGCCCGCTTCAACGCGGGGCAAGCCGTGCGCGATCGCATAATCGATGGCCTGATAATAACATAATTCAAAATGCAGAAACGGCACCTCGCGGGTGCAGCCCCAATAACGACCATAGAGGCAATCCGGGCTGACAAGGTTTAGTGCGCCGGCAATCGGCCGGTCGCCATCATAAGCGAGGAAAAGGACAATGCTGTCCTGCATGCTTTCGCCGATAAGGTCGAAAAACGCGCGCGTCAGATAAGGCTGCCCCCATTTGCGCGCACCGGTGTCTTGGTAAAATACCCAAAAGGCATCCCAGTGATCAGGCGTGATGTCCGCGCCGCGGATTTGCGCAATGCGCACGGCGGATTGCGCAGCCGCACGTTCCTTGCGAATGGCCTTGCGCTTGCGTGACGACAATGCGGAAAGGAAATCGTCAAAGTCTGCATAATCGCGGTTTTGCCAATGAAATTGCGTGCCCATGCGTGTCAGCCACCCCGCCGCACGAAACGCATCCAACTCGCCCTCTTCGACAAAAGTTGCGTGCGCAGACGACAGGCCATTCTGGTCCACGACCGCTTCGGCGGCGGCCAATATCGCTGGCGCAAGCGCTGGATCGCGCAACAACAATCGCGGCCCGGGCACTGGCGAGAACGGCGCCGCAATCTGCAACTTGGGATAATATTGCCCGCCTGCCCGTTCAAACGCATCCGCCCAATGATGGTCGAACACATATTCGCCCTGGCTGTGGCTCTTGAGGTACGCGGGAAGCGCAGCGGCGGGAATGCCGTCCGCGTCGCGGATCATGATCGGCGCAGGCGACCAGCCCGTGCCGGAGGCCACACTGCCCGATTCCTCCAACGCTGCCAAAAACGCGTGGGCAACAAACGGATTGCCGCGCGGGTTCAGCGCATCCCACTGGTCGGCAGGAATCTCGCTGACCTTGCTTAAGAGTTCGGCGGTGACGCCGTCGGTCATTAAGCCGCGCGAACCTTTACCACACAGTCGATTTCGACCGTTGCATCGCGTGGCAATACAGGAACCGAGACGGCCGCACGTGCGTGCTTGCCTGCGTCGCCGAACACCGCTTCCATCAGGTCCGATGCGCCATTGGCGGCTTCGGGTTGTTCGGTAAAGTCAGGGGTCGACGCGACAAATACGCCAAGTTTGACGATTCGCTCAACGCGGTCGAGGTCGCCGCCGAGCGCTGCCTTCATCTGCGCAATCAGCATGATTCCGCACTGCTTGGCGGCGGCCTTACCATCTTCAAGACTGCGCGTATCGCCGACTTTGCCGGTGACAACCTTGCCATCGACAAAGGGCAACTGACCCGAAATGAACAGCATTCCGTTTGCTTCGACTGCGGGCACATAAGATGCGACCGGCGCGGCGGGTGCAGGGAGGGTAATGCCGAGTTCGGCCAATTTTGCTTCTATCATGATGCTACCTTTTCCAATGTGGGCGCTGACGCATTCGCAACCAGCCGTTCCCTAATCCAAACTTCCGCGTCGGCCCAACGATCCAACCGCGCATGCGCTGATTTCGAAGGCTTCACGCGGTCCCACAACAACGGCTCACCGACAAAATGCAGCCGCCAGACATCGGGATACTGCTCACCAACGGAGTCATGCTGGTGCCCAAGATCGTCGACGAATACGGCAACGCTGGGTTTATATTCGTCCAAAATCCGGCCAAGTGCCTCGCCCTTGCCGCCTTGGTTGCAATAGACTGGCGCGTCGATGCCAACGGCCTTCAACTGCTCGGTCCTTGGCACTGCGCGGTGGTCGAGCAAATTGGTGAGGATAACAACATCGGCATGTTCGCGCAGCCGGTTGAGGCTCTCAACCGCACCATCAATCGCTTGCTGGCGGTGCATTTCGGTATCGAAAAACCCGTTGAGCAATTCCCACACCTGACCGCGCTCAACCACCGTGCCATCATGCTTGTGGCGCAATGCCTCGCCCCAATCGCCGTGGACGAGGTCAAAATGAATATGATGCGCGTCGTCCAGCCAATCGCGGAAGGGCACGATCATGTGCAACAGCACCTCGTCGCAATCGGAAATTAGCAATGGCCTACTCATGCTTCTAACTCCTGCCGTGCCTGTACAAGTAATGCCGGTGAAACCCCGATGACCGCAGCACAAGCGATGAGGTCAGGCTCATAAGCCTCAAGAAAGGATAATATCGCGGCTTGCGTGCCGCGTTCGGTGATGGAACTGCGCAACCCTTCGGGTGTCAGGCCGGTCAGCGACAAAAGCCGCTCCGCCCTTGATTCTTCCATCAACGCCCAAGCCAAAGCCTGAAACGCCATACCCGATGCGTCTAACTTGCCGTTTGTTTCATGCATGGCTTTCGCTTAAGCATGTTTGCAGTCGCCGCACCAGCCCTCTCCCCCACCCGACCGCCCAACGATTTTACGTTATGGGTGGTCGGGTGGGGAAGAGGGATGGCGCCGAAACCGTCGTAAGCCGGACAAGCCAACGGGAAAAGAGCAATAATGTCGAAAAAGGTGATGATCGTTGAGGATAATGAGCTGAACCTCAAGCTATTCACTGACTTGCTGCGCGCGCACCATTTTGTTGTCGAGGGCGTGCGCGACGGGAGGCTGGCGCTAGAACAAGCGCGGACATTTGCGCCGGACCTCATCATCATGGACATTCAACTGCCGCATGTCAGCGGCATCGACCTGATTGAGGCGATGCAAAAGGACGCCGCGCTGTCGGCAATTCCCGTGCTCGCCGTGACCGCTTATGCGGGCAAGGGTGACGAGGACCGGATCATGGCCGCAGGCGCAAAAGGCTATCTGTCGAAGCCTGTGTCGGTGATGAAGTTTCTGGAGGCGGTGCGCGGGATTGTTGGATAATGGAACGCAAACCCGTGCGAGTAATCCGTGAATCAAAAAGGGCGCCCGAAGCGCCCTGATCGATAGCTTATTCAAGCAGCGCGTTGGCTTACTTGATTTTGGCTTCCTTGAACTCGACATGCTTGCGCACGACGGGGTCATATTTACGGAACGTCATCTTTTCAGTGATGTTGCGTGGATTTTTCTTGGTCACGTAGAAGAAACCTGTGTCAGCGGTGCTGAGCAGCTTGATCTTGATCGTGGCTGGCTTCGCCATGGCCCATTCCTTTTGTTCAAATAATGTCGCAAAAAACTGCGCAGGGTTTGGCCGCGCTGTTCACAGACGCGGGCTTTTGCTGGTTTGGCGGGTGAAAGTCAAGCCCGTAACCCCAAATCACGCGTCAAAGCGGGCCAATGCCCCGTGAATCGTCATGCTAAACTGGTTTCAGCATCTTCGTTTTGCCGTACCGTCGATATTGCGGACGCTGAAACGCGTTGAACATGGCCCGCTTTGATTGCCGAAATCATCGCGATTCGCGGCACAGCTCAGTCACCCAGTCACGCAGTCTTTGCTCGAATCGGCTGACGCACGCATCGCATTTTGATAACGACGTGCTAGGGCAGAAAATATGGACGCTGCTTTTACGACATTCCTGTCTGTTTTCTTCGCCGAGATGGGCGACCGGACCCAGATCCTCGCTGCCGTGCTCGCGCTGCGATATCGCAACAACAACGGGATTCTTACAGGGCTCGCCTGTGCCACTTTGCTTAATTGCGGCATTTCGGCAGCAGGCGGATCGGTAATCGATAGCTGGATTAGCGAGCGGTCCGTTCAGATGTTCGCTGGCCTGGCCTATATTTTTGCGGGCGCTGGCATGTTGCTGTGGCGGCGCAATGTCGACCCGTTATCGGGATGGAAAACCCCTGCATTCCTAACCGCCTTCTTGGGTCTGTTTATCTTGGAATTTGGTGACAAGAGCCAGTTCATCATCGCCGCGCAAAGCGCCCGCACGCCTTATTGGGGCATGGCTGCGGTCGGCGGGTTCATTGGTATCATGGCCGCAACGGTGCCCGCGGTCATCCTGCGCGCGCGGCTGGCCCAGATTGTCCCGTTGAAACCCATAAGGTGGGTCTCTGGCGCATTGTTGCTGGGATGGGGCTTTGTACTGGCCACGCAAGCCAATGGCATCGGATGAATGCCGCTACCGCAAGCGCGGGTGCTGTAAATAGCGCGCTCCGTTCCTATATTATGTTCTCCCCCCCCGAATGATGGAGAACTGCCATGGCACATGGAGACAATAGCAAAAAAGCGCTGGGCGATGCGTTGAATGGCCTGCTGGCCGATTATTATGCGCTCTACCTCAAGACCAAGAATTTTCATTGGCATGTGACCGGTCCGCATTTTCGCGAATATCATCTGCTGTTTGATGAACAGGCGACTGAATTGATCGCAACGACCGACCTTGTCGCCGAACGCGTGCGCAAGCTGGGTCAGGACACGCTGACGTCCATTGGCGCGATCGCCGCCAAGCAGCGGATCAATGACCATGATTCGACGTCTACGGATGCACCCAAGATGCTGAAGGAACTGCACGCCGACAATGAGACGCTGATTAAGGCATTGAAAGACGCAAAGGACCTTGCGGATAAAGCCGGCGACAATGCGACTGATGGCCTGCTGGACGACTGGACGGACAAGGCCGAACAGCGCGCATGGTTCCTGGCCGCGACAATCGGCAAGGCATAATAGATACAAAAAAGGCGGGCGAAGCGTTGTGCTTCGCCCGCCTTTTTGAATTTCTAAAGCGCGCTTATTCGGAGAGCGGGCCCAAGTTCGTGGCCGAATATTTGCCGCGACGATCGATTTCGATGTCAAACGCCAAACGGTCGCCCTGAGTCACTTGACCCATGCCCGAACGCTCAAGCGCAGAAATGTGCACAAACACATCTTCGCCGCCATCATCACGCTGCACAAAACCAAAACCCTTCATGTCGTTGAAGAATTTTACGGTTCCATTAGCTCGTTCGCCAGTCGATTCGCGCTGCGGGCCACGTGGTGCCGAATCACGGTCACCACCGCGGAAGCCACCACGGTCATCGCCGCGCGGCGCGCGGTCACGATCAAATGCTGGACGGTCCGGACGCGGTGCGCGCTCGGTCACTTCCATTGGCTCACCATCGATGACGAGGTCCGTTGCCGAAACCTTGCCGCCACGCTCAACGAGCGAGAATTCGAGCGGCTGGCCTTCAGCGAGACCCGTCAGGCCAGCTTGCTCAACCGCGCTGATGTGCACGAACACATCATCGGGACGACCATCGACCTGAATGAAGCCAAAGCCCTTTTGACCATTGAAAAATTTAACAATTCCTTTGCCGGAACCGATGACTTGCGCTGGCATTGGTGGGCCGCCTGGGCCACGCCGTGGTGCGCCGAAGCCACCACCGCCACCACCGCCGCCGCTATTGCCGCCGCCGTAACCGCCACCTGAGCGGGCGCCGCCAAAATCACTTTGATAGGGGGACGGTGCGCGATAACCGTCATAGCTTTCATCACCGAAACCATCTCTTTTGTCCCGGCCTTTGCCAGCACGCTTGCGATCAAAACCCATAACTTCTTGCTTGCCTTCTCATCGCCCTGAACCACTATGTTATGCAGTCGAGGGCGACTGTACTGCACGTCACAAGCGCAGCCGTTGGTGATTGCGCAAGGATTTTGTATATCGCATTAAAAGGTTACGCGATAGCAAATATTGCGGCCGAAAATCGCAGGGCACCCACTGTAGTTTCATTTGCCTTGGACAGTTCGGTGGGGCAAGGGGCTAGCATGAGCGTATTTTTACACGAAGAAGACCTTCCCGCAGGCGTACTGGCCAATGGCCCCGTCGCCGTAGACACCGAAACCATGGGGCTCATCACCCCACGTGACAGGCTGTGCTTGCTGCAGATTTCAGACGGACGCGGCGATGAACATCTTGTGCGTTTTGGCCGCAACAGTGACTTTTCTGCACCAAATTTGCGTGCCGTATTGGCCGATCCAGCTCGTTTAAAGCTGTTCCATTATGCCCGATTCGATTTGGCGGCGATTTCGCATTATTTGAACGTCGTCGCGACACCGTTATTTTGCACCAAAATCGCCTCGCGCCTCGTTCGGACCTACACCGACCGCCACGGGCTGAAGGAACTGGTGAAGGAAATGTTGTCGACAGACATTTCCAAGCAGCAGCAGTCAAGCGACTGGGGCGGCCCCATATTGTCCGAAGCGCAAAAAGATTATGCCGCCAGCGATGTGCGCTATCTGCACCGCCTGCATGCCGAATTTGTCGTGCGGTTGGAACGCGAAGGCCGCACCGACTTGGCACAGGCCTGTTTTGACTTTCTGCCGCATCGTGCGAACCTTGATCTGTCTGGCTGGCCAGAGACCGATATATTCGGGCACAGTTAAGGTTTAATCGGGTTAGAGACATAACATGTCCGCACAGGCCGATCTTGAACGCACCTATCGTCAACGCTGGGCATTGCCCGGCGGACGGCATGACCGCCTTATCCGCGCGATGCGTGTCGTCTTGCCGAGCATCATCGGTTTGCTTATTGCTATATTGGTATTCAGCCCGTTTACCGGCAAACAGGAACTCAGCTTTGTCCTGGACAAAGATGAAGTTAATCTGTCGCGCGAGCGGTTGCGCGTGGTCGAGGCACTGTATCGCGGTGAAGACAGCAAAGGCCGGCCCTTTTCCTTACGCGCGGGTAGCGCTGTCCAGAAGACATCGGCACAACCTGTTCTCGAAATGACATCGCTGTCGGGCCGGATATCGTTGAAGGACGGCCCAGCCTCCATCATCGCACAGCGCGGCAGCTATGACCTTGGCAAGGAAACCATGCGCGTCACCGGTCCCTTGTCTGTTGAATCGCCAGGCTATGAAATGGTTGCCAGCAATGTGGAGCTGTCTTTGAAAGACCGTACGATGCAAAGCTTTGGGCCGGTGAGCGGCCGAACAAAGGTCGGAACCTTCCATGCCGGACGATTGCGCGCCGACCTAGATACGCGCATTGTCCGACTGGATGGCGGCGTTCGTTTGCGTATCGACCAGAATGCGATTAGGTGAGGCCATCATGAGCAAAGCTTCTATCTCCTTTGGATTGGCCGCAGCAGTTGCTGGCATTATGATGCTGTCTTCGGCCTCGGCGCAAAGCATTCGCAACCATGATAGCAACGCACCGGTAGATTTCGCTGCGGGTTCAATGGAGCTGCAGGATCGCGCAGACCGCGTCGTTCTTGCCGGCGGCGTAACTGCAACGCAGGCGGGGCTTACGCTCAAGGCAAATCGCGTGACAGCCGCCTATTCCAACAATGGCGGCGTGGATGTAAATCGTCTGGATGCCACGGGCGGCGTGACCATTACCAAGGATGATCTGCGCGCAACCAGCAGCTCGGCGATATATGATCTGGACTCAAGCCTGATTACACTGATTGGCAATGTGAAACTGGTGCAAGGCAGCAACCGGCTAAACGGCGGCAGGCTTGTCATCGATCTCAATTCAGGCCGCTCAACGATCAATGCTGGTAGCCCAGCCAGTACGACCAATTCGGGTGGCCGTGTTACCGGCACCTTTAGCGTTCCACAGCGCAAAAATTAGGGGGTAGCCCCGAACAGCCTCGAAAACGGGGCAGCATAAATCATGCCAATTGCAAAATGGGTCAGCATTCATTAGCTGTCTGTTGGATATCAACGGCAAAATCGCGGGCGAAATTTGGATATGGACAGCATGACTGCAACTTCTCCCGCTGCGGATGCGACGACGCAAGACGGCGTACAATCCGGACTGGGTGTCGTTTCCATCGCCAAAAGCTATGACAAGCGCGCGGTATTGAGCGATGTGTCGCTCTCGGTTGCTAAGGGCGAAGTGGTGGGTCTGCTTGGCCCAAATGGCGCGGGTAAGACCACCTGCTTTTATTCAATCATGGGGCTGGTAAAGCCCGATAGCGGACGCATCACCTTGGATGGTGCGGACATCACCAACCTGCCAATGTATCGCCGCGCGATTTTGGGCTTGGGCTATTTGCCGCAAGAAACATCGATTTTCCGCGGCATGACCGTCGAACAAAATATCAGCGCTGTTCTGGAAATGTCAGAGCCAGATGCAGACGCGCGCAACGAGCGGTTGGAAAAATTGCTTGGCGAATTTGGCCTCACCCGGCTGCGCAGCGCACCCGCCATGGCGCTGTCCGGTGGCGAGCGGCGGCGCTGCGAAATTGCCCGCGCGCTGGCGGCCAATCCGTCGATCATGTTGCTCGATGAACCTTTCGCCGGCATCGACCCGATATCCATTTCTGATATTCGCGATCTGGTGAAAGAATTGAAAACCCGCGGCATCGGCGTGCTGATTACCGACCATAATGTGCGCGAAACGCTTGATATCGTTGATCGCGCGTGCATCATTTATGGCGGGCAGGTTCTGTTCGCAGGATCGCCCGAGGCCTTAGTTGCTGACTCCAATGTGCGCCGCCTGTATCTCGGCGAGAGTTTTGCAATGTGATTTGCGGCGATGACGGAACAATAACGTCATGGCATTAGCACCCCGTCTCGATCTTCGCCAAAGCCAGTCGCTGGTGATGACACCGCAACTGCAGCAGGCGATTAAACTGCTGGCATTGTCGTCGCTCGAAATTGAAGCGTTCATCGCAGAAGAGGTGGAACGTAATCCCGTTTTGGAAACAGGGACCAGCGACGCTTCCCCTGATGTGCCGACTGAGGATTTCGCGCCTGCATTGAACGACAGTGGCGAGCGCGCCAGTGACGACCTGCTCAGTGGCGATGGCCAAGGCACATCGGACGCGCTTGATGTCGATTTCAGCGTGGAAACGTTCCACCATGACACCCCATCCGACAGTGTGGGCGGAGCCGATGGCATGCTTGGGCTTTCGGGCAGCGCAGCGCCCAGCGGCTTTGACGCCGACGGCCGTGATTTCGACAGCTTTGCCGCGCGCGATATCAGCCTGCGTGAACATTTGATGGCGCAGGCAGGGTCCAGCCTGTCCGGACGCCAGCTGTTTCTGGTCCAACAGATTATCGAACACATCGAACCCACGGGCTATGTTGGCGAAGACCTGATGGCGACGGCCTACCGGCTTGGCGTTCCCATGGCGGAAATGGAGGCGGCGCTTTTGGAGCTGCAGCGGTTCGATCCAACCGGCGTTGGCGCGCGAAACCTGTCCGAATGCCTTGCGATTCAGGCGCGCGAGGCGGATCGTTATGACCCCTGCATGGCCAAACTTATCGACAATCTCGACTTGGTGGCAAAGGGTGCGTTTGACCAGCTTAAGCGCATGTGCCGCGTCGATGACGAAGACCTGCGCGATATGTTGATAGAACTGCGCGGCTATGATCCCAAACCCGGCTGCCGGTTCGAAAGCGAAGCTATGCTTGCCGTCACGCCCGACATATTCATCACGCCGCGCGGCGAGGGTTGGATGATCGAACTGAACAGTGCCAACCTGCCCCGCATTCTCATCAACCGCAGCTATGTTGCCGAGCTTGGGCAAGACAAAGCCACAAAAGCGTGGCTAAGCGACTGCATGGCGGACGCGAATTGGCTCATCAAAGCCATGGATCAACGACAGCGCACCATCGTCAAGGTCGCCACTGAGATTGCGAAGCAACAGGACGGCTTTTTTCGCAAGGGCGTCGCCCATTTGCGGCCACTCACACTGCGTCAAGTGGCCGATGCCATAGACATGCATGAATCCACCGTTAGCCGGGTCACAAGCAACAAATATCTGCATTGCGGACGCGGTCTGTTTGATCTCAAATATTTCTTTTCATCGGGCGTTCAATCCGCCGACGGTGAGGGCGCTTCGGCGCAAGCCGTGAAAAGCCACATCAAATCCTTGATTGATGCCGAGGGCGAAAAGATTCTGTCCGATGACACGCTGGTCGATTTGTTGACGGCACAAGGCTTTGACATTGCCCGCCGCACCGTTGCGAAATATCGCGAAGCTATGGGTATCGGCTCGTCCGTGCAAAGACGGCGGCAAAAGAAAATGGGCCGCTAATCAAGCCGCCAGATGTGAACCCGCCACGGTTTCGCGGTCGATAAGAATGTGCTCCGCCAATATATGGTCGCCGACCTTATCCACGTCGATTGCGGCGACAGGGTCAGACATCGGCACAAGCGTAGCGACCAGGCCAAGGCGTTTGCCGGCAATGGTCAACGCCTGCCGCAATCCAATCGTGCGGGTCAGCGCGCGCAAGGCCAGCCGCACCCCGAAGTGCATGAACAGGCGCCATGCTTTCTTGCGATCCTGTTCAGCCTCTGCCCATAGGTCGAGTGCGAATGCGGACTTGAGGCTCATTAATGCGAAGAGATTTGCGCCGGACCACGCGCCGTCCGAAAAACGCAACCATGTGCGTTTGGCATCGGGAAATTGCGCCAACATTGTCTTTCGTTCCACCATCGCAATGGCAACGTCGCCCTCGGCTTTACCCAGAAATTCGGCGATCATATCAATAGTTAGCAAGGGGTGGTCCGCCGTGGTCACCAATATCGGGGACGAAAATCCTAACGCAACCACCTGCCGTTTGATGCTCAACGATATACTGCTCAGGCTTTCGACCAACGTCGCGCCACCTGCGGCATCTACCGCTGGACGCAGCGCATCGGGTTCCTGACATAGGACAATGATTTCACCGATAAGCGGCGACGCACGCAGCGTCCGCACGACATGGCTAATCATCGGTTCGCCGCACACGGGCACCAAAGCTTTCAGCTTAAGCCCGAAATACTGTGCAAACATATCCGTACCAGGCCTTTGCCCGGCAAGGACGATGCAGGTCCATTGCGCTTGCAAACAGCTTCTCCTAAACGCATCCAAATCGGGGGGCGCGCCAACACATTTGGCATACCTTGGGGTGGGGCTTGGCGACCAAATATGAATATTGCAATATATGATCTCGACAAGACCATAACCCGTCGCCCGACATTTACGCATTTTCTGCTATTTTATGCTCGGCGGACCGCGCCGATTCGGCTGGCGTTACTGCCGGTCTGGGTCGCGGCGATGCTGGGATATAAGCTTGGCCTATATGGGCGCAAACCCCTGAAACAATTTGGGATCGCGATGTTTATCGGGCGCAAAATCTGTCCGAATACTTTACCCAATATCGTCGCCAGTTTTGCGGAGCAGGTTGTGCGCGAAGGCCTTCAGCCGGGGGCCGTTGCACGCATAGACGCAGATCGCGCGCGCGGGGCGTTGCTGGTGATGGCAACCGCTGCACCACATTTTTATGCCGGCCACATCGGCGCCAAAATTGGTTTTGATGCGGTTATTGCGACGCGTCATATCGGCCAAGCAGACGGCCAGCTGATGCACCGCATCGACGGCGAGAATTGCTACGCCGCAGAAAAGTTGCGCCGCGTGCAGGAATGGCTGTCGCAACAGGGCATTAACCGCCAAGACGCGCATATCCGTTTTTATTCGGACGATCTGAGCGACTGGCACACTTTAGACTTCGCGGATGAAGGCTATGCGGTGAACCCGTCCAAACGCTTTATGAAGGCGGCTGCCGAGGCCAATTGGGGCGTGCTTGATTTCCGCAGCCCTAACGAGACCTCTTCAGCTAGCTAAGCTTTCAATATATCGCTCCAAAGCCTCCGCACCGCGGTCCGACGCGGGGCGCGGATCGCTTTGGTCGGCGGTGTAGGCCATCCGCTGCTCCTGCGCATTTCGATATTGGGCGGCAATCTGCGCATGATCGGGCAACAATGCTATCAACTGCTTGGCCATGCGGACAACCGGACCGTTGTTCCAGAAATCATATTCGGGCGGAGCGCCGGGCACGTTCGCACTGTGCGTATCGATGAAAAAACATGCGCGCGGGCGATGCAGAAATTCGTACACCTGGCTTGAAACATCGCCAATATAGACGTCGGCGGACAGGGTGTAGCTCATGTCAAATAGCCGCGCGCTATCCACATCGATCCGGATATTCGGGGCATCATAATATTTGGGATCAATGTCTGGCCGCGTTCGGGTCACGCGATATTCCGGTGAAATATGCACCTTTTTATAAAATAGCATCACATGCGGCGCAAAGATCAGATTGTAACGGTCCGCATTCTGGTAAAAAAATTCCAATATGTCCGCCCCGTTATCGAACCAGCTGGACATATGCGGATCGAAATGCGGGTTGTATAAAAATGTCGGCTTGCCGTTGTCGAAAAATGTTTCGGGGGTGCGCCCCCGCAAAATGTCGAACTTTGGGTAACCGATGATCCGGCAGCGTTCGGGCGTGGAAACGCCAGCGTCAACCATTTGGTCCACAACCTTTTGTCCGCTGACCATCAACAGGTCAAATTCCCGAAATGCAGGGTGAAAAGATACATTCCGGTCCCCCGCCCCATGGGGTACACAGACAAAGGCAGGGCAATGTGTGCGACGGCGAAATTTGGCCCAATGGCGTTTCAGCGTAAGGCACGTCCGTTCCGTCGACACGATTGCGACGGATTTTCGTAAGAACGCATTATGCCAATATAAACGCAATATCCGGTGAACGGGCACAAGCCTGTTCAGGCCGCTTGTGAGCGTCTTGAGCCGTTCGGGTAGCGCCAGTGATCGCCAATGCAAGGCGGCAATCTGTTCAGGCGTGAGCAGCCTTTCGACCTCTTTTCGCGTCACTTCACTGCCAAAGGCGACGATCGCCCGGAAGGCTTTTTCACGTAACGCGAATGCACCGGCAATCCCCGCCAAATGCGCCACTTGGTGGCCTGCGTCATGGTTGAACAGGAAAATGATGTCCGATTTGACGGACGCCGCGCCGTTATTCTGTCTTGGATTATTCATACAACAAGGCATCTATCGCCATTGATAGATTTTTGCGACCAGTTTGCGGCGCGTTCAATTTTTTACCTGCATGTCATGACATGGCTTTGATTAACGGCGGAAGTGCACTAGTCCCGCATACTGATTGGGGGTCTGGCGTAATGGCTGAACAAAAACGGGGGAGTGGGCGCCGCATTTTGCAATCAGGCGCTTGGCTGTTCTTGCCAAAGACCACCTCTGCGGTGCTCAGCCTCATTTACCTTGCCGTTTCGACCCAAAGCTTGGGAGCGGCAGAATTTGGCAAGTTCATGCTGATCTTCAGCTTTGCCCAGACGATATCCAGCTTCACATCATTCCAGACATGGCAAATTCTGATCCGCTATGGCACGACGTTGGTGCACACCAAGTCCGATCAAAAGCTGGCCGAACTCACATGGTTTTGCCTGATCCTTGATATGTTTGGGGCATTGTTGGCGTTCCTGGTCGCGATGGTCGGCGCATGGGCGCTTGCATACAACCAAGGCTGGAGTGATTCAGAGGCAATCGCCGTGGTTGGCTTCACCGCCCTTTTGGTGCTGTCCGCCCGTTCGACACCGACAGGACTGCTGCGCATCAATGACCGCTTTGGCGACGCCGCCATTCCGGACATGCTGGTGCCGATCATCCGCCTTGTTGGCACTGGCATATTGGTGCTGACACAGCCTACGGCATGGGGGTTCCTCGCGGTGTGGCTGTTGTCCGAAATGGTGCCAACGATATGGGTGTGGGGGAATGTTTTGCGCCGGCTTAAATTGCCGCTTCGGCTCGGCACGATGCCAACGCTACGCGGCTTTCAGGAAAGCTTCCCCGGCATTACCAAATTCGCTTTATGGTCCAATGTGGGTTCAAGCTTTAAGCTGACCAGCCAGCAAATGGTCGCGGTTGTCGTCGGCTTCTCCGTCGGTGCAGCGGCGGCTGGATTTTTCCGGCTTGGCTATCAATTGGGTCAGGTGTTTGCGCGCGTCGGCGACGCCATATCCATGGCGATATTTACCGAATATGCCCGCGTTGCGCACACCGGCGACGCCAAAGACGCCAGCAACTTGCTCAGTCGCATGATTAAGGTGTCCGGCGTTGCGGCGGTACTCGTATTGGCAATTGTTGGCTTCGCCGGAAAACCCGCGTTGATATGGATATTTGGCGCAGAGTTTGTCGCCGCCTATCCGTTGGTATTGATCTTGGGCACAGCCACCGCCGTCCAATTTGCCACATTGGGGCTGGAGCCCGCGCTGCTCACCGCGGGCAAGGCTGGCCGGGTGATGCTTTGCAGCCTTGCCGGCGCTATTGTCGTGGTGCTTATGATGATCTGGCTTATGCCAACTTATGGCGAGGTTGGTGCAGCGTTTGCGATGTTAGGCGCAGCGGTGGTCAACGCCGCGCTGCTGGTCATTTCCTATCGGCAAAAGATCGTTGCGCCAAAACCCGCAGACGCGGCTTAACGCGTTTCGTGCGCCTTAATGAAGTTCGTAACATCATTAATAACAGGCGCCTTGTTCCGAAAGGGACGTGCGACCGCCATGATGATATCGGAATGGCCAACGTCGGGATAGATTTTCAGCTGCTGTTTCCCACCCAGCGCCGCGATCCGTTCCGACAGGACCTTGCTGTTGCGTGGTTTAACCACGGTATCCTTGTCCCCCGTCAGCAACAACAATGGCGGCGCGTCGGCGCGCGCATAGGTGATCGGCTGGGTCTCGGTTAAGTCGGGCCATTGGCCAAAGGCAATTTTCGATGAATCGGTCGTGAGCGGCAAGAAATCATAAGGGCCAGCCAAACCGATCACGCCTTTAATAACGTCCGTCCCAAGGCCCTGCGCCTTCAAATAGCGCGGATCAAGCGCCGCCATCATCGCGATATGCGCGCCGGCGCTGTGTCCCATCAGGAAAATGTCGTCTTTGTTGCCCTGATACTTACCAACATTGGCATGCACCCACGCAATGGCCGCCGCTGTGTCCTCTACGAATGCCGGAAAGCGGACCTTTGGCGATTTGCGATAATCGGCAATGACAGTGACAAAACCGCGCGATGCAAAGGCACGACCCAAAAAGCCATAACCTTCCCGCTCGCCATCGTGCCACGCACCACCGTGAAAGAAGATAAGGACGGGGTAAGGCGCAGATGCGGCGCCTTCAGGCGTATAGATATCCAGCTTCTGCCGCGCGTCCGTGCCATAAGCGATCGCCGTCACAGGCGTTCCATCAAACTCCGCCGCACCCGGCGCCCACCGGTCCGCAAAATCGAGCTTTTGCGGATCACTTTTATTCCAGAGCCATAAGCCGGAACCAACGAGCGCAAGGAGCAAAGCAATAAGGATATATTTGATCATGCGCGCTACGTGCCCGTTAAAGCGCTGTTGAACAACGAAAAAAGGCGACCCCAACGGAGCCGCCCTTCCCTAACAGTCCGCAAGGGTGAACCCTTGCGTTTCTGAATATTCTTAACGTTTCGAGAACTGGAAGCTCTTACGCGCCTTGGCCTTGCCGTATTTCTTACGTTCGACAACGCGGCTATCGCGGGTCAGGAAGCCTTCCGACTTCACAGCGCTACGCAGCAGTGGCTCGTACTTCGACAATGCCTGCGCGATGCCATGCTTGACCGCGCCGGCCTGACCCGAAAGACCACCGCCCTTGACGGTTGCGATAACGTCATATTGACCCGTACGCTCGGTGACACCGAACGGCTGGTTGATGACGAGACGCAGCGAAGGACGTGCGAAGTAAATTTCCTGATCGCGGCCATTGACGACAATCTTGCCGGTGCCTGGCTTCAACCAAACGCGTGCAACCGCGTCCTTACGACGGCCAGTTGCATAAGCGCGACCTTGCGCATCAATTTCCTGTTCGCGAACGACAGCAGCAATCTGTGCTGGTGCCTGAACGTCGGCGCCCAAGGTTTCGAGATCAGCGAGCGAATTTGCAGTTTCAGACATTATGCACCCACCTTGTTCTTGCGGTTCATAGAAGCGACGTCGAGCGTCGTTGGCTGTTGGCCGGCATGCGGATGCTCGGTACCATTATACAGATGCAGTGCGCGCATTTGGGCACGACCCAAAGGACCGCGTGGAACCATGCGCTCAACGGCCTTTTCAAGGACGCGCTCAGGGAACTTGCTGTCAAGTACCTTACCCGCAGTGATGCCCTTGATCCCACCGATGTAACCGGTGTGGCGATAGTAAACCTTGTCGGTCAGCTTCTTGCCGGTGAACTTCACCTTGTCAGCATTGATGACGACAACATGGTCGCCGCAATCAACGTGCGGGGTGTAGCTTGGCTTGGTCTTACCACGCAGGATGTTGGCGATAAGGCTGGCAACACGGCCAACAACCAAACCTTCTGCGTCAATGAGGATCCACGATTTCTCGACGTCCTGTGGACGGATCGATTTCGTAACTCTGGATAGCGTTTTCATCGCTAATCGCACCTTTCGAAATTTTAGTGTTGCACAGAATCGCAAAGGATCCTGCACGCGAAGCGGTGCCAATGGCGACGAACCGGCCAATAGTCAAGCAAAAGCAAGGGTTTTACGACGGGTATAATAATACCTGTCGGGGTTTAGGCTGTGTCGCGGCCCAAGACATGCGCACCCCAGACCGTCGCCGCAACCAAAAGCGCGCCGACCGCCTGATGCGAAACGGCAAGCACGATGTTGACGCCCGTCATCACGGTCGCAATGCCCAGCAGGATCTGGATGCCGAACGCGCTATGGATAGCAGCAGACGCACCACGAACGCCTGCTTTTTTGACCCGCCGTGCCATCAGGACCAGCGCAATCACCGCGACCCACGCCCACCAGCGGTGGACGAAATGGGTGAGATAGGGGTCATTTACCAAAGCATAAAATGCACCCTTGGCGGTATCCACACCATCCGGATAGAATCGGTCGTTCATCAATGGCCATGTGTTGGCGACATATCCGGCATTTAATCCAGCCACCCAAGCGCCGAAGAGCAGCTGAATAAACAATATCGCCAAGATACTGCCCGCAAAGCCAGTGATGCGCGCGGGCTTTGCCGATGGATTTTTCGTCAGTGCGTGTAAATCAAGCGCGGTCCAAACGAGGCCACCCAAAATCGTGAGCGCCGTCAAAAGATGAACGGCGAGCCGGTAATGGCTGACATCGGTGCGCGCGGACAGGCCCGATGACACCATCCACCAACCAATGGTCCCTTGCAGGCCACCCAGCGCAAGCAAAGCAAGCAAACGCAGCTTATAGCCGATTGGGATCGCCTGCTTGATCCAGAACCACGCCAGCGGCAGCGCAAACGCCAATCCGATGACCCGCCCAAGCAAGCGGTGGACCCATTCCCAGAAATAGATGAATTTGAACTCCGCGAGCGTCATGCCCGCCGGACCGTTAATCTCGGTATATTCCGGGATCTGTTTGTACCTTTCGAATTCGGAGAGCCAGCTGGCCTCGTTCAACGGTGGCAAGGTGCCCGTGATGGGTTTCCATTCGGTGATCGACAGGCCCGATTCGGTCAGACGCGTGATACCGCCCACAACCACCATCGCAAAAACGAGAAGCGCGACACCCATCAGCCATGTAATCAGCGCCTGAGGGCGTGACGGGCGCGCCCCAGCTGCGGTGTCAGAATGAAGAGCTTTATCCATAAGCCGCGATATGCCCCTGATTTCGGTAAGCTGCAAGCGAACAGAGGTTGCAAAAATGGTCGTAATGACTGCATTTTATGTGATGTAATGTTGTAACGTCTAACGAATCGGTGTAGTACGCCCACAATGACGCAGGCATGGAAAAAATGGCGATGGGACGGGCTTGGCTTAAGCATTGCTGGCCTGTGCCTTGTGCATTGCCTTGTCACCACGCTTTTGCTGGCCTTTCTGGCATCGGCGAGCGGTTTTTTGCTCAACTCGGTTATTCATGAAACCGGCCTGTTTCTAGCCATTCTCTTCGGCGTGCTGGCGCTTGGTAAGGGCTTTTGGGATCATGGACTGTTTACGCCAGCTATCGTTGGCGCAGCCGGCATTGGCATGATGGCGGGCGCATTGACATTGCCACATGGATGGACGGAGATCGTCTGGACCGTCCTTGGCGTCATCTGCCTCGCGCTAGGACATTTCCTGAACCACCGCGCATCTGCCTGACGGGCAATTGACCGACTGGCTGTCAAAGCCTACATCATCGATATGGCAGTTCATCATCATCACGAGCATGCAGGCGCGTCGCTTGCCCATGCCGCCGAATCGGCGTTGGTCGAGGCGGGCGAGCAGTGGACCGATATGCGCGCGGACATTTTCGCGGTGCTCGCCACATTTGAAAAACCCGCATCGGCTTATGATATTGCAGATCTCGTTTCGCAAAAGCGCGGCAAGCGCGTTGCACCCAACAGCGTGTACCGGATACTCGATCTGTTCGTGACCACCAACCTTGCCCGCCGCGTCGAAAGCGCGAACGCATATCTTGCAAACTCACATCCCGGCTGCCTGCACGACTGCATTTTCCTGATCTGCGACAGCTGCGGCACGGCCACGCATATTGATGACGATACGCTGACCATGAACGTTCGCGCAGCGGCCGAACATGCCGGTTTTGCCGAGGTTCGCCCCGTGATCGAAGTCCGCGGAAAATGCGCCGATTGCGGGTAGTGCTGGCGCAATTACCCGTTCGACAGCCCGATAAAAGGTGGCTAAGCTCACATTATGACACATTCCCCAGACACGCCGTTACTCGACACGGTTAAAGTGCCCTCGGACCTTCGCAATCTTGCCGCGTCGCAGCTTCGCCAGCTCGCGGATGAATTGCGCGCAGAAACCATATCTGCAGTTTCGGTAACGGGCGGCCATTTGGGCGCTGGCTTGGGCGTCGTCGAACTCACGACCGCGATCCATTATGTCTTCAACACGCCCGATGACCGTTTGGTCTGGGACGTTGGCCACCAATGCTATCCGCACAAGATCCTGACGGGTCGCCGCGACCGCATTCGCACTTTGCGCACAGGCGGGGGGCTTTCGGGCTTCACCAAGCGCAGCGAAAGCGAATATGATCCGTTCGGTGCGGCACATAGCTCAACCTCTATTTCAGCCGCCTTGGGTTTTGCGGTCGCCAACAAGATTGCGGGCAAACCCGGCAAGGCCATTGCCGTCATCGGTGATGGTTCGATGTCCGCCGGCATGGCTTATGAGGCGATGAACAACGCCCAAGCCGCCGGTAACCGCCTGGTCGTCATCCTGAATGACAATGACATGTCGATCGCGCCGCCCGTTGGCGGCCTGTCGGCTTATTTGTCGCGTCTGGTGTCCTCCAGCGAATATCTCGGCCTGCGCAGCCTCGCGAGCAAAGTCGCCAAAAAGCTATCGCGCCGTATCTATTCGGCCGCGTCAAAGGCGGAAGAATTCGCGCGCGGCATGGCGATGGGCGGCACCTTGTTCGAAGAACTCGGCTTTTATTATGTCGGACCTATCGACGGCCACAATCTCGACCAGCTTATCCCCGTCCTCGAAAATGTCCGCGACAATGCCGAAGGCCCCGTGCTGATCCATGTAGTCACGCAAAAGGGCAAAGGTTACGCCCCTGCCGAAGCGTCGGCTGACAAATATCATGGCGTCGTCAAATTCGACGTGGTTACAGGCAAACAGGACAAGGGCCCCGGTGGCGGTCCACCCGCCTATCAAAACGTGTTCGGCGAAACGCTGGCCAAGCTCGCCGAAACCGATCCCAAGATTTGCGCGATAACCGCCGCGATGCCCGGCGGCACCGGCGTCGACAAATTCTCTGCCGCGCATCCCGAACGCTCGTTCGATGTCGGCATCGCCGAACAACATGCCGTCACCTTTGCGGCTGGCCTTGCGGCACAGGGGATGCGTCCCTTCTGCGCGATTTACTCCACCTTCCTGCAACGCGCCTATGACCAGGTCGTGCACGACGTCGCGATCCAGAATTTGCCTGTGCGCTTCGCCATTGACCGCGCTGGCCTCGTCGGTGCCGATGGCAGCACGCATGCGGGTTCGTTCGACATTACCTATTTGGCGACCTTGCCCAATATGGTCGTCATGTCGCCAGCCGACGAAGCGGAACTGGTCCACATGACCTATACCGCGGTCCTGCACGACAGCGGCCCAATCGCCTTCCGTTACCCACGCGGCAATGGCACGGGCGTTGCGATGCCCGAAGTGCCGCAGCAGTTGGAAATCGGCAAAGGCCGGATCATGCGTGAAGGCAAGAAGGTTGCCATTCTCTCACTCGGCACCCGTTTGGTCGAAGCGATGAAGGCGGCAGATACGCTGGATGCCAAGGGCCTGAGCACCACCGTCGCCGACTTGCGCTTTGCAAAGCCGCTTGACGAAAAAATGATCCGCCACCTGATCGCCACGCATGAGGTTGTCGTGACGGTCGAAGAGGCGTCCGTTGGCGGCCTTGGCGCGCATGTGCTGACACTGGCCAGCGACGCTGGCCTGATGGATGCTGGCTTGAAAATCCGTACGATGCGCTTGCCCGACATGTTCCAGGAACATGACAGCCCGCAAAAGCAATATGACGAAGCCGGCCTGAATGCCCCGCAGATCGTCGAAACAGTGCTAAAGGCGCTCCGCCACAACAGCGCCGGCGTGGAGGAAGCGAGCGCCAGCGCATGAATGGGTGGCTGATTGCTGCCTGGTTGCTCTTGCTTTTCATTGGCGTAACTGTTTGGCACAATATTAGCTGGGCGAGGATGCAACGTCGGGCGGCCTTGCAGCGAAACGGACTGACTTCGACTGAATATGAAGAAGAGTTCCGCCAATCTCGTGTCAGACCTGAAATAGCAAGCGCGCTTTATGCATCGCTTTCGCTGTCTATCGCGAAAGGCATTTTGCCGCTCCCAGATGATGGGTTGCTTGGTTTCTATTTTGACGATCCAGAATGTGTCGGCGATCTCGTCGAAGAAATGTTTGAGAAGCTAGGACTGGAACTTCCAAACCCACAAAATCCCGAAAATATCGAGTGGATCAATAGTGCGAGAGACCTTGGCGTTTACTTGGAACAAAAACTGGCCAACGCCAGCCTCGATACGCCAGTGGTTAACCAGGAATAACAGCCTGAGCGGTTTGGCCGTCGCCTTCGGGCGCGGCGATGATGTCGCGGGTGATGCTGCCCTTGTTGACCGTGTTGGTCTGCGGATCGCCAACCGAAGAACGAATACCCATTTCGGCATTGCCCGAAGTCGTTGAGATCGCGCGTTCAGCGGCAGAGCGCTGCGCGGTGCCGCCAAACAAAGCTTCCAAAACCTGTTCCTGACCACCATCGGTGGGACGGATTACCGTTGCTGCGGTTGGCTCCAACGCAAAATCCGGTGGAACGACCAAAGGCGCAGCGCGGCCAACAGATGGCGCCGCCGCTTGATTGCCGCCGAACAAGTTACCCACCGAGGAACAACCCGACAACAATGGCAGGGTCGCGATCGCAACGGTGAGTAGGACTGATTTTGTTTTCATATTCGTATCCATTTACTGGGCAGATTGCGGACGGGTCGCAGGTGCTGCGCCGCCAAACATTGCGTCCAAAACCTGTTCTTTCGTATCGCCATCTTGTGGGCGCGGCGCATCGGGTGTTGGCGCGGCCAACTTAAACTCGGTTGGAACCTGCAGTGGCTTTGACCGGCTTACGGCAAATTCATCTGGCCGGTCACGGTCAAACACGCTGGTGGTGCCGCAGCCCGAAAGCGCGAGCAAAGCAACTGACGCCGCCGCAAACATATTGATCCGCTTCATGATTTCTCCACTATGTCAGCGCTGCTTTCGGGTTGCTGAACGTCAGTCCCGTCAATGGTTTGCTTGTCGCTTATCAGGAAGGCGCGGGCAAGCAATATCAGCACGCCAATGCTGATGCAGGCATCGGCAAGGTTGAATATGTAAAAAGGCCGGAATGCGCCAAAGTGCAGATCGGCATAATCGACGACATAGCCATAGCGCACACGGTCAACGATATTGCCAAGGGCACCGCCCAAGATGAGCGACAAAGCCAGCACATCACCGCGCAGTTTCTCGCGCCACATCCAAATCGCGACCCCGATGGCAATCACAGCCGTCAGCCCAACCAGCGCCCAACGTTCGCCGTCGCTATCCGCCGTCAGGAAACTCATCGAAACGCCGCGATTTTCGGCATAGGTCAGGTCGAAGAACGAGATAATGTGAATGACGCCGCGGCTTTTCAGCTGAAGCGGGCCAAGCATCGCATATTTCACGATCTGGTCAGCGATGAACACAAGGCTTGCCAGCATGATGCCCTGAAGGCGGAATTTGGAATTGGGGTTCATGCGTGCGTCCTAACCCACCAAAGCGGCATCGTCACCCTGAACTTGTTTCAGGGTCTTAATTGTCGACGTTGAAAAGTAAGATGCTGAAACAAGTTCAGCATGACGGGCTTTAGTCGGTCTTTGTGCCTTCGCGGCTTTGTGCGAACCCTTCATGGTTTTTGGTTCGCACAAAGGCACAAAGGCACAAAGAAGGTTATTGCCCACCAACAACATCCGCACACCGGCCGCACAATGCGCCATCGTCCACAACCTCGGGCAGATGCCGCCAGCAACGGCCGCATTTGTGGTTGGTGGTTTTGACTGCGCCAGCGCTGTCTCCATGATGGACAGCCGAGACGATGAATATTTCGGCGAGATCTACATCGCCGAACGCTCCGCTGTGCGTGTATTCAACTTCAAGGCTGGAACCGACAAGCTTCTCACGGCGCATGGGTTCGATTTGTTCCGTTGCGACCATACGCGACGCACGGATGCTCGACCATTTTTCAGCCAAGGCCCCGTCAAGGACGGCGGGAACCTCAGGCCAATCCGAAAAATGCACGCTGTCGGCATCAGGGAACCGCGTCTGCCACACCTCTTCGCTGGTGAAGACCAACACCGGCGCGGCATAGCGCACGAGGGCGTGGAACAAGGTGTCGAGCACCGTGCGATACGCCATCCGCTTGGGATCGGTCGGTGCGTCGCAATAGAGGCAATCTTTGCGGATATCGAAGAAGAATGCCGACAGGTCTTCGTTGCAAAACTCGGTCAGCAAACGGACATAAGTGTTGAAGTCAAAATCATTGACCGCCGTCTTCAACTTCGCATCCATATCCGCGAGCAGATGGAGCATATAACGCTCCAGCTCGGGCATATCGGCAACCCCAACCTTTTCCGCGCCCGTGAACCCGTCGAGCGCGCCGAGCAGATAGCGGAAGGTGTTTCGCAATTTGCGATATTGGTCGGAAACGCCCTGCAGGATTTCCTTGCCGATCCGGTGGTCCTCGGTGAAGTCCACGGTCAACGCCCATAGCCGCAAAATATCCGCGCCGCTGTCGCGCATCAGGTCGAGCGGGTTGATCGTGTTGCCCAGCGACTTGGACATTTTCATGCCCTTTTGATCCATCGTAAAGCCGTGGGTCAGCACCGCTTTATAGGGCGCACGGCCACGCGTGCCGCAGCTTTGCAGCAGGCTGGACTGGAACCAGCCGCGATGCTGGTCACTGCCTTCGAGATAGAGGTCAGCTGGCCATTGCAGGTCTGGCCAACGTCCGCTTTCAAGGACGAAAGCATGCGTGCAGCCTGAATCAAACCAGACATCCAAAATGTCGGTGACGCGCTCATAATCGGCAAGCGCATAGTCGCTGCCCAGATATTCCTGTGCGCGTTCGTCGCTCCAGCCATCGACGCCATTTTCGCGAATGCCCGCGATGATACGCGCGTTCACGCCCGCGTCGCAGAGATATTGCCCGGACTTGCGGTCCACAAAAAGCGTGATCGGCACGCCCCATGCGCGCTGGCGGGACAGCACCCAGTCAGGGCGCCCCTCGACCATCGCGGTAATGCGGTTCTGGCCCTTTTCCGGAACCCAGCGGGTTTCCGAAATCGCGGTCATTGCGGTTTCTCTCAAAGACCGAAGCCCTGAGCCTGTCGAAGGGCGGCTCTCGTCCGATACGCGTGCTTCGACAAGCTCAGCACTACGGTTTAGGTCGAGCGGCTTATCCATCGGCACAAACCATTGCGGGGTGCAGCGATAGATGACCTTAGCCTTTGACCGCCAGCTGTGCGGATAGCTGTGCTTGTAATCCGCCGACGCCGCGAGCAAGCCGCCGCTTTCGCGCAAAGCGGTGCAGATGGGGCCATCGGGTGCGTTGAATTTGGGGTTGATGACGCTGCCCTCGCCGCCGAGCCAGAGCCAATCAGCGCGATATTTGCCATCGCCTTCGACCGCGAAGACTGGATCGATGCCGTTCGTCTTGCACAGGTCAAAGTCGTCTTCGCCATGGTCGGGCGACATATGGACAAGCCCGGTGCCGCTGTCGGTGGTGACAAAGTCGCCTGCGAGCATTGGACGCGGTTTGGCAAAGAAGCCGCCGAGATGATGCATCGGGTGGCGGACCGTGGTTCCGGCGAGGTCGGAGCCTTTGAAGGTGGCGAGTTGCTTGAATGTTGCGGCTAGCTCTGACTCGGCTTCCGACTTCTCAGTCCAGACGCCCACTCTTTTCGCGAGTTCACCGATTAACTCGACTTCCGCAATGACCTTAAGCTTGCCGAGTTCATAAAGCCCATACTCAACATCCGGCCCATAAGCGATCGCCTGATTCACCGGGATCGTCCAAGGCGTCGTCGTCCAGATCACCGCATACGCGCCCTTAAGTTCGGGCACATTCGGGCAATCCACAATCTCGAACGCGACGTCGATCTGGGTCGAGACGATATCCTCGTACTCCACCTCCGCCTCGGCCAGCGCGGTCTTTTCCACCGGCGACCACATCACCGGCTTCGCGCCGCGATAAAGCTGGCCGCTTTCGGCAAACTTCAGCAGTTCGCCGACGATGGTGCCTTCCGCTTCCGGGTCCATCGTCAGGTAGGGATGGTCCCAATCGCCATTGATGCCGAGCCGCTTCAGCTGCTCGCGCTGCACATCCACCCACTTCTGGGCATAAGCGCGGCATTCGGCGCGGAACTCGACCGGCGGAACCTCGTCCTTGTTCTTCTTCTTCTTGCGGTACTCTTCCTCGACCTTCCACTCGATGGGGAGGCCGTGGCAATCCCAGCCGGGCACATAGGGCGCGTCCTTGCCGAGCAGCGACTGCGTGCGGCACACCATGTCCTTCAGGATATGGTTCAGCGCATGGCCGATATGCATGTCGCCATTGGCATAGGGCGGGCCATCATGGAGAATGAACTTCTCCGCGCCCGCACGGCTCGCCCGCAGCTGCTGATACAGCCCTTCATCCTGCCAGCGCGAAAGAATGCCCGGCTCCTTCTGGGGGAGGCCGGCCTTCATCGGGAAATCGGTCTTCGGCAGGAAGACGGTCGGTCGATAGTCGCGCTGTTCAGTCATAATCGGCGGGCCTTAGCGAAGCGCCCGGATTCCTGCAAATTATGGATCGCGCAAATGCTGCCAATGCCTATGCTCCTGTCCCGTCACCCGGAAGGACATTGCATGGCCGCCCCGAATCTCCGCACCTCGTTCCTCAGGGCCGAAGGGCGCGGCGCGCTCGCCATGAATGTCACCGTCCTGATCGTCGCCACCATCGCGATCAACGGCTTCCTCTTCGCCATCGGCTGGGCGCGGCCCAGCGGGCGGCAAATGCCGATGATCCCGCCCGGCGCGGTGGTCGGCCTGATCTGGACCGTCCTGCTCGGCCTGATGGGCGCAGCGCGCTGGGTCTACGTGCGCGGTAACGGCGATGCCGGCTGGCGCTCGTGGACGCCTTTCGCCCTTGCCGCGCTGTGCATCGCCTATCCGTTCTACACCAGCGGCCTCCAGCGCAATGACGCCGCGTTCTGGGGCACGGTAGTTACACTGATCGTTGCGGTCGCTGTCATGCTGGTGCTGCGCGGGCGCGAACCCCGCGCGCCCTGGCTGATCGTGCCGACCGCGTTCTGGGGCGGCTACGTGCTCAGCGTGATGATCGCCTACCCGCCCGCCTGACCCAGCAGCCGCCGCGCCTCATCACAATCGCGCCCCATCTGCGCCACCAGCGCATCGAGGCTGTCAAACTTCGCCTCGCCGCGCAGGAAATGGTGGAACGCCACTTCGATTTCCTGACCATAAAGATCGCCGGAAAAATCGAAGAAGTGCGGTTCGAGCAGTTCCTTGGGCGGATCGAACGTGGGCCGGATGCCGATATTGGCCGCGCCCTTCAGCACGCGGCCATCCGGCAAGTGCCCCGTCACCGCATAAATCCCGTAACGCGGGCGCAGATAGCTGCCGATATCGAGGTTGGCGGTGGGGAAATTGATCGTGCGCCCCACCTTGTCGCCATGCTGCACGGGCCCGCGAATCGCGAAGGGCCGCGTGAGCAGCCGCGCGGCTTCCTGCGGATCGCCCGCCACCAGCGCCTCGCGGATGCGGCTGGAGGAGACTACCTCGCCATCGAGCAGCACCGGGCCGACCGCGCGCGTCGCGATGCCCACTTCGGCCCCGACATCGCGCAGCACACCGACATTGCCGCCGCGCGCGCGGCCAAAGGTGAAGTCCTCACCCGTCACCACCGCCGCCACGCCCAGCCGCGCGCCCAGCAGATCGCGTACGAAGGCATCGGCAGTCATGCCCGCCATCGCCCCATCGAAGGCAAACACCAGCATCGCGTCCGCACCGGCCTCGGCAAACAGCGCCTCGCGCTGATCGAGCGTGGTCAGGCGAAACGGGGCCGCATCGGGCTTGAAGTGCCGCACCGGATGCGGATCGAAGGTTGCGATGATCGCCGGGCGGCCCTGCTCGCGCGCCCAGCGCACGGCTTCGCCCGCCACGGCCTGATGGCCCAGATGGAAGCCATCGAAATTGCCGAGCGCGATCACCGCGCCGCGCAGGGCTTCGGGCATGGGCTCGCTGGCGTAGAGCCGCATCAGGCCGCGCCCCGTTCAAACGTCACGAAATCATGCGCCGGATACGCGCCATCCGCCGCAAAGCTCTCGCGCGCGGTCTCCCGCCACGGCGCTGCCGGATAAGCCAGCATGGTATCGCCTGCGTAATCCCCATGCACTTCGGTGAGCTCATAGCGCTGCGCCAGCCCCTCGAACTGCGCGAGCACCTCCGCTCCGCCGATCACGGCGATGTCGCCCTCACCGGCCAGCGCCAGCGCGCCCGCCACGTCATGCGCCACTTCGGCCCCCGGTGCAGACCAGCCATGATCGCGCGTCAGCACGATATGCCGCCGCCCCGGCAGCAGCCCCGGCAGCGAAGCGAACGTCTTGCGCCCCATGATCATCGGTTTGCCCATCGTCAGCGCCTTGAAGCGCTTGAGGTCTGCGGGCAAGCGCCACGGAAGGGCACCCTTTTCGCCAATCGTGCCATCGCTGGCGCGCGCGACGATCAGAAACACCTCACGCGCCATTCACAGCACCAGCCGCGTCACATGGCCCATCTTGCGCCCGGGCCGCACCGCCGCCTTGCCATAAAGGTGCAAGTGGTTGGCGGGATCGGAGAGGATCGCGGGCCAATCGTGCGCATCATCGCCGATCAGGTTGTCCATCACTACGCCTGCTGCGCACAGTTCGGTGGAGCCCAGCGGCAGCCCGCAGATCGCGCGCACGTGGTTCTCGAACTGCGAAGTGAGCGCGCCTTCGATGGTCCAGTGCCCCGAATTGTGGACGCGCGGGGCCATCTCGTTGAACACCGGGCCGTCTTCCGTGGCGAAGAACTCCAGCGTCAGCACGCCGACATGGCCGAGGCTGTCCGCGACCTGCTTCGCCAGCGCGCGCGCGGCTTCCACTTGCGCGCGGACGGCTGCGCCAGCAGGCACGACCGACTGGCTGAGAATGCCCGCCTTGTGCGTGTTTTCGGCGCTATCCCAGAACCGCACATCGCCATCGGCACCGCGCGCCAGAATCACCGAAAACTCTGCATCGAAGCGCACGAAGCCTTCATAGACCAGCGCCGCGTCCGGCAATTCCAGCCCGGCGGCGTCCTCAGGCGTCATGATCCGCCACTGGCCCTTGCCGTCATAGCCATCGCGCCGCGTCTTGAGGATGCCCGGCGTGCCGATGGTCGCAATCGCTGCCGCCAGATCCTCGGCGCTGTCCACCGTGGCCCACGGCGCAGGCCGGCCGCCCAGCGCTTCGACAAACCGCTTCTCCGCCGCCCGGTCCTGCGCCACTTCCAAAGAGCGCGTGCCCGGATGCAAGGACGTCGCCCCCAGCGCGGCCAGCGGCCCCACCGGCACGTTCTCGAACTCGTAAGTCACCACCGCGCATTGCGCGGCAAACCCCGCCAGCGCCTCGGCATCATCCCACCCGGCGCAGGTAAACCCGGCGCAGACGTCCGCCGCAATCGAATCCGCCTCGGGCGCATAGACATGGCAGCGGTAGCCAAGGTTGGCTGCCGCAAGCGCGATCATCCGGCCCAGCTGGCCGCCGCCCAGAATGCCGATGGTTTCGCCGGGCGCGATCATGCCGGGATCATCCAATCAGACCGGCCGCTCAGCGACCGAATCGGTCTGCGCGCTGCGCCATGCCACCAACCGCTCGGACAGCGCCGGATCATTCAGCGCCAGAATCGAAGCCGCCAGCAGCGCCGCATTGGTCGCGCCCGCCGCACCGATGGCCAGCGTACCGACGGGAATGCCGCCGGGCATCTGCACGATGGAAAGCAGGCTATCCAGGCCCTTCAGCGCCTTGGACTGCACCGGCACGCCCAGCACGGGCAGATGGGTCATCGAGGCAACCATGCCCGGCAGATGCGCCGCACCGCCTGCGCCCGCGATGATGACCTGAATGCCGTCTGCCGCCGCGCCCTTGGCGAAGGCGACCAGCCGGTCCGGCGTGCGGTGCGCGGAGACGATCCGGCACGCATGCGCCACGCCCAGCTTTTCGAGCACGGCCGCAGCGTTCTGCATGGTCTCCCAGTCAGACTGGCTACCCATCACGATTGCGACCCTTGGAGTCTCTGGCGCCGCGCCTTCACTCATCCCTACGATCCCTTCGTCTCCGAAACGCCTCAGCGCTCCGAGAGGTAATAGCGCTCGATCTCGCCCAGATTGTCGTCCAGTTCATAGACGATCGGCTGCCCGGTCGGAATTTCCAGCCCGGTGATATCAGCGTCCGAAATGCCCGAAAGGTGCTTCACCAGCGCGCGTAGCGAATTGCCGTGGGCGGAGACCAGCACCGTATGCCCGGCCCGCAGCGCCGGGGCGATCTTTTCGTCCCAGCACGGCAGCACGCGCGCGATGGTGTCCTTGAGGCTCTCGGTATTCGGCACGTCGATCCCGGCATAACGCGGGTCGCTGGCGAGATCGAACTCGCTGCCCGCTTCCAGCGGCGGCGGCGGAATATCGAAGCTGCGGCGCCACACCTTGACCTGTTCGTCGCCGTGCTTGGCCGCCGTCTCCGCCTTGTCGAGCCCGGTCAGCCCACCATAGTGCCGCTCGTTGAGCCGCCAGTCCTTGTCCTCCGGGATCCAGATCCGGCCCGCCGCTTCCAGCGCCAGATGCAGCGTCTTGATCGCGCGCTTCTGCAGCGAGGTGAACGCGGTGGTCGGCAGGATGCCCTTGGCCTTGAGCAGCTCGCCCGCCGCAAAAGCCTCAGCCGCGCCCTTCTCGGTCACGTCCACGTCCCACCAGCCGGTGAAGCGGTTTTCGAGGTTCCACTGCGATTGGCCGTGGCGGATCAGGATCAGGCGGGGCATCGTGGTCCTTCGCAAGCTGCGGATGGGATAAGGCGGGGGACCTAGCGCCCGCCCGCCATTTTGGGAAGAGGCGCGTTGGGATGCCGGAGGACGCGCGGTTCAGTCCGCCGAACCGGCGTCCGTATCCGCTGCCCCCATCGCGCGCGCCTGCGCCTTCCTGCGCCGCAAATTCTCGCGCAGCTGCTGGGCCAGCCGCTCCTCGCGGCTGGGCGCGGACTTGTTTGGCGAAGGGCGGATCTTGTCGGTCATCGCCCGCTTCTCTGCCGCGAGGAGGCACTCCTCGCAAGCCTGTCCTTGACAAACGCACACCTCGCCGCCAAAGCGCGCCCCTGCCCGCCCGGCATTGCCGGTCAAATGGGCATGCGGAAATGGTGTGCTGCTGTAGCTCAGTGGTAGAGCGCATCCTTGGTAAGGCTGAGGTCGGGAGTTCAATCCTCCCCAGCAGCACCATTTCTTCAGGCGCGCACGTCGATTTTCAGACGAGCGCGCGGCAGTTCGCAGATGGGTGTTCCATTCCACCGGACTGCGTATTCGGGCCGAGGGCTAGTCCAATGCATGCCTCGTCGGCCCAAAACCGCCTCAAGAGAAGTCCAAGCCCAGCATGCCGCCATCACGCCAGGCATTCAGAACCTGCGTGAATGCAATCGGACCCGGTGCATACGTATCGACCAGCAAGCCTTTGTCGATATCGCCTTCGCCGGTGTAATATCCCGGCGTGCAGGTTTCCAGATAGGGGCGGCGAGCGCCCGCAAGCTCGCGGATTTCCTTCACCCAATCCGACTCCGCCTGCCTGCTCACTTCGATACGGGCCTTGCCAGCTTTCAAGGCAGCCGTGACAATGTGCACGATCAGCTCTGCCTGCTCATCGAGTGTATCGGTAATGTTCGGTTTGAAGCCGTTCTGGCCAAGCGCCATCATGAAGAAATTGGGAAAGCCGTTGGTCGCGATCCCATATAGGGTGCTGGTTCCAGCCGCGAACTTCCCGGTCAGCGACTGGCCGCCCGCTCCGTAGATTTCAAACGCGGCACGCCGTGAATAGGCGGTGCCGGTTTCAAATCCGGTGGCAAAGATGATGCAGTCCACAGGGTACTCCACCCCGTCGAAGACGATGCCGGTTTGCGTGATTCGGTCCGGTCCGCGCCCCTCGGTATCGATCAGGCTGACATTCGGCCGATTGAAAGCCTCAAGATACTCGTCGTTGAAGGTGGGGCGCTTGCAGAACATGCCGTACCAGGGCTTGAGCCCCGCTGCGGTTCTTTCATCCTGCACGGTCCGGGTGATCCGGTCGCGGATGTCGTTCCCTTTGCGAAAGTCTGCAATCTCCATCGCTTCGGCAAATTCATCGGCGGAAACACGCGATCCATCGGGCCGTTTCAGGGCCGTCACGGTATCGTGGTAGAGATGGGTCCAGCCGTCATCGATCAGGTCCTCGCCGGGGTTGACCCCGTTCAACGTGGCGATGAAGTTGTCCATCCGTTCGCGCTGCCAGCCCGGTTTCAGCGCCTTCACCCACTGCGGGTCGGTTGGCTTGTTGCCGCGGATATCGACGGTCGAAGGCGTCCGCTGCACGACGTAGAGATGCTTTGCGTCCCTGGCGACGTAGGGCACGCACTGGATGGCGGTGGCCCCGGTTCCAATGACGGCGACGCGCTTGCCTGCCAGCCCCGTCATCTCACCGCGGCTATGGCCGCCGGTATAGCCATAATCCCAGCGACTGGTGTGGAAGGTGTGGCCCTTGAAGCTGGCGATACCCGGAATGCCCGGCAACCGCGGACGGTTGAGCGGTCCGCTGGCGCTCAGCACATAGCGCGCACGAAGCGTGTCGCCGCGATCGGTGGTCACGGTCCAGCGGTCGGCCTCTTCGTCCCACCGCAGCTCGGTGATCTGTGTCTGGAACAGCGCGGCGGAATAGAGGTCGAACGTCCGGCCGATGCGCTTTGCATGCTCGAACAATTCGGCGGCGTGGGCATATTTTTCCGTTGGAATATAACCAGTTTCTTCCAGCAACGGCATGTAGATGTAGGATTCGATGTCGCACTGGGCGCCGGGATAGCGATTCCAGTACCAGGTACCG
Organism: Novosphingobium sp. PASSN1; assembly: GCF_002278815.1. Classification (NCBI taxonomy): domain Bacteria; kingdom Pseudomonadati; phylum Pseudomonadota; class Alphaproteobacteria; order Sphingomonadales; family Sphingomonadaceae; genus Novosphingobium; species Novosphingobium sp. PASSN1. Next base: position 513,904 of record NZ_NKIS01000002.1, on the reverse strand, counting down.
CCGAAGTCCCCCGCCTTCTCGATGATGCGGAAATTGGTGATTCCCGCCTTGCGCAGTTTCGATGCCGCCAGCTGGCCGCCAAAGCCGCCGCCGATCACGACAGCATCCACGTCTTCCGCGATGGGATCGCGGACCAGCGGCGCTTCGACATAGGGATCGTCGATGTAGTGGCTGAAGTCGCCCGTCACCTCGATGAACTGTTCATTCTTGCGAGGATTGAGGCGCTTCTGGCGCTCCAGCGCGTACTTTGCGCGAAGCTCTGCCAGGTTCACGCCATATTGGGCGGCCAGATCTTGTCCAGTCGATGCTGCGGTTGCCATGGATCAGGTCACTCCTCGGGATGCATCGGAAAAATATTCGGGTCGATACAGCGCGCTATCAGGCCAGGCGTGCCCCGCATTGCGTTCGATCAACGAGATATCCGATGTGCCGCACGGGACCAGTTGATTGTCTATCCCCGTGCCGCTCCTTGGCGGAGCGCAGAGACAAAATCCTGCCCGTCGCTTCAGCGCCCCGCACGCCATGCCAAGGGGCTGCGCTGCGGCTGAACGGTCAGCCAACCGCTACGTTGTCGATCAGCCGGGCCTTGCCCATGTGCGCCGCCACCAGCAGCCGCGCGGGCCGGCCATCAAAGGCAGCCAAGTCCTCCAGCGTCGCCGCGTCGCGCAGATCGGCATAATCGATGCTGCGGAAACCCGCCGCCAGCACCTTGGCCCTTAGCACCGCCAGCGCCTGCGCCACCGGCTCGCCCGCCACGATCCGCTCCGCCGCCACGCGCATCGCGCGGTTCATCGCCGGGGCCGCTGCGCGCTCGTCTGCCGTCAGATACTTGTTGCGGCTGCTCATCGCGAGGCCGTCCGCCTCGCGCACGGTCGGCACGCCAAGGATCGCATCGGCGCGCGGGCGGGTCAGATCGAGATCACGGGCCATGCGGCGGATGATCGCGAGCTGCTGCCAGTCCTTCTCGCCAAACAGCGCCACATCCGGCTGCACCTGGTTGAACAGCTTGCTGACAACCGTCGCCACACCATCGAAATGCCCCGGTCGCGCTGCGCCGCACAGCACGGCATCCAGCCCGCTCACCTGCACGCTCGTGGCGTAAGCCGGCGGGTAGACCACTTCGACGGTCGGCGCCCACAGCACGTCGACACCCTCGGCCTCCAGCAGCCTTGCATCGGCTTCAAGCTGGCGCGGATAGGTCGCGAGGTCCTCGTTCGGGCCGAACTGGCGCGGATTGACGAAGATCGAGACGACGACATGCTCCGCACGGGCCTTGGCCTCGCGCACCAGGGTCAGGTGTCCTTCGTGCAACGCGCCCATCGTGGGAACCAGCGCCAATCTGGCGTCACCTGAATTATTTTTCAGCGCGGAAAGCGCGGTGCGCAGCGGTTCGAGGGCAGTCAGGATTTGCACGTGCCTCGGCTCTCCAGTAATCCCCGGTGTGGGGGAACGGCCCTCTAGACCTGCGCCCTGCCCGGCGGCAAGAGGGCCTGCCACTCCCAGAAAGGATGATCGCTTGTCTGCCGCCCCTTATCGCATCGTCTTCGCCAACGAAAAGGGTGGCACCGGCAAGTCGACCACTGCGGTCCATGTCGCCATCGCGCTCGCCTATCAGGGCGCGCGGATCGCCGCGATCGATCTCGATAGCCGCCAGCGCACGATGCACCGCTATTTCGAGAACCGCGCCGAAACCATGCGCCGCCGCGGCGTCACCCTGCCAACTGCTACGTTTTGCGTGTACGAAGGCACCAACACCGAAGAGCTTGACGCCATGGCCGCGCAGCTTGGCGAAAACCACGATTTCCTGGTGTTCGACACGCCCGGCCGCGATGATCCGCTGGCCCGCCATGTCGCCACGCAGGCCGATACGCTGGTCACCCCGCTCAACGACAGCTTCGTCGATTTCGATCTCATCGGGCAGGTCGATGCCGAAACCTTCAAGGTGCGCCGCCTTTCGTTTTATGCCGAACTGATCTGGGAAGCCCGCAAGAAGCGCGCAATGGCCACGATCAAGGAAGCCCGGAAAGAAATGGACTGGGTCGTCGTGCGCAACCGCACCGGCTACACCGAAGCGCGCAACCAGAAGCGCATCGATCAGGCACTGACCGAGCTTTCCAAGCGCGTCGGCTTCCGCATCGCCAAGGGCCTTTCAGAACGCGTGATCTACCGCGAACTGTTCCCCAGCGGCCTCACCCTGCTCGACAAGGGCCATCTGGGCGAGCTTGGCACCAGCCACCTCGTCGCGCGGCAGGAACTACGCACGCTGGTAGCGGGGCTGGCGCTCAAGCTGCCCGAACGCGGCCAGGTCGCCATGGAAGCTGTGCTGTGAAGTTCCTGCTCCTCGCCGCGCTGGCCTGCGTTGCAGTCAAGCTGCTGGCGGGGCGCTGGCCGTGGGAGCTGTTCGGCCCCAACGCGCATGAAGCAGGCGAAAAGCGCGCCCGCAACCTGCTCGGCCTTCACGGCGATGCGGGGTATGACGACATCATTGAGGCGCACCGGCGGCTCATCATGAAAGTCCACCCGGATCGCGGCGGCACGGCGGACGCAGTGCACGAGGCCAATGCCGCGCGCGATCTGCTGCTGGCCCGCATCGCCCCGCGCGCGCGCGATGGGCAGCGCTGAACCCTGCACCGCGCCAGTGGCTCAAGCTCCACAAGCATGAGCCACCAGTTCCACCCCAGCGTGCTGCGCGAATACGACATTCGCGGCACAGTCGGCAAAACGCTGGGCGCGGAGGATGCCTATGCCCTTGGCCGCAGCTTCGCCACCCACGTCGTGCGCTCCGGGGGGCGGTGCGTGGCAGTCTGCTATGATGGGCGGAACTCTTCGCCCATGCTGGAAGAAGCGCTCGTCGCCGGGCTTTGCGCCAGCGGAGCCGATGTCTGCCGGATCGGCCTTGGCCCTACGCCGATGCTCTATTTCGCGGAAGCCTCACTGCCAGAGGTGGATGGCGGCATTCAGATAACCGGCAGCCACAATCCCCCCGATCAGAATGGCTTCAAGATAGTATTTCGCGGGGGTCCGTTCTTCGGCCCAGACATACTCGATCTCGGCCGCCTCGCCGCCCATGGGGGTTGGGTGCAGGGAAGCGGGACGGCCAAGGTGGTCGACGTCATGGACGCCTACGTCAATCGTTTGCTCGCCGGGCTGGAGGGTATCGCGCCAGACCTGCTGGCCTCCCTCGCGATCGGCTGGGATACCGGCAACGGTGCCGCTGGTCCGGTGGTCGAACGGCTCTGCGCCCAGATCCCTGGCGGCCTGCGCGCCAACCTGCCCGCCAGCCTGCCCGCCAGCCTGCCCGCCAGCCTGCCAGGCCGCCATGTCCTGCTGCACACGCCTGTCGATGGAACTTTTCCTGGCCATCATCCCGATCCTTCCGTTGATGCCAACCTTGCCGATCTCCGCCACGCCGTCGCGCAGGGACGGCTCGACTTCGGACTGGCCTTCGATGGCGACGGGGACCGGCTGGGGGTGGTGGACGCGCATGGCCGCGCGTTGAGCGGCGACCAGCTGATCATGCTGCTGGCCGAGGACATGCTGAAAAGGCAGCCGGGAGCGACAGTTATCGCTGATATCAAGGCCAGCGAGGCCGTGTTCGAGCGGGTCCGCGCGCTCGGCGGCACGCCGCTGGTGTGGAAATCAGGCCACAGCCACATCAAGTCCAAAATGAAGGAAACAGGTGCGCTGCTCGGCGGCGAAGTGACCGGCCACGTGTTCCTTGCGGATGAATACTACGGGTTCGACGATGCGCTCTACGCCGCCGTCCGGCTCATCGCCGCCACCGTCCGCCTCGGCCGCTCGGTGGCGGAACTGCGCGATGCCATGCCGGCCATGGTCACCACCCCCGAACTGCGGTTCCCGGTGGACGAGGCGCGCAAGTTCGCCGTGATCGAGGAAGTCCGCGCGCGGCTCGTGGCGGAAGGCGCAGACATGGTCACCATCGACGGCGTACGCGTCACCACTCCGCATGGCTGGTGGCTACTGCGCGCGTCCAACACCGAAAGCCTGCTCACCGCGCGCGCCGAAAGCAAGGACGAGCCTGGCCTCGTCCACCTGCTCGCTGCCCTCGATGCGCAATTGGCGGCCTCCGGCATTAGCCGCTAACGTCCGCCGGGTGACTGCCAGCCCCATCCCCGCCGAAATCGAAGCATGGTTCACCGCGCGCGGCTGGCGCGTGCGGCGGCATCAGGCCGAAATGCTGGCAGCAGACGACGCAGGCCACCACGCGCTGCTCGTCGCCGATACCGGCGCGGGCAAGACCTTGGCCGGGTTCCTGCCCACGCTCGCCGCTTTCGCCCCCTCGCGTCTCGGCGAAGCGCCGCCGCCCGAAGGCCTGCACACGCTCTACGTCTCGCCGCTGAAAGCACTCGCGCACGATGTGCAGCGCAACCTCCTCACCCCGATCACCGAAATGGGCCTGCCCATCACGGTCGAAACCCGCAGCGGCGATACTTCGTCCGATCGCAAGGCGCGCCAGCGCACCCGCCCGCCGCATGTCCTGCTCACCACGCCTGAATCGCTTTCGCTGCTGCTGAGCTATCCGGAAAGCGCACAGCTGTTCAGCACGCTTCAGCGCGTGGTGATCGATGAAGTCCATGCCTTCGCCACGTCCAAGCGCGGCGATCTGTTGGCATTGGCGCTGACGCGGCTGCAAGCCCTCGCCCCGGGCCTGCGCCGCGCCGCCCTCTCGGCCACGCTGGCGGAACCTGAAAGCTTCCGCGCGTGGCTTGCCCCGTGGGGAGACCTCGGCAGCACCGCACTGGTGGAAGGCGAAGCAGGCGCACCCGCCGAAGTAGAGATCCTCCTGCCCGATGAAGGCCAGCGCGTGCCTTGGGGCGGCCATGCCGCAGCATGGTCCGTGCCGCAGCTATACGAGTCGATTCGCCGCAACCGCACCACGCTGGTTTTCACCAACACGCGCTTCCTTGCGGAGTACATCTTCCAGCTGCTGTGGGACGCCAACGACGACAAGCTCCCCATCGGCATTCACCACGGCTCGCTCTCGAAAGAGGCGCGCCGTAAGGTGGAAGGCGCGATGGCGCGCGGTGAACTGCGCGCGCTGGTCTGCACCGCCAGCCTCGATCTCGGCGTCGATTGGGGCGATATCGACATGGTCGTGCAGATGGGCGCGCCCAAGGGCTCCTCGCGCTTGCTCCAGCGCATCGGCCGCGCCAACCACCGGCTCGACCAGCCGAGCCGCGCCCTGCTCGTCCCCGGCAACCGGTTCGAGTTTCTTGAGGCGATGGCCGCGCGCGATGCGGTGAACGAAGGCCAGCGCGATGGCGAGGATTTTCGCCCCGGAGGTCTGGATGTGCTGGCCCAGCATGTCATGGCGATGGCCTGCGCGGGGCCGTTTGGCGAGGCGGAGCTGCTCGCCGAAGTGCGCTCTTCGCTCGCCTATGCCTGGGTGAAGGAGGCCGTCTGGGAGCGCGTCCTCCAGTTCGTCGCCACCGGCGGCTATGCCCTGCGCGCCTATGACCGCTTCCAGCGCATTGTGCGCCTGAAGGACGGCACCTGGCGGCTGACTCACCCGCAGCAGGCCGCGCGCCACCGGATGAACGCGGGCATCATTGTCGATTCCGAAATGCTCGAAGTGCGTTTCCGCAATGGACGCTCGCTCGGCAGAGTGGAGGAAAGCTTCGGCGCCAGCCTCAGCCCCGGCGATACCTTCCGCTTCGCCGGGATGGACCTTGAGGTAGAGGGCGTGCGCGACCTCGAGCTCATCGTGCGCGGCGCGAAGTCCGCCGGGCAGATCCCCAGCTACAGCGGTGCAAGGATGCCGCTCACCACGCACCTCTCCACCCGGGTTCAGGCCATGCTCGCCGACCGTTCGGGATGGGCACGCTTCCCGGATGACGTGCGCGAATGGCTTGAAGTGCAGGGCTGGCGCAGCCGCCTTCCCGCCCCCGGCGAACTGCTGGTGGAGAGTTTTCCCCACGGCGGGCGCGCTTATACGGTTTACTACACCTTCGAAGGCTGGAACGCGAACCAGTCGCTCGGCATGCTGATTACCCGGCGGATGGAAGAAGCGGGGCTCGGGCCTATGGGATTCGTCGCCAATGACTATGCGCTCGGCGTCTGGGGCCTGCGCCCGGTCAAGGATCCCTCCTCCCTGCTCTCGCCCGATATCCTCACCCACGAATTCGTCGAATGGGTGCAGAACTCCCACCTCCTGCGCCGTGCCTTCCGGGAGGTTGCAGTGATTTCCGGCCTAGTCGAGCGCCAGCAACCCGGAGCGCGCAAGAGCGGGCGGCAGGTGACGTTCTCGACCGACCTGATCTACGACGTGCTGCGCAAGCACGAGCCCGAACATCTGCTGCTCGAAGCCGCATGGGCCGATGCCCGCGCTCGGATGACCGATGTGGGCAGGCTGGGCGCTTTGCTCGACCGCGCGGCTGCCGAGTTGGTGCACGTCGAGCTGGACCGCGTCACCCCGCTGGCGGTGCCGCTGATGGTGATGATCGGACGGGAATCGGTGCCGGCTGGCGCGGCGGATGACGAGCTGCTGTTGGAAGCAGAGAGCCTCGCATCGGCTGCCATGCGGGCAGAGTGAAGGGATTCTCGTTTCGCGCGGAGGCGCGGAGATGCACCACGACAGGAGTATATGCGGCTTCGGAGCAAGTGTGCCGAGCTGCCCCGGCCTGCCAACGGCGATGCGATCCGCCATGCGCTCGCCGAATTGGGCGCGTTGCCTGCGGGAGCGCAGCCATGGTGCTATTGACGGTCTCTGTGCGGACATTCCCTGAAATTTCAGGCCCACCCCCCATCCAGATTTCGTAAGCCTGCGCACGCCGTTGCCTCACCGCCACCGCCCAACGAAAAAGGGGCGGATTGCTCCGCCCCTTGATCGATTGTGGCTGAAAGCCCGCGCCGTTACTTGCTGAACGTCGCGAAGTTCTCGTTGCCCACGAAGCCGAACTTGCTGACCTTCACCTGGGTGATGATCTTGAGCAGGCGGTTCGCGATTTCATACGAGGCATATTCCTCCGGCTGGAACTGGAGTTCCGGCTCGGGGTTCATCGCCTTGGTCGCCTGAAGCAGCGAGACGAGGTTACCTTCGTTGATAGGCGAGCCGTTCCACAGAATGATGTTCTGCGTCGTCAGCACGAGCTTGTTCTTCACCGGATCGACCAGCGGCTTGTTCGTCGGCGGCGTCGCCTGCGGCAAGTCGATGTTGACCGAGTGGGTGGCCACGGGGATGGTGATGATGAACATGATGAGGAGCACGAGCATGACGTCGATCAACGGCGTCGTGTTCATTTCCATCATCGGCGAGCCATCGTCTTTGCCGCCGCTCATTGCCATAGGGGGTACTCCTGTCTGGTATCGTATGCCCGGTCGGGCGCCACAAACGGACTAGGGTTTAGCCGTTCGGATCAACCGGGGTGGAGATGAAGCCGACCTTGGGATAACCCGCCGACTGCACGTTGTAGATCGTTCCGGCAATGCACTTCCAGGGGACATTGACGTCACCGCGGATGTGGACTTCGGGGATCTTGTCCGGCTCCATGTTGGCTGCACCACCAGCGCGCTTCACGATCGCATCGAGGCGATCAAAGGCCTGCTTGTACAGTTCCATGTTATCGACCGGCGTGACGTTGTTCACGTACACGCGGCACTGGCCGACGCGCGAGGAACCTTCGTACCCCGCCTGGCCCGGGCTGCGCCCGCCGGAGTCGGTCGAGACGACCGTAACGAGGAGGTTCTCGACCTTGTCCTGCGTCTCTTCAGACGGCAGGACAGGGACCTTGAGCTTCTCGACGGTCTGGATCGCGACCGGAACCGCGATGAGGAAGATGATCAGCAGCACGAGCATCACGTCCACGAGCGGCGTGGTGTTGATGTCCGACATTGGGCGTTCTTCGCCCCCGCCGCCTACAGACATTGCCATTGGTTAGTTCCTATCCGATCTATGCACGGTGAACCGGTTCATCTCGGTCCCCAGTGAGGCATCCGCCACAAGCAGGGGCCCGTGTTGTTCCCGAAGTAGGGATGGTGGGCTCGCTTGTTACAACTAGGCCCAACAATCCCCGCTTCGTCTTTCCGCGTTTTCGGGACTTACTTCTTGGCCGGGGCAGCAGCCGGCGCAGCGGCCTTGGCAGCCGGAGCAGCGGTGACAGCAGGCTTCACCACGCCCTTCGAGGCGAGGTTGGCCAGCACGTCGGTGCTGAAGCCGGTGAGCAGTTCGGCGATGCGCTTGTTGCGAGCCTGCAGGAAGTTGTACGAGAGCACCGCGGGAACCGCGACGAGCAGACCGAGCGCCGTCATGATCAGAGCTTCACCGACCGGGCCTGCGACCTTGTCGATCGACGCCGAACCGGCGATGCCGATGTTGATCAGAGCGCCGTAGATGCCGACGACGGTACCGAACAGACCGATGAACGGCGAAGTTGCACCGACGGTTGCGAGGAACGGCAGACCGCCAGCCAGCTTCGCGTTGATCGAAGCTTCCGAGCGGGCAAGCGAATTGTGCATCCAGTCATGGCTTTCCGATTCGTCCATCTTGCCGGCAGCATCTTCCGCCGCAAGACCGTCATCGGCAATCTGGCGCCATGCCGAGTTCTTCTCGAGCTTGGCAGTGCCTTCACGCATGGTGGCAGCGCGCCAGAAAGCCGAAAGCGACTGGTGCTGCTTCATGACCTTCGACTGTTCCGCCCACTTCGTGAAGAGGATGTAGAACGAGCCGACCGACATGACCACCAGAATGCTGAAGGTCGAGAGCGGGATCCAGGCGGGCTTGCCACCGGGAAACAGGACTTCGGCAATACCAAACTTGTTCTGGGGCGCGGCAGTGGCAGCAGCTGCGGCGAGCGTGTGGATGAACATTCGGATCTTCCTCTTCAAAATATCGTAGCAAGGGTCAAAAAGATAAGCTCGGTCCTGGTGGTCACCCCCCGCCATCGGGGCAATGACCACTAGCGCCGGATCAGATCAGTCCTTCGGGATCACCCACCGGATCGAGTTCGTGTACGAACCCGTGGTCGGAGCGCCTTCACCATCCGTGGCCGGAGCAAACCGAGCGCGGCGGCGGACGTTGTCGCACGTGGCCTGATCGAGATCGGGACTACCGCTCGACCGGGTGACTTCGCACGACGTGACCTTACCGTCAGGGCCGACCGACACACGGAAACCGGTAACGCCTTCCCGCTCTTCACGCAGCGCGCGAGAGGGGTAGTCGTTCGACGTCGCCCAGTTGCCGGGACTGCCTTTGGGCGCGGGGCCCTTCGGCTGGAACTTCGGCGGAGGCGGCGGCGGCGGCGGCGGCGCAGCCGTGGTAAACACCGGAGCCGGAGGCGGCGGCGGTGCTTCGGTCACGGTCTGCACTTGCGGCGCAGGCGCGTTGAACGAGATCGGAGGCGGCGGCGCCACGATCGGCGGCGGCGGCTGGTCCTTCGGCGGAGGAGGAGGCGGCGGCGTTTCCGGCGGCTTCTCTTCCTCGATGTTAACCGCCGAGGTCACCTCTTTGACCTTCTTATATGCCTCATAAGCCAGCCCTGTCACCAAAGCATAGCCTAGGACGATATGAAGGATCGCAACGATGATGAGCGCGGTGATCTTGTTACCGCTCATCTGTTGGTCAGCGTATGCCATTCAGCTCCAAAACTCCTGATCTTCCGCAGGTCGCACACAGCGCAAGCGGTGTCTGCAACCACGGAATCGCGCATGGAATCACCCATCCAGCGCGATTGGCCAATCCAGCGATTTAATTCCACCCTGCCGGCAAACCGGACCGCCGACATCGGGTGCAAGGAACCCGGCGGCGGCTTTTGCGAGTTTTCATTGTTGAAATCCCCGACGACTGGGAGCTTTAACGCCGAAGGCATAGGCGCGCAAATGCTTTATCGGTTAACCTTCAATTCACGGTTTCGCTGCCTGAAACGTGCCATAGCCAAACCGGAGTCACTCCGGGGCCATTCCGGCGCACGTTGCCCCGGCTGCGAATCACAAGGACCCACGCAATGTTTCCGTCAGAATGTCCCCGCTTCGCCAAGCCCATCCGCCGGGCCGCAATGCTATTCGCCGCCAGTTTGGCGCTCACCTGCGGCAGCGCAGGCGCAAGTTACCGAGAAGAAATACCTTTGTCCGTCCCGATGACACCGGGACTGGAAGCCGATCCGGACCTTTCCTACGCCGACCTCGTCGATCTGGCGCTGCCAGCGAACGTCGTGCTCAAGGCAGAGATCCGCAAGGCGGTGCGCCTCAAGCCCGAAGAAGCGCCGGGGCTGCCCGCTGGCCGTGCGCGGTTCTATATCGAGGCGCGGACGTCTGCGCTGCTGATCGGGCCTGATCTGGGCGAATCGACCCGCTTCCTTGCCGATGTGCCGCTGGATGCGCGCGGCAAGCCGCCCAAGCGGGGCAAGGCGCCGGTCCTTGTGCTGGCCCGGACCGTTCCGGAACGGCCGGGTGAGCTCCAGCTCGTCGCCCCAGATGCGATGCTGCCGCTCACCCCCGCGCGCGAGGCGACACTCCGCGCGATCCTGACAGAGACCGCACAGAGCGATACCCCGCCCGCGATCACCGCCCTGCGCGAGGCACTGCACGTCTCCGGCAACCTTGCAGGAGAGGGCGAAACCCAGCTTTTCCTCGGCACGGCAACGGGTGCGCCCGTATCGATCTCGGTGCTGCGCCGCCCCGGCCAACCGGCCACATGGGGCGTGAGCTTCACCGAGATCGTCGATTCGGCAGCCCGCCCGCCGCTCCCCGCCACGCTCGCCTGGTACCGCCTCGCCTGCGGCCTGCCGCGCCGCATGCCCGAACGCGCCAACATTTCCGCGACGCTGGCCGACCGGCGAATCGCCGCCGAGGACTACGCGCAAGTGCTGGCCGATCTTGGCCCCTGCCTGCGCAAGCGGGCGACGCCCTGAAGCATCTGCTGCCGCTGGTTGCGGCAAAACATCGGCTCCCCTAAGGCCCCCGATAAGATTTAGTGAGGATCATCATGAGCGAACCTTTGCGCATCGCGCTGGCAGGCCTTGGCACCGTTGGCGGCGGCGTTGTCCGCCTGCTTGAGGCCAATGCCGCCCTCATTGCGCGCCGTGCCGGCCGGCCGATCACGATCAGCGCAATCAGCGCGCGCAACCGCAGCAAGGATCGCGGCGTCGATCTCTCGGGCTATGCCTGGGAAGACGACATGGTGATTCTCGGCGAACGGCCCGATGTCGATGTGGTTGTCGAACTCGTCGGCGGTGCCGATGGTCCCGCGCTCGCCCTCGCGCGGACCACGTTCGAAGCCGGCAAGGCCCTGGTTACCGCCAACAAGGCGATGGTCGCACACCATGGGCTCGAACTCGCTACCAAAGCCGAAGCCGCCAAGGTCGCCTTCAAGTTCGAAGCGGCGGTCGCGGGCGGCATCCCGGTAATCAAGGCGTTGAAGGAAGGTGCGGCCGCCAACTACATCGACCGAGTCTACGGAATCCTCAACGGCACCTGCAACTACATCCTCTCCACGATGGAGGACACCGGCCGCGATTTTGCCGACGTGCTCGCCGAAGCGCAGGCCAAGGGCTATGCCGAAAGCGACCCGACGTTCGACATCGACGGCATCGATGCAGCGCACAAGCTGGCGATTCTCTCCAGCATCGCCTTCGGCACGGCGGTTGATTTCAAACCTGTCGCCGCCACCGGCATCCGCCGCGTGCTCGCCGCCGATATCGCGCAGGCCGATGCGCTGGGCTATTATATCCGCCTGATCGGCATGGCCGAAACCGAAGTGGATGCGGCAGGCCAGCGCCGCCTGTTCCAGCGCGTCCACCCGATGCTCGTCCACCGCGATCACCCGCTCGCCCATGTCGATGGCGCAACCAATGCCGTGGTGGCGGAAGGCAACTTCGTCGGCCGCCTGCTGTTCCAGGGCGCGGGCGCGGGCGATGGGCCGACCGCCAGCGCCGTGGTGGCAGATCTCATCGACATCGCGCGCGGCGATATCGGCGCGCCGTTCTCGATTCCCGCCGCCGAACTGGAAAGCGCCGCCCCGGCGGAAAGCGGCCACCGCACCGGCAAGGCTTACTTGCGCTTCACCGTGGCGGATCGCCCCGGTGTGCTGGCCGAAATCACCGCCGCGATGCGCGATGCGGGGGTTTCGATCGAAAGCCTGATCCAGAAAGGCCGTGCCGCCATCGGCAGCACCGAGGCCGTGCTTGTCGCGATGGTCACCCACGAAGGCCCCGAAAGCGCCATCGCAGAAGCCTTGCGCCTGCTCGAAGGCTCCCCCAGCCTCGCCGCTGCACCGCTGGTCATGCATATCCTGGAGGATTGAGGCGCCAGCGGGCGCCCCCGCTCAAGGGGCCCGGATTTCCCCGCGCGCGATCTTGTCGGCATCTGAATCGGCCGGTGCTTCGGGCAGCTTGGTGATATCGAAATAGTACATTGGCGGAGGCACGCCGCCGATGCCGATGCAGCCCCGGCTGCAATCACGCAGGCCGCTCACGTTCGGCGCACGGATCATCCCATCCTTGGTGGAGCGTGCCGAATCGAGCTGATCGCGCATAGGCAGGCGCTCCTTCTCATTGGCCTCGCGGCCTCCGCAGACGACGATGCCGCCGTCCGGACCGGCCGTCTCGCAGCGCTTGGGCTGGCCTGCCGTGAGCAAGCGCTGCGCAATGGCTGCATTGGCGGCGGCCTCAGCCGAATCGGTCGGTCCCGCAGCATCGCCAGCAGGCACCTGCCCCGCTTCAGCAGCAGGCGCAGACTGCGCATAAGCCCCGCCAAACGCTCCGAAAGCCAAGTTTACGCATAGGAATGCGCGAAGCGCGTGCCTGTAAAGTATTCCGCGCCTCGACAACCGTGCATCCTCCCGTCTAGGGCAATCGTACTGCAGCCAATCAGCCCAAGGAGTCAACGTGACCGACGCACGCCCCGCACCCGCCCCCTCGCAGGTTCTCGATCGCGTCCTTGTGCTGGAGATGGTCCGCGTCACCGAAGCAGCCGCCATCGGGGCCTCGCGCCTGATCGGCCGGGGCGACGAGAAGGCCGCCGATGCCGCCGCCGTCGAAGCGATGCGCGCCGCCTTCAACGAACTCTACATGGATGGCACCGTCGTGATCGGTGAGGGCGAGCGCGATGAAGCGCCGATGCTCTATATCGGGGAAAAGGTCGGTGCCGCGCCGGGCAAGGGCCCGAAGATCGATATCGCGCTCGATCCGCTCGAAGGCACCACGATTACCGCAAAGGCCGGGCCGAACGCGCTTGCCGTGCTCGCGGTTGCCGAAGAAGGCGGCCTGCTCAACGCGCCCGATGTCTATATGGACAAGCTCGCGGTCGGCCCCGGCTACCCCGATGGCATCATCGACCTGAACCGCACGCCCACCGAAAACGTCAAGGCCGTGGCCGAAGCCAAGGGCGTGCGCCCGGAAGATATCATCGTCTGCGTGCTGGACCGGCCGCGCCACTCCGATCTGATCGCCGAACTGCGCGGGCTGGGCTGCGGCATCAGCCTGATCCCGGATGGCGACGTGGCGGGCGTGATCGCGGTGACCAACGAAGACACCGGGATCGACCTCTACATGGGCACCGGCGGCGCACCGGAAGGCGTGCTCGCCGCAGCCGCGCTGCGCTGTGTCGGCGGGCAGTTCAAGGGCCGCCTGCTGTTCCGCAACGAGGACGAAAAGAGCCGCGCGCGAAAGTGGGGCATCACCGATCTGAACAAGGTCTATGATCTCAAGGAACTGGCCAAGGGCGATTGCATCTTCGCCGCAACCGGCGTGACCGACGGCTCGCTGCTCGCGGGCGTGAAGACCAACAAGAGCGGCGTGATGACCACCGAAAGCGTGGTGATGCGCGCCAGCTCGGGCACGGTCCGCTGGGTCAAGGGCGAGCACCGCAAGGCGCGCTGATCGCCCACGCCGATCAAGCGAACGCATCGCGCCGAGCCAGCCCCGCAAGAGGGCTGGCCGGCCATGAGGAGAGAGACATGAAGGGCATTGCCGAATTCGAGGCAGCGGTCGCCGCAGCGAACCTGCCGGGCGTAGTGGCGCTGATCACGGACAGCAAGGAAACGCGCTACGCCAAGGCTTTCGGCATGGCCGATGCCGTGAATGGCGTGCCGATGCGCGAGGATTCGCTGTTCCAGATCGCCTCGATGACCAAGGCGCTGACCAGCACGGCGGTGCTCCAGCTGGCCGAACGCGGCCTGCTCGATCTCGACGCCCCCATCGGCGCGCTCCTGCCCGAACTGGCCGCGCCGCAAGTGCTCGACGGCTTTGACGCAGACGGCGCACCGATCCTGCGGCCCGCGCACACGGCGGTCACCATGCGCCATCTGCTGCTGCACACCTCGGGGTGCGCCTACACCTTCATGAACGCCGATCTGCTGCGCCACGCCATGGCCACCGGCAAGATGGCTGCTGGCAAGCGCGCCAGCCTCGATCTGCCGCTGATGTTCGATCCGGGCACGAACTGGCAATATGGCACCGGCATCGATTGGGCCGGTCTCGCCGTCGAAGCCGTCGCGGGCATGAGCCTTGGCGACTGGTTCGCGCGCGAGATCACTGGCCCGCTGGGCATGACGCAGACCGCTTTCCGTTCCGCATGGGATGCGAACGAACCGCAAGTCCACGTGCGCGAGGCCGATGGCGGCTTCAAGACGCAGGCCATGGTGCTGGGCGGCGGCGAGTACCACAACGGCGGCGGCGGGCTTTCCTCCACTGCGGGCGATTATGCCCGTTTCCTGCGCATGATACTGCGCGGCGGTGAACTGGATGGGGTGCGCGTGCTCTCGCCCGAGTCGGCCCGGATCGCGCGCGAAGATGCGCTCCCCGCACACTTGTCTGCGGGTGAGATGACCACCGCGATCCCGAGCTTCGCCACAGCCTTCAATCCGCTCCCGGGCCAGCGCGGCGGCTGGACGCTCGGCGGCTACCTCGTCAACACCGAGACCGGCCCGGCCGGCCGCTCGCCCGGCAGCCTGCACTGGGCGGGCATCTTCAATTGCTACTACTGGATCGACACAGACCGCGATCTGGCCGGCGTCATCCTCGCCCAGATCGCCCCGTTCGCGGATCCGGGCGTGCTCGATACGTTCACTGCACTCGAACAGATGGCCTGCGCCAACGCCTGATCAAACCGCCCGGCGGTCAGCTCGCAAGGGCGAACGCAGGCAGTTCCAGCGGCGCATCGACAGCCGTCTTGCGCCGCATGCTGTCTGGGGCAACCACGGCGGCTGGGCGTTTGGACACGTCGCGGGTGCGAAACGTGGCGACCAGTTCGTTGAGCCGGACGGCCTCGGCGGCAAGGCTGCGCGTCGCGGCTGACGATTCTTCCACCATCGCCGCATTCTGCTGGGTCATCCGGTCCATTTCGCCCATCGCGGCGTTGATCTGGTTGAGGCTGGCAGCCTGCCGGGTCGCCGATCCGGCGATGGTGCCCGTCAGCGCGCTGATCTCACCAATGCGGCGCACGATGGCCTCAAGCCTGGTCCCGCTTTCGCGCACCAGCTCGACGCCTGTGCCCACTTGCTCGCCGCTCGTGGTGATCAGCGCCTTGATGCTCTGCGCCGCATCGGCGCTGCGCTGCGCCAGCGCACGCACTTCGGTGGCGACGACAGCAAAGCCCTTGCCCGCTTCGCCGGCCCGCGCCGCCTCAACCCCGGCATTGAGCGCCAGCAGGTTGGTCTGGAAGGCGATTCCGTCGATCACCGTGATAATCTGGCCTATCTCCTGCGCAGACGTCTCGATTGCGGCCATGGCATCAATGGCGCGGCGAACGACCTCGCCGCCTTCGCCCGCCTCGCGGTCTGCCTGGGTAATCGTCTGGCTCACTGCCTGCGCGCCGGTCGCCGTTTCCTGCACGATCCCGGTTACGGCATCCATCGCCCGTGCCGTCTCGGCAATCCGGGCGGCTTGCGCTTCGTTGCGCAGCGCCAGATCATGCGACGCCGCACCGATCTCTGAAATGCTGCCCTGCACGCTCGCCGTGCCGATGCGCACGATCCGCAGTGCTTCCGCCAGCGAGGCCACAGCGGCGTTGTAATTCTCCCGCAGCCGCTCGTAATCCGGCGGAAACGGCTCATGGAGTTGATGTTCAAGGTCCTTGGCGGCCAATCGGGCAAGCCCGCCGGAAAGCGCCTGCACCACAGCCGCCTGTTCGGCAGAGGCTCGGCGGCGACCTTCCTCCGCCTCACGGAAGACCTCCATCGCGCGCGCCACCTGGCCAATTTCGTCGGGCCGGGCAGTGCCTTCGATCGCGACCCCGGTATCACCATCGGCCATGCGCTGCATCACCCCGGCTGTTTCGACCAGCGGCTTCACCACCAGCCGCTGCGCGGCGCGCGCGCTCCAATGGATCAGGCCCAGCATGGTGATCGCCAGCGCGCCGAGCCCGGCCAGTGCCAATGCAGTCATCGTCGCATTGCTGCGCGCCGTTTCGTTGCTGTAACTGCGGCTGAGCGCAACGATGCCCCGCACCTGCTCGCGCTGCACGCGGTAGATCGGCGCGATATCCATCGTGAAGGCTTCCTCCATCGCGGGACGATTGCCCGCCATGACCGCTGGCAGGAACTTCGCATCCATCACCTTCCAGAACCGGTCGGCAGCAGCGATGGTATCGTTCAGCGGCTGGCGCAGATGCCCCGGCACCGGCGCCGTTTGCCAGTAGGTCTTGCGCGCTTCGAATTCCGCGCGTTCGTCCTTGAGCTCGCTGAGATAGGGACCGGCACGCGAGGGATCCCGCAGGATCAGCGAGGCGTTGAGGTAGGGCTCGACGACAAAGGCCGGGGGCGGCAGCACATCCGCAAGGATCTCGGCCTGCAAGGCACTGCCCTGTGTCATCGGTCCACCAGCCCGGATGGCGTAAACCACCGCTGATGCCAGCGCGATGATCGCCAGCAGAATGCCGATCAGAAGCCGCGCGCCCCTACGCGCCTTATCGCCAAGCATAACGCCGCTGAGCATGCCAGAAACTCCAGTTTCAGCCCAGACACCTGGCGCTGATGTTCCGTCGCTTACCCGCCTGCACCTTGCCATGCTGTCCGCGCCATACCTGCAAGGATTACGTAGGGGCAGGAGATCGAATCAAAAAACCCCGCCGGCTGGGCCGACGGGGTCTTCAGATTGCTCATTCAGAGTGGATCAGGCGATCAGGCCTCATCGCCCTTGATCAGGTAATCACCGGCATCGGCATCAAGACCATGGGTCTCGCCTTCGACTGCCGCCAGCGGATCATCGCCGATTGCAGCTTCGGGGCCTTGCGCCAGCTCGGCAGCATGCTCTTCGGCCGCCGAAGCGGGCGCGATGAGCGATTCCTGCAGCTTGCGATACGAAGCCCGCAGCGCCGCATCGCGGCTGGTGGCCGCGACGCGCAGGCGGTTCATGCCAGCGCCCGTGCCCGCCGGGATCAGGCGGCCGACGATCACGTTTTCCTTGAGGCCGATCAGCGAGTCCCGCTTGCCTTCAACCGCCGCCTGCGTGAGCACGCGGGTGGTTTCCTGGAACGAGGCCGCCGAGATGAACGAACGCGTCTGCAGCGAAGCCTTGGTGATGCCGAGCAGCACCGGCTTGCCTTCGGCCGGGGCCATGCCCGGAGCCAGCTTGGCGTTGTATTCGTTCATTTCTTCCAGATCGACCTGCTCACCAGCCAGCAGCGTGGTATCGCCGCCATTGGTGATCTCGACCTTCTGGAGCATCTGGCGAACGATCACCTCGATGTGCTTGTCGTTGATCTTCACGCCCTGCAGACGGTAGACTTCCTGAATTTCCGCGACGAGGTACTCGGCCAGCGCCTCGACCCCCATCACTTCCAGAATGTCGTGCGGGTTGGGCGAACCGGAAATCAGGTTGTCGCCCTTCTTGACCCAGTCGCCTTCCTGAACGTCGATCACCTTCGACTTGGGGATCAGGTACTCGACCGGATCACCTTCCTCGGGGATGATCGCGATCTTGCGCTTGGCCTTGTAATCGCGAACGAATTCGATGCGGCCCGAGATCTTCGCGATGATCGCGTTGTCCTTCGGTATGCGCGCTTCGAACAGTTCGGCCACGCGCGGCAGACCGCCGGTGATGTCGCGGGTCTTGGCGGCTTCGCGGCTGGCACGCGCCAGCACGTCACCCGCCTGCACCGTCTGGCCATCCTCGACCGAAAGCGTGGTGCCCGGCGCCATCAGATAGCGCCCGGTTTCACCCGAGTTCTCGTCAAGCAGGGTCAGGCGCGGACGGAGGTCTTCCTTCTTGGCCCGGCCACCTGCGCGGTTTTCCGTCACGACGCGCTGGGCAATGCCGGTCGCGTCGTCGACCAGTTCGGTCAGCGTGCGGCCGTCGATGAGGTCCTGATAGCGGACCACACCCGGCTTGTCGGTGATCACCGGCAGGGTGAACGGATCCCATTCGGCCAGGCGTTCGCCCAGCTTCACGGTGGCGCCGCTCTCGTGCAGCAGGTGCGTACCATACGGCACGCGGTGCATCGCGCGCTCGCGGCCCTCGTTGTCGAACACCACGATCTCGCCGTTGCGAGCAAGGCTGAGGCGGCGACCGCGCGAGTCGGTGATCGTCGGGATGTCGCGGTACACAACCGTACCATCGCACAGCGATTCAAGGTTCGACTGCTCGTTGACCTGCGCCGCACCACCGATGTGGAACGTGCGCATCGTCAGCTGCGTGCCCGGCTCACCGATCGACTGCGCCGCGATGACGCCGACCGCTTCGCCGATGTTCACCGGCGTACCGCGCGCGAGATCGCGGCCATAGCAGGTACCGCACACGCCGACTTGCGCCGCGCAAACCAGCGGCGAGCGGATGCGCGCCGACTGTGCGCCCGCAGCTTCGATCTTCGTGATCGCGGCTTCGTCGAGCAGCGTGCCCTTGGGCATCAGCACTTCGCCGGTCTTGGCCTCGATCATGTCCTCGGCCAGCGTGCGGCCCAGGATGCGCTCGCCCAGCGAGGCGATCGTCGAACCGCCCTGCACGATCGCGCGCATTTCGAGCGCCCGCTCGGTGCCGCAATCGTCGACGGTGACGACGCAATCCTGCGACACATCGACCAGACGCCGCGTCAGGTAGCCCGAGTTGGCGGTCTTCAGCGCAGTATCCGCAAGACCCTTTCGGGCACCATGGGTCGAGTTGAAGTACTCAAGGACGGTCAGGCCTTCCTTGAAGTTCGAGATGATCGGCGTCTCGATGATCTCGCCCGAAGGCTTGGCCATCAGGCCGCGCATACCCGCCAGCTGCTTCATCTGGGTCGGCGAACCACGCGCACCGGAGTGGCTCATCATGTAGATCGAGTTGACCTGCGCCTCGCGGCCCTGATCGTCCAGCGGGGTGGCCTTGATCTCTTCCATCATGGCCGCCGCCACCTGATCGCCGCAACGGCTCCAGGCGTCGATCACCTTGTTGTACTTTTCCTGCTGGGTGATCAGGCCGTCCTGATACTGCTGCTCGTAGTCAGCCACCAGTTCCTTGGTCTCGCCGACCAGCGCATCCTTGGTGTCCGGGATGATCATGTCGTCCTTGCCGAACGAGATGCCCGCCTTGAACGCGTTGCGGAAGCCCAGGCTCATGATCGCATCGGCGAACAGCACCGTGTCCTTCTGGCCGGTGTGGCGATAGACCTGATCGATGACGTCGGCGATTTCCTTCTTGGTGAGCAGGCGGTTCACCAGCTCGAAGGGAACCGTGCTGCTCTTGGGCAGGCATTCGCCGATCAGCATGCGGCCCGGCGTCGTATTGTAACGCTTGAGGTACTGCTTCCCGTTCTCGTCGGTCTGCGGCACGCGCGCGACAATCTTGGTGTGCATGGTGACCGCACCAGTAAACAGCGCCTGATGCACTTCGGCCATGTCGGCCATCATCATGCCTTCGCCCGGCTCACCCTGACGGTCCATCGACAGGTAATAGAGGCCCAGCACCATGTCCTGCGAAGGCACGATGATCGGCTTGCCGTTGGCGGGCGAGAGGATGTTGTTGGTCGACATCATCAGCACGCGCGCTTCAAGCTGGGCTTCCAGCGAAAGCGGCACGTGGACGGCCATCTGGTCACCGTCGAAGTCGGCGTTGAAGGCCGAGCAGACGAGCGGGTGCAGCTGGATCGCCTTGCCCTCGATCAGCACCGGCTCGAACGCCTGAATGCCGAGGCGGTGGAGCGTCGGCGCGCGGTTGAGCATCACCGGGTGCTCGCGGATCACTTCGTCCAGGATGTCCCAGACTTCCTTGCGCTCCTTTTCGACCCACTTCTTGGCCTGCTTCAGGGTCATCGACAGACCCTTGGCATCGAGGCGCGCGTAGATGAACGGCTTGAACAGTTCGAGCGCCATCTTCTTGGGCAAGCCGCACTGGTGCAGCTTGAGTTCCGGCCCGGTCACGATGACCGAACGGCCCGAATAGTCGACGCGCTTGCCGAGCAGGTTCTGGCGGAAGCGGCCCTGCTTGCCCTTGAGCATGTCGGACAGCGACTTCAGCGGACGCTTGTTGGCACCCGTGATGATGCGGCCGCGGCGACCGTTGTCGAACAGCGCGTCAACGGCTTCCTGCAGCATGCGCTTTTCGTTGCGCACGATGATGTCCGGCGCGCGCAGTTCGATCAGGCGCTTCAGACGGTTGTTGCGGTTGATCACGCGGCGATAGAGATCGTTGAGATCCGAGGTCGCGAAACGGCCACCATCGAGCGGCACCAGCGGGCGCAGTTCGGGCGGGATCACGGGGATCACGTCGAGGATCATCCACTCCGGACGGTTGCCCGAATCGATGAACGATTCGACGACCTTGAGGCGCTTGATGATCTTCTTGGGCTTGAGCTCGGACTTGGTGGTGGCAAGCTCTTCCAGCAGATCCTTGCGTTCCTGGACCATATCGAGGTCCATCAGCATCTGCTTGACCGCCTCGGCGCCGATCCCGGCCGAGAACGCATCCTCGCCGTATTCGTCCTGCGCGTCGAGCAGTTCGTCTTCGGTCAGCAGCTGGTAGCGCTCGAGCGGGGTGATGCCCGGCTCGATCACGACATAGCTTTCGAAGTAGAGGATGCGCTCAAGCTGCTTGAGCTGCATGTCCAGCAAGAGACCGATGCGCGAAGGCAGCGACTTCAGGAACCAGATGTGCGCAACCGGCGCGGCCAGCTCGATGTGGCCCATGCGCTCGCGGCGCACCTTGGTGACGGTGACTTCGACGCCGCACTTTTCGCAGACGACGCCCTTGTACTTCATGCGCTTGTACTTGCCGCACAGGCACTCGTAGTCCTTCACGGGGCCGAAGATGCGCGCGCAGAACAGGCCGTCACGCTCGGGCTTGAACGTGCGGTAGTTGATCGTTTCCGGCTTCTTGATTTCGCCGAAGGACCAGCTGCGGATGCGCTCGGGGCTCGCCAGACCGATCTGGATCTGGTCGAAGGTCTCGGGCTTGGCGATCTGGTTGGTGAACTTGGTAAGGTCGTTCATTCTTCAATCCTCACTTGGAGGGAAATTCTAAGGGCGAGCAGTCAGTTGGCCGGCGGGCAGACGCCGCACCGGCCGAAGACTGTCACTCCGCCGCCATCGGCATGCCGTCGTCATCCTCGGGCTCATCGAGCGAGGAGAGTTCGACATTGAGACCCAGGCTGCGCATTTCCTTGACGAGCACGTTGAAGCTCTCGGGAATGCCGGCCTCGAAGGTGTCGTCGCCCTTGACGATCGCTTCGTAGACCTTGGTGCGGCCGACCACGTCGTCGGACTTCACCGTGAGCATTTCCTGCAGCGTGTAGGCAGCACCGTAGGCCTGGAGAGCCCAGACCTCCATTTCGCCGAAGCGCTGGCCGCCGAACTGGGCCTTGCCGCCCAGCGGCTGCTGGGTAACGAGGCTGTACGGCCCGATCGAACGTGCGTGGATCTTGTCGTCGACCAGGTGGTGGAGCTTGAGCACGTACTTCATGCCCACCGTGACCTTGCGGTCGAACGCTTCACCGGTGCGGCCGTCAAACAGCGTGACCTGACCCGATTCATCGAGCCCGGCGAGACGCAGCATGTCGGTCACGTCCTTCTCGACCGCGCCGTCGAACACTGGCGAGCCCATCGGCACGCCTGCGCGGACCGACTGCGCGAAGTCGATGATCTGTTCATCGGTGCGCGCCGCGATCTCGGCCGTGTAGTTGGCGCCGTAGATTTCGGACAGCAGTTCGCGCACCGCTTCGGGCGGCGATCCGGCTTCGGGGTTCGGATTGGCTTCGCGCCACGCATCGAGCGCCGCGCCGATCCGCTTGCCAAGGCCGCGAGCGGCCCAGCCAAGGTGCGTCTCGAAGATCTGCCCGACGTTCATGCGCGAAGGCACGCCCAGCGGGTTGAGCACGAAGTCGACCGGCGTGCCGTCCTCGAGGAACGGCATGTCTTCCTGCGGCAGAATGCGGCTGATGATGCCCTTGTTGCCATGACGGCCAGCCATCTTGTCGCCCGGCTGCAGCTTGCGCTTCACCGCGACGAAGACCTTGACCATCTTGAGCACGCCGGGGGCGAGTTCGTCACCGCGTTCGAGCTTTTCCTTGCGGTCCTCGAACTTCTCCTGGATCGCCTTCACGGCGGCGTCGTACTGCGCCTTGACCGCTTCCAGCTGCTGCTGGCGCGCATCATCGGCCAGCGCGAACTTCCACCATTCGTGGCGCTCGACATCGGCCAGCACCTGCTCGCTGATCTCTTCGCCCTTCTTCACGCCCTTGGGCGCGGCCGCCGAAACCTCGCCCAGCAGCATTTCGCGCAGGCGGTTGAAGGTCGCACGGTTGAGGATCGCGCGCTCGTCCTCGCGGTCCTTGGCGAGGCGTTCGATTTCCTCGTTCTGGATCGCGCGGGTACGGTCGTCGATCTCGATGCCGTGGCGGTTGAACACGCGCACATCGACAATCGTGCCCGAAACGCCCGGCGGCAGACGCAGCGAGGTGTCGCGCACATCGCTTGCCTTTTCGCCGAAGATCGCGCGGAGCAGCTTCTCTTCCGGCGTCATCGGGCTTTCGCCCTTCGGCGTGATCTTGCCGACAAGAATGTCGCCCGGATGCACTTCCGCGCCGATGTAGACGATGCCCGCCTCGTCGAGGTTGCGCAGCGCTTCCTCTCCCACGTTCGGGATATCGCGCGTGATGTCTTCCGGCCCGAGCTTGGTATCACGGGCCATGACTTCGAACTCCTCGATGTGGATCGAGGTGAAGACGTCTTCCTTCACGATGCGTTCGCTGATCAAGATCGAGTCTTCGTAGTTGTACCCGTTCCACGGCATGAACGCGACGAGCACGTTGCGGCCCAGCGCGAGTTCGCCGAACTCGGTCGAGGGGCCGTCCGCGATGATCGAGCCCTTCTCGATCAGATCGCCCACCTTCACCAGCGGACGCTGGTTGATGCAGGTCGACTGGTTCGAACGCTCGAACTTCTGCAGGCGGTAGATGTCGACGCCCGACTGGCCGGGTTCGATATCGCCCGAGGCGCGGATCACGATACGGGTCGCGTCGACCTGATCGACCACACCCGAACGCAGTGCCGAAATCGCGGCGCCCGAATCGCGCGCCACGGTCTCTTCCATGCCGGTGCCCACGAACGGCGCATCGGCCTTGACCAGCGGCACCGCCTGGCGCTGCATGTTCGAGCCCATGAGCGCGCGGTTGGCGTCGTCGTTTTCAAGGAACGGAATGAGCGAGGCGGCGACTGAAACGAGCTGCTTGGGGCTGACGTCCATCAGCGTCACCTGCTCGCGCGGGCTCATCACGAATTCGCCGTTCTGCCGCGCCGAGACGAGTTCTTCCGCGAACGAACCGTCCGCCGTCAGTTCGGCCGAAGCCTGCGCCACGGTGTGCTTCTGCTCTTCCATCGCCGAGAGATAGACCACGTCGCCGGTGACCTTCTGGTCGACGACCTTGCGGTACGGCGTTTCGATGAAGCCGTACTTGTTGACGCGGGCGAAGGTGGAGAGCGAGTTGATCAGACCGATGTTCGGGCCTTCCGGCGTTTCAATCGGGCAGATGCGGCCATAGTGCGTCGGGTGAACGTCGCGCACTTCGAAACCGGCGCGCTCACGCGTCAGACCACCCGGCCCGAGCGCCGAAACACGGCGCTTGTGGGTGACTTCCGAGAGCGGGTTGGTCTGGTCCATGAACTGCGAAAGCTGCGACGAACCGAAGAACTCGCGCACCGCGGCCACGGCGGGCTTCGCGTTGATCAGGTCGTTCGGCATCACGGTCGAAACGTCGACCGAGCTCATGCGCTCCTTCACGGCGCGCTCCATGCGCAGCAGGCCGACGCGGTACTGGTTTTCCAGCAGCTCGCCCACCGAACGCACGCGGCGGTTGCCGAGGTTGTCGATGTCGTCGACCTCGCCCTTGCCGTCCTTCAGGTTCACCAGTTCCTTAACCACGGCGAGGATATCCTCGGTGCGCAGCGTGGTGACGGTGTCCTCGCAGTCGAGGCTGAGGCGCATGTTGAGCTTGACGCGGCCCACCGCCGAGAGGTCGTAGCGGTCGGGGTCGAAGAACAGGCCGTCGAACAGCGCTTCGGCGGTTTCGCGCGTCGGCGGCTCGCCAGGGCGCATCACGCGGTAGATGTCCGAGAGCGCCTGATCGCGGTCCTCGGCCTTGTCGGCCTTCATCGTGTTGCGGATCCACGGACCCGTATTCATGTGGTCGATGTCGAGCAGTTCGAGGACGTCCACCCCGGCCTTGTCGAGCACTTCGAGGTTCTCGGGCGAAACCTCGTCGCCCGCTTCGATCCAGATGCGGCCAGTGCTTTCGTCGATCATGTCCTTGGCGGCATAGCGGCCAAAGATTTCCTCGGTCGGGATCAGCAGGTGCTGCAAGCCATCCTTCGCCGCCTTGTTGGCAGCGCGCGGCGAAATCTTGGTGCCTGCGGGGAACACGACTTCGCCCGAAGCACCGTCAACGATGTCGAACGTCGGCTTCGCACCGCGCCACTGGTCGAGCACGAAGGGAACCTTCCAGCCGCCCTCGGCGCGCGCCCACACGACCTTGGCGTAGAAGAAATCAAGGATCTGCTCACCATTGAGGCCCAGCGCATAGAGCAGCGCCGTGACCGGCAGCTTGCGCTTGCGGTCGATGCGAACGTTGACGATATCCTTGGCGTCGAATTCGAAATCGAGCCACGAACCGCGATAGGGAATGACGCGCGCGGCAAACAGGTACTTGCCCGAGGAGTGCGTCTTGCCGCGGTCATGGTCGAACAGCACGCCCGGCGAACGGTGCATCTGGCTGACGATGACGCGCTCGGTCCCGTTGATGATGAAGGTGCCGTTGTCGGTCATGAGCGGGATATCGCCCATGTAGACGTCCTGCTCCTTGATATCGATGAGGCTCTTGGTCTCGGTCTCGCTGTCGACCTCGAAGGTCGCGAGCTTGAGCGTGACCTTCATCGGCGCGGCATAAGTGATCCCGCGCTGACGGCACTCATTGGTGTCGTACTTCGGCGCTTCGAGCACGTAGCCATCGCGCTCCTTGATATCGAGGCTGGCAGTGCCGGCGAAATCCTGGATCGGGAAGACCGAGCGCAGCGTCTTTTCAAGGCCGGACACATAGCCCGTCGCCGGATCTGAGCGCAGGAACTGCTCGTAGCTTTCGCGCTGAACCTCGATCAGGTTCGGCATCTGCACCACTTCGTGGATGTCGCCGAAGATCTTGCGGATGCGCTTCTTGAAACCGGCACGGGCCGGCTTGGCCGAGGGAGTTGCCTTGGTAGCCATGGAAGGTTCAGCCTCTTGTCTGTCACTCGTGCCGGGCAGGTATCCCGGCGAAAACCACACGCGGCGTGTGGTGCCTGAAGGCGCGAAACGCGAAACGCCACCCATGGATTCCAGCTGGATTCCCGGTGGCATTTGGCATCATCGCGTCAGACGAAACCCGTACTGCTTCCTTCCTGGGCCATCCCCCGCGTATGGGACAGCCTTGCTCGAAGCCGTGGGCAAGAGCGGCCAACTAGGCGGAATGGGCTGATCTGTCAACTCAAACACCAACAGGCTCGGCGCCATGCAAGCGCTTGTCGGCACTGCTTCGCTTGACTCCTGCCCCCACTTGCGCCAGTGGCCGCCGCGACCGCAGGGCTTCGGCCCCGCGTTCATCCGTCCGAGACAGCTGGTGCAGGCTTCCTGCTTAATCTCCAGCCTAGACGGGGAAAAGAGATACCGGGTGCCTCAAGCACCCCTGGCCTGATGGTCCGCTCCCATGCGGAACGCCAGCCTCTCGTGCGGAACTTTCGCACGCTCCTTCCCCCCTCAGCGGACTCGCCCGTGGTGCATTTGCGCCATGGACAATGTAGCCGGCCGCGCGGGGTTCGCCCCTTGCGGTCATATGTGAAGGAGTATGGCATGGATCGTTCGCAGAAAGCCGAATCGGTCGCCTTCCTGAACGAGGTGTTTGGCGAAGCCGGGGCGGTGGTTATCACTCGCAACCTCGGCATGACGGTGGCCCAGTCCACCGCGCTGCGCATCAAGATCCGGGAAGCGGGCGCTTCGTTCAAGGTTGCGAAGAATTCTCTGGCCAAGATTGCCATCGCAGGCACCGATTACGAAGGGCTGAGTGAATTCTTCACTGGCCCGACCGCCATCGCCGCCTCGGCCGATCCGGTCGCGGCTGCCAAGGCCGTGGTCGATTTCGCCAAGACCAACGACAAGCTTGAAATTGTCGGTGGTGCGATGGGTAGCGTGGTTCTCAACGCAGACGGGATCAAGGCACTCGCCACGATGCCGTCGCTCGACGAGATGCGCGCCAAGCTGATCGGCCTCATCCAGGCTCCGGCAACCAAGATCGCCCAGCTCACGACCGCTCCGGCGGCCAAGCTGGCCCGCGTCTTCGCTGCCTACGCCGAGAAGGACGCCGCATAAGCGGCAGCAATCCGAAACCAATATCGCCCATCCGGGCAGACCATCATTCAGGAGTGAAACATCATGGCCGATATCGCCAATCTCGTCGCTGAACTTTCGAAGCTCACCGTTCTCGAAGCTGCTGACCTCGCCAAGGCTCTCGAAGAAGCATGGGGCGTCAGCGCCGCTGCTGCCGTTGCCGTTGCTGCGCCCGCCGGTGGCGGCGATGCCGCTGCTGCGGTCGAAGAGAAGACCGAATTCGACGTCATCCTGACCGGCGACGGCGGCAAGAAGATCCAGGTCATCAAGGAAGTCCGCGCGATCACCAACCTCGGCCTCACCGAAGCCAAGGCGCTGGTGGAAGCCGCTCCGAAGGCGATCAAGGAAGGTGTCAACAAGGCCGAAGCCGAAGACATCAAGGCCAAGGTCGAAGCCGCTGGCGGCACCGTCGAGATCAAGTAATCTCGATATCAGTTTCGCGGGTGTCTTGAAGCGCCCGTGTCACGGAAAGGGCGGGCCGCAAGGTCCGCCCTTTTTGTTTGGGGCCGAACCTGGGGCAACCGCTTCAGGCCCCCTCGATCTGCCGCACCGGGGGCAGCGCGAACTGGAACAGCAGCGCCCCAACCGCGCTTACCCCGGCCGCAAACACGAACGCGCCCACATAGGAACCGGTCGCATCGACGATCATGCCCGTCACGATCGGCCCGATCATCCCGGAAATGCTGGCGATGCCGGTCTGCCAGCCGATCCAGCTCCCGGCCAGCCGCGGCCCGGCATAGACCTGCCCCAGCCCCAGCACCATCGTCGGCCCGATCCCCATCGCCGTGCCGGTCAGCAAGAGCCAGACCAGCACCGCCGTGGGTGAAGCAGCAAAAGCCACGCCCAGAACGCCAATTGTCATGCCGATCTGCCCGCCCACCGCAAACCGGCGCAGCACCGTACCCTGATCGGCCCCGCGCTTGATCAGATGGTCCGAAACCTGCCCGGCGCACAGCGACGACAAGGCTTGAACGCCGAACGTCGCGGTCGCAAACACCGACATCGTGGCAATCGAGAAACCCCGGCTCGCCGTGAGATAGAGCGGCAGCCACACCACCACGAAAAACATGCAGTAATTGGCGGCTGCGTTGGACAAGCCCAGCAGCCACAACGCCTTCTGCGCCAGCAGCTGGCGATAGGGCATCGGCGGGCTGATCGCTTCGGCATCATGGCGCTGCGGCAAGGCGCGCACGGCCCAGAACCACGGCCCCAGCCACAGCAAGGTGCATGCGCCAAACACGATGAAGATCGTGCGCCAACCCCAGCCGCCCAGAATCGCGCCGCCTGCCAGCGTGCCCACCGCCGGACCCAGCGCGATGCCCGTCGCCAGAACCGCATTGGCAAGGCCGCGCCGCCCCGGCGGCACGTGGCGGGCAATCATCTTGGAGCTGCCCGAGAACGCGCAGCTTTCGCCCAGCCCGAGCACCATGCGCAGCACCACAAGCCCAGCCAGCCCGCCAACGAACCCGGTGAACAACGTGCTGGCCGCCCACACCGCCACGCCCGCCGCGTAGAGATGGTAGACCGACACCCGGTCCGCCAGCCAGCCAACGAGCGGCTGCGCAGGCCCATAGATCAGGAAGAAAGCCGAAACCGCGATGCCGAACTGCGTGGCAGACAAATGCAGATCGGACTTCATCAGAGGGGCGGCAACGCCAATAGCGCCGCGGTCGATGTAATTGAGCAGAACCGCAAGGCCAAGCAGTGCCACCATGACGGCAACAGCCCTGTTTTCGGCCCTGTTTACGGCGCTTTCCCGCGCTGCCGATGCCGTCATCCCTGCCCCTCTCCCCGATCAATGGGCATGAGGGTAGGGGCGCGCCTGCCCGCCGACAACACTTGTTCTTTGCGCTGCACACCGCCTATGGCCCGCTCATGTTCGAAAGCCCCCCAACCAGCTGGAATGCCGAATGGCGCGCGACCATGCGCCTTGCCGCGCCGCTGGTGGGCGCGAACCTGCTGCAGATGGCGGTCTTTGCGGTCGACGTGATCTTCATCGCGCGGCTCGGCCCCGTCGCGCTGGCCGCCTCGTCGCTGTCGGTTTCGCTGTTCGGCCTCCTCATCTGGAGCCTCACCGGCCTCGTCGGTGCGGCCTCGCCGCTAATCGCCGCAGAGATCGGCGCGCGCCGCCATGCTGTGCGCGAAGTGCGCCGCACCGTGCGCATGGCCGGATGGGCGGGCGTGATCGCAGGCTTCGGCGCAATGGGCGTGTGCCTCCTCGGCGGCCCGCTGATGCGCGCCACCGGGCAGAGCGAGGACGTGATCACGCTCGCCGTTCCCTTCCTGAATGTCCTGATGTGGGCCTCGATCCCCGCCGTGCTCTCGGCTTTGCTGCGCACCGTCGTCTCCACGCTGGGCCGCCCGATGATCGGCACGGTGATCAATGCGCTGGCAGTCGCGGTCAATGCGCTGGGCAACTACGCCTTCGTCTATGGCCACTTCGGCGCGCCCGAACTGGGCCTCACCGGCTCGGCGCTTTCGTCGATCGTCACCGGCCTCATCATGCTCGGGGCCTATGTCATCGTCATCCGCACCGATCGCCGCCTCAGGCGCTACCGCTTCGGCGGGCGCTGGTGGCGGTCGGACTGGACGCGCTTCGTCGATGTGCTGCGCATTGGCCTGCCGATCACCGCCACGATCATCGCCGAAGCGGGCATGTTCAACGGCGCGGCCTTCCTGATGGGCCGCATCGGCGAGGTGGAGCTGGCCGCACACACCGTCGCGCTCCAGTTCGCCGCCTTCACCTTCCAGGTGCCCTTCGGCATCGCGCAGGCCGCCACGATCCGCGTCGGCCTTGCCTATGGCGCGCGCGACAAGGCGGCGATCACGCGGTCCGGACAAGTCGCCATGGTCCTCGGCATCGGCTTCATGGCCGCGATGGCCACGCTGATGCTGGCGTTCCCCAACCTCATCCTCGCCGCCTATATCGATCCGGCAGACCCGGCCAACGCGCGCCTTGTGGCGCTGGCCACGCAGTACATGGTCGTCGCCGCCGCGTTCCAGATCTTCGACGGCGCGCAGGCCGTCGGCGCGGCGTTGCTGCGCGGGCTGCAGGATACCCGAGTGCCGATGGGCATTGCGCTGTTCGGTTACTGGATTCCGGGCATCGGCACCGCGCTGTGGCTGGGCCTGATGACCCCGCTGCAGGGCCTCGGCGTATGGATCGGCCTTGCCGTCGGCCTCATCGTTGTCGCCGCGCTGCTGCTCTGGCGCTGGCACCGCCGCACGGCGCTGGGATTGCTTCCGGCATAAAGAATCTTGCCCAGGGTGGTTGACGCCCCTTCTAGCCAAACCCATATGCGCCCTGCTGGCACTCTCCCCATGAGAGTGCCAAGTACCATTTCAGTATCATGGAACAAGGGAGATACCCATGACCTTCCGTCCGCTGCACGACCGCGTGCTCGTGCGCCGCGTCGAAGCCGAGGAAAAGACCGCCGGCGGCATCATCATTCCCGACAGCGCCAAGGAAAAGCCCGCTGAAGGCGAAATCGTCGCCATCGGTTCGGGCGCCCGCGCCGAAAACGGCACGATCACCCCGCTCGACGTCAAGGTCGGTGACCGCGTCCTGTTCGGCAAGTGGTCGGGCACCGAAGTCAAGGTTGGCGGCGAAGACCTGCTGATCATGAAGGAAGCCGACATCCTCGGCGTGATCGGCTGATCCAGCCGAACTTCCTTCTTCACATCCCTATCATTCAAAGGAAATCATCATGGCTGCCAAGGACGTAAAGTTCGGCCGCGACGCCCGCGAACGCATTCTGCGCGGCGTCGATATCCTCGCTGATGCCGTCAAGGTCACGCTGGGCCCCAAGGGCCGCAACGTCGTGATCGACAAGAGCTTCGGCGCGCCCCGCATCACCAAGGACGGCGTCACCGTCGCCAAGGAAATCGAGCTCAAGGACAAGTTCGAGAACATGGGCGCGCAGATGCTGCGCGAAGTGGCCTCGAAGACCAACGACCTCGCCGGTGACGGCACCACCACCGCGACCGTGCTGGCCCAGGCCATCGTGCGCGAAGGCATGACCGCGGTTGCCGCCGGCATGAACCCGATGGACCTGAAGCGCGGTATCGACATCGCCGTCGGCAAGGTCGTCGAGAACCTCAAGGCCCGCTCGACCCCGGTCAGCGGCTCGTCCGAAATCGCTCAGGTCGGCATCATCTCGGCCAATGGCGATATCGAAGTCGGCCAGAAGATCGCTGAAGCGATGGACAAGGTCGGCAAGGAAGGCGTGATCACCGTGGAAGAGGCCAAGGGCCTCGAATTCGAACTCGATGTCGTCGAAGGCATGCAGTTCGACCGCGGCTATCTTTCGCCCTACTTCATCACCAACCCGGACAAGATGACCGTGGAGCTGGAAAGCCCCTACATCCTGATCCACGAAAAGAAGCTCTCGTCGCTCCAGGCGATGCTTCCGGTGCTTGAAGCTGTCGTCCAGACCGGTCGTCCGCTCCTCATCATCGCCGAGGACATCGAAGGCGAAGCACTCGCCACGCTCGTGGTCAACAAGCTGCGCGGCGGCCTCAAGGTCGCGGCCGTCAAGGCTCCGGGCTTCGGTGATCGCCGCAAGGCCATGCTGGGCGATATCGCCACGCTGACCGCTGGCGAAATGATCTCCGAAGACCTCGGCATCAAGCTGGAGAGCGTCACGCTCGCCATGCTCGGCCAGGCCAAGAAGGTCACGATCGACAAGGACAACACCACCATCGTCGACGGCGCCGGTTCGGCGGACGAGATCAAGGCCCGCGTCGAACAGATCCGCGCCCAGATCGAAGTCACCACCAGCGACTACGACCGCGAAAAGCTGCAGGAACGTCTGGCCAAGCTGGCTGGCGGCGTGGCCGTGATCAAGGTCGGCGGCGCTTCGGAAGTCGAAGTGAAGGAGCGCAAGGACCGCGTTGACGACGCGCTCCACGCTACCCGCGCTGCGGTCGAAGAAGGCATCGTCCCCGGCGGCGGTACGGCTCTCCTCTATGCAACCAAGGCCCTCGCCGGTCTCAAGGGTGCGAACGACGATCAGACCAAGGGCATCGACATCGTGCGCCGCGCGATCATGGCGCCGGTCCGTCAGATCGCCACGAACGCGGGCCACGATGGCGCCGTCGTTTCGGGCAACCTGCTGCGCGAAGGTGACGAAAGCCAAGGCTTCAACGCCGCGACCGACACCTACGAGAACCTGAAGGCCGCCGGCGTGATCGACCCGACCAAGGTCGTGCGCACCGCGCTTCAGGATGCAGCTTCGGTTGCCGGCCTCCTGATCACGACCGAAGCCGCGATCAGCGAACGCCCTGAAGACAAGCCCGCGATGCCCCCGATGGGTGGCGGCATGGGCGGCATGGGCGGCATGGACTTCTAAGTCCTGCGCTGACCAAGCCGACAGAAAACGGGGCCGGAGGGGAAACCTTCCGGCCCTTTTTCTTTATAATCCGTCAGGTCAGGACGGCTTGCCCCACATCGAACGCCCATCGATCACCTGATCGATCAGCGCTTCATCGGCGGGCAGCTGGCCATCCAGCATCAGCATCGCCAGCCCGTGGACCAGCGCCCAGGCCTGCAGGGCAAAGCGGCGCGCTTCGGCCTTGTCGCCGCCGGTGAATTTCGCCGCGCTTCCCAGCAGCATGTCGGCCGCAAGATTGCCCTCTGGCAGGCCATCCCCGCGCAGTTCGCAATGCGTGAAGACAAGGCGAAACAGGCTCGGGTTCGCCAGCGCGAATCGCACATAGGCGCGGCCCGTTGCCGAGAATGCCTTGTCCCCGCCTGCCTGCGCTGCCTGCTGCTGCATCTGGCCCAGCATGGCCAGCCCCGCCTGCGCCATCGCCCCCAGAAGCGCCCGCTTGTCTGGGAAATGGCGATAGACTGCCGTGGCGGAAACCCCCACCTCACGCGCCAATCCGCGCAGCGAAATATCGGAAATATCGGTGCTTTCCAGCGCGTGCAGCCCCGCCGCGACAAGCGCGGCCCGCAAATCGCCATGGTGATAGGCGCGCTGATCCACATTCGATGTTGACACTGTTACCATTGCCTATATGTTTACAGCATAAACATCTAAAGGGAGTTCCGTGACGTGGCAAGCATCGTCGAAACCACCATCCGCAGCGTGGTCACGAAAGGCGTCGAAACCGTCGCCGCCTTCAATCGCAAGCGCCAGTCATCAGATCGGCCCCATGCCTTCCTCTCGGGCCTCCACACCCCCGTCACGGAAGAACGGACAATCACCGACCTCACCGTGACCGGCACGATCCCGCCCGAACTCTCGGGCCGCTACGTGCGCATCGGTCCCAACCCGTTCCGGCCCGATCCGCGCGGCCATCACTGGTTCGTGGGGGATGGCATGGTCCACGGCGTCTGCCTCAAGCACGGCAAGGCCGAATGGTATCGCAACCGCTACATCCGCTCGCGCACCCTCGAAGCCGCGGGCGGCCCCGCCGCCGCGCCCGGCCCGCGGCTCTCGGCAGACTTCGATACGGTCAACACCAACATCATCCAGCATCGCGGCAAGACGTACGCGCTGGTAGAGGCCGGAAGCTTCCCGGTCGAACTGACGCACGAGCTGGAAAGCATCACCTACTCCGATCTCGAAGGCACCCTGCGCGTGCCCTTCACCGCCCACCCGCACGAAGACCCGCTGACCGGCGAGCTTCATGCGATCACCTATGCCGGCACCGTGCAGGACAAAGTCTGGTACGTGCGCATCTCGCCGGAAGGCAAAGTGACGCGCGAAGTGGTGATCCCGGTCGAGCACGGCCCCTCGATCCACGAATGCAGCATCACCGCCAACCATGTGCTGGTGTTCGATCTGCCGGTGACGTTCTCGATGAGCGCGGTGATCGGCGGCGCGACCTTCCCCTATCGCTGGAACCCCGAACACAAGGCCCGCGTCGGCCTGCTGCCGAAGGATGGCAGCGCGGAGGATATCATCTGGTGCGAGGTCGATCCGCTCTACGTCTTCCATGTCGCCAACAGCTACGAAGCGGAGGACGGCACGGTCGTGGTCGATCTGTGCGCCTATGAAACCATGTTCGAGCCCGGACAAGGCGGCGGTGTCGATGGCCCCGCCGGAAAGCCGCTGGGCCTTGAGCGCTGGACGATCGATCCCACGACCTGCAAGGTCAGCCGCAAGACCATCGACGCCACCCCGCAGGAATTCCCCCGCCCGGACGAACGCTTCTTCGGCCAGCCCTATCGCTATGCCTGGTCGATGGGCCTTGCCACGCAGGATCCGGACAACTTCATCGGCCACGCCCCGATCTTCGCGTTCGATCTGCACACCGGCGCGCGCACCGAGCGTGATTTCGGCCCCGGGAAGGTTCCGGGTGAATTCGTGTTCGTGCCGCGCGGCGCGCAAGCGCCCGAAGGCGATGGCTGGCTGATGGGCTATGTGATCGATACGGCGAGCGGCACCACCGATCTTGTCATTCTCGATGCCCAGGATATCGCGGGTGCGCCCATCGCGATTGTCCATATTCCCTGCCGCATTCCACCCGGCTTTCACGGCAACTGGCTGGCGGACTGACGCCAGACGACAGCCCACTGGACAGCCGCCCCCGGATCGCTAGCTTCCCCCTCAAAGCATAGCATAAAGAGGGGAAGGCATGCGCAAGCGGACAATCGGTCTGGGGTTGGTGGCTCTCGCAGGTTTGGGCGGGCTCGGCTGGTATGGCAGCCTCGATGCGGAAACGCGCGGGCTGTTGGCGGCCATGCCCACCAACCGCGATGTGCTGATGTGGACGATCCCGCAGCGCGATGCCGCCTTCCGCGCGATGGACCGCCTGCCGGTTCTGGCACAAGCGCACACCATTGCCCCATCGGACAAGCCCTTGCCGCTGCCAGCGGGGAAACCCCTGACCGTGCCGGGCGTCGAAGGCTACATGGCCAGCCAGCGCGCCGCAGGGCTGGTGATCGTGCAGGATGGCAAGATCCGGCTCGAACGCTACGGCCTCGGCTTCGATGCCAAGGGCCGCTGGACCAGCTTCTCTGTGGCAAAATCCTTCACCTCCACCCTCGTCGGCGCGGCGATCAAGGACGGCTATATCAAGAGCCTCGACGACAAGGTCAGCCAGTACATCCCGGATCTCAAAGGTTCCGCCTACGATGACGTCAGCGTGGCGCAGCTCCTCACCATGAGCTCGGGCGTGCGCTGGAACGAGGATTACGAAGACCCCAAGGCCGATGTTGCGATGTTCAACAACGCCGAGCCCGAAAATGGCATGGACGCGACCGTGAGCTACATGAGGAAACTGCCCCGCGCGCATCCGCCCGGCACCGTGTGGCACTACAACACGGGCGAGACCAACCTCATCGGCGTGCTCGTCTCCTCGGCCACGAAGAAGCCGCTGTCGCAATATCTCGAAGAGAAGATCTGGAAGCCCGCCGGGATGGAAGCGCAGGCGACATGGCTGCTCGGCAAGACCGGACACGAGATCGCTGGCTGCTGCCTTCAGGCCGCGACCCGCGATTTCGCGCGGATGGGCCTGTTTGTGCTGGCCAACGGGAACGCAGGCGGACAGCAGATCGTGCCGCAGGACTGGTTTACTGCGGCCATCCACAAGCAGAAGGATATCGGCGAGCCGGGCAAAGGCTATGGCTACCAGTGGTGGACCTATGACGATGGCTCGGTCGCTGCGCAGGGCATCTTCGGGCAGGGCATTTTCATCGATCCCAAGCGGCGGCTGGTGATCGCCAGCAATGCCGATTGGACCCGCGCGACCAAGGGCCCCGAAGGCGATGCGCGCGAGGCATTCTACCACCGCGTGCAGGCACTGATCGACGCGGGGAATTGATCGGCGCTGTCCTACAGGCGGCGGACCGGGGTATGCCAGGTGCATGGCCCCGACAGCCACTCTCGGCATCCGAGTCCGCCGGTTTGCAGGCCGCGCGGGAAGGGCCTGGAGTTTTCCCTCTGGACTGTGTCAACTGTGCCAACCTGACCTGAATTCGGCGCGACTCCCCCAAGGGCCAATGGACAAGGCGGCCGGCTGGCCCATACGTCTCATCGTCTGTTTGGGGGGAACGGCTATGCGCAAAGCGGCATGGAGCGCTGCACTCGGGTTTCTGGCGCTTTCCGGCACGGCTTCCGGTATTGCGCGCGCCGCCGATGGCGGGCTCGCGCCTGTGCCTGCAGCGCAAGCAACCGGCTACGACAGGATACTCGAAACAGACCTGCGTGCCGACCTCACCTTCATCGCCTCCGATGCGCTGCAGGGGCGCATGTCGCTCCAGCCCGGCGATGACGCTGCCGTCCAGTGGATCGCAGCCGAATTCGCCAAGGCGGGCCTCCAGCCTGCGGCGAAGGACGCCAACGGCGCACCGAGCTGGTATCAGGCGGTGCCGCTCGTCGAGTACCGCCCCAACCCGGCCGCCAATGCCCTCACCTTGCGCATCGGCATGGCCGAGCAAAGCTGGAAAGCGCCCGATGTCCTCGGCGGCTACCGCGACGATGTCGATCTGTCCGGGCCGCTCGTCTTCGCGGGCTACGGCGTGACCGCCCCCGGCGTCGGTTACGACGATTACAAGTCTCTCGACGTTCGCGGGAAGATCGTCCTCGTGTTCGAGCATGAGCCGCAGGAAAACGATCCCGCCTCGCGCTTTGGCGGCACCGGCAACACCCGCCATGCCACCAACCGGGTCAAGGCGCTGAACGCGCAGGCGCGCGGCGCGCTTGCCGTGCTCGTCATGGCCGAGCCGAACCGCAAGCATCCCTCGAACCTTGAGCGCTACAACCGCATCGGCGGCAGCGCCCGGCGCGTGCCCCCGCTTCCCGGTCAGGCCCTGCTCGATGACGAACTGCGCATTCCGGTGCTCACCGTATCGGATGCCGTCGGCACCGCTCTGCTCGCCAAGGCCGGGATGACCCCGCAGGCGCTGCAGGCCGCAATCGACGGGCCGCTTGCCCCGCAGTCCCGTCCGCTGGGCGAAACGACGGTCGCGCTCCATCTTGAGAACACCGCGCGCCGCCGGGGCATGTCCGCCAATGTCGTCGGCCTGCTCCCCGGCTCGGACCCCGCCCTCGCCCCCGAAACAGTGATCATCAGCGCGCACCACGATCACGATGGCAGCACGCTGGACACCGGCGGAAACGAAATCTGGCACGGCGCGGATGACAACGGTTCGGGAACGGTAGGCGTCGTCGCGCTGGCCCGCGCCTTCATGGCCAATCCCGTAAAGCCAAAGCGTTCGATCCTGTTCGCCGTCTTCGCGGCCGAGGAACGCGGCCTGCTCGGCAGCTACGCCATGGCGATGCACCCGCTGCGCCCGCTCGGCACGACTCGCGCGATGATCAATTTCGACATGATCGGCCGCAACGAGGCGCCGAGCGACCAGACCACGGGCCTGATCGAGCTTCCCAGCGCCACGACCAACCGCCTCAACCTCATCGGCGCGAGCTACAGCCCCGATTTCGACCGCACCGTGCGCGCCGCCAACCGCAGCGTAGGGCTCGATCTCGATGACCGGTTCGACCACGAGAACGCGCTCAACGTGTTCTTCCGCAGCGATCAGTTTCCCTTCGTTCTGAAGGACGTACCGGCGATGTGGTTCAACACCGGCTTCCATCCCGATTACCACCACACCACCGACACCGCCGACCGGATCAACTATCCCAAGATGACGAAGATCGTGAAACTGGCCTATCTTTCCGCCTGGCGCTTCGCCAGCGAGGCCGCGCCTCCAGCCTTCGTCTCCGATCCGGCAGGCCACTGATCTCCCGTATCCGCCTCGCACTTCCTGCTTCGGCAAGGTGTGAAATAAATTTGACAGTCTTTTTGTAAAGACGGATTGTCACTCATCCGGCAGCGCCGCT
Source organism: Novosphingobium sp. PASSN1 (assembly GCF_002278815.1). Classification (NCBI taxonomy): domain Bacteria; kingdom Pseudomonadati; phylum Pseudomonadota; class Alphaproteobacteria; order Sphingomonadales; family Sphingomonadaceae; genus Novosphingobium; species Novosphingobium sp. PASSN1. Next base: position 476,343 of record NZ_NKIS01000002.1, on the reverse strand, counting down.
GCCCGCAATGGAGGGCCGCCCAATGCCCGACCAATTCCCCCTTGAACCCACTGGCAGCCTTTCGGTCGAGACGGTCGTCTCGGTGCGCCACTGGAACGATTTTCTCTTCTCGTTCACGATCACCCGCCCGCCAAGCTTCCGCTTCCGCTCAGGCGAATTCGTGATGATCGGGCTGATGGGTGATAACGGCAAGCCGCTGCTGCGCGCCTATTCGATGGCGTCCCCCGCCTACGATGAAGTGCTGGAGTTCCTGTCGATCAAGGTGCCGGACGGCCCGCTGACCTCGCGCCTGCAAAAGATCAAGGAAGGCGATCACATCTACCTCGGCCGCAAGCCCACCGGCACGCTGGTGGCCGATGCACTGCTGCCGGGTCGCCGGCTGTTCCTCCTTGGCACGGGCACGGGCCTTGCGCCGTGGATGTCGTTGATCCGCGATCCCGATATCTACGACCGCTTTGAGCAGATCGCCGTGGTCCATTCAGTGCGCGGCGTCTCCGATCTTGCGTATCGCGATATGCTGGAAGCCAGGCTGGCGGATGATCCGCTGGTGGGCGAATACGCAGCCGAGCGACTGACTTATATCCCGACCGTCACGCGCGAACCGTTCCACACCAGCAAGCGGATCGAAGGCCTGATGCTCGGCGGGACTCTGTTTCAGGGCTCGCTGGGCGATCCCAAGGCCTTCGACCCGGTGCACGACCGCGTCATGCTGTGCGGTTCGATGACGATGATCAAGGAAGTCGCCGCAATGCTGGAGGGCTTCGGCTTCACCGAAGGCGCCAACTCGCACCCCGGCGAATACGTGATCGAACGCGCCTTCGTCGGCTAGGCGGATCGCTCCAGCAGGATCAACGTGGTGTCCTCATCATCGTGCACGCCGTAGCGCACGAAACCCATCTTGGCGGCCACCGCGAGTGAAGGCAGGTTGGTATCGTTGATCATGCAGGCCACGCGCCGGCCGGGAAAGGCAGCATCGAACCACGTGAGCGAGGCCCGGGCCGCTTCGCTCGCCAGCCCTTGGCCCCACGTCTTGCGGGCAAAGATCCACCCGATTTCGGGCGTATCATCAAAGCCTTCGCCAAAGCCGCGCCAGGAATGGAACACCCCGCAAATGCCCAGCACCTCGTCCGTTCCGCGCGCGCGGCAGGTGAAGATGCCATAGCCGAACAAGGCCCACGAACCGGCATTGCGGCACAGCCGGTTGAACTCCTCGGCCGCACCGGTCGGGCGATTGCCAAGGTGGCGGCGCACCTCGTCATCCGCCAGCAAATCAACGAGGCCTGCGTGATCACGCGGGGCGGGTCGCCACATGTCGAGGCGACCGGTCGAGAATTCTGGTCCTGTCATAGCGCAACATCTACCGCGTGGATCGCCACGCCGACAAGCCCGCCCACCAGGGTGCCGTTGATCCGGATGAACTGAAGATCGCGCCCGACCGCCCCTTCGATGCGGTCGGTCACGGTGCGGGCATCCCACCGGCGCACAGTCTCCGAAACCAGCCGCACAATCTCGCCGCCATAGCGTGTCACGACGCCCACCAGCGTGCGCCGGGCAAAGCGGTTGACGAGCACTTTCAAACGCCCATCCTGCTGCAGCGCGCGCCCAAGCTCGGCCAGCGACGCGCCGATCCTGTCACCGCCTTCAGCGCTCAGGCCGCCAGAGCGCACGGCCGCAAGCAATTGCGCCCTGCCGTGCTCCCACAAGCCATCGAGCCAGGCGGCAAAGGCAGGGTTTGCCAGCACATCCCGCTTCATCGCCTCCACTCTGGCATGCATGGCGGGATCATGAACCAGCGCCTGTGCAAGTGCGGCGAGGCTTTCCTCGATCTTGCGGCGCAGCGGATGATCTTCGATCACCACGGTTTCGGCGAGGAGCTTGTACAGCCCGTCGAGAATGCCGTTGGCCAGCCGCTCGTCGAGCCCGGTCCAGCGCATGACCGTGCTCGCCTTGTCATGGATCATACGGCGGACGAGATCCTCGTTCGCTTCCAGCGCTTCGGCGGAGCGGCGGATCAGCGCCTCGATCAGCGGCATGTGTCGGCCTTCCGCAATCATCGCGGCAAGCAGGTTGCCGAGCAGCGGCGCGAGCGTGAGGCGTTCGATCCGGCTGCGCAGCGCCGCCTTGGCCATGCCGCCAAGCTTCTCCTGATCGAGCGACTCAAGCACGTCGGCGATCAGGCTGGCCGCGCCCGCCCCTAGCCGGCTTTCTCCGGGGCGCGGATTGGCGAGATACTGGCCAGCCGCATTGGCGGCGTTGAGGCTCCGCAAACGGCGGGCCACGACCGGCGGCGTGAGGAAATTCGTGCGCAGGAACGCCGCCATCGAATCGGCAATGCGATCCTTGTTTTCAGGGATGATCGCGGTGTGCGGGATCGGCAGGCCAAGGGGGCGCCGGAACAGGGCCGTAACGGCAAACCAATCTGCCAGTCCGCCCACCATCGCCGCTTCGGCAAATGCGCGCAGAAAGCCCCAGCCAGCGTGCTGATATTCAAGCTGCCGTGCCGCGAGGAACAGCACGGCCATGAGCAGGAGCAGCGCGGCGGCGAAGAAACGCATCCGGCGGGCAGGATCGGCCATGCGCCCTGTGATGGCGGACGAAACGCTTGGCGTCGCGGTCACTCCGCCGGGAAAGCCTCGCCGGACGCGTGCGCGCGCTGCTCACGCGCAGCTTCCTTCGGGTCGTAGGACAACACGCGGCGGCCGATCCACGGGCCGACCCGCTTTTCGAGGCCATCGGCAAGGCTGAACCCTGCAGGCACGAGCAGCAGTGTCAGCAAGGTCGACAGTGCCAGCCCGCCGATCACCACGATGCCCATCGGCGCACGCCAGCCCGCATCGCCGCCGAGCGAGACCGCGGTTGGTATCATGCCCGCGATCATCGCCACGGTGGTCATCACAATCGGCTGGGCGCGCTTGTGGCCAGCCTCGATAATGGCCTCCAGCTTAGGCGTGCCCTTGGACATTTCCTCGATCGCGAAGTCGATCAGCAGAATCGAGTTCTTGGCGACGATACCGAACAGCATCAGCACACCGATGAACACCGGAAGCGATAGCGCCTGCCCCGTGGCGAGCAGCAGGAGCAGGCCGCCAAGGGGCGCGAGGAACAGCGAGCCCATGTTGACGAGGGGCGAGATAAACCGGCGGTAGAGCAGGACCAGCACGGAGAAGACCAGCAGCACGCCGGCCGCCAGCGCGACCATGAAGTTGGTGAGCATTTCCTGCTGCCAGCGATCTTCGCCAGCCGCGGCATTGGACACGCCCTGCGGCAAGTTCTTCATGATCGGCAGGGCCTTGATCGCGGCATCGGCCGTGCCCTTGACCACGCCCGGCGGCAGATCCGCGCCGATGAACACGCGGCGGTTCTGGTTGTAGCGCTGGATGCTGGTCGGACCCGAGCCGAACCCTATCGAGGCCACGCGCGAAAGCGGAACCGAGCCGCCCGAAACGGTCGGGACCGGGAGGTTCTGCAGGGTTGAGAGATCACGGCGGGACGCAACGGGTAGCTTGACCCGGATCGGCACCTGGCGATCGGACAACGAGAACTTGGCACTGTTCTGGTCGATCTCGCCTTGCGTTGCGATGCGGATGACCTGGCTGAGTTGCTGCGTGGTCACGCCAAGCGAGGCGGCAAGATCAAGGTGCGGCGTGATCACGATTTCCGGACGACGCAAATCGGCGCTGATCCGCGGCGCGACCACTTCCTTGAGCCCACTCATCTGTTCAACCAGCGTTTGCGCGGTCTTCTGGAGGAGATCAGGATCGGAACCGGAGAGCATCACGCTGATGGCGCGCCCCGAACCACCACCGGGGCCGCCCCCGTTCTGGTTCATGAAGCTGACGCGGGCATCGGCCACCTTCTGCAGGCGCGGGGTTATCGCCCGCTCGAACTCGATGCTGGATCGCGTGCGATCCCGCTTCAGTTCCATGAAGACGCGGCCATTGCCTTCGTTGATGCGCTCGAGAGCGACGTCAATTTCCGGCTCGTCCTTCACCAGCGCCAAGACTTCGTCGACCTTGCGCTCGGTCTGCTCGATCGTGGTACCAGGCACCATCTCGATCGTGATACGGCTGAAATCGCCATCCGTTTCCGGGAAGAACTGCGAAGGAATGAGGACGAACAGCAACCCCGTGAACGCGAGTGCACCGACAGCCACGCCCATCATCCACAGGCGATGATCGCGCAGCCGCGCGCGGAACCAGCGGCGCGGGAAGCGTTCCTGATAAGCGGCCACCGCCCCCGTATCGAGGGACCATGTGAGCACCTTCATGTAGCGCTGCATCCACGGGCCATTGCCGTGTTCAGCCTCGCCATGCGCTTGCAGGAAATAGGCTGCGATCATCGGCGTGATCATGCGCGCGACGAGCAGCGAGAACATCACCGAGATCACCACGGTGAGGCCGAAGTTCTTGAAGAACTGACCCGAGACGCCCGGCATGAGCGCGACCGGAAGGAACACTGCGACAATCGAGAAGGTCGTCGCGACCACTGCGAGACCGATCTCGTCCGCAGCGTCAATTGCGGCCTGATAGGCCGATTTGCCCATGCGCATGTGCCGCACGATGTTTTCGATTTCCACGATCGCATCGTCGACCAGCACACCGGCAACAAGACCGAGCGCGAGCAGCGACATCGTGTTCAGGGTGAAGCCAATCAGGCTCATCAACCAGAACGTGGGGATCGACGAAAGCGGGATGGCGATCGCCGAAACGATCGTCGCGCGCCAATCGCGAAGGAAGAAGAACACCACGATGACCGCAAGCACCGCGCCTTCGACCATCGCCGACATCGAGGACTTGTATTGGTCCTTGGTGTAGCCGACGCTCGAGAAAAGCTGGATGAAGTGCACCCGGCCGCCCTGTTCCTTCTCGATCTTCGCGAGTTCCTTCACGGTCTCGTCGAAAACACTGACATCGGATTCGCCGCGGGCGCGGGCGATGCTGAAGGTGACCACCGGCTTGCCATTGTTCTTGGCGATCGAGGTAATCTCGCTGAAGCTGTCACGAACATCGGCGACATCCGATAGGCGGATGGTGCGCCCGCCTGATAGGCCCACTTGCGTGCGGGAAAGCTCGAACGCGCTGGCGGCATTGCCCAGCACGCGCACGGCTTGGCGCGATCCGGCCACTTCGGCCTTGCCGCCAGCCGCGTTGAGATTGACCTGTCGCAGCGCCGCGTTGATCTGGGTGGCAGTGACGCCCTGCGCCTTCATCCGCATGGGATCGAGCGTCACCGCGATCTCGCGGTTCACGCCGCCATTGCGTTCGACTTCGGCCATGCCCGGAACCGAAAGCAGGCGCTTGCGCACCGTATCATCGATGAACCACGAAAGCTGCTCGATGGTCATGTCGTCGGCGGAGACCGCGAAGTAGGCAATCGCCTCGGACGAGGTTTGTGCCTTGATGACCTGTGGCTCGAGGATGCCGTCAGGAAGATCGCCGCGCACCTGATCGACGGCGTTCTTCACCTCGTTCACCGCGGCGTTGATATCCGTGCCGATGGCGAACTGGACCATCGTCTGGCTGGACCCTTCGGTCGCCGTCGAAGTCAGCGTATCGACCCCGGCAATCGTGCGGACAGCAGATTCGATGCGCTGGGTAATCTGGTTTTCGATCTCGGTCGGAGCAGCGCCCGGCTGGGAAATCGTGACGATGACGAGCGGAAATTCGATGTCCGGCTGGTCCTGCACCTTCATGCCCAAGAACGCCACGATCCCAGCCAGGGTCAGGCCGAGGAACATGACGATCGGCACCACGGGGTTGCGGATCGACCAGGCGGAGATGTTGCGGAAGTTCATGAATGCCGCTCGCCGCTCACGCGCCGCGGCGGGCGGCGGGCGGTGTCGGCGCAGCTGTCACCGGCCGCACCACGTCACCCGGGTTCAGGAACCCGCCGGCCCGCATGACCACCTTTTCAGTACCGGAAAGGCCGTCCATCACCACAATGCCCTGCGCCGTGACGTCACCGGTCTTGACCGCGCGGCGGGAGACTTTGTTGCGATCGCCGACGACGTAGACGAATGTGCCTTGCTGATCAGAAAGGATCGCTGATTCCGGAAGGATCGGCGCTGTCACCGCCCCGCTGCGGATCTGCGTGCTGGCGAAGCCGCCCGGGCGCAGCGCGGGATCATAGGCAAGCGCGATCCGGGCGACCCCTTCGCGGGTCTGCGCATCAATCGTGGGAGACAGCTGCCAGATCTGCCCTGTGAAGGGCTTGCTGGTCCCGACCGGCGTGACGTCCGCCGACTGACCGACGGTCAGACGCGCCAGATCGTTTTCGGCAAGCCGCGCCTGCATTTCAAGCTGGCCTTCCTTGGCGATGCGGAACAGCACGCCGCTGCCGGGGCTGACGATCTGGCCGGGCTCTACCCCGCGCGTGAGCACAAGGCCGGCCGCCGGAGCGACAATATTGAGGCGGGCGCTACTGGCACGCAGTTGTTCAAGCTGGGCCGCAGCAACACGCACTTGCCCGGCCGCTGCATCGCGCGTTGCAATCAGGCGATCAACGTCCGCCTTTGAGATGAAACCGCGCTCGACCAGCTTGAGCGCACGATCGAGATTGGCCTGCGCGATCCGCGCGTTGGCGCGTTGCACTTCGATATTGGCGGCCTGGCCCGCAATCTGTTGCACCTGCACCGAGCGATCGACAACGGCGAGGACCTGCCCCGCACGTACCCAATCGCCTGCGTCGACGAGGACACTGACGACCTGACCGCCCTCACCGGCGATACCGACCGGCATTTCACGGCGGGCGGCGATAGTGCCGCTTGCGGTGATGGTGCCCGTCACGCTGGTACGGCCCGGCGTGACCACGCTGACCGACTGGGCCTGCGCATTGCGCGCCGAAGCCTCATCAGTCGCAGCGGGTGCGCGATGCATGAAGAACCAGGCAAGGCCGAGCGCGAGGGCGATGACCGCGCCAACGATGATCATCCGGCCGCGGCCGGTTCCGTGCGCGCCGAACTCTCCTTCGCCCGCAATGGGGTCGAGGGCAGGCTGCAGCCCGGTCTTGATCGTCGATTCGTAATTCATGTCGTTCACGTGCCTTAGTCCCGGTCGGGCGCCGTAGTGTCGTCGCAGGAAATGGTTCCCATCCCTGACGGAAGTGTATTATCTGCCTATATCACTTCCCGCAAGCGCGGGGAGCCTCGTTCATGCCGCACGCGAGCGATTTCATAGCGCCGCATCCGACCAGTGACAATTACGGCTCGACAAAGCGCATGAACAATTGCGTCGAGCGTGGCTTGGATGCCACCGCTAGCCCCGCGAGGCACGCGCCTTTTGGGGCATTCAAGCACGAATGGCCGCCCCGATGATCGGGGCGGCCATTGCGAGAACTTTGTTCCGGCAGACCCGGGCAAATTGCCGGGCAATCAGAACTTGAGTTGGCGCTCGTAAAGATCGCGGTAATGCTGGATGCGTGTCACGCGAAGGCCCTGCATGCCCGAACGATCGACCGCGCGCTGCCAGGAAGCGAATTCCTCGAGCGTCAGACTATAGCGTTCGCAAACTTCGTCGATCGTGAGCAGACCGCCGTTAACGGCAGCCACCACCTCGGCCTTGCGGCGCACGACCCAGCGGGTAGTCGACGGGGGCGGGAGGCTATCCAGTGTCAGCGGCTCGCCGAGCGGGCCAATGACTTGCGACGGCTTGATTTTCTGGTTCTCAATCATGACTATTCTCGTCTGGTCGACATTGCAGGGCGGCGTTAGGAACGAATTCCTTTGTGCCTTCCGCGTCATTTCCATTCGCTGAAGAGGCGAGGTTAACGAGCCCTTCAGCTTCCGCTTCAACGCTCCTGAGCAACGTTGCAGCGGATTCATGAAAACTGAAGACATGCCCCCGATCCGCTGAAGATCCGCCGATTGTTGTCCCCGAACTTCGACCAGTGCCCGGACTTCGGCCCACCTCGGCAAGTACGCCGCGGGTGTCATGCGCCGCGACGAGCCGCGCACAAAGCTCGCGCCAGCCGAGCGGTCGCAGCCCGGGGCTAGAATCGGCCGGCACCGGGGGCCGTGAATCGGAAAAGCTCATCTCCATGCGGAGGGCTCTAGTCCACAGTCCTATAAAGGAGGGTAAAGCTCGTCTTCACCAAAGGTTAGGTTTTGACCAAAATGGACCGAGTGGCACGACCGCCTTTTTAGCCTGCCGCTTGCGCAAGAAAGGCCCTATGAGACCGGAATGCATAGTATCTCGGCCTCTGACGGGGCATCTGCTGCCGGGCACGCAGCCTCTGAACCTGCCTCGGGGCTATCGCTTGGTGAAGGCGAAGCCGCCGAACTTTTTGCGCTCCCGGCCGGCAAGTCCGCGAAACGAATCGTCGTCGCCATGTCTGGCGGGGTCGACAGCTCGGTCGTTGCCGGGATCGCGGCAAGGAGCGGTGCCGAAGTCATTGGCGTCACGCTTCAGCTTTATGATTATGGCGCTGCGACCGGACGCAAGGGCGCGTGCTGCGCCGGTGACGACATCCGCGATGCCCGTGCTGTCGCCGACCGGTTGGGCATAGCGCACTACGTATTCGACCATGAGTCGCGCTTCCGCGAAGATGTCGTCGATCGTTTCGCTGACGACTATCTTGCCGGACGGACTCCGATCCCGTGCATCCGCTGCAACATGGGACCCAAGTTTACCGACTTGCTCAACATGGCACGCGACCTTGGTGCGGACTGCCTCGCAACAGGGCACTATGTGCAGCGGATTGTGGCAGCGCATGGTCCCGAGCTTCACCGCGCGATCGATCCAGCGCGCGACCAGTCATACTTCCTCTACGGCACCAACGAGGAACAGCTCGCGTTTCTCCGCTTTCCGCTGGGCAGCCTGCCCAAGCCGGAAGTGCGCGCCATGGCGGCGGCGCTGGGCCTTGGTGTAGCTGCCAAGCCGGACAGCCAGGACATCTGCTTTGTGCCCGATGGCGATTATGCCGCGATCGTCACGAAGATGCGGCCGGAAGGTTCTGCACCGGGCGAAATCGTTCATGCTGCCAGCGGCGAAGTTCTGGGCACCCATCGCGGGGTGATCCATTACACGGTCGGACAGCGTCGCGGGCTTGAGATCGGCGGACAGAGCGAGCCACTCTATGTCACCGCACTCGATGCACCAGCCCGGCGCGTTCTGGTCGGCCCCAAGGCCATGCTCGCCGTCAGTGCTGCGCGGCTGGGTGATACGAACCGGATCGGGCCAATGTCTGAAGATGTCATGCTCACCGCCAAGGTCCGGTCGCTGGCCAAGCCTGTGCCGATCACGATCGAAGGTGGGTTGGGCGGCGGGGCTTCGTGCACCATCCGCTTCAATCAGGCAGAATTCGGCGTGGCGCCGGGACAGGCAGCGGTTATCTATGCCGGAGAGCGCGTGGTTGGCGGCGGCTGGATCGAAGAAACGGTGCCCTGGACCGACGCGCCATAGCGCGTCAGTCGTTCCACGGCTCCAGCACGCAGCCCCAACCTTCGCGATATGTTGCCGTCTGCCGGGCAATCAGCGGGAACCGCGCGGTCACGCTGCGGGCGGAAGGATCTTCCGACAGGGTGATGAGCTGCATCCCCGGCTCGAAATCCTTGCGGCAATCGCCTATCGGCCGACCGCCGACGAAGCGGCACGAGCAGGCCACCCGAGCCCCGTAGGACACGCCGGTCACCGCGTAGCCACGCACTTGCGGCCAGACGAACACCCCTGCCCCAACCAGAACGGCGATCACGATCAGGGCCCAGAACAGACGGCCACGGCGCGGTTGGCCACGTTGGGAAGCAAGTTTCGGGAATGCAGCCGGTTTCGCCATTGCAATGCCAGGTCGATCTGGAGAAAAGCTGGCCGCCACATGGCCCGCTACTTTCTTGCCCTTATCGCTCCGCTCGCGCTTGTGCCAGCCCTCATCAGCTGCAGCCCTGCCGCGCCGCCTGCACCTCCGCCGCTGCCCGCCGAGGCACTGAAGGCGGTGGTCAAAGATCCTGGCGTGCCGCGTGAAGAGCTTGCGCGGCGAGTCGATAGGCTCTTCAGCGAAGAAGATGAGTCAGAAACCCGCGCTGTTGTCGTGATGCAGGGCGGGCGCGTGCTCGCCGAACGCTATGCCTCCGGCTATCACGAGAATACCCGGTTCGTGAGCTGGTCGATGGCCAAGTCGATCACCGGTGTAATGATCGGGATGCTCATTTCGGATGGCAGGCTGCGGCTGGACGAATCGGCACCGATCCCGGCTTGGCAGCGCCCGGGCGATCCGCGCGGCGAAATCACGCTGCGCCAACTTCTCCAAATGCGTTCGGGCCTGCGCCATGGCGAGGCCATCTCACCGCCCTGGAAATCGGACGAAGTGCGCATGCTGTTCCTCGATGGGCGCGGCGACATGGCCCGCTATGCGGAGGACCAGCCCCTGCAGTACGAGGCAGGCCGCAAGTGGGTCTATTCGAGTGCGACCAGCGTGATCCTGGCCGATCTGGCGGCGCGCGTGCTGGCACCGGCCCCCGATCCGGAAAGCCGCCGCCGGGCCGTTTCGGAATACCTGCGCACGCGCCTGTTCGAACCGATCGGCATGCGCTCGATGCTCCCAGAGTTCGACGCTTCGGGCACGCTGATCGGCGGCAGCCTGATCCACGGCACAGCGCGGGATTGGGCCCGATTTGGCGAATTCCTGCGCAATCGCGGTGCGGTGGCCGGGGCGCAGCTGGTGCCGCGGCAATGGATCGACTTCATGGTAACGCCTTCCCCGCGCGAGGCACAGTATGGGGCACAGATCTGGCTCAATCGCACGCCGACCAGCGGCAAGCCCGCCCTGTTTCCGGATCGTGGCCCCCGCGATCTGTTCGCCTGCCTCGGCCATCTCGGGCAATATGTGCTGGTATCGCCCTCGCGGCGGCTGGTCGTGGTCCGGTTGGGCAAGACGCAGGAGGATCGGCTTGATCCCGTTACGGCGCGGCTGGGCGAACTTGTGGCGATGTTTCCGTCAGGCGCCTGAAACTGCCGGATTCGAAGAAGGGCCGCCTTGCACCCGCAGTGCCGGGCTTGAGCCATCGGGCGCGGGCGCAAGCAGATCGTGCGAGCCGAGAGCGGCCTCATCGACGTGGCCATCGGGATCCGGGTGAATCAGGATTTCCACACCGGGAAACGCTTCGAGCAGCTTGTCCTCGATCTCGTCCATCACCCGGTGCGCTTCGGTCACCGTCATGCGGCCATCGACCCAGACGTGGAACTGCACGAAATCGCGGTTGCCGCTGGTGCGGGTGCGCAAATCATGCAGGCCCTTGAGTTCGGAGTGCTCAGCCACGACCGCCAGGAAACGCTCGCGCTTTTCGAGCGGCCATTCGTGATCCATCAACTGCTCGATTGCCGCCTGCGATGCGCTCCACGCGCCCCAACCGAGCCAGAGCGCAATGCCGAATGCGAACACGGCGTCCGCACCTGAAAGCCCGAGCCAGTGATCGAGCGCCAGCGCTGCGATGACCGCGAGGTTGAGCACGAGGTCGGACGAATAGTGGAGGTTGTCCGTGGCGATCGCGAGGCTCCCGGTCGCCCGGATCACCCGGCGCTGATAGCCGAGCAACAGGAACGTTGCACCAATCGCGACAAGCGAAACCACCATGCCAGCTTCCGCATCGGCAGGGCGTCCGCCACCAAGGAACTCCTCGACCGCACGCCACGCCAGACCAAGCGCAGAAAACGAGATCAGCACGACCTGGAACATCGCCGCGAGCGCCTCGGCCTTGCCGTGGCCGAAGCGGTGGTTGGCATCAGCGGGCTGTGCGCCGATCCACACGCCGAGCAAAGTCGCCAGACTGGCGACCAGATCGAGCCCGGTATCGGCAAGGCTGCCGAGCATCGCGGTGGAGCCGGTGGTGACGACGGCATAGCCCTTCATCCCCAGCAGCAGCGACGCCACGGCGATGCTGGCGTAGGCCGCCCGGCGATTGAGATCGCCGTGATCAGGGCTGCGGGTCATATCCATCCTGAAACCTTGCTATTGCTCAGGGATAGAGCAGCGAACTGGTCCATCCGCTGCTGTCGATGTGCGTAAAGCGGCGACGTTCGTGGAGGCGGAATTCCCGATCCTGCCAGAACTCGATCGCATGGGGCGTAACGCGGTATCCCGACCAATGCGCAGGGCGCGGGATGGATCCATCGGGATACTGCGCGCGGAGAGCTTCCACCCGCTCCATATAGACATCACGCGAAGGCAGCGGGCGCGATTGGTCCGAAGCTGCCGAGCCGAACCGCGATTCAGGATGGCGGCTGGCGAAATAGGCATCAGCCTCATCCGGTGTCACTTCCTTGATCGTACCTTCGATCCGCACCTGCCGGCGCAGGCTCTTCCAGTGAAACAGCAGCGCGACCTGCGGATTGGCCGCCAGCTCACCGCCCTTGCGGCTTTCGAAGTTCGTGTAGAACACAAAGCCATCAGGGCCATGGCCCTTGAGCAGGACCATGCGCACCGAAGGCGCAGCACCGGGGGTGGCTGTCGCGAGTGCCATGGCGTTCGGATCGTTGGGCTCGCTGGCCCTGGCTTCGGCGAACCAGGTTTCGAAAATGGCGAAGGGGTCGGACGCGGGAATGGCGTACTCGTTCGTATCGGTGGCCATGGCTGGGGTCCTGCCTGTTCCTGATTACACACCATGTGTCGCGGTTCGCCCTAGCCCAGTGCAACCCTGGTGCAAAGCGAGCCTTGCGGGTTAGCCGGTGCGACCCTAGCTAGAGGATATGGCAGACCCTTATTCCATCCTCGGCGTACCCCGCACGGCTAGCGAAAAGGACATCAAGTCCGCCTATCGCACGCTGGCCAAGGAACTGCACCCCGATCGCAACGCCGGAAAGCCCAACGCGGCGGAACGCTTCGCCGAGGTGACGCAAGCCTATGACCTGCTGTCCGACAAGGACAAGCGCGCCCGGTTCGATCGCGGCGAAATCGATGCAGAGGGCAATCCTGCTGGCCCCTTCGGGTTCGGCGGCGGCGGCGGCGCGGGTGGTGGATTTGGCGGGGCGCAGCGCGGCTATCGGCACGACGGGTTTGAGGGCTTCGGCCAGGGCGGCAGTGAAGGTGTTGACCTGGGCGACATTTTCGAAGGCCTGTTTGGAGGACGTGGCGGCATGGGCGGCGGTGCCGGACCAGGGGCGCGCAGGCGTCAGGCACCACGCGGCGCCAACGTGACATACACTCTCAAAGTCCCTTTCAACGAAGCCGCCCGGCGCGAGCCACAGCGCGTGACGCTGGCCGATGGCAAGACCATCGACCTCAAGCTTCCGGCAGGGCTGATGGATGGGCAACAAGTTCGCCTCGGTGGCAAAGGTGAAGCTGGCCCGGGCGGGTTTGGGGATGCGATCGTGACAATCGAGATCCAGCCCAGCCCGTATTTCGAGCGCGAGGGAGATAACATTCGGCTTGAAGTGCCAATCAGCCTCGACGAAGCGATCTCGGGTGCTAAAGTGCGCATACCGACTGTTGAAGGGGCGGTGATGATGACCATCGCCCAGGGCAGCACCAGCGGCAAGACGCTGCGACTCAAGGGCCGCGGCTTCACGCGCAAGAATGGCGAGCGCGGGGATCAGCTGGTCACCCTGATGGTGGATGTTCCCGCCGAGGATGCCGATCTCAAGGCGCGCCTCGACGGCTGGCGCGACAGCCGCGACCTGCGCGCCCGCTTCGGGGTCTAGCACATTGGTCGGCGACGCCCCCTCCCCCGGATGCCGCCCGGCCCCGCCGAACACCCATGAACCCCCTGACTGATCTTTCACCTGAGGCGCGGCGGCGGGCCGCTTTGGCGCAACGACCGGGCACCGCCGGCGCAGGCGGTCGCCGCGCGCTGGAACTCCGTTCGCGGGAAGTGCTGCGCCGTGTGTGGACCGGCGTGATCCATGACGGCACGATCCATGCGGGCAACTTCGCCTACATGGTGCTCATCGCGCTGTTTCCGTTTTTCATCACCGGCGCAGCACTGTTTTCTCTGGTCGGCGAGGCGAATGACCGGACCGCAGCGGTCAACACAGTGCTGATGGCGCTGCCGCCTGTTGTTGCCAACGTGCTGTCGCCGGTTGCCCACGCCGTGATTGAAGCGCGAACCGGCGGACTGCTGTGGATTGGTGGCCTCGTGGGCCTCTGGACAGTCGGCAGTCTGGTCGAGACGATCCGCGATATCCTGCGCCGCGCCTATGGGACAGGGATGGCGTATGCATTCTGGCGCTACCGATTGATGTCGACCGGTCTCATCATCGCCTCGGTCGTACTCATCCTGCTCTCGATTGCGGCTCAGGTTGTGATCGGGACGGTCATGGAAACGGTCACCACGTTCCTGCCGCGAGCAACCAGCTTGATCGACACGCTGGCGCTATCGCGCATCATACCGGCGTTTGTCCTGTTCGGCTCGCTGTGGCTGCTGTTCATCTCGCTGACCCCGGGCGCCTACAGTTCCAGAATCTACCCGAAATGGCCGGGCGCCCTCTTCGTCACGCTTTGGTGGCTGATCGTCACCACGGTGCTGCCCAAGCTGCTGAGACATCTTTTTATGTATGATCTGACGTATGGCAGCCTGGCCGGTGTGATGATCGCGCTTTTCTTTTTTTGGCTGATTGGCCTAGGGATGGTTGTAGGAGCCGAACTCAACGCTGCCTTGGCGGAAACGCCCGAGGAACAGGATGTGGTAGGCCAGGCAGACGACCGGACGCGCGCGAGGAAACAGCGCGAGGCCGGGCATATGCAACGGGACCAGTGAAGCAAGAGGTCGCATGACGGGACTAATGGAAGGAAAGCGCGGCCTGATCATGGGTCTCGCAAATGACAAGTCGCTCGCATGGGGTATTGCCCGGAAGTTGCGTGAACAGGGTGCGGAGCTCGCATTTTCCTATCAGGGTGAGGCGCTCGAGAAGCGTGTTCGCCCGCTCGCGGCAAGCCTCGACAGCGATTTCCTCATCGAATGCGATGTGTCTGACATGGCCGCGCTTGATACTGCGTTTGATACGCTGGCGGCGCGCTGGCCGACGATCGACTTTCTGGTCCATGCGATCGGATTTTCGGACAAGAACGAGCTGCGCGGCAAGTTCATGGACACGTCATTGGACAACTTCCTGATGACCATGAATATTTCGGTCTTCAGCATGGTGGCCGTCACCCGCCGTGCCGCTGCGATGATGCCCGTGGCTAACGATGAAAACGGCGTAGTGACCGGCGGCGGCTCGATCCTGACGCTGACGTACTACGGTGCCGAGAAGGTCGTGCCGCACTACAACGTGATGGGCGTAGCGAAGGCGGCGCTTGAGGCCAGCGTGCGCTATCTGGCGAACGATTGCGGGCCGCAGGGCATCAGGGTCAACGCACTGTCAGCCGGACCGATCAAGACACTTGCAGCCAGCGGAATCGGCGATTTTCGCTATATCCTCAAGTGGAACGAGCTCAACGCGCCGCTGCGCCGCAATGTCACGATCGACGATGTCGGCGGAGCCGGGCTCTACCTGCTTTCAGATCTGGCTTCCGGTGTGACCGGCGAAGTACACCACGTCGATTCCGGTTACCATACCGTGGGCATGAAGCAGGAAGACGCCCCGGATATCGCCCTGGGCTGAGAAGCCGTCAGGGCTGAGGGGGCGCTGCCAAGGGGGCGGCGGGAGCGGACGTCGCTGCTGTTGGCGGCGCGGCTTCGGCATCCCGCTCGCGCTTCAGCCGTGCCTCGTACTCCTTTTCGAGCACTTCGACCCGGGCCTGCTCGGCTGCAGTGTCTGCGTCGATCGTCTGAAGGCGCCGCGCGCGCTCTTCCTCGATCAACTTGCCGAACTGCACATCGCTGGCCTGCTTCTTTTCCGAATAAGCGCTGTTGATGAGCTGCGCCATGCAGCCGGTTGCGCCGCCAGCGCCGATGGGTGAGCACGAATTCACGCCCGTTGCACCAACGGTCTCGTAAGCCTTCACCCGCTGGGTCCAGCCCTGGTTGACCGAAGCGTTGGGGTTGTCACGCAGAGGCTTGGGAATGCGGAACCGCTCCTCCTCATCCTTGCGGGCGCAGACGGTGATGGCCCCGTCCGTTGATGCCGGACACGGATCATCGCCATAGACGATCAGCTGGTTGATCTTTTCGGCCGGGTTTTCCTGCGCCTGCACTGCGGCTGGAAGCACCGTGGCAAGCACCGCGGCGAAAAGTGCGGCTGCGGTGGATGAGCGTTTCATTGCAAGGGCTCCAGCTGGGATCGGGCGCTTTGATATAAGGCTTGGGCGGGGTGAACGATAGCTGAAGTGGATGCCTTGCGGTGGATCAACCCAAGCGCAATCAGATGCGCTTGGATACGGCAATCGCCACCCGGCAACCCATGCGGATTGCATTGAAGAGAAGCGGATAGGCCGGTGCCCGCTCTGCGCCGGAGGCCAGCGCGGTGTCGCGATGTTCGCGTTCATCATCGCGGAATTCACGAATCATCCCGGCCAGCTCCGGGTCCTCGTCGCCCAATACCTCGAGTTGCTCGGTATAGTGGCGGTCGATCTCGGTCTCGATCGCAGCGGTGCAGGCCATAGCCGCCTCAGGCCCGATCAGCGCGGTTGCTGCGCCAAGTGCAAATCCTGCTGCCGACCAGACCGGCTGCAATATCGTGGGGCGCACCCCGCGCTGCACGAGCAACGCATCGAAACGCTCCCGGTGCGCTGCTTCCTGCTGGGCCATCGCCGCGATCTCACCCGAAAGCGGAGAACGATCGCCCATAACCGCCAACTGCCCCGCATAGATCCGGATCGCACCGAATTCGCCAGCCTGATTGACTCGCAGCATCGCCTCGCGCGTTTCCGTCATCGTCCCGATCCTTTGCCGCCACGGCCGAGCACCACCAGAACAAGCGTGGCGCTGGCAACCGAAATCACAAAATTAAACCCCGCCAGGCTCACGCCAAACAATGTCCAGGCGGGCGTATCGCAGCGGATGAGCGGGGCATTCATGATCGACGCAAGTGGATCATTGCCAAGGGTGGTGGACGAACACGCCGTCAGCCCTTGCCACCAGCCGTACTCGACGCCGGCATGAAAGGCACCGATCAGGCCGCTGATCGCAATCGCCAGCGCCGCAAGCCGGACCAGTGCTTCACCCATCCGGGTCCGGCGCATTGCCAAAGCGCTTGCGGCCAGCGCGATGGCGGCAAAATGCGGGTAACGCTGCCACCAGCACATCTCGCACGGCGCAAGGCCAAAGCCATATTGCGCCACATAAACTGCCAGGATCAATCCGGCTGGCACGGCGAGCGCAACCAGATAGGCCTTGTCTGCGGAAATGTCTTCCAACTTGGTCATGATTTCAGGGCTTGCGTGCGGCCAGCGCCTGAGGCGTGGTCCGCCCCAACGTCTGCATAGCGTAGTACAGCTGGAAGTCGTCGATGCCTTTGGCCTTGAGTTCCTCAGGCGTCATCTTGAAACGCGGATCCTGGACCTTGTCGCGTTCCAGATCCTTGTCATCCTTGATCTCGTTGATCAGATGCCCGCGCAGGTCGCTTTCGCGATAGAACTTCTGAGCGCGCTTGCGCAGATCGGGATCCGAAATCTGCGGCACGGCGATATCCGGATCGATACCACCCTCCTGCACCGAACGCCCGGAAGGCGTGTAGTATCGAGCGGTCGTGAGCTTCAGGGCCGTGTCACGCGTCAGCGGCATGAGCGTTTGCACGCTACCCTTGCCGAAGCTGCGCTGGCCCATCAGCACAGCGCGGTGCTGATCCTGCAGCGCCCCGGCGACAATCTCTGACGCCGAAGCCGAACCTTCGTTGATCAATACGATCAACGGAACGCCCTTGGCGATATCACCCCGGGTCATCGATTCGGCAGAATAAGTCTCGTTATCGCGCGGATAGCGGCCGCGCTGCGAGACGATCACGCCGTGATCAAGGAACAGATCGGACAGCGCGACCGCCTGATCGAGCAAGCCCCCCGGATTGCCTCGAAGATCCAGCACCAATCCTTTGATGCGGCCTCCAGCCTTGGTCTTGATCTGCTGGAATGCATCGAGCACTTCACTGCCCACGTTGGCACTGAAGCTGGAAACCGAAATCACGCCGACATTGCCCTCAACCTTCCAGTCGACAGGCTTGAGTTCGATGATCTGGCGCGTGATCTTAACATCAATCGGTTCATCGCGGCCCGAACGGAACAAGGTCAGGCTGATCGTCGTGCCCGGTGCACCGCGCATCTGGTCCACGGCTTCATCGAGTGTGCCGCCATAGATCAGCTTACCGTTGATGTGCGTGATGTAGTCACCCGCCTTGACCCCGGCGGCATCAGCGGGGCTGCCTTTGGTCGGGGCAATGACCTTGACCGCACCGTCATCCATGGTGACGGAAAGGCCGAGACCGCCGTAGGAGCCATCGGTCTGCGTGCGCAGGTTCTCGAAATCGCGGGCATCGAGATAGGAACTGTGGGGATCTAGCGCCGCAAGCATCCCGTTGATCGCGCCCTTGATCAGCTTGTCGTCATCCACCGGCTCGACATAGCTCGTCTTGATCCGCTCGTAGACCGCCATGAGCTTGCTGAACTCCGGGCCTGACCGGGCATCGACGGCGGCGAGCCCGGCAGTTGCCACCGGGATGAGCGCAACCGCGCTGACGAGCGCAGCGGCGCGAAACAGAGAAGCGAACTTGAACGACATGACCGTCTTTCGGCAGAGAGTGCAGAGCCTTGAAGCTGCTTCTATAGGGCCGGGACAATTAACGCCAGATGGGCCCGCGCCATGCAAAAAGGGCAATCACGGGACGGCTAGGGCCAGCGGGTTGACCGGCGTCCCGTCCTTGCGCAATTCGATCGTCACGGTAGGCCGACCGGGACCAGCCAGTCCAATCGGCGAGCCTTGAACAACGCGCGCCGTCACCGCGACATTCAGCCGACCAAGATTGGTAACCAGCGAGGTCCAGCCGCCATCGTGATCAATGATCACGATGCGCCCGTAACCACGGTAATCGCCCGCAAACGCGACTCTGCCGGCAGCTGGCGCAATCACCTGCGCTCCAGCTGCGGGAGCAAGCGTAACGCCCATTGCGCGCGCACTGCCAACCGCATCGCCAAAGCCGGAGATGATGCGGCCGCTCACCGGCATGATCCATGACAGCCCGGCCCCCGATATCTGAGCCGGTGCCGCTTCATCGATAACCAGCAACGAACCGGGGCGATCGGGCCTTGGTACTGGCCCAGGCAGTGCCGCCAATTGGCTGCGCAACGCCCCATCCGCGCGCAAACGCTCGATCAGTGCGGTGATATCGCGGGCGTCTTCAGCCAAGGCCAAAGCTCGATCGGCTTCCCGGCTGGCGATGCCTTGCGCACTACGCGAAGCAATGCGCTGGCGGCTTTCCAGTGCCGCAAGTTGTTGTCGGCGTTGATCAAGCGCCTGCTCGCTCGCCTTGAGATCGCGTGCGGCACGCCGTGCTCTGTCCTGCAATTGCCGCCCCCGCTCAATCTCGGACCGAAGACCGGCGGTACGGCGCTGGACTTCAGGCAGCATCGTCTCAAGCACTGCGCGCAAGTAGACCGTCTCACGCAAGGTATCTGCACGCATCAGGCTGAATACAAGCGGGCGGCGAGACATTAGCTGCAAGGCGGCGGTGAGGCGCACGACAGGCTCCTGCCGCGCGGCAATACGCAGACGCAAGGCCGCACGCTGCCGGTCGATCGCCGCAATTTGCGCCTGTGCGAGCAGGATCTCGGCCTCGGATTGCTGGATGCGCGCCGCCACTGCCGCCGCTTCACTGGCAGTTCGATCTGCAGCTGCCGTTGCGCGGCGAGCGGCGTCCTCAAGTGCGTCACCGCGTTGCCGCGCCTCTGCCAATGCCCTTGTCGCCGCACGCAGGGCGTCGCCAGCCTGATCGGCGCTTTCAAATGGCGCATCCTGCGCGAGGCTCTGCCAACCCGCCAAGCCAACGAGCGCCAAGGTAATGGCAAAGAACGCCTTCTGCGACGTCATGACTTTAGCCATCGCGATGATAAGGGTGGCCGGAGAGGATGCTCGTCGCACGCCAGAGTTGTTCGACGAGCATCGCGCGAGCAAGCATGTGCGGCCAGGTGGCGGCCCCAAAAGCAAGCAGGACATCAGCCTTCTCTCTCAGCTCTGCGTCATGGCCATCGGCCGCTCCGATGAGGAAGCGCGCTTCGCGCACGCCATCATCGCGCCAACGGCCAAGGAGGGCAGCAAAGGCAGTCGAGGTCAGTTGCTCGCCGCGTTCATCGAGTGCCACAACGCGGCAAGGGGTTGGCGCAGGAGGCGGAAATGTTCCGCCGCGGTCCGGCAATTCGGTGACCTTGAAGCCCCACGAAATACGCCGTGCATAGCGTTCAACCAGCTCGGCTTCAGGCGAGCGGCCAATCTTTCCGCGGGCGATCACGTGCAACTGCATGGCTTCGCCCTAGCGCAGAATGGCGACGCAATGAATCCCTGCCTACCCGGACCTGTGGAGCGAAACAGCAAACGTCAGGCTGCACCCTGATCGCCAAAAGCCCACATCCGCTCAAGGTTGTAGAAACTGCGCACTTCGGGCCTGAACACGTGAACGACGATATCGCCAGCATCAATCAAAACCCAGTCCGCCGCTGGCAAACCTTCGATGCGGACGTGGCCAAACCCGCCTTGCTTGATGCGCTCCGCCAGCTTCTGCGCCATTGCGGCAACCTGACGGGTCGATCGGCCCGAAGCGATCACCATGTGATCGGCAACAGAGCTCTTGCCCTCAAGCGGGATAGCCACGACTTCCTGCGCCTGATCATCGTCAAGTGAACGTAGCACCAGATCGAGCAGCGAGCCGGGCTCCGCCGAAAGCGGGGCAGAAGCGGAACTGGGGGTGGTGCCGGCATCGGCCGGCAGGGGCTGTATGCTTGTCATGGGCGTGCAATTGGTCTCCGTGGCTGACAATCTGATGACTTCCGGTTCAAGATGAGTGGCATGCTCATCGCATTGCTGCCTTTGGTGCAGCCGCCGCAATGAGGCGATGGGTCAGCATGTCATGCTGTGAGGTGCGTTCATAGCGACGATACCACTCCGGATCGGCGGCGCGGATGGCCGTGGCCGATCGGGCATCAGGATCGAAACGCAATATGACCAGCGCCGGGGCGCTCCGCTTTGCGCCGATCAAATTCTGGCTGTGCCGCCGACGCCAGCGGTGCAGCCAAGCCATGGCAGGGCTCGCCATCGCCTTTGCATCATACCCCGGACGAGCCACAACAGCAATCGGCATCTCATACGCAATGCGGCGCCATCCGCGCCAGCGATGGAACTGCGCAAGATTGTCTGTTCCCATCAACCACACGAAGCGGCGACGGGGATAACGACGCTTCAACTGCCGCAAGGTATCGATGGTGTAGCGCGTTCCCAGCTCCGCCTCGATCGCGGTGACCCGGATCGGGGCACGACGCGCCATTTGGCGGGCCGAAGCATACCGTGCAGGCAAAGGCGCCATACCGGCGGCTGGCTTGAGCACATTGCCGGGCGATACCAACCACCATACTTCGTCCAGCGCGAGTGCATCACGCACAAACAGACTGATCCGGCGATGCGCACCATGCGCCGGATTGAAGCTGCCGCCGAGCAGTCCGGTAAGGACAGGTTTCAGGGGCGGACCTGCCCGGAACCCAGGACCAGCCACTTGTAAGTGGTCAAACCCTCCAAAGCGACTGGCCCACGTGCGTGCAATCGCCCTGTGGCAATGCCGATTTCGGCCCCCAATCCGAATTCACCGCCATCGGCAAACTGGCTGGAAGCGTTGTGCATCACGATGGCGCTATCGACTTCGGACAGGAACCGCGCAGCTGCATCCGAATCATCGGTCACGATCGCATCGGTATGCCCGGAGGCATGCGTCGCGATATGCGACAGCGCGCCGTCAAGGCCATCGACCACTGCCACCGAAAGAACGGCATCGAGATATTCGGTATCCCAGTCGTCCGCATCGGCAGGTGCAATGCGGAAGTCGATGGCGCAAGCCCGCGCATCGCCGCGCAGTTCGCACCCCGCATCGAGCAAGGGTGCGACCAGCCCCTGCGGATCGGGAAACAAGGCGTCCACCAGCAGGGTTTCCATGGCCCCGCATACGCCCGTGCGGCGCATTTTCGCGTTGAGGGCAATGTCCCGCGCCATGGCCGGATCAGCGGCCCGATCAACGAACGTGTGGTTGATCCCGTCGAGATGCGCGAGCACCGGCACCCGGGCATCGGCCTGCACCCGCGCCACGAGGCTCTTGCCACCGCGCGGTACGATCATGTCGATCAGCCCGGCAGCGGCCAGCATCGCGCCGACCGCGGCACGGTCCTGCGTTGGCATCAGTTGCACGGCTGCAGCAGGCACCCCGCCCGCCACCAGTCCTGCAACCAAGGCGGAATGGATCGCGCTGTTGGATCGAACCGCTTCACTCCCGCCGCGCAGCAAAGCGGCATTGCCAGAACGCACGCACAACGCAGCAGCATCTGCGGTCACGTTCGGGCGGCTTTCGTAAATGATTCCGATCAGACCGATCGGTACGCGCACCCGGCGCAGCGTCATGCCGTTGGGCCGATGGGTCTCGTCCATCACCTGTCCGACGGGATCATCGAGCGAAGCGACCTGCGCAACCGTAGCAGCAATGGCCTCGATTCGCGCAGAATCGAGCTTGAGCCGGTCAACCATAGCTGAAGACAGGCCTGCAGCCACGCCATCAGCGACATCCTGTGCATTGGCCTCCAGAATGATAGGCGCCGCATCCCGCAACGCTTCAGCTGCGAAGCGCAATGCACTGGCCCGCGCCTCGGACGTCATCCGGGCAAGCTCACGCTGGGCGGCACGGCCTTCGCGAGCAAGTCTTTCAACAACAGCGGCAACATCGCCTATCGCGCCGCGCGCGGGGATGACTGCATCAGCGGAAACGGGAGAAACGAGAGTGTTCATGGCCCGCCAATACCAGCGCGCGTTTAAACTGTCAGCCTGAATGCCCAGCGAGTCGTCAATACTGGCTTCTGACCGCCAACGCAGCCCCCGATTCGCAAGGGAAAATCCTGCGGTAAATCACGACCACATCACCGTTCATCGCCGTGAGCGCACGATTCATCCCGCGTTTCACCGTCATGATTCGACCCCGGCGCGGCACGAGACTAAGCGGCGCGCTCGCGCAGAACGACAATCAGCGCAAAAAGACGGGGGTCGCTATCCTGCCAGGCAAAACTCGGACCAAGGCGGATCCGCCGGTGGCTGGCGGTCGCCTGTCATCGGGTCGGCGCGCGCTTGTGGAACGGGTGCGGGGCTGGTTTCCCGACCGCGAGTTCTTCATGCGCTCGAACGGCCACGTGCGCTTCATTCGCCTTTCGGCACAGTTCCAGATGCGGGTGGCCGGTGCCATCGCAGGCGCTATCTTCCTGTGGGCGGCCATGATGGCGTGGATGGTCATCGGCCAAGCTATCGCCGCCTACAATCAGGTCTCGCTGCTTGAACGGGAAGCCGCTGTTGCAACGGCTGAAAGCCGGGTCGCGCAATATCGCTCAGGACTTGGCACAGTGGCCAGCGACCTCGCCAAACGCCAGGACTTCATTGAGAAGAGCGTAGAAGGCGCAATCGGACCACTGCCGCGCACGGCGCCCTCCGGCACGGTTTCAGACAGCACGGAAGAAGCAGGCAAAACTGTCCGCAAGATATCGATGATCCTTCCGGAAGCGACCGGGCTGGCGCAAGTGGAGGCCCGCCAACTGGCCTTCATCGAGGCGCTCACACGCTTCGCTGATATCCGCGCGGCTCGGGCGGAAACCGCGATCCGCCGCCTCGGCCTGAACCCGGCGACGATTGCCGTGTCCGACCGCAAGGCGATGGGCGGGCCACTCATTCCGATGATGACCGGGCCGGGCAACACGCTCGATCCGCGCTTCGCCAGATTTGGCGCCAGCCTTGCGCGCATGAACGCAATGGAACAGGCGCTGGTGCGGATTCCCAACACGCTACCCGCCAGTCTGGAGTATATCTCCAGCGGCTTCGGCTATCGCGTCGATCCCTTCACCGGCGGCGGTGCGTTTCATGCCGGCCTTGATTTTCGCGGGCCGATCGGCGCGCCAATCCTTGCTGCAGCGGCCGGAAGCGTGAGCTTCACCGGTGTGAGGCAAGGGTATGGAAATTGCGTCGAAATCAGCCACGGCAACGGCCTTTTGACGCGCTACGCCCATATGTCGCGGATTGCAGCACGTGTTGGCGAAAGTGTCGGCCCGGGCGCTGTGATCGGGGCTATCGGCAATACCGGCCGATCCACGGGCCCCCATTTGCATTTTGAGGTGCGAATCAGCGACCGTCCGGTCGATCCGCGCCCGTTTCTGGAGGCGATGCCGCATGTTTTCCAAGAAGCAAGCTCCGGGAACGGACGCGTCCGCCCGGTCGGCCGCACAGGCTAGCGCCATGGCTGCACCCACCTTTTCGGTTCTGGGAGCCGATCTGACGATCAAGGGCGACATAACCGCCAGCGCCGAACTGCATATCGATGGCAATGTGGAGGGAGACATTACCTGCGCTGGCTTGGTGCAGGGCGAATCGAGTGCGATCCATGGCGCAATCCGTGCCCAGACGGCTCGGCTGGCTGGAACCGTGCGCGGCGGGATCGAGGTTTCCCAACTCGTCGTGCTCAAGACCGCGCGGATCGAAGGCGACGTGAAGTATGACGTTCTGACCATCGAGCAGGGTGCGCATATCGATGGCCGGTTGAGCCATGGCTTGGCGTCCATCGAAACGGAAGCCTCACTGACACTCGTCAGCTAAACAAAAAACCCCTCCCGAGGGGGAGGGGTTCTGGAATACATCGCGGCCCGTTCAAGGCCGCGAAATCAAAAACACTCAGCTGTCGGACAAACCTTCTGCGCGGCGCGCCTCAAGCCAGGCTGCGGCTTCTGCTTCCTGCGCGGCCTGCGATGCCGCCTTGGCATGAGCATCGCGCTCGGCGCGAAGCTCTTCAATCAGGGCCTCACGATCGTTGCCGAGCCGGAGATTGCTGGCGGTATCATCTTCTTCGATGCCGGCCCGCTTTGCTGCCTTGGCGACAAGCGCATCGAGCTCTCGCTGCGAGCACAGACCTAGCGTCACCGGGTCCTTCGGGTTGATATTGGAAATGTTCCAATGACTGCGGTCGCGGATCGCAGCAATCGTGTTGCGGGTCGTACCGATGAGCTTGCCAACCTGAGCGTCCGAAATCTCGGGATGATTACGCAGGATCCATGCGATGCCATCCGGCTTGTCCTGCCGCTTGGACACTGGCGTATAGCGTGGTCCTTTGGTGCGGCTGACCGAGATCGGCGCCTTTTGCATCCGCAGGCGGTAATCGGCATTGGCTTGCCCACGCTCGATCTCGCCCTGAGTCAATTCACCCGAATGCACCGGATCGCGGCCCGTATACTTGGCGCCCGCCAGATCATCGGCCATCGCCTGAACTTCGAGGATGTGCAGACCGCAAAAATCGGCAATCTGCTCGAACGTCAGCGCGGTGTTGTCGACAAGCCACGACGCCGTAGCATGCGGCATCAGCGGATAGGTGGGCTGGTTGCTCAAGGGGAGCTTCTCCGGACAGCAGAAACAATAAGGGCCGCCCCTTGCGGAGCGGCCATCTTGCCCAAGATGTAGGCGAGCCAGCGCCTGACGGCAAGCCTATTCCGGTTGCCAGCGCCGCGAAGAGCCCTGATTCGCCGATTACGCGACAGTCAGTACAATCTTGCCGACATGCGTTCCGGCTTCCATCCGCGCATGGGCTGCGGCCGCCTCATGCAGAGGGAATGCCACATCCATCACGGGCCGAAGTTGGCCATCAATCACCAGCGGCCAGACAGTCTGGTGGATCTCGTCAGCCAACAAACCTTTGAATTCATTTGATCTGGGTCGAAGCGTCGAGCCAGTCAGAGTGATCCGTCGCCGCATGACCTCGGCCATGTTGATCTCGGCCCGAACACCACCCTGCACCGCGATCGTAACATGCCGACCATCGTCGGTGAGGCACTTGAGATTGCGCGCGACGTAATCACCTGCAACCATGTCGAGTACGAGGTGAACACCTAGGCCTCCAGTGATTCGGGCCACCTCGGCGACAAAGTCACTCGCCTTGTAGTCGATCGCGTGTGCAGCACCGAGTGCCAGAGCAGCTGCGCATTTTTCGGGGCCTCCGCATGTCACAAGCACCTCGAGGCCGAAGAGCTTGCCAAGCAGGATCGCCATTGTGCCGATTCCGCTGGTACCGCCATGAACGAGAACACGCTCGCCTTCGGTGGCCCAGCCGCGCTCGAACACATTATGCCAGACGGTGAACAGTGTTTCCGGCAGTGCTGCTGCCTGATCAAGCGGCAGCCCTTCCGGCACGGGAAGGCATAGTGCCGCTTCCGCAAGGCAATACTCGGCGTATCCGCCACCTGCGACCAACGCGCAAACAATCTGACCGAGGAATGGCGATGTGACGCCTGCTCCAGTAGCCACAACCTGACCAGCAATCTCGAGGCCGGGAACAGGTGAAGCACCAGGCGGCGGCGGGTAGAAGCCCTGGCGCTGAATGACGTCAGGCCGATTGACCCCCGCACAGGCCACCCGAACCAGAACCTGGCCCGAACCGGGTGTTGGCACAGGCAAAATCTCAGGCCGAAGCACATCCGGCCCGCCGGGTGTATCAAAGCCGATGGCGGTCATTGTCGCTGGTACCGGCTTCATGCCATGCCCCCTGATCAGATGCAGTTCGGCGGTATCTGATTTCGCCGAGAACTGGTAGACAGTTCGCTGCGCCAAGTACCTACGGAGCCGGTTGACAGCAAGGCTCTAGCGGCCACAAAGTGCCTGTCTATGGAACTCGACGAGCGCCCGCGCCCAAGAGGTGATTTGGCCAGCCAACTGGCGCTGGAGTCGCTCGACACGTATTCGAACCACGAACTGAACGAGCGCATCGCCTTGCTTGAAGCCGAGCTCCTTCGCGTCGCGGCCCATCGCGACAAGGCAGCTGCCCATCGCAAGGCTGCGGAAGCGTTGTTTGGTGCGTCCTCACCTGAGGGCAGTGGATCGTGATGCCGGCCGCCCTTCACGTTCGGGGGCGGCACACCCATATTGCCAATCGCGTCGGGTCGTTGTCCCGGCGAGGTGTATCTTGTGCGAAGTCGCGGCTTAGGCCCGGTTGAACACAAGCCTGTCCATCTCCCGCAAGGGAACCAGCCTCGATCGGCTATTCCGGCCGAAAAGAAAGAACTGCCATGCCCAGTTTCGCGCAAAGCCTTGAGAAAACGCTGCATTCTGCGCTCAGTAACGCATCGGAGCGCAGCCATGAGTATGCGACTCTGGAGCATCTCCTGCTGGCCTTGATCGATGATCCGGACGCAGCGCAAGTCATGCAGGCCTGCGGCGTCGATCTGGGCGATCTTGGTGAGGTGGTTCGGCAGTATCTCGATCAGGAATACCAGTCGCTCAAGACACAGGACAAGGCGGATCCGCAGCCAACCGCCGGATTCCAGCGCGTGATCCAGCGGGCCATCCTGCATGTCCAGTCTTCGGGCAAGGACACAGTGACAGGCGCCAACGTTCTGGTCGCCTTGTTCTCCGAACGCGATTCCTACGCGGTCTATTTCCTGCAGCAGCAGGACATGAGCCGCCTCGACGCGGTGAGCTTCATCAGCCACGGCATCGGCAAGGGCGGTCGCCAGGTCGAAAGCCGCAGCCCCAAGGGCAGTGAGGAAGCGCAGCCGCAGCAAGAGGAAAAGGCCGAACCCAAGGGCGGCGCGAAGAAGGATTCCGCGCTCGATCAGTTCACGGTCAATCTCAACGAGAAAGCACTGAGCGGAAAGGTTGACCCTCTGATCGGTCGCGGCCCCGAAGTCGACCGCACCATCCAGATCCTCTGCCGCCGCTCCAAGAACAATCCGCTCTATGTCGGCGATCCCGGCGTGGGCAAGACTGCGATCGCCGAAGGGCTCGCTCGCAAGATCGTCGAGGGCGACGTTCCTGAAGTGCTGAACGAAGCGGTGATCTATTCGCTCGACATGGGCGCACTTCTGGCTGGCACGCGCTATCGCGGCGATTTCGAGGAACGGCTCAAGCAGGTTGTTTCGGAGCTTGAGAAAATGCCGCACGCTATCCTGTTCATCGATGAAATCCACACCGTGATCGGCGCTGGCGCCACCAGCGGCGGGGCGATGGATGCATCGAACCTGCTCAAGCCTGCGCTTTCGGGCGGCACGATCCGTTGCATCGGTTCGACCACCTACAAGGAATTTCGCAATCACTTCGAGAAAGACCGCGCGCTGCTGCGCCGGTTCCAGAAGATCGACGTGAACGAGCCGACCATCGAGGACACGATCAAGATCCTCAAGGGCCTGCGCACGGCCTTCGAGGAACACCACAAGGTCCGTTACACGCCGGATGCGATCAAGACGGCTGTCGAGCTTTCGGCGCGCTACATCAATGATCGCAAGCTGCCGGACAAGGCCATCGACGTGATCGACGAAGTCGGCGCGATGCAGATGCTGGTGCCGCCTTCCAAGCGCAAGAAGATCATCACCGCGCGCGAGATCGAGCAGGTCATCGCGACGATGGCGCGCATCCCGCCCAAATCGGTCTCCAGCGATGACAAGAAGGTGCTCGAACATCTCGACCGCGATCTGAAGCGGCTGGTGTTCGGACAGGACAAGGCCATCGAAGTGCTGGCGAGCGCGATGAAGCTCAGCCGGGCTGGCCTGCGCGATCCGGACAAGCCCATCGGCTCGTTCCTGTTCAGCGGCCCTACCGGCGTCGGCAAGACCGAAGTGGCTCGCAGCCTTGCCCAGATCATGGGCATCCCGCTGCAGCGCTTCGACATGTCCGAATACATGGAGCGCCATTCGATCAGCCGCCTGATCGGTGCGCCGCCGGGCTATGTCGGGTTCGATCAGGGCGGTCTGCTCACCGATGCCATCGACCAGCAGCCGCATTGCGTGCTGCTGCTCGACGAGATCGAAAAAGCGCACCCCGATCTGTTCAACATCCTGCTGCAGGTGATGGACAACGGCCGGCTCACCGATCACCACGGCAAGACAGTCGATTTCCGCAATGTCGTGCTCGTGATGACCACCAATGCCGGCGCTTCGGACATGGCACGCCAAGGCATCGGCTTCGGCGACGTGTCCAAGGCGGATGCGGGTGACGAAGCGGTGAAGAAGATGTTCTCGCCGGAATTCCGCAACCGGCTCGATGCCATCGTGCCCTTCGCCTACCTGCCGCCCGAAGTCGTCAGCCGCGTGGTCGACAAGTTCATTCTCCAGCTCGAACTCCAGCTGGCCGACCAGAACGTGCACATCCAGTTCGACAGCGATGCGCGCGCCTGGCTCGCCAAGCAGGGCTATGACCGGCTTTATGGCGCGCGCCCGATGGGCCGCGTAATCCAGGAGAAGGTAAAAAAGCCGCTGGCCGAGGAGCTGCTGTTCGGGAAGCTCGCCAATGGCGGCGAGGTCCACGTCAGCCTCAAGGAAGAGGAGGGCAAGGACACCGCGCTCTCCTTCGAACTGACTCCGGCTGCGCCGAAACTGGTCAAAAAGAAGGCGCGCAAGGGCAAGGGCGGATCAGCCACGGCAGAGGAACCGAACGCCGACGAGGCTTGAGTTCCGCATGCAAAGCTAGTCTGGAAAGAAGAGAGGGCGGCAATCATCCATTGCTGCCCTTTCCTTCCAACCAAACTGGATTGCATCATTAAGGTTGGTTGCACCACAAGCCGTTGTAGCTGTCCTCATCGCGGACCATGCTAATGCTCGATTTGCTTTATTCTGACGAAATGTCGGGTCATGACTCGCAAGTACGGTCTGTCGAGATTGATCCGGCTGAACGGACGGTCACGGTCTGCCTGATGGCATATCCAAGCTATCAGGCACCGGAACGCGTCCCACTCACAGTTCACTTCTCGGATGTAACAGCCGTGAACATGATTGCGGACTTGACCGAAATGGCTGACAACCATGGCCCAGGGAACGTACAGTTCTGGAATGTCGCCAAAGGCGCTGGAACATCGTATTTCTACGTGACGCAAGGATGTCTCGCGATCACATCAGAAACCGCGCCGACATTGGTCGACTAAACAGCCTTCCCCAATTCCTCTCTGGAACCCAGCCCCCAGCTGCGTCATTCCTAGCTCCATGGCCGGATGTTTCACGTGGATCAAAGCGGAGCCGATGGGCATCCGTATCGTGCCGGCAGATGCGTGGATCGATCCCTCGCGGGCGGTGGCGCGGGCGCTGGTGACGCATGGCCATGCTGATCATGCGCGGGGCGGGCATGGGCAGACTAGTGCGACGCCTGCCACGCTGGCGATCATGGGCGTTCGCTACGGCGTAGCGGATGGAGCCAACCCAGCCAGCTATCACGAGCCCATCACACTGGGCGGCGGGGTGACGGCCACCTTCCTGCCCGCCGGGCATGTGCTGGGCTCGGCGCAGATCCTGCTGGAATATGCTGGCGAGCGGGTGATCGTGACCGGCGACTACAAACGTAGCCCCGATCCCACCTGCCGGCCCTTCGCAGTCACGCCCTGCGACCTGTTCATCACCGAAGCCACGTTCGGCCTCCCGGTGTTCCGCCACCCGCCGATTGCCGACGAGATCGCCCGGCTGCTGGCGGCGCGCGCGGCCAATCCGCAACGATGCGTGCTGGTCGGCGCTTATGCGCTGGGCAAGGCGCAACGCGTGATTGCCGAACTGCGCGGGGCGGGCTGGCATGAACCGATCTATCTCCACGGCGCGATGGAGACGATGTGCCGGCTCTATGAGGCGCAAGGCGTGCCACTCGGCGATTTGCGGCCCGCAGCAGGTGTGCCGAAGGCAGAACTGGCGGGTGCCATCGTGATCTGCCCTCCCTCCGCGCTGAACGACCGCTGGAGCCGCCGCTTGCCCGAACCGCTGACCGCGATGGCGAGCGGCTGGATGCGCGTGCGCCAGCGCGCACGCCAACGCGGGGTGGAACTGCCGCTGGTCATCTCGGACCATGCAGATTGGGATGAACTCACCACGACCATCGCAGAGGTGAACCCCGCCGAGACCTGGATCACCCATGGCCGCGAAGAGGCGCTGCTGCGCTGGTGCGAACTCCACCAGCGCCGCGCCCGCGCACTCGCACTCACCGGCTATGAGGACGAGGATGATTGAGCCAAGCCAGCCCTGCTGTTCCGGCGACCGCTGATGCAGCGCTTTGCCGAATTACTCGATAGCCTCTTGCTGACTCCGGCTCGCAATGGAAAGTTGGCGTTGATAGCCAACTATCTTCGTGAAACGCCCGATCCCGACCGCGGCTGGGCGCTGGCGGCGCTGACCAGTTCAGTGGATTTCCCTGCAGTGAAAGCGGGAACCATCCGCAGCCTGATGGCCGAGCGAGTCGATCCAGTGCTGTGGGGTCTATCGCGGGATTTCGTAGGAGATACGGCCGAAACCGCGAGCCTGCTATGGCCCGAGCCCGAAGCTACGCCATCCTTGCCTCCGCCGACCTTAGGCGAGGTCGTTGTAGCCCTTAGTGCTGCCTCCCGCACTTCAGCGCCGACGTTGCTCGCCACTCTGCTAGATCGGCTGGATGCCGCAGGACGTTACGCGCTGATCAAATTTGCGACTGGCGCGCTCCGCATCGGCGTTTCAGCGCGCCTCGCGAAAGTGGCATTTGCACAAGCCTTTTGCGTGCCAGTGGATGCGGTCGAAGAATACTGGCACGGGCAGAGCCCGCCCTACACCCCGCTATTCGAGTGGGCGACCGGCGCAGCACCGCCGCCGCGAACCGACCTTCTTCCGCTGTTTCGCCCGTTCATGCTGGCCCATCCGCTGGAAGACGAGGCGATCAACCTCACCGACTATGTTGCCGAATGGAAGTGGGACGGCATTCGCGTGCAGCTGGTCCACGTGAACGGCGACACAAAGGTGTTTTCGCGCGGCGGTGACGAGATTTCGGCAAGCTTTCCGGAGATTGCGGGCGCACTGCCCTTCCCGGCTGTGCTCGATGGCGAACTGCTGGTGCGGGGCAACCAGCAGGGCGGCGAGGCTGGCGGTGCCGCCAGCTTCAACGCCCTGCAACAGAGACTGGGCCGCAAGACTGTCTCGAAAGCCATGCTGACCGAAGCGCCCGCGTTCGTGCGGCTTTATGACCTGTTGATCGAGGGCGGCGAAGACTTGCGCGAGCAACCGTGGACTGAGCGCCGTACCCGGCTCGAGGCCTTGATACCTCGGCTCGATCCTGATCGATTCGATCTATCGGAGACGATCCCCGCTGCCGACATGCAAGCTCTCGCAGAAATCCGCGCAGGTGCACGGGACGCTGCGATCGAGGGCGTCATGCTGAAGCAGCGCAGGTCACCCTATGTTGCGGGGCGCAGAGCAGGCCTGTGGTACAAATGGAAACGCGAGCCGCTTTTGGTTGATTGTGTCCTGATGTATGCGCAGCGCGGCTCGGGTAAACGGTCCTCGTTCTATTCCGACTTTACATTCGGCTGCTGGAATGGAGACCCCGACGCAGGTGCCGATCTGCTCCCGGTCGGCAAAGCCTATTTCGGTTTCACCGATGAGGAACTGAAGTTCCTCGACCGGCATGTGCGCCAAAACACCATCGCCAAGTATGGCCCGGTGCGAGAGACCAACCGGAGCCTGGTGCTCGAGATTGCCTTTGATTCCGTGCACCTTAGCAAACGGCACAAATCTGGCGTCGCAATGCGCTTTCCACGGATCAACCGGATCCGTGTGGACAAGCCCGCACACGAGGCTGATCACCTTGTAACCTTGAGAGCCTTGGTAACTTGATCGTAGTCAAGGCCGCAGGCCAAGCGAAGTGTTAGGTCCGGCTCACCGTCCCCCGAATAGAGGCAGCCTTCCTTGGCCACACAGACTGCAACCGCACCCAAGAGCCCCTATGATCGGATCGGGGGAATGCCGACATTGCGCCGGATCACCGACCGATTCTATGATCTGATGGAAACGGAACCGGCTTATGCTGAGCTACGCGCCATGCATGCTGCAGATCTGGCGCCGATGCGCACGTCGCTCCCCTTGTTCCTTGCCGGCTGGAGCGGAGGCCCCCGCGAATGGTGGGAGGCCAACCCTGGCAAATGCATGGTGAGCCTGCATGGCCCCTTCGCCATCAACCGTGAGACGGCGGGCCAATGGGCGGAAGCGATGCGCCGCGCGATCGCCGATGCAGCGATCGCCGACCACGAGATTGCCGCAGCTCTGGCCGATACACTCAGCCAGATGGCGCTGGGTATGGCGAAAGGCTGATTTGCCTGCATAGCGTAACCGTCTAGGCTGACGGTGATGAACCGTTATGACCGCCCTCGCCGCCGGTTCGCCATGGCCCTCGCAGGCTTGGCCGGGTTCATCGATGCCGTCGGTTTTCTGTCAGCGGGCGGCTATTTCGTCTCGTTCATGTCCGGCAACACAACCCGCTTGGGTGTCTCGCTCGCCCTTGATCCAACTGAAGCGCTGCTTCCTGCGTTGCTGATTGTAGGCTTTGTGATCGGGGTCACGTCAGGCGCAGTGCTGGCGCTGCGGGCTGGTAACTGGCGAAAGTCTGCCGTTCTGGCGCTGGTGACCGCACTGCTGCTAGCGGGCGGAATTGCGCGGACCTGGGGCGCCGAGCGGGCGCTCATCCTGGCGCTGGTGCTCGCCATGGGCGCGATCAACAACACCTTTCAGCGCGGCGGCGAAGTCACCGTCGGGCTGACCTACATGACCGGCGCACTCGTCCGGCTAGGACAGGGTTTTGCGCTGTGGCTGACGGGAAAGTCGGAACCGGGCTGGACGGCATGGGGCGCGCTGTGGGCAGGATTGCTTTGCGGCGCAGTGCTCGGGGCATATCTGCAGCAGCACTTTCCGTATGGTTGTTTGTGGATCGCCGCGGCCTGGGCCGGGTTGATGGCCCTGCTTGCACTCAGGTTTCCGGCGGAATCCTGAAGAGCTTTTCGCGCGAAGTTGCGCCGCGCAACAAGGCAATCCGGGAAGGCGGGACCCCGAGCGCCGCAGCAAGCAGGTCAATCACCGCAGCGGTTGCCTTGCCGTCTTCGGGCTGCGATCGCACTTTGACCAGCAAACGGCCATCCGCGATTTCAATCCCCTCGCTCCGCGCGCCTGGGGTTACCCGCAAGGCCAATCGTCCCTCTGCATCGGCAAGCGCATGCAAGGCTTGGCTGGGCGGGAAATCAGTTCTGGGACGCGCCATGTACGGCCAGCGCAGCATCATGCGCGCGCGCATTGCCGACATAGTGGGCGACCCCCAGCTGCATTTCTGCCAGCGCGATATCGGTCAGATCGCGCATGTAGGCAGCGGGGCGGCCACCCCAGAGCTGGCGCGCGGCGATTCGCTTTCCAGGAGTCAGCAACGCTCCCGCGGCAAGCATGCCATCGCCCTCGATCACAGCGCCATTCATCACCACCGCAGCAAGCCCGACGAAAGCACGATCTTCAAGCGTGCAACCGTGAAGCATGACCATATGGCCGACCAGCACATCATCGCCAATGATCGTGGGAAAGCCCTGAGGGTGGCGCGGATCAGGACTGTCACAGTGAATCACGGTGCCATCCTGGATGTTGCTGCGCGCACCAATCACAATGCGGTTTACATCGCCGCGGATCACGCAGTTGTACCAGATCGAAGCTTCGGGACCGATCTCGACATCGCCAATGATGCGGCAGCCCGGGGCGATGAAAGCACTGGTATGGATGCGCGGTGCCTTGCCGTGAATAGCGGCGATGGTCACATCTTGATGCATGGCTTTTCCCTTTACGCGGCCTGCGATTGGGGCCGATGGATTCGATAGAGAATGTGAGGGCGGAGCGGATCGCCTTCCGCCAGATCAGGGTGATCGAAATCCTCCTCAGGACAGCACGCCATGCCAAGGCGCTCCATCAGCCCCCAGCTGCGCAAGTTGGCCAGATTGGTGATCGCCATGATCGCGGGAACCGGAAGATTGGCCCACGCCCAATCGAGCGATGCTTCTGCTGCCTCCCTCGCCAATCCCAGACCCCACGCGTGATGCGCGAGGCGCCAACCAATCTCATGTTCGAAGATCGGCGAACGCGGGGGAAGTATTCCGCAAAAGCCGATAAAGTCACCTTCTGCCTTGCGCTCAAGCGCCCAGAAAACGTGGCCATGTGCCCGCTCGATCGAGATCATCCGATCAACCGAAGCATCGGCTTCCGCCCGAGTCAGCGGCGGGAGATAGGCCATGACCCGTGGATCACACGCCATAGCCCAGAATGGCTCTCGGTCAGCATCGTGCCAGGGCCGCAGAATCAGCCGCTCTGTCTCGATCATGCAGCGCTCAGCCGCCCATCAGCCGCGCGGCATGAAGCGCATGGTACGTCAGCACACCCGAACAACCCGCGCGCTTGAACGCGAGCAGGGTTTCGAGGACCAGCGCATCGCGGTCACCCGCTCCGGCGGCCACCGCCGCCTCGATCATCGCGTACTCTCCGCTCACCTGATACGCAAAGACCGGCACCTGGAAGGCCTCTTTCACGCGCAGCGCGATATCGAGATAGGGGAGGCCAGGCTTGACCATCACGCTGTCAGCGCCTTCGGCAATGTCCAGTTCGACCTCGCGCAGCGCCTCCTCGGCATTGCCGGGGTCCATCTGGTAAGTTTTCTTGTTGCCCTTAAGCAGACCACGCGATCCCACGGCATCGCGGAACGGCCCATAAAAGGCGGAAGCATACTTTGCCGCGTAGGCCATGATCTGCACATTAATGTGGCCATCGCCTTCAAGCGCCTCGCGAATCGCACCAATGCGGCCGTCCATCATGTCGGACGGTGCAATGATATCTGCACCGGCCAACGCCTGGTTGAGGCTCTGCCCCACCAGCACATCGACCGTGGCATCGTTCAGAACGTAGCCTTCGCCGTCGATGAGGCCATCCTGACCATGACTGGTATAGGGATCCAGCGCCACATCGGTCAGCACGCCCAGCGACTCACCGCAGGCATCCTTGATCGCCTTGATCGCCTGACACATCAGATTGTCGGGGTTTAGCGCTTCTGCACCATCTTCGCTGCGCCGATGCGGCTGCGTATTGGGGAACAAGGCAACGCACGGAATACCAGCCGCAGCGGCCTCGCGCGCACGCTCAGCAATGAGATCGATCGACCAGCGCGAAACCCCGGGAAGCGACGCAATCGGCTCCTCCACACCGCGCCCCTCGGTCACGAACAGAGGCCAGATCAGATCGGCTGGCGTGACGAGGACTTCACGGTGAAGGGCGCGGCTCCACGCGGTGGCGCGGGTGCGGCGAAGGCGAACGTGGGGATATCCGGCAGACATTTCGATATCCTAGGCGTTGCAGCACCATTGGGCAACCAGGCCGGTTCGTAACGAAACCGGGAGCCTAGCGTTGGGAACCGACAAGTGCGCTAGGCCGGACAGCAAGCAGTGCCTGCAACCGCGCCTTGAACGCGGCGATTTCCTTCGGATCTACTACCTGCGGGCGCTGAACCATTCGCACGGACATGGGATCAACCGTCTGCCCACCCCGATAGACTTCGTAATGGAGGTGCGCGCCAGTCGAAAGTCCGGTCGAACCAACATACCCGATGATCTGCCCTCGGCGTACCGGCATGCCGGATGAGACGGCGATCCGGCTCATGTGGCCATAGCCGGTGGCGATACCACTGCCATGATCAAGCCGCACATAGTTGCCATGCCCACCATGCCATCCGGCGTACTGCACGCGTCCGTCCGTTACGGCATAAATGGGCGAACCCCAAGCAGCCCCGTAGTCAACGCCTGCATGCATACGGACATAGCCCAGAATGGGGTGCCGCCGCAGGCCGAAGCCCGAAGTGAGGCGCCCGGCCACAGGCGCGCCAAACAGGCCTGTATCGGCCTGCCCGGTTCCGGCAAGATCGTCCAGTGATGTGAAGTGCCCGTCAGAGCCCCAACGCAGCAACTGCGCACGCGGCTGCCCTGCGCGCAAAACGCCTGCGTAAAGCAAATCGCCTGCTGCACCCTCACCATCGACTGCGTGCTTGTACGCGACGACAAAATCGAAAGAGTCGGTTGGTGATAGATCATCGAACGGAACGGCCTGGTCGATGGCCCGGAGATAGTCTTGCACGGCGCTCGGCGGCGCGCCTGCAGCTCGCGCAGACCGGTAAAGGCTTGCGCCGACAAGCCCCTGGATGCGCAGCGGGGTCACATCGACTGCAATGGGCTTGCGAGCGAGCGTGAAGCCCCCTCCCTGACGTTTGATCTCCAGCGCCAGATCAAACCGCGGACGAAATGCAATGGCCGTAACGGGGCGCGGGTCAGACGGGCTGGAACGCGCGCCAAGCTTGATGGAAAACCGGGTCCCCGGTGCGATATCCGAAAGCGAAACTGCGCTGGCCACCATTGCAGCAACTTGTCCGGCATCGCCCGAACCGACCCCAGCGCGCTGAAGCATGCGCGGCATGCTGTCGTTCTCGCCGATAGTGGCAAAAAGTTGAATCATGGGCCGCTCTGGTGCGGCTGGCAGGCGAATCACGCCTTCACCCGCCGCAAAGTGACGGCCTTGCATGGACCCAGCGGCGAAAGACCTGAGCGCTTGAGCGCGAAACTCCCTTTGCGCCGCCTCATCGATGGCAACCAGCTGCGCCGCCTCAAGCGGGGCAAAACGTGGCCAGAACATCAGCGCGAGAACTATCAAGCAGACCAGCAGGGCAAGGCTCTTGAACCAGCCGCGCGTACCGACATTTTCTGCGAGATCAGGCGCAGGTCCGTAGAAGGCAGTCCATATCTCGATCCGCTTGCAGAGCTTGCCCCAGCGCTTGGCGACCGGATGGATAGGGCCAAGAACCGTCGGGCGCGGAGGGGCCACTGCTGCGGCGGTCGGAACGAGTGGTGCGCGGCGCGCCGGCGCAATCCCGGGGCGCGCACGACCAAACGTGGCACCGCCAGCAAGCCCCAGATCTTCGCGCGGGCCAAACACTTCCGCCGCTTCCCTTTCTGCTGGACTGTTCCAGCAGGTTGATCGCTCGTCGCTCGGTGTCGACGCAGCGGAATCCCTGCACCCGCAAGGTTAATTCAGGGTAAAAGACTGCAGACAAGCGCAAGAGGAGGGCTTCCAGGATGACACTGCACCGTCTCGCACAAAGGTGCTCATGAGCATGGCCACCTGCCAGGCCATTGGCTATCATCATCCAGATTGAATGGCGGCAAGGCGGGGCATGAGCGAGTCACAAGTTCTGGGAGATGCAATCGGCACTGGCCTGACTGCACGGGCGATCGAACCGAATGCAGGAGAGGGCGATTCCGGCCACACCCATGAAAGTGCGTGCCTCAATTGCAATACGCCGCTGGTTGGAAGCCATTGCCACAATTGCGGGCAGGCGGCGCACGTTCATCGCACCCTGGCGGCGTTCTTCCATGATCTTCTTCACGGCGTCTTCCATTTCGAAGGCAAGATCTGGCGCACATTGCCAATGCTGGCCGTTAGGCCTGGCCGCCTGACGCGCGAATACATCGACGGCCGCCGGGCAAGCTATGTGTCTCCGCTGGCACTATTCCTGTTCAGTGTTTTCCTGCTTTTCGCGGCCATCCAGTCGGCAGCGGGAGAAACAAAGATCGCTGAAAAGGATCAGATTGCGATCAAGGTTGATGCTGGCAAGGCAGCAGCAGACGCCCGCAAGGAGCTACCGGCACTGCAGGCCAAGCGCGCGCAAATGGTCGCCGCAGGCGCAGATACCAACGATATGGACATGGAGATTGCCAGCCGCGAAAAAGTCGCTGCGGTGATGCATGGCGTTGCCAGCGGAGAGAAAATCAAGTCGACCGGCTTCACGCTGCTGGACGACGTGGTGAGCGAAGCCTCGGCCAACCCGAACCTTGCGCTCTACAAGATGCAGAGCCACGCGTACAAATACAGCTGGGCACTGATCCCGATTTCCGCACCATTCCTGTGGATGCTGTTTCCATTCAGCCGCCGCTTTCATCTCTACGATCACACAGTTTTCGTCACCTACTCGCTGAGCTTCATGACACTCCTGACCGCTACGATAACCTTCGCAGGTACTTTGGGAATCTCGGGAGCAACCGCGCTCATGGGCATCGTTCCGCCCATCCACATGTACCGCCAACTGCGCGGCGCTTACGGTGTATCACGGCTTGGCGGATTGTTGCGGACCGCCGCACTTACCCTGTTTGCGTTCATAGCCTTGCTGATATTTGCGATGGGCATCGCCGCCGAGGCGGGTGGAGGCTAAGTAGCCAGATCCCTCAGCAATCGAGCACAAATGGCCCCGCGGCTCGCGCTTCCAGCGCAGAGTGAGCTTTGTGTGCTTCGGCAAGATCGAACCGCCCGCCAAGCGCAAGTGGCAGCTCCCCGGCGGCCATTGCCATGAAGAGTTTCTCAGCCGCACCGACGAGAGCTTCGCGCGTTGATATGTATGGCCACAGGAAGGGCCGGGAGACCTTGGCCGACTTTGCGCCCAGCCGCGAAAGATCAAACGGGGGAATTGGTCCGGATGCTTGCCCGTAGTGGACCAGGTGCCCCCTGACCGCGAGCGAGGCGAGTGAACCCTCGAATGTATCGGCACCTACTGCATCGAATGCTACGCCCACACCGGCACCGGCAGTGCACGCCATGACCCGCGCTGCAACATCCTCCTCGCGATAGAGAATGACATCCTCGCAGCCCGCGGTCTTGGCGATTGCAGCTTTTGCGGGCGACCCCACAGTGCCAATCACGCGCGCGCCGCGCTGGCGCGCCATCCGGGCAACCAGTTGACCGACACCGCCAGCAGCCGCTTGCACAAGCACCGCCATACCCGGCCGGACTGGTTCAACCTCTTCCACAAGCGCCCGAGCGGTCAGCCCCTTGAGAAACCAGGCAGCCGCAACGCCGTCCTCAATTCCACCCGGCACAGATACGGCAAGGGCTGCGCTGATCACACGTGAACGGGCATAGCCCCCGTAGTTCCGCGAAATATAGGCAACGCGGTCACCAACAGCGAATGCCGTAACACCTTCGCCGATCGCTTCGACGGTGCCCACCGCTTCAATCCCGGGAATGCCTGGGAGCTGAAGAGTGCGGTATGAGCCACTCCGCACATAGATATCGTGGAAATTGACCGAGGCGGCGGACTGGCGGATAAGCAATTCGCCAGCCGCAACCTGCGGCAAAGTGACCGGCTCAAGCCGCATGACCTCCGGCGCTCCGTAAGTGCGGACAACAATAGCCTCGCTTGTAGCGGCGGGCATTGTACTGCCTTCAGGCACCTGCCGGCTGGGGATCACCAGAGCCAGAGAACTTGCGGCCAGCCCGAGGGACCGTGGCGCCCTGAGAGGCCACAGGGCGCGCAGGGCCGTTCGGCATTTCGGGCCGATCGAGCTTGCCATCCTCCATCAGCGCGCGGATATCGTCACCGCTCAAGGTTTCGTATTCCAGCAGTGCTTGCGCCAGCAGATGCAGCTTGTCCTCATTGGACTTCAGAATGTCTGTAGCCCGGGCATGCGCACCGTCCACCAGCATGCGGATTTCGCTATCGATAAGCTTGTTGGTTTCGTCCGACATCATCGTGCGCTGAGAACCGCCCATGCCAAGATAGCCTTCCTGCGCCTCTTCATACTGCAGGGGACCCAGCTTGTCTGACATGCCCCATTTCGTGACCATGTTGCGCGCAAGGCTCGTGGCATACTGGATATCCGACGATGCCCCGGACGAGACCTTGTCGTAGCCAAAAATCAGTTCTTCGGCGACGCGCCCCCCCATGCTGACCGAGAGGTTCGCATGCATCTTGTCGCGGTGATAGGAGTAGCTATCTCGCTCAGGCAGACGCATCACCATGCCGAGCGCGCGGCCGCGCGGGATGATCGTGGCCTTGTGGATCGGATCAGACGCAGCTTCGTTCACCGAGACAATCGCATGTCCCGCCTCGTGATAGGCGGTCATCTTCTTCTCGTCGTCGGTCATGACCATCGACCGACGCTCAGCGCCCATCATGACCTTGTCCTTGGCGTCTTCGAATTCCTGCATGGCAACCAGCCGCTTGTTGCGGCGCGCCGCAAGCAATGCAGCTTCGTTGACGAGATTCGCCAGATCAGCACCAGAGAAGCCCGGAGTACCGCGAGCAATCACCCGGGGCAGCACATCAGGTGCCAACGGAACCTTCTTCATGTGAACGCTGAGGATCTTCTCTCGTCCATCGATATCCGGGATCGGCACGACCACCTGGCGATCGAAGCGGCCAGGACGCAGAAGCGCCGGATCAAGCACGTCAGGCCGGTTCGTGGCGGCAATGATGATGATGCCTTCATTGGCTTCAAAACCGTCCATTTCGACCAGCAACTGGTTGAGTGTCTGTTCACGCTCGTCGTTGGAATTGCCGAGGCCATGCCCGCGATGGCGACCGACTGCATCGATTTCATCGATAAACACGATGCATGGCGCGTTCTTCTTCGCCTGCTCGAACATGTCGCGCACGCGGCTTGCGCCTACGCCGACAAACATTTCCACGAAGTCGGAGCCCGAGATGGTGAAGAATGGCACCCCCGCCTCACCAGCAATGGCGCGGGCGAGCAATGTCTTGCCGGTCCCGGGGGAGCCGACCAGCAGCGCGCCCTTGGGGATCTGGCCCCCGAGCTTCGAAAAGCGGCTGGGATCGCGGAGAAACTCAACGATTTCCTGCAGCTCCTCACGGGCCTCGTCGATACCGGCCACATCGTCAAACGTGACTTTGCCAGAACGTTCGGTCAGCAGCTTGGCCTTCGACTTGCCAAAGCCCATTGCGCCCGAACCGCCGCCCTTTTGCACCTGACGGAGCGCGAAGAACGCAACGCCCAGGATCAACAGGAACGGAAGCGACT
Organism: Novosphingobium sp. PASSN1; assembly: GCF_002278815.1. NCBI lineage: Bacteria > Pseudomonadati > Pseudomonadota > Alphaproteobacteria > Sphingomonadales > Sphingomonadaceae > Novosphingobium > Novosphingobium sp. PASSN1. Next base: position 434,653 of record NZ_NKIS01000002.1, on the reverse strand, counting down.
GCGCAAGGATGTAGAGCAGGATGTTGGGCTCCTCCTGCGCCTTGCCGGCATAACGGACACCATGCTCTTGCAGCAACCTGGTCAGTTCTCCATCGCCAGGCACCGGCACAGTCGCGAATTGCTGGTCGTTCTTCAGCGTCCCGGTAATCCGGTCAGGTCCGACTTGCACTTCGCGCACGTTGTCCTGCACGACGCTCGCACGGAAATCAGAGTAGGGGATCATGGTCCCAGCAGGATCGGTGCGTGTATTGAACATCGAGACCACAAGGAGCAGCGCGAGAAAGATGCCGCCCCAGATGAGAAGGCTCTTGATCCAGGGGTTACCCTGCGGCTGGTCGTCGTTCATGGCACTGCTTTCGAAGCGGGAAATTTGCTCTTCCAATGTAGGATGCCCCAGAGGAATGGCAATATAACGCGTTGAGCGAATTTCTTGCCCTTAGGGTCTTTCCGCTCGTTCTTTCTGATGATGGCGCGGGTCCGGCGCCGTGGTGAAGCACCATGCGCTTTTGCGGCCATCGCCGCGCACTCCGGCAAGCGTGGCGACTTCGCCCGCAGACAGCCGACCATGCCATCGTGCAAGTGCACTGCCACGCGGTTTGCCGCCGGAAAGCTCCATCACGATACGCTCAAGTACCCGCAGGCCGACTGCGCGCGGCGTATCTGCAGGCGTCCATTGCAGCACCCCCACGTGCACTTCTGTTGAGGCCAGACTGCGCTCGGCGGCCCACTCGATAGCAGCGTCAGCTTCCGCAAGATGATGCGCGCTGGCGGCCAGGGCCGAAGGATCGAGGCTGGGCGTTGCAGCAAGCATCTCGCGAAACCGCACCCGCTCGAAACGCGCATCCCAGTTGGAGGGGTCATCGATCGCCTCAATTCCGGCAGCAGTTACGACCTTTGCCAACTCGGTCCGCCGCCAGCCCAGCAGAGGGCGCAGCAAGCCAAGTTCGGGCCATTCAGGAAGTGGCGAAGCGGCTCGCATCGCCGCCAGGCCGCGCACTCCGGCACCGCGGGCCAGCCGCATGAGTAGCGTCTCGGCCTGATCTTCGACATGATGCGCCGTCACGACTGCTGCAAGACCGGCCACCCTCGCCCACGCGCCGAGCGCCCTGTAACGTGCCGCTCTTGCGCGCTCCTGCAGCGCTGGACCCAGCTCGAGGTCGAGCCGCAGCACGGTGTGCCGGATGCCTTGAGCCTCAGCAATGCTTCCGACGTGAGCAGCTTCTCCGGCGCTCTCAGGCCGAAGGCCATGATCGACCGTTGCCACCTCGAACGAACCTGGCAACACGGCATGAGCAAGGAGAAGCAGAGCCAGGCTATCCGGGCCGCCGGAAACCGCGAGGCCTACGCGCTCAGGTACAGGCAGAAGCGCTGCCCAGTCCTCAGCAAACCGGGCGCGCAGCAGGCTATCAATTGCAGGTTACCGGCTTGGTGGCCGCCTCGTATTGGGATTTCAAGCGGCCCACTAACTCCGCAGGGTAGGTCTGCCGGAACTCTGCGAAGGCCACGCATGCGCGCTTTTCTTCCTTCAGGCGGCCCATTGCAACGCCCAGGTAAAGCAGGCTGTCCGCCGCGCGATCACCTTTGCGATCTGCCTGATAGTTCTGCAGAAAATACTGAGCTGCCGTACCCGGTTTGCCGTCGTCGAGATAAGCTCGGCCCAGCAGGTTGCGCGCATAGCTGATCCGGGTGTGACGCGGGTACTGCTGGACCACCCGCAGCAATTGTTGCTGCGCTTCGGGAAAGAACTTGGCCTCCCACAGCCGGTAGCCATAGGTATAATCATCTTCGCCCTTGTCGTCGGTTGAGGGCTTTTCGACGGCCATCACGGCTGCAACGCGGTCTGGCTTGGGTACGGGCTTGGCAGCCTTGGGCGGCTCGGGAACAGCGGCCGGAGCGGCGACTGCGGGGCTTGCTGCTGGCGGCTGCACCGCAGCAGGCACAGCACTCGGCGTAGGTGAGCCGGCGACCTCAAGGGCAGCAAGCCGTGCTTCCAGCTTTGCCAGATGATTCTGGTTTTCCTCGCTGGCTGCTGTCAGGCGCTGCAATTGCGCTTCTACTGCGTCCATGCGGGTAAGGAGATCGGTTACTGCTGTCGGAGTTGGCGCAGACGTGGTCGCTTCGCTTCCGGGCGCAGTGATTTCCGGCGCGAAAGTCTTGCCCGCACCGTCAGGGAAGACCTTGCGCTGGACCGCGCGCAATTCCGCCTCGATCCGGCGCAATCGAACATCGGTGCTTTCTGGCGCAGTTTGCGCGTAAGCTGAAGGAAATGTCCCAAACGGCAGCAATGTCGCCGAGAGGCCTGCAAGCGTGAGGGCCATCGCCGAACCTGCACGGACATTGCCAATCAAGATTTTCATCGTCACTCCAGTCGGACTATCGCCACTTCCATGCGCCCTCTGCACGTCTGCGCGCAAGCGGTTGCAGATGAAATGCTGGCGTGAACGCAGGGTTTCTCACAGATCAAGGCCAAGTCGGTCAACTCACAGCGAGGGCGGGGGCGCTGCTGCGGTTTTCTGCTGAAGCGGCGGCGCGGTCATCGGCACACGGGCACGAAGGCTGGAAGCATCGACCGCAACGTCCTTGATAATCCCCTCGGCGTCTGCCAGCCGCGGTATCGGCTGCCCTCCGATAGTGATCGACAGGGCATCCGGCCTGCCAGTCCAGATTTTCGGGCCAACAGCATCCGCGGGCACAATATAGGCCTCACCTTTCGCCAGCTGCTTTTGCATCAACTGCTTGCCTTGCCCGTCATAGAACTTCACCCAAACGCCCTCCTCCAGCGCGGTGAAAACAACGGGTCCAGTGACCGGACTGGCAGGTTTGCCGATTGGAGCCGCTTGCACAGGCGAGGACTCAGCGACTGGTTGCCGTGCTTCATCGATCAGAGAGGGCAGCGCAACGGCTGGCGCATAATAACTGCGCCAGAAGACACCCCCCAACCCCAGAATCGCACCGACCAAAGCCAACGCCAGCCATCCAACCAGCCGCGACGGCGTCTTGGCAGGGTCTCCCACTTCGAACTGATTGAGAACCCTCATATCGGATCGCGGCGCGGTGCTGACCAGCTCTGATCTCACCGCATCGGCAATCTCTGCATCTTTCAGCCCCACGGCCCGCGCGTAAGCCCGAGCGAAGCCGATGGCATAAGGCCGTCCGGGCATTGCACTATAGTCGCCAGCCTCCAGCGCTTCGATGTGGCGAAGCGTGACTCGAGTCCGTGCGGCGACGTCACCCACCGAAAGGCCGAGCGCCTGACGCGCTGCCACGAGCCGGCCAGCAACAGAAACAGGTTCGTCAGGCTGGCAATGCACCGCAGACGACCCCGGTGTCATGGGCTCCGCGTCGCGGAATCGGTCTGAGGCGACCATATGACTTTCGCCGTCCTCGGCCACGGCATAGTTCCCGTCGTTCATTGTTCTTCCGGGTAATATCTGGATCGGATGCGAACCCATGCACGAGGCAGCATGCGCGCATGGAAATTGTCAACGATTTTAGCTCGAAGAAGGCATCATCGGTGCCCCTAATGCGACGAATTCAATCGAAATCAATTCCACGCGCCGTCGCCCAGGCGGCGATTTCCGATCGCAGATTGGCGGGGGGTTCCGCAAGCCAGCCTTCCATCGCCGTCCGAATCGCCGAAAGGTCAACTGTGCGCACAAGCTCCTTGATCGGCCCGACAGCCGCCGGAGTAATCGAAAGCCGGTTTATGCCGATTCCGAGCAAGGCGAGTGCCTCCAGCCGGCGGCCACCCATTTCACCACAGACGGTGACGTCAGTCCCAAAGGGGGCGACGGTTAGCACAACTCGCCGAAGGAAGCGGAGAATGGCTGGCGAAAGCCAGTCATAGCGCTCGGCAAGTTTCGGATTGGCACGATCGGCCGCAAACAGAAACTGCGTGAGATCATTGGTTCCTATGGAAAGGAATGAGAGCCGCGGGGCCAGCACGTCGAGATATTCCGCGAGCGCGGGAACTTCGAGCATTGCGCCATAGTGAATGGCATCCGGCAGCAACTTTTTCTGCTTCTTCAGAAAAGTGAGTTGGCTTTCGAACACGGCCTGCGCCGCATCGAATTCCCAAGGCTCGGTCACCATCGGGAACATGACATTGAGCGTGCGCCCGCCAGCCGCTTCGAGCAGCGCGCGGGCCTGTACCTTGAGCAGACCATCCCGCTCAAGCGCCACGCGCAGTGCCCGCCATCCCATTGCCGGGTTCTCTTCCGTCTCGCCGTCGTTGTGCCGCAGATACGGGAGCACCTTGTCACCGCCAATGTCGACGGTGCGGAACACGACCGGACGGTCACCAGCCGCGTCGAGCACATCCCGGTACAGCCGGGTCTGCCGTTCACGCGCGGGGAGCGTCGCCGAGACCAGAAACTGAAACTCTGTGCGGAACAGGCCAATGCCGTCTGCTCCGGTCAGATTGAGCATCGGCATGTCATCACGCAGACCAGCGTTGATCATTACCCGGATGCGCTGCCCGTCTGCCGAAATAGGCTCCACGTCACGCATTGCGGCGTAGAGCGCCTGCCGCTCGCGATTGCGGGCAAAACGCGCTTCAAACGCTTCGATCAGGCTGGGCGCAGGCCGAACATCGACCACGCCCTGATCGCCATCCAGCAACAGATGGTCGCCCTCACGCACTTTGGCGCGCAGTGCGCGAATCCGACCGACCACGGGGATGCCCATAGCCCGGGCGACAATGACGACGTGCGCCGTCAGAGAACCTTCCTCGAGGATCACCCCCTTCAAGCGCCGCCGGTCATATTCCAGCAGTTCGGCCGGCCCAAGATTGCGCGCGATCAGAATCGCATCACCCTTCAGCCCGAGACTCGCCGCCGTGCCGAGCTGTCCCGACACAATGCGCAACAGGCGATTGGAGAGATCCTCGAGATCATGCATCCGATCGGCCAGCAGCGGATCATCGATCTGCCGCATGCGCATGCGGGTGCGCTGCTGTACGCGCTCGATCGCAGCTTCTGCAGTGAGGCCCGAATCGATCGCCTCATTGATCCGCCTGCTCCAGCCTTCGTCGTAAGCGAACATGCGGTACGTCTCGAGTACCTCTTCGTGCTCGCCGCCCATGCCGAATTCAGCCTGGCTCGCCATGCGATCGATCTGTTCGCGCATTTTGTCGAAGGCGAGATAGACGCGCTGCCGCTCTGCCTCGGTATCCTCCGCCACGACATGCTCGATAGTCACGCGAGGCTGGTGGAATACCGCGACACCACTCGCGAGTCCCTTGACCAATGTCAGACCCGGAATGCGTTCGTGACCCGTGAGGTGCGCATCTGCGCCGAGAGCATCTTCCTCATCGATCAGATCCGCATTGGCGATCAGTTCGGACAGCACCATCGCCACGGTTTGAAGTGCCTCGATCTCGACTTCTTCGTAACGCCGCGGCTCGACATGTTGCACGCCGAGCACGCCGACCGCACGGGCCCGGCGCACGATTGGAACGCCAGCAAACGAATGGAACCGTTCTTCACCGGTTTCCGGAAAGAACGCGAAATCGGGGTGCGCCGCCGCTTCGGCAAGATTGAGTGTTTCGATGTTGGCGGCAATCGTGCCGACAAGACCTTCTCCAACAGCCATTCGCGTCACGTGCACTGCGGCCTGGTTGAGTCCGCGGGTCGCGAAAAGTTCCAGCATACCCTCGCGCAGAAGGTAGATCGAACAGACCTCGCTGTTCAGCTTGTCGCCGATAACATCGACGATCTGGTTCAGTTTCGCCTGCGCACCGGCACGGGATGCCATGACCTCATGAAGGGAAGTCAGGATCGCGCGGGCAGCGGCAGCGGCGGTGATCATGTACTAGGGCCTAGCGCAGACCGCGCGGTTTGCAAACTGCAGTGCCGAGAGCCCTCAAGAATTCGTATCCGCGCAAAGCAGCATTCTCGGCACGAAAGCATGCGGTCGGTCAACGCGTGGGTTTCCCGAACCACGACAGGCTGGCCGCTGGACATGGCCAGCCTGTCCTGAATCTGATCTCAATGAACCTGTTGAACGTGAGCCAGCTCTTCCTTGATTCGCAACTTGCGCCGCTTGAGTTCCTTGAGCAGCGCGTCATTCGGCGCCGGTCGGGCACGTTCTTCGGCAATTCGCCGTTCAAGACCTGCGTGTTTGGATTCAAGGGCGCTGATATGCGTCAGTTCCATGCGGCAACCTCCTCAGGACACCAGCTTCGACCCGCTCCGGCGGCAGGATCGCTGCCGGAGGGTTAAGCCGAAGATAAGCGCCAGCAAGGACATGTCAGCCTCGACTCATCCGAGCAGACGCGTTGTCATGCTCCCACAATCACCGTATCTTGCAAGCCCGTCTTCGCCGGAATGTCCAAATTTCGGGATCATGCGTATGAGGGGTCTTGCCAAACGTTAACGTGGCGGGGCGCGCCAGTATCGTGCAGGCTTCGGCCGAGCGTTGCAGGCGCAGATGGCATTGACTTGGGCATTCAGGAGTGGCGGGTTTGACAGAAGACGAAATGCGCAAGCGGCTCGAAATGCTGCGGATCGAACATCGCGATCTCGATGCGGCAATCGATGCCCTATCAGGGACCGGCGCGCATGATCAGCTGCAGGTTGCCCGTCTCAAAAAGCGGAAGTTGCTGCTCAAGGATCAGATTGCCCTGCTGGAAGACTACTTGATTCCAGACATTATCGCCTGATTACAGATTCTTGACTCACGCTGAACGAGAGCCGTCAACCAGAGCGTACCGTACCGTTCCGGCACAGTTCAAAAACGTGGTGAACGTGCGTCCACCCATGTGTTGAGCGCAGCCTTGGGATGGGACTATGCGCGTTTGATGGCACTGACGCCCAACCTCAATCCGCGCATCATCGAAGCGCTCTACGCAGAGGCACTGGTCCTCTCCGAAGAGGTCCGCGCGGTGTTCGACAGGCTGCGGCAGGGGCACGACAAGCGCGCGCTGATTGGAGCCAACGACGATCCCGAGGCGGATCTGGCGCATGTGCAGCTCAGCTGCGAAGCTCTTCGAACCACAACCCGGATCATGCATTGTCTCGCATGGCTGCTGAATCACCGCGCCTATTTTGCTGGCGAACTAAGCGAGTTGCAATTGCGACGCCACGGACGGCTCATCGCCAACTTTCCATTGAGCGACCCCTTGCAGGTACTGGCCATTCCGGCGGATGCGCAGCGCTGCGTGCATGATAGCGAACGCCTCTATGCGCGCATACAGCGGCTGGAAAACGCGTGGCGTGGAGCAACGCAGCCAACCGGCAGCGCCATAGAGCGCCTACGGAGCAGGTTGGCAATGGCAATACCCGCAGCTCTCTGAGGCGACCTTTCGCCAAGAGACTGGCATAGCGTTGCGCCGCCGATCGAAAAACCGCATACCGTGCGGATGGCTTCATCCAGTTCTGCGCCCGGCATCACCATCCCCGATCAGTCCGAGTGGAATACCGGACTTGCGATCATAGTCGAACCGCTGGTCCGACGCGTCCTTGCTCCCAACCCATCACCTTACACATTCAACGGGACGCAGACCTATCTGGTTGGAAGCGGCACAGACGTTGTCGTGATCGATCCCGGTCCGATAGGAGGCGGAGTGGCCGGTCACGCCGATACCAACGGCGAGGGCCATGTGGATGCGATCCTGAAGGCGATCGCGGGGCAGAAGCTCGTCGCGATCATGTGCACGCACACCCACCGCGATCACAGTCCGGCCGCCCGGCCGCTTCAAGATGCCACCGGCGCACCGATCATCGGCTGCGCAGCGCTTGCCATCGACGATAGCGGAGCGGGAAGCGGCGTGCGTGCCGATGCCGAGTTCGATCCTCTCTACACGCCAGATCGTGTTCTGTCCGATGGCGAGCGGCTCAACGGCGATGGCTGGACGCTCGAGGCAGTCGCAACCCCCGGCCATACCAGCAATCACCTGTGCTTCGCCTTGCTGGAAACCGGCGCCTTGTTCACGGGCGACCATGTCATGGGCTGGTCTACTACTGTGGTTTCGCCTCCGGATGGAGACATGAGCGCCTACATGCTCTCGTTGCAGAAGCTGCAATCGCGCGAAGACACTGTCTACTATCCCGCTCATGGTCCTGCCGTGACCAAACCGCAGCAACTGGTGCGAGGCATGATCGGGCATCGCCGCCAGCGCGAGACACAGATCCTCAGGCTGCTCGGCGAGGCGCCGTTCACGATTCCGGAAATGGTGACGCAGATGTACAAAGGCCTCGATCCGCGCCTAACCGGCGCAGCCGGACGCTCGGTGCTGGCGCATCTCATCGACCTTGAGGCGAAAGGCCGGATTGCGCGAGGAGCGGACGCGCCGGAGCAGACATGGACCTTGATCGCCTGACACCGCCCGCAGCAAGCCAAGCCGCTGCACGACCAACAAGGTGGCGCGCACGGGCGTTGCCGTGGCTGCTGCTCATTGCTGCTGCGGGCATCGCGGCATGGTTGGCCTGGCAGCTTTGGCGGCCGACTCCCGTCGGCGACCCCTTGGCCACCAGTCTGGTTGCCTTCAACAAGCAAGACCGGCTGACTGTATTCAGCGCCGAACTGGCTCCCGTTGTGGCAAGCGATGATAGCCGCCTGTTTGGCCTGGTGACGTCGCACCAGGTCGCGGTCATTCCCGCGCGAGTGGACTACGCCATAGATCTGGGCAAAGTCGGCCGCGATCGCATGCGCTGGGATATGGCCAGCCGGACTCTGACCGTCCGACTGCCCGCGCTTGAGGTGACACGCCCGAACCTTGATGAAGCGCGCGCGCAATACTTGCGCGAAGGCGTGTGGATCACCCGCGCGGCGCAGGACAAGCTGACGCGGGACAATACCAAGCTCGCCGAGCGACTGGCGGTCGAACAGGCGGCCAACCCCGTACTGCTGGGACTGGCGCGTTCGGCAGCGAAGGACGCCATCCGCCAGAACTTGGCTATTCCATTGCAAGTGGCTGGTTTTGGCGACGTCAAACTGTCGGTTTCCATCGATGGGGAGCCTGAGAATCCTTAATCGTCTGGCCTGGTGAGACCTTTACACGAGCGCTGTTAGAAAGCTGGAACTGGGGGACAAACTCATGGACTTTGCAGCCACGCAGCCAAACGCTTCCTACCTTGCCGACCAGCACTTTTTCACCCGCCTGTCGCTCACGCTGGCAGTGGTCATTGTCTTCGGCTTTCTCCAGTGGGCCCTGCGCGGCTTTGTAGCACCTCTGGCGACGCCAATCTGGATTCATCTCCACGCCATCGCCATGCTGGGCTGGCTGGGCACCGTGGTGCTGCAAAACCGTCTGGCTGAATGCGGCAATCTTGCTCTGCACCGGAAGCTCGGGTGGACCAGCCTTGTCCTCGTCGCGGCGATTGCAGGACTTGGTATCTTCGCAGGCCGCATGGCACTGGCCATGCACCGCGTCCCTCCCTTCTTCTCGGATGCGTACTTTCTGGCGCTGACACATGTCGAGGTCATCGTTTTCGCAGCTGTCGTAACAGCCGCCATAGCGCTGCGCAGGCATACGCAGTGGCATCGCCGTCTGATTATCGGCGCAACCATCATCCTGATGGAACCGGCGCTCGGACGGCTCCTGCCAATGCCCTTCCTGGGCCAAACCCTCGGCGGCTGGCTCGAGGCCGGGTTGCAACTCTGCTTTCTCGGCATTCTGGCACGACATGACCACAGGACGCTGGGCCGCATGCACCCTGCCACATTGCTTGCGATGGCAATCATTGTCGGCATTCACGGATTGATCCAGATGCTGGCTGGTACGCGTTCCATCGCTGTGCTCGCAGAGGCTATTGCCCGCGGCTCCGGTGCTGCCTAAGTGCCGGAACGTGGACAGTGGGCAACAGCCCTCTTTCGATCAGGGAATTTCCAGCGATGACAGCCCAGCCCACCAATCTTTCCGGCCTCGATCTGCGCGCCGAGATCGATCGGTTGCGCAAGGACCGCAACGCGGTGATCCTTGCGCACTATTACCAGAAGCCCGAAATTCAGGATCTTGCCGATTTCGTGGGCGATTCGCTTGAGCTTTCGCGCAAGGCCGCCGCGACGGATGCGGAAGTGATCGCGTTTTGCGGTGTGAAGTTCATGGCTGAGACCGCCAAGATCCTGAGCCCACAGAAGATCGTCGTGCTGCCCGACATGGACGCGGGCTGCAGCCTTGAGGATTCCTGCCCTCCCGAGAAGTTCCGCGCCTTTCGCGAAGCCCATCCTGACCATATCGCGCTGACCTACATCAACTGCTCGACCGAGGTTAAGGCACTCAGCGACGTCATTGTCACCTCTTCGAGCGCGGAGACGATCCTCGCCCAGATCCCGCCCGAACAGAAGATCATCTTCGGCCCGGACCGGCATCTCGGCGGTTACCTCAATCGCAAGTTCGGGCGCGAAATGCTGCTCTGGCCAGGCGTTTGCATCGTGCACGAGGCCTTTTCGGAAACCGAGCTGCTGAAGTTGATGGCGCAGCACCCCGGCGCGCCTGTCGCCGCCCATCCCGAATGCCCGCCGACCATCGTCGATCACGCAGAATATGTCGGATCGACCAGCGGCATTCTGCAGTTCGCCCGCACCTTCCCAGGTGACACGCTGATCGTGGCGACGGAACCGCACATCATTCACCAGATGCAGCTGGACCTGCCGGAAAAGACTTTCATCGGCGCGCCCGGAGCGGACGGGAACTGCAACTGCAATATCTGCCCCTACATGGCACTCAACACGCTCGAGAAGCTCTATGTTGCCCTGCGCGATCTGACCCCGCGGATCGAGATCGAGGAAACGTTGCGGCTCGGTGCAAAGAAGAGCCTCGATGCCATGCTGGCCATGGCCAGCGGCACAGTCGGCCAGGGTGATCTTGGCGCGCGCAAGTAAGGTAGCAGCATCAGAATGAGCACCGCGACTTCCGGCACCGGCAAAGCGCCGATCAAGCGCCCCGCGCGGGCGCGGGAACTGCAGGACGCGCTCAACCACTACATCTATCACCCGCTCGCCTGGCAGCTGGCGCGCCTGCTGGCTCCCACGCCGATCACGCCGAACATGGTGTCGGTTTTCGGCGGATCGCTCGTCGTCGCCGCGGGGGTGATCTACTGGAGCACGTCTGGCCCACTGTGGGCGGTGCTGGGCATGTTGCTTCATGTTTCGTGGCACGTCGTTGATGGTGCTGACGGCGATCTCGCCCGCATCACCGGCAAATCCAGTCCGCTGGGCGAACTGGTGGACGGCATCTGCGACTACGTGAGCCACATCGTGCTCTATGTCCTGCTGGCTTTGGTGCTCACCCGGGCATTGGGCAGCGGCTGGGCGTGGTTCTGGACGCTCGCGGCTGGCGCTGGCCATATCGTGCAGGCCAACCATGTCGAAGTGCAGCGCCGGTTCTACCAGCACTGGACGTACGGGACGCCCTGGCTCCACAATGCGAACAACAACGGGCCTGCATTGTTCCGCGATCTTGGCGGGCTCGGCTGGCTCTTGCGCGTGGCCGTGGCCGGCTATCTACGCCTCGCCGCCGGCATGAGCCCCAACGCCCTGCGCATCGATGCCGCCGTTATCAGCGCCATGGCGAACGATCCGGTCCGCCTGGCACAGATCCGGGCCGAAGTGCAGCGCGAGCAGCGCCCTTTGCTGGCCCTTCTGCGCTACCTCGGGCCGAACCCTCGGGCAATCCTGCTCGGCCTTTCGATGATCGCAGGTAGCCCCTTGTGGTATTTCATGTACCTTTCGGTGGGCCTCAACCTGCTGCTGATGCTCTCCGTGCGGCTACACGATGCTGCGGCCGGGCGGGTCGTTACCCGGCTGGATCTTCCCTGATTGGAATCAGGCAGCCTGATCGCGCCGCATCGCGAAAAGGCAGATGCACATGACGAGCGCTGACAGCAGCTCGACTGCGCCCCACGCCAGCCAGTTTGAATGATTGTAAAGCCACACACCGATGGCCGGTGAGATGATATAGGCTGACCCATTCACGGCCGCGACAATGCCAGCGGCCTGCCCCTGTTCAGCGGGCGTCACCGCTAGGCTGGCGCCGGATGTAAACCCGGGCCGAAACAGGCCGAAGCCAAGCGAGCAGACGGCAAAGCCGGTGGCGATCGCATGCAGATCACGGCCCGCGCCCATGCCAAGAGTGCCGATCACAACCAGACTCATGCCCCACAACGTCGATGTCCGCGGCCCCAGCCGCATCATCGGAATAAGACCCCATTGCGCAAGGAGCGTGGCGACTGCGCCGCACATCAGCACAAGGCCGATCGGCCCGGCGGCAGCATCTGGCTGATGCCGCAAACCGAGCCTGTCGAGCAGCAGAAAGCCGATGACGCCCAGCAGGATAGACTGGGCCTGTCCGCCAAGCATGCCAACTGCCAGCCATGCACGCAGGCGCGGATCACTCCAGCGCAGCCGCCCGGAAAGGGAAGCCTGCGAATGGTCTTCAGCTGCCAGTTCTGCATGGACATGCTCAACTTCGGCACCGCGCGCATCGGTCAACCGGGGGTTGGAGGAGGCGCTGAGCGGCTCGCCAAGGATCTGGCCGCGACCGGCAAAACGCGGATCATCGTCGGGGAGCCGGAGCCGCAGCAAGACCAGCACGACCAACGCCGCGATGGTGAACGCAGCAAACGGACCAATCAGGCCAATGCCGGGCAGAATGAGCAAGGGCGCAAGTGCCGGGCCCAGCACGGTGCCCAGACCGAAACTCGATGAAACCATGGACAGGGCCTGCGTGCGCTCGGCCCGGCTCGTCCGGCTGGCGACGTAGGCTTGGACCGCAGGCGGCGCAGCCGAACCGAAACCGCCGTAAAGCGAGCGGGCAGCTGCGAACAGGAGGATTGCGGTCAGCCCGCTGATCGCACCGTTGAGCCCGGCATAGAGCGCGGCCCCGCACAAGGCGAACGACACGGCAAAGCCCACGAGCCCCAGCGCCATCATCGCCTTGCGCCCACGCCGATCCGACCGTCGCGCCCAGAAGGGGGCGAGCAGCATCCAGAGCAGCGCAGACCAGCTGTAGGCCAAGCTCACCCAGACATCGGCGATCTTCAAGTGCGTCCCGATCGAGGGCATCACCGATTGCATGGCGGTGTTGCCAGCCGCCGTGACGAGCATGACCATGAACAGCAAGGCCATCCGGTTGCGAGGCAGTTGGACGTCTGGTTCGTCCATCACGGTCACCCGTTGGTTGCGCCTGGCGCACCGCCGGCAAGCTGGTTGTAGACCGCCGCCAGCATGGCAACGAAATAGGTATAGGCGACTGCCAGCAGAACGCCCGCCACACCCTCCCCGATCAGGCGCTGCGGCTCGCCCTTGAACATGAGCACCAGCACCACCCCGACAAACATCATGGCGAGCCCGTAAATCACAAGGAAAACAAAGCCGGCAAGACCGATGAACAGCAGGATCCGCCCGGCATTGCCTTTGGTCAGGCGGAAGCTCTCGCGAATGGCAGCGACGGGATTGCGCTCGGTCTGCCCCGCAACCACCGGGCCGACCAGCATCGTGCGCATGATCGGATAAAACAGCAACCCCAGCGAGACGGACACCGCGATGCGATCTGGCAGAAACAGGGAGAGCACCACCGCCAACGCCATTGAGAGCGGCAGAACGCCGAGCGCGATCAGCAGCTGTGAGGCAAAATAGGACGGCAGGGCGCGCATGCTGTGGCGGATCGCCTGCGCCACAGTCGGGCGCGCCGCATCGAGCATGACGACAAGCATGGTCAGCATGCCGACCATGGGAAGCAGGGAGAGGGCCAGCAAGGCCGGCAGCGAGCTGGCATAGTAGCTCTGCATGACTTCCAGCATTTGCGCTTCGGTCATGCCCGAGGTCATGGCGGGGGACGGCACGAACACCGCGCCAGCCAGCCCCGGCAGCACGTAGAACACGCCGGCAATGGCCACGAGCAGATCTCGATTGGCGGCAACCATGCGCGTGGCGCTGGCCCATGCCGCACTGCTGTCCAAAATCGTCACGACCGTCATGTCCCTTTCCGGATGGAGCCCTAGCAGGACCAAAAGGGTTGCGCACCCCCCGCTGCGGTGCAGTTGGCGAGATGCCGGTGCTTGCCAGCGCCTGCGCACAAGGCCATGCGTTTTGCCATGCAGACACCGGAGCAGATCGAGATCAAGCAGAGCCCGTCGCTCGTGCCCTATCGCGAGGCGCTGAGCGAGATGACGGCCCGCAATGCCGCTGTCAGCGAAGGCACAGCCCGCGAACTCATCTGGCTGCTCGAACATCCGCCCGTCTATACGGCTGGCACCAGTGCCGCCGCAGACGAACTGCTCGATCCGCGCTTCGATGTGGTCGAGGCAGGCCGCGGCGGACGCTATACCTACCACGGCCCCGGCCAACGGGTCGGCTATCTGGTGCTCGATCTGGGCCGCCGGGCGCGGGATGTGCGGGGCTTTGTCCATGCAGTAGAAGGCTGGGTCATCGATACACTTGGCGATTTTGGCGTCGAGGCATGGCGCGCCAATGGGCGCGTCGGCATCTGGACGCGCGGTGCAGATGGCGGTGAAGCCAAGGTCGGCGCGATCGGCATCCGCATCCGGCGGTGGGTCACGATGCATGGCTTCTCGGTCAATCTCGCGCCGGACCTTGGCCATTTCGGCGGCATAGTGCCGTGCGGTATCGAGGATTATGGCGTCACCAGTCTCGCCGCGCTCGGCATTTCGGTTGCACCGGAGGAGTGGGATCGGGCATTGCTGGCAAGGAAAGAAGATTTCTTCGCCCGTCTCGAACCTCGCGGCGCACCGGAACGACCCGCCAAGGACCTGCCATGAATCGCGTAATGCCAACCGCCAAGCTGGCCATCATGCTAGCACCGCTGCTGCTGATCGGCGGTTGCGGAACGTCGACCGGACCACAAGCAGGCTCGACGGCGAGCGGAGAGGTCCTGCCGGGCTCGGTGAGCGATGCCATGCTGGATACCAATGGCTCGCAGGCACAAGCACCCTTGGCACCCGCTGCGCACAAAGCCTCCGACAAGTCCAACGCTGATGCGGGTGCGGAAAGTTCGGACGCGGCAGTTGATGCCGCCAGCCCTGCCGAACCTGCGGCCGCAGATCAGGCTCCGCCGCGCCCCAATCCGACCGCGAGCGCGAAACCGGCCACGCCCTGACTTTTCGGCCTTACTCGATCCCGAGTAGGGCCTTCGCCAGCCGCAAATGGGGCTGATCGAGCATTCGTCCGTCAAGCTGGATTGCCCCCACCCCGGGGTTTGCCGCGAAGGCCTCGACGATAGCGCGGGCGTTGGCGACTTCCTCCTCGCTGGGCGTAAAAGCTGCGTTGATCAGCGGCACTTGCGAAGGATGGATCGCGAGCATCCCGGCAAAACCGTCCGCGCGCGCAGCCTCCGCTGCACGCTGCGTACCTTCCACATCGCGGAAATCCGCATAGAGCGTATCAATCGCCCAGACACCGCGGGCATGCGCCACCAGCAAAGTCTGCGCCCGCACGAACCGGAACGCATCGGTCCACTGACCATCAGCATCGCGTTTGCGCGCAGCGCCGAGTTCAGCCGAAAGGTCTTCCGCACCCCAGGTCAGCCCCGCCAGTCGCGGCATCGAGGCATCCATATAGGCGGTGATGGTGAGCGCAGCCCGCGGGGTCTCGCTCACCAGCGGCAAAAGCCGGGTCTGGCCGTTTGGAATGCCATTACGCTGCTCATGCTCATAGATCTCGGCGGCAACCTGGCGGAGTTGCTCCGGCCCTTCCGCCTTGGGCAGCATGATGCCTTCCGGCGCCCCCACCATCACTGCCGCAAGATCCTCGCGCCACAACCCCGTTTCGACGGCATTGATCCGTACCCAGCGCGCCTGCTTGCGCATGGTGATCTGGCGCTTGTGGGCCTCCAGCCAGTCGCGCGTCAGGCGGCGCGCGGCTGGCTTTGCGGAAGGCGCCACGGCATCTTCCAGATCGATGATCAGTGCATGCGCGCCCGTTTCCGGCGTCTTGAGCAGCTTCTTTTCGCTATCCCCGGGAACGAAGAGCCAGGATCGCGGAGTGGTGCGCATGTGATGCTCCTATGGCCTTGTCCGGCAAACCGTCACGCCGAAACGCGGGCCTGCTCCTCGGCGAGCGTCGGATAATCGATATAACCTGCTTCGCCCGGGAAATACCACGTTTGCGGCACGCCCACATTGGGCGCGAGTTCCGCACCGACCCGAATCCGTTCCACGAGATCGGGGTTCGAAATGTAGGGACGGCCAAAACTGATCGCATCCGCACGCCCCGAAGCAACATCGGCAGCCGCTCCCTCGGGCGCGTAATCACTGTTGAGCACCAGCGGCCCTGAATAGTGGGCGCGAATCACGTGATCCTGCGGCGGCACGGTCGTTGCACCGAAGGTGCCGTCCGGCCCAGGCTGGCGCAGTTCGACAAACGAAACCTTCAACGCCTCAAGCGCTCTGGCGGCCTCGGCATAGAGCGTGGCGGGATCGCTGTCGTCCACACCCTGGCTCTCGCCATTGGGCGAAAGACGGATCGAAACGCGATCAGCGCCCCAGATGCTCACGAGGCGCTCCATGACTTCGCGCATCAGCCGCACGCGGTTGGCCGGGCTGCCGCCGTAATCATCGTCGCGCAGGTTCGAGGAATCGCGCAAGAACTGGTCGATCAGATAGCCATTGGCACCGTGCAGTTGCACGCCATCGAAACCGGCCCGCTTGGCGTTCTCGGCAGCATGGCCATAATCATCCACCACGCGCGGCATTTCATCGAGCCGCAGCGGGCGGGCATCTACATTGTCCATGCGGCCTTCCGGCGTGTGGGCATGGCCCGGAGCCCGCGTTGCGGAAGCGGAAACGGCCAGTTCGCCACCAAGGAAATAGGGATGAACGATGCGTCCCATGTGCCACAGCTGCATGATGATCCGGCCGCCGGCATTATGAACCGCCTCGGTCACCGGCTTCCACGCTTCGACTTGCGCTTCGCTCCAGATACCCGGCGCACTCGGCCAGCCCAGACCTTCCCGGCTGATGCCGGTCGCCTCGCTGATGATCAGGCCCGCCGTCGCGCGCTGACGATAGTACGTCTGCATGATCTCGGTCGGCACACCATCAGGCATGGCGCGCCCCCGCGTCAGCGGCGCCATGATGATGCGGTTCGGTGCGGCAATGGCGCCAAGCTGGATCGGCTGGAAAAGCGGTTCGTGCATGGCTGGGTCCCCCCTTGAATGGTGAAGTGCTGATCGAATGTGGAAACGCTGAAACGAGATAAAGAGCGCCGCAGCCGGAAACGACCGTGGCAGGGGCTTGGGAAACGCGGGCAGGCGTTCTATGGCCCGTGCCAACCGATGACCCTCGCTCAACTGGCGAGGGACCACCTCGTGACAACATGGCCCCGTCGCGCCTGACAGGGTTTCCTTTTGCAACCTAGCTAGGATGCCGGTGTCCGCATGACAAGCGCGAGTTGAATAGCGGACAATGACGACCATCGACGACCAACGCGAGGTTCCACGTCCCGATCCGTGGCACTTCGTCGCTCTGTTGGGCGGAAATTTTGCGCTCGCGCTGGGGCCATGGTTTGTGCGGCTGGCTGATTCCGGTCCAGTTTCAGCCGGATTTTGGCGCCTGTTTTTGCCTCTTCCGATCCTCGCCTTGCTGGCCCTGCGGCAACGCGGACCCGCAGGGCGTGCGAAGCCGGGGCTCAAGGCGTGGGTGCTGATTGCCACCGCAGGCGTGCTCTTCGCGCTGGATCTGGCGAGTTGGCACATTGGAATCGCCTATACCCGGCTGGGCAATGCCTCGCTCTTCGGCAATTCCGGAAGTCTGATCCTCATGGTCTGGGGCCTCGTCGCGGCCCGCCGCCTGCCCCGTCTTGTCGAACTGGCCGCCATTGGCGCAGCGGTTGGCGGAGCCGCCATCCTGCTTGGCCGATCCCTGGAAATCGATCACGCAACGCTGGTGGGCGATCTGTTCTGCATACTCGCGGGGGTGTTCTATTTCTTCTACATCATGCTGCTGCAGGGCTCGCGCGGACAGTTCGAAAGCTGGGGACTGCTGTTCACCTCTACGCTGGCCAGCGCCCCGGTGATGCTGGCCATCGCGATCTGGCTGGGCGAGCCGGTTTGGCCGCACGTCTGGTGGCCGCTGATTGCACTCGCCTTTTGCAGCCAGGTTATCGGCCAAGGCTTGATCGTCTTTGCCTTGCGCCATTTCTCGGCGCTGATCATTGGTGTTGTGCTGCTTACCCAGCCCGCCGTTTCCATCCTTCTTGGGTGGCTGGCGTTTGGCGAAACCATGGGCCCGCTCGACGCGCTCGGCATGGCTCTGATTGCTGCTGCGCTGCTGCTCGGGAGGCTGAGCGAGAGCGCGAAACGCTGATTCGTGATCTTGGCCGGAGCGCTTCTGGCTTGTGAATTGAGGCTGAAACTACCCCCACACATCGCGCCAAAGGCCAATAATGCTGCATCGCATTATACGTCATCGTCATCCGGCGGCGTGATTCTGGCGTCTTGGAAGTTTAAAAAATCAGAAACTTATGAACGTCCGCCATACATCTGCGCGGGAAAATTTTTCGCATCGGCAACATGCACTCTATGTGGCCTTGCAGGCAGCCCCGAATCCCCGCTTGCGTGACGCTGCGGAAATATCCTTGCAATCTGGTGCTTTTGTGTGGAGTGAGGCAGTTTAGTTACAACGGCATTCCGTTTGTCCAAGGGGATCGGGTTAAATGAAGCCAATCAAGGTCGCAGTGATCGGCGTGGGCAACTGCGCGAGCTCGCTGGTGCAGGGTGTAGAATTCTATCGCAACACCAACTCTTCCGCGGGCCTGATCCATGAACGGATTGGCGGCTATGGCGCTGGTGACGTCGAGTTTGTCATGGGTGTTGACGTCGACGCGCGCAAGGTCGGCAAGGACATCTCGGAAGCGATCTTCGCTGCGCCGAACTGCACCGCCGTGTTCCAGCCGACTGTGCCTGCATCCGGTGCCAAGGTCATCATGGGCAAGATCCTTGATGGCGTTGCCGATCACATGACTGGCATGGGCGATCGCGGCTTCATCCTGGCCGATGCGCCCGAAGCCACCCGCGAATCGATCGTGGCGGCGCTGCGCGAATCGGGTGCAGAAGTGCTGATCAACTTCCTGCCGGTCGGTTCGGAAACGGCGACCGAGTTCTACATGGAATGCGCGCTCGAAGCCGGCGTCGGCGTCGTCAACTGCATGCCGGTGTTCATCGCCAGCCGTCCGGAATGGGAAGCCAAGTTCCGCGCCAAGCGCCTTCCGATCGTGGGTGACGACATCAAGGCGCAGGTCGGCGCAACAATCGTTCACCGCGTGCTCTCCAGCCTGTTCGGTGCGCGCGGCGTCACGGTCGAAAAGACCTACCAGCTCAACACTGGTGGCAACACCGATTTCATGAACATGCTCGATCGCCAGCGCCTTGGTTCCAAGAAGGAATCCAAGACCGAGGCGGTGCAGGCCATGCTCGCACAGCGTCTTGCCGACGAGAACATTCACGTCGGTCCTTCGGACTACGTGCCGTGGCAGAAGGACAACAAGCTGTGCTTCCTCCGTCTCGAAGGGACGCAGTGGGGCAATGTCCCGATGAACCTCGAGCTGCGTCTTTCGGTGGAAGACAGCCCGAACTCGGCGGCATGTGTGATGGATGCCATCCGCTGCTGCAAGGTCGCGCTTGAGCGCGGCGAGGGCGGTGCGCTGATCGGGCCTTCGGCCTACTTCTGCAAGCACCCGCCGCAGCAGTTCAACGATGACGTCGCAGCCCAGCTGGTCGACGAGTACATTTCGGAAACCGCGCTCGCTGCCGAGTAAGCGTTCCGTACCAAAAACGCTGGCGGCGTCGGTCCTGGTGAAGGATCGGCGCCGTTCGCTTTGCGGGGCCTGCGGTGCCCCTCAAGAAGGGCCTGCTTCATGGATGCCGTGATCATCGCCGCTGGCTATGGCAGCCGGCTGGCCTCGCTCTCAGCCTCAAAACCGCTGACACCAGTCTGCGGCGTTCCGCTGATCGAGATAGGCATTCGGCAGGCCGCCGCCGCCGGTATCACGCGGGTGGTCGTGGTGACCGGGCATCAGGCCGATGCGGTCGAAGGCTTCCTTGCCGATCTCGCCCTGCGCCTTCCTGTTGCTGTCGAAACCGTGCGCGTGGCCGACTGGAATCTACCGAACGGGCACTCGGTCATCGCCGGTGCCGCGCTTTGCGCGGGCGATTATCTGCTGATGATGGCCGATCACATGTTCGAAAGTGCGATCCTTTCAAACCTGTTGGCAGTGGGTGACGAAACCCGCGATGTCACGCTTGCAGTCGACCTGCGTACCGAACATCCGCTGATCGATCCGGATGACGCCACGTGGGTGAAGATGGACTCTCGGGGATACATCAGCGCCATCGGCAAGACGATTTCGGCATGGGACGCTGTCGATTGCGGTGCCTTCCTCGCCACCCCGCGACTGGCGGAAGCCATCCAGTCCGCCGTTGCGGCAGGCAAGGCAGGCAGCCTCTCCGACGGGATGCAATGGCTGGCAGATCGCGACAGAGCCGCCACCCACGAGATTGGCGGCGCCTGGTGGATGGATGTTGACGATCCGCGTGCCCATGCGTTCGCGGAGGAACTTGCTCCGCGCTATCTCACCGCCGCATTTGCTTCGGTCTGAGCCGAATTCTCAGAATTTCTTGAGATTGATGGTGAACGCCTGATTGGCGCGATCGACTGTGAACAGCACCGACCGGAGCGAAGGCGGGCCAAACAGAATCGTGGGGTTGTTCGAAAAGCCCACGGCTTCGCTCGGGATGCCGAACAGTCCGCCGCGATTGATCGTGCCCGACGAATCCTCGTCATGATAGATCGCGATGGCATAAGTGCCCGGATGGGGGACGAACAGGCAAAACCGGGTCTGGCCCGCAGAAGCCGGAGTGCTCGCTACGTACAGCGACCCATTCTTGACCAGGAACCGTTTGCGATCATTTGGATAGAGCGTGGCCGTAATCAGCCCTTTGCCGTTTCGCACCCGATCAACGGTCAGGTGGATCCACGTATCGCTGGCTGGTCCGACGCAGGACGGCGCTGCATGCGCAGCAGGCGCAAAGATTCCCAGCTGCGCAACCATCAGCGCCAGCACAGCTGCCGGGGCAAAGCGCCAGTTCCGCAAAATCATGACATTCTTCCCAAAAACGCCCGCCTCTGATCAAGGCCGCGCCATCGCGCGGGGCAATACTAGGCCTTTGCACCGTTCGGCAAGGCCAACCTTTGCGGTGCCCATACGCCCTGCTCGGCAAGACGGCACCCAACTTGAACCAGCTTTGCGCCGAAACGGCCGCAAATAGGGACATTGCGTGTGGAAAAGGGGGCAATCGCGCTTGTTCCACCGATTCGCCACCGGTAATCCCAACTATGGATGGACGCCGCCATGCGCGTTAAGTGCCAAGTTTGCCTGATCCCAATTTGCGAGTTTTCGTAATGGCTGCGCCGCTGATTGCCCCTTCGATTCTTTCCGCCGATTTTGCCCGGCTTGGTGAGGAGGTACGTGCGATCGACGCGGCCGGTGCCGACTGGATCCACATCGATGTGATGGACGGCCACTTCGTGCCAAACCTCACGATCGGTCCTGCCGTGGTGAAGGCGCTACGGCCCCACAGCGCCAAGCCGTTTGACGTCCACCTGATGGTTTCGCCGGTCGATTCCTATCTTGAGGCGTTCGCGGCAAGCGGAGCGGACATCATCACAGTCCACCCCGAAGCGGGGCCGCATGTGCACCGCACCGTGCAGGCCATCCGTGCGCTGGGCAAGAAGGCAGGCATTGCGCTCAACCCCGCCACGCCGGCCAAGACGCTCGACTATCTGATCGATGACATCGATCTCGTGCTGGTGATGAGCGTCAATCCCGGTTTCGGCGGGCAGAGCTTCATCACCAGCCAGCTGCGCAAGATCGAAGCCGTGCGCAAGATGATCGACAAGAGCGGCCGGGCGATCCACCTGCAAGTGGATGGCGGGGTCGATACGGGTACCGCCCCGCAATGCCACAATGCGGGAGCCGATGTGTTGGTGGCAGGCACGGCCTCGTTCAAGGGCGGCCCACAGTGCTACAGCGCCAACATTGCCGCCCTCAAGGCTGGCGACTGACGCCATGGCACGCCTCTTCCCAGGATCACGCGAAGCCCCGGAAGATGGTGTAGTCCTTGGGCCCGCCGCCGCCACAGCGCTTGCTCCTGAAGGAGGGCGCAAGGCACTTCCGCTTGGTCCCGAAACCGAACCGCTCGTCGTCGCAACCGACGTCACCAGTTCGAACACCAGACCAGAAGCAAAGGCTGACAATCCGTCTGACGCAGACATTGCGCCGGTTGAACCAGGCCGCGCCCTTGCGCTTGCGGATTTTTCGCCGCCGCAGGTCAGCGCCAGCGAACGCCTGATCCGGCTCGCCTACGGGCTCGGCCTGCCGCCCTCGGCGCTTAACCCTTTCCGCAAGCGGGCCCGTCCGCGGTTGACGGCAACCGTTGCCAGCCCCCTTGCCGGTGATCCGGCCTCAGGCACCGCCTTGCGGGCCGGACACTTCCTGCTTCATGGCGTCAAATTGCCGATCGCCGACACCGAATTCACTGGCCCGCGCCTCTCGCCGCCATTCGAGCGGCTGGTACACGGCTTTGGCTGGCTGAGCGATCTGGCAAGCTGCGCTGCAAGGCCGCAATGCGCGCCAGTGGCTGAACGGATTTTCGGCGCTTGGCTCGGTGCCAACCCGCGGCCCGGTGCCGGTCCGGCTTGGGCCATCGGCAATACCGGTCATCGCCTTCTCGCGTGGCTGATCCACGCCCCCCTGCTCCTATCGAGCAACGACCGCAAATTGCGGGCAAGGGTCCTGACAACCCTAGACGACACAGCACGTTGGCTCGACCGCCACGTCGGCAGGGCCGAAGACAAGCTTGCAGAAGTGGCGGGATGGACAGCCATTACCGCAGCCGGTCTTCTGCTCGCCGATGGTCGTGCGCGGCGCCTTTATGGCGAAGGCGGGCTGATCCGTGCTTTGGGCGACCTCGTCTCAGATGATGGCGGGGTCCTTTCGCGCAGCCCGCTTGGCCAGATCGAAGCCATCGAACTGCTGATCGATTTACGCGCGTGCTACGCGGCCGTGCGCAGCACACCGCCGCCGCAGCTGGATACGATCCTTGAACTGCTGGTCCCCCCGCTGCTCACGCTGCAACATGGCGATGGCGGGCTCGGTTCATGGCAGGGCGCAGGCGCCATAGCACCAGACCGCATCGCCGCTTTGATCAAGGCAAGCGGCGTCCGCACGCGTCCCCTGCGCGATGCGCGCCACTGGGGCTATCAGCGGATCAACGCCGGCAAGTCGGTGCTTCAGTTCGACGCCGCGCCGCCGCCAGTTGCCCGGCATGCGCGCGATGGCTGCGCCTCCACGCTGGCGTTCGAACTGAGCCATGGCGGCGAACGGCTGATCGTCAATTGCGGCGGGGCCTCCTTTGCTGGCGGGCTCATCCCCCTGCGGCTCGCGCAGGGTCTCCGCGCGACTGCCGCGCACTCGACCCTTGCGATTGACGACTTCAATTCGACTGCGGTGCTCATCAACGGAAAGCTCGGCCCCGGCGTTTCGGAGGTCGAAGTCGACCGCCGGATTCTGACCGGCGAAGGTGCGGGAGCAACGCGGATCGAAGCGAGCCACAACGGCTATGTCGCGCGGTATGGCCTCACTCACCGCCGCATCCTGATCATGCGCGATGATGGCAGCGAACTGCGCGGCGAAGACCTGCTGGTGCCGACAGGCCGGCGCGGCAAGCGCGGGATGATCGGGGTCGCCTTGCGCTTTCACCTCGGCCCTCATATCGAGCTGGCGCAGGGCCGGGACGGCCTCGGCGTGACTCTCGCCCTGCCGGATGGCAGCCTTTGGCAGTTCCGTTCGGGCCGCGATCCGGTCACGCTCGAAGAGAGCCTCTGGTCCGACGGCCTGGGCCGTCCGCTGGCAACGCGCCAGCTGGTCATATCGGCCAAGATTCCCCGCAGCGGCGAGACATTCTCGTGGCTGCTCAAGAAGATGCGCTAGACAGGATTCTTCAAAGTGACTGACGTGACGATCAAGCGGGCACTCCTCTCGGTGTCCGACAAAACTGGCCTTGCAGAACTCGGCCGCGCGCTTGCCGGCTACGGGGTTGAGCTCGTCTCGACCGGGGGGACTGCCGCAGCTTTGCGGGATGCTGGCCTTGCCGTGCGCGATATCTCCGAACTGACCGGCTTTCCGGAGATGATGGACGGCCGCGTCAAGACGCTGCACCCGAAAGTCCACGGCGGCCTGCTCGCCGTTCGCGATGATGCTGCCCACACCGCTGCGATGGCAGAGCATGAAATCGGCGCGATCGACCTTGTCATCGTCAATCTCTATCCTTTTGCCGCCACCGTGGCGAAAGGTGCAGACCGCGATGAAGTGATCGAGAACATCGATATCGGCGGCCCCTCCATGGTTCGCTCGGCAGCCAAGAACCATCGCTACGTGACCATCGTGACTGACCCCGCTGACTACGCCGAACTGGCAGCGGCGCTGGAAAGCAAGGCCGGTGCAACCAGCCTTGAATTCCGCAAGGCCATGGCCGCCAAGGCTTTCGCGGCAACGGCAGCCTATGACGCTGCCATCGCACAATGGTTCGCCCTGACGGATCAGCAGCACCACTTCCCGCCAACCCTGATCGGCGCGCACAAGCTCGTCTCCACCTTGCGCTACGGCGAAAACCCGCACCAGAGCGCGGCGCTCTATGTGCCGGGCCAGGGCAGCGCGGTCAGCGGATTGCCGCAAGCCCGCCAATTGCAGGGCAAGGAACTGTCTTACAACAATTACAATGACGCCAATGCGGCACTGGAACTGATCGCAGAGTTTGGCACGGACCAGCCTGCCGTCGTGATCGTGAAGCATGCCAACCCGTGCGGCGTGGCGGTTGCGGCAACACCGCTCGCCGCTTGGCAGGCTGCGCTTGCATGCGATTCAGTTTCGGCGTTCGGCGGTATTGTCGCTCTCAACCGTCTGCTCGATGGTCCGACAGCGGAAGCGATCTGCGAGATTTTCACGGAAGTCGTCGTCGCCCCGGGCGCAGATGATGCGGCCCTTTCTGCTTTCGCGCGCAAGAAGAACCTGCGCCTTCTGCTGATCGATAGCCTGCCCGATGCCGGCCGCAAAGGGCTAGTCACGGTGCCGATCGTCGGCGGTCTGCTGGTGCAGGATCGTGACAGCGGCATGTTGACGGATGACATGTTGCAGGTCGTCACCAAGCGCCAGCCGACAGAGCAGGAGCTGGCGGATTGCCGCTTTGCCTGGACTGTGGCGAAGCACGTGAAATCCAACGCGATCGTCTATGCCCGCGAAGGCGTGACGGCCGGGATCGGTGCGGGTCAGATGAACCGCCGCGACAGTGCAAGGATCGCTGCTGCAAAGGCGCAGGAAGCCGCTGAGACCCACGGCTGGGGCGCACCGCGCACGGTCGGCTCAGCCGTGGCCTCCGATGCCTTCTTCCCCTTCGCCGATGGCCTGATGGCCGCAGTTGAAGCGGGCGCGACAGCCGTTATCCAGCCGGGTGGATCGATCCGTGATGATGAAGTGATCGCCGCAGCAGACGCGGCCGGCATCGCGATGATGTTCACCGGTATGCGCCACTTCCGGCACTGAGGCCGAAAGCAGTCGGCGGGTACTGGCTACACCGGTACCCGCTGACAGCACTCAACGATAGAAAACGTGATTGTCGACCCGGGCCATGCGGGTCTTGCCCCATGACGGCGCGACATGTGCCGCATGGAAGAACATGGCACCTTCCACCGGGCTCTTCCACGTGCCGCTATCGGCGATGAGCGCGATCTTCACGGCCTGCTGCCAAAGGCGGCTGTCATGATTGACCGCGGGCATCGTGTTGGCACGGATGAACGAGAACTGCGACGGCTGGTAGACCACGCCGCAATAGGAGCTGGGGAAGCGCCCTGACGCTGCGCGCGTCACGATCACGCGGCCCACGGCAAGCTGACCGGCCAGCGTTTCGCTGCGGGCCTCGAAATAGATAGCACCGGCCAGGCATTCCATCTCGCGCGAGAGGGAGGCGGGCAGCGGGGTGCGCTCGATCAGATCGGCAAGCGTGGCGGCGCTGGGCAGGCCCTCCCGATCATTCTCGGGATCAACGCGCTCAGGCTGGGGAAGAGGCTGTTCGGCGGGCCGGAACACGCTCTGGTGCGGTTCTACGGTGATGGCCGAGGATCCAGGCGCTTCAGCAACCGGGATCTGGATGTCCTGTGCCTTGGCACCGGATCCGCCGGTGCTGAACAGGATAGTAGCAAGACTTGCGGCAATGCACACGGCACTGGCAACGCGAAATTGGCGGCTCATGCATCTTCGTCATTGGGCGGTGAACGTCGGCACAGTGCGCGATGGAATCCGGTGCAACAGGGACATCCCTGCATGTCGGAAGCCCATCGAAGGCTCTGGCGTCTGCCCCCCGTCTGCGTGCTGGCGGGGAGGACTTCTTGCCATCCCATCGCTGCCTACGCTCGGTTGAGTGCGCGCCCTTATGGGCTGGACCGCACAAGTCAACCCATGAATCTTGGTTTGTTCTCCGCTTCGCCCAGATTCAGGATGAACTGTTCGCCCTCAGCGACAGTCAGTTCGATGATCCACAAATCGCGGTCCTGCGACTTCCGGCGTGCCAGATATGCCTCAAATTCCATTTTATTTTCAGGATCTTGAGCCTTGGCAAGGGTCCAACCGCGCGTGCCATCCGGCCTGGGCAGCCGCTCGAACAGGCGGGCGCTGGTCTGCCCAAACCCCTGATTATCGAGGATAACAATCAGCAGTGTGCCGCTGTCAGTGTCACCCTTGCTCAGAACCATCCCGAAGCCGCCTGCCGTTTCCGCCAAACGAATCAAGGCTGACGCTTCAACGGCTGTTGGCAGACGCGGCGCGGTCATTCATCCGCACCGGACGGAGTGGCCAGGCCGGCATATCCGCTGAGGGTAGAGAGCGCGATGCGCGACCGCTGGAACGTCCCCGTGCCGCGGCCGACTTCGTTGCCATCGCCATCAAGAATGCGCGATTCCGCCACGAGAACTCGCCTGCGGCCCGAGATCCAGCGGCCTTCTGCAATCGCCGGACCGGCCTTAAGAGGCCGCGTGAACAACAGGTTGAAGGCGGTCGTCAGCAGAAAGCGGTCGGTAACCAGCGTGTTCGCGGCATAGAACGCCGCGTCATCCAGCATCTTGAAATAAACGGTGCCGTGCGCCGCCCCGGCCGCATGAAAGTGCGGCGCACCAACCTCGAAGTGGATCCGCGCGACGCCTTCTTCGACCACCTTGAGCCGCGAATTGAAAAAGCGGTTGATCGGTGCAGAGGCATAGAGCCTTTCGAGCGCGCGCCAATGACGCTCCGCCCCCAGCAATGCGGAATCGGCACAGTGATCAGGCGGCGTCGCGGTCGATGACATTGACGAGCAGGGCATAGATCGCATCAGCATCGGGCGCGGCGATCAACCGCTCGTGCATCCGCTCGTCCCGCATCAGGCGGGAAATCGCTGCCAAAGCCTGGAGGTGTGTTGCGCCGGCCTGTTCGGGCGAAAGCAGCCCGAACACGCAATCCACCAGCATCCCATCCGATGAAGCAAACTCGACCGGGTTTTCAAGGCGGAAAAACGCCGCAACCGGGCGAGCAAGCCCTTCCAGCCGCGCGTGCGGGATCGCAACACCGCGTCCGAAGCCGGTGCTTCCCAACGTTTCACGTTCTTCGATGCGTTCGAGCACGACCTCACGGTCAAGCCCGTAGACCTCGGCAAAGCAATCCGCGAGCCCGCCGAGGATCTGCGTCTTGGTCTCGGCGCGCACGATGCGCACCGCTTGAAGATCGATCGTAAAAAGAGCGGTCATGGAACCAGTGATACCGGAAAAGGCGCAAGCGCGCTTGATGCGGAGCGGCCTTTGCGCCCGAACGCGACGCGGTGCAAGCACCGAATCGCGCTGGGCAAGGGACAAGTCCCATGCAGTGACGTCAGAAACCCAAGCAGTTTCGCCGCTCCGGTTACTTGGGCCGCTACTAAGCCGGTTCAACCCAGCCGATCGAACCATCACCGCGCCGGTAGACCATGTTGTGCACCCCTGTGCCTGCGTTCTTGAACAGGAGCGCATTCGTGTTGCGCAGATCAAGCATCATGACCGCATCGGAAACACTGGCGGTCGGGACGTCCACCCGCGTCTCCGCGATGACCAGCGGCGCATCAGCAGGCTCCTCGGCTTCGGTTTCCTCCACCATGAACACGGTGTAGGCGGCGTCTTCCTCGCGGCGGGCGTGATCGGCCTGATCCTGCCGCGCGGTGATCCGGCGCTTGTAGCGGCGCAACTGCTTTTCGATCTTCTCCGCCGACTGATCGAGCGCAACGTGCGCATCCTGTGCAACGCCGCTACCCTTGAGGATCAGCCCCTGAGCGACATGCGTCACGATATCGCAGCGAAATCCCCCGTGCGGCGCCTTCCCCAGCGTGACGTGCGAAGTGAGCGCGCGCGAGAAGTACTTGTCGACAATCGCGGAAAGGCGCTCCCCGGCATGCGCTTCGAAGGCGGCGCCGGTGTCGACCTGATGGCCTGAAACGCGAATATCCATAGTACACTCTCCTTGGCTTGACCTGTTCCCCGCTGTGGGCGGGGCGAAGTCCGCTCATCGGAGCCAGATGGCCCCTTTGATGGCCTCGACAAAAGCAGTGTGGCGGGCGATTTCCTCGGCACTGGGGGCATGGGGCCGGGCGGGTCGCAAACCACGCGGTGCGGCAGGCCGGATCGGCAGCGGGACAGCCGCAACCTTGACCTCAACTTCTGCCGCAAGTTCCAGGCCGATCTGCCGCCCACCCATGAGTTCGACGTAGAGTTGGGCGAGAAGTTCCGCATCGAGCAGTGCGCCATGGCGAACGCGGTGGCTGCGATCGATACCGTAGCGCGAGCACAGGGCATCGAGACTGAGTTTGGCACCGGGATGCTTGCGCCGGGCAATGGCGACCGTATCGACCATGCGCGCCCGGTCGACAGCCGGCAGTCCGCTCATGGCAAGTTCTGCATTGAGGAAGCCGAAATCGAACCCGGCATTGTGCGCTACAAGCGGTGCATCACCGAGAAAATCGAGCAGTTCGGCCGCGCGTGTAGCAAACAGGGGCTTGTCAGCCAGGAAGGCGCTGGACAAGCCATGCACTGCTTCGGCTTCTGCCGGCATCGAACGCTCAGGGTTGAAATAGGCATGAAAGACCGCGCCGGTCGGCACGCGGTTCATCATCTCGATGCAGCCAATTTCCACCAGCCTATCGCCGCTTTGCGGATCAAGGCCGGTGGTCTCCGTATCGAAAACGATCTCACGCATCTGGTGTAATCTGGACCCGTGCGGAGGGGGTTGCAAGGCTTCAGCGCGGGTTTTTTTGCCGGATGGATTCCACCAGCGCCGCCACTTGCGCGCGCGTTTCAGCAAGCGTGACGCCGGTATCAATGACATGATCCGCGCGGGCACGCTTCTCGGCATCCGGCACCTGCAGCGCCAGAATCTGCGCGAACTTTTCCGGGGTCATTCCGGGGCGAGCAAGAACGCGGGTGCGTTGCATCTCCGCTGGTGCCGAGACGACTGCGACGGCATCGAGGCCCGCACCGTGTCCCTTTTCATAGAGCAGGGGAATATCGAAAACGACAAGCGCTTCGCCCGCGTGTTCAAGGAGGAAAATCGCGCGTTCTTCCGCGACCGCCGGATGGACAATTGCCTCGAGCCGGGCGAGCGCTTCGGCATTGCCAAACACTTGCGTGCCGAGCGCTGGGCGATCCACGCCAGCCGGGCCCGTCGTGCCGGGAAATGCCGCCTCGATTGCGGAAAGCAGTGCGCCGCCAGGGCCTTGCAACCGGTGCACGGTGGCATCGGCATCGAACACCGGCACGCCCAGTTCGCGCAGCATCAGCGCGACGGCCGATTTGCCCATACCAATCGAACCGGTGAGGCCGAGAATGAAAGGATGGCTCATGCGCCGAGTACCTTGCGCAATTCATCATCGCGTTCGCGCGGCGGCGCTGCGCCGAAGAAGCGGCGAAACGCGTGATCGGCCTGCCCGATCAACATCGAAAGCCCATCAATCGTCCGGAAACCTGCCGCCCGAGCTGATTGGAGAAACGCCGTATCCAGCGGACTGGTGACAATATCATAGACAATCGAACCGGGCGGCGCGTGGCTCATGTCGAACGCCAACGGTGGCTGTCCTGTCATGCCCAGTGAGGATGCATTGACGATAAGATCAAGGCAGCCTTCGCGGTCATCAAAGGCAAAATCGGTGGGATCGGCAAAGTGCGCAAGATCGGCGGCATGATGCTCGCCGGCAGGTGCCAGTTCATCGAGCAGTGCGCCCGCTTTTTCTGGATTGCGTCCCGCCAGCACGATGACAAGCCCTTCGTCGGCCAGCCCCTTGATGATCGCCCGTGCCGCACCGCCAGTGCCAAGGATGCGGGCCATGCGGAAGTAGTGCGTCTGATCCAGCTCCGCGCGCAAAGGTTCGAGGAAGCCGGGGACATCGGTGTTGTACCCGGTCAGCTTTCCGTTTTCCGGAACAATCGTGTTGACCGCGCCGACTGCGCTGGCAAGCGGATCGAGGCGGTCGAGCAGGGGGATGACGGCCTGCTTGTGCGGCATGGTTACATTGCAGCCGCGCCAATCGGGATCGGTGCGGCGGGTGTTCAGAAATTCGCCAAGTTCATCTGTGTGAACATGTGTAGCTTGATATTTTGATTTTATATCAAGCGCTTCCAGCCAAAACCCATGGATTGCGGGCGATTTTGACTGCGCGATCGGATCACCGATCACTTCAGCGTAGGAAAGCCTCATGCGGGCAGCTCGCCATGCGTACGCAGCGCGCCGAGCAGAGCCAGAAGCGGCATGCCGAGCACCGTGAAATGGCTGCCTTCGATATGGTCGAACAGTTGGACGCCGAGCGCCTCGATTCGGAATACGCCGACACAGCCCCCGACCGCAGGCCATTCCTGCGCCAGGTACCCCTCGATAAAATCAGGGCTCAGTGAGCGCACCTTGAGCATGGCCGTTTCACAATGACGCCACACCGGCACGCCGTCACGCACGAGGATCGCCGCCGAGTGCAGCTTCATCGTCTGCCCTGAAAAGAACGCGAGATGCCTTGCGGCATCGGCCCGGCTGCCGGGCTTGTCGAATGTCCGTCCGCAAACCTCAACCAGCGAATCGCCGCCCAGCACCAGCCGCCCCGGCGCGCTGACCGATACGGTAAGCGCCTTGGCTTCGGCGAGGATCATCGCGATTTCACTGCCGGGCACGCCGATCAGTTCGCGCTTGATCTCCGCTTCGTCCACGTCTGAACTGCGCGCCTCGAACGGCACCCCGGCTGCGGTCAGCATCGCCTTTCGGCTCGCGCTTTGTGACGCCAGTATCAGCATTTTCTCACCTTCACAGGGCATGTCCTCCACCGCCGCCACCGCCCGCGTCAGGCCTGCGCTCGTTGTAGAGGTTGATAACCGCAGCCGCCGTCTCCTCAATCGAGCGGCGCGAGACGTCAATCACCGGCCAGCCGTTATCCGCGAACATGCGCCGGGCATACTGCACTTCGCGCGCCACGTGATCGCCATCGACATAGGCTGTTTCGGGCGCCTGGTTGAGCGAGAGGAGGCGGTTGCGGCGGACCTGAATCAGCCGCTCGGGACTGGTCGTAAGGCCGACGACCAGCGGACGCCGCAAGCTGAACAGCGCGGGCGGCGGCGGGCTTTCCACCACGATGGGGATATTGGCGACACGGTAGCCGCGATTGGCGAGATAAATCGCGGTCGGTGTCTTGGAGGAACGCGAGACACCGGCAAGCAGGATATCCGCCGCTTCCCAGTCCTCCCACGCGATGCCGTCATCATGGGCAATGGTGAACTGGATCGCCTCGACCCTGCGGAAATAAGCATCGTCCATCGTGTGCTGGCGGCCCGGCCTGCCCTTCGCCGCCTGCCCGAGCTGCGCTTCGAGCGCGAGCGTGACAGCATCGAGTGCAGGAACGCTGGGAAGGCCAAGCGCAGCGCAGCGGGTTTGCAGCAGCTCGCGCGTTTCGGCATTGACCATGGTGAACAGCACCAGCCCCGGATTCGCGGCGATCTCGCCCATGATCCGATCAAGGTGTTGCTGCGACCGGACCATCGGCCAGAAATGACGCACGACATCGGCATCATCGAATTGCGCCAGCGCCGCCTTGGCGATCATCTCGAGCGTTTCGCCGGTCGAGTCCGACAGAAGATGCAGATGCAGGCGCGCCATCGAAGTTCCCGGTCCGCCTTCGGGAGAAGGCTGTGGATTGAGCGAGGATAAACCACGGGAGGAAACGGCGGACAAGTTTGCGCTGCGATTATGCCCCCGACACCAGACCATGGGCAGGCAGATTGCCAACAGGCGCAGCGAACTTTCCACAGGCTGGGGACAGCAGGGACAAGTTTCGCTTGCGCCGCAGGGATGGCAGCAACTGTTCAGAGTCGCTGACACGCTTTTTTGTGGAGACGGCGGGACAATTCGGGCACACGCATCTCGTCCCCGCTTTCCACAGGGCCAACAAACTACCTCAATCTGATTCAAGAGAATCTATAGATTTGAATTGGACCGACCGACTGATGCCTAGCCCTGCCGAAAAGCCGCTTCTCCAGACCCTCAAGGGTGCCAACTTGTCCCGCCGTCCGATCTGGCTCATGCGCCAAGCGGGGCGCTATCTTCCGGAGTACCGCGAACTGCGGGCCGAGAAGGGCGGGTTCCTTGCGCTGGTCTATGATTCCGAAGCCGCGGCCGAGATCACGCTCCAGCCGCTGCGCCGGTTCGGTTTCGACGGCGCGATCCTGTTTTCCGACATCCTGATCGTGCCTTACGCGATGGGTCAGGATCTCCAGTTCCTCGCCGGTGAAGGCCCCGCGCTTTCTCCCCGCCTCCTCGATGTGGGTCTGGAGACGCTCAGGAGCGTGCCAGAGCGTCTTTCACCGATTTATGAGACCGTGGCACAGGTCAGCGCCGCTTTGCCGCCTGAGGCCACCATGCTGGGCTTTGCAGGCAGCCCCTGGACCATCGCGACCTACATGGTCGCTGGCGAAGGCAGCCGCGACCAGCACGATACCCGCGCGCTCGCCTATCGCGATCCGGGTGCGTTTCAGGCGATCATCGATGCGATTGTCGAGGTGACCGTGGAATACCTCAGCGGCCAGGTGAAAGCCGGTGCCGAGGGCTTGCAGTTGTTCGACAGCTGGGCGGGCAGCCTCGCCCCGGCAGAGTTCGACCGCTGGGTGATTGCGCCCAATGCGCGGATCACCGAGGCGATGCACAAGCTGCACCCCGATGTCCCGATTATCGGTTTCCCCAAGGGCGCGGGCGAGAAGCTTGCTGCCTACGCCGAAGGTACCGGCGTGGACGCCATCGGTGTGGACGAAACGATCGATCCGGTCTGGGCCGCGAAAACCTTGCCTGCCGGAATGCCGGTGCAGGGCAACCTTGATCCGCTGCTGCTGCTGGCAGGCGGCCCCGCGCTGGAGGACGGCGCGCGGCGCGTGCTCGATGTTTTTGCCGACCGGCCGCATGTGTTCAACCTCGGCCACGGCATCGGGCAGTTCACGCCGATCCCGCATGTCGAGCGGCTGCTTGAAGTGGTGCGGGGCTGGTCGCGCTGAAGCGTCCGGGGGGCGGGTTGATCCGCCCCAAATCCCAAGTTCCGATCTGGCCGCGAAAGCGCTAGACTCGGCAGAATGATGCAGGTTCTCGCGATGCTCTATCTCTGGCTCAAGGCCGGCCATGTCATATTCGTGATCTTCTGGATGGCGGGGCTGTTCATGCTGCCGCGGTTCTTCGTCTATCATCAGGAAGCGCCGGAAGGATCGCCGGAAAACGCGATCTGGGTGGACCGCGAACGCAAGCTGATGAAGATCATCATGTGGCCTTCGCTGTTTGCCGTCTGGGGCTTCGGTCTGGCGCTGGCAGTCAGCGGCGAGTGGTTCACGCAAGGCTGGTTCCATGCCAAGCTGGCGCTGGTGCTGGTGTTATCAGCCTATCACCTGTGGCTGGCGGGCTATGCCACCAAGCTTGCGCGGGGCGAACGCGAGTTGACCGGTCGTCAGCTGCGTCTGCTCAATGAAATTCCCGGCGTGACGGCGGCGCTGATCGTCATCATGGTCATCGTCAAGCCGTTCTGATCCCGCGCTTCCGCGATTGACGCCTCGGATACCGGGGCCTATGCGAACTGGGCATTCCGGTTTTCGGCAGCGCGTTTGCGCCCTGCCCCCTTTGGTCCGCTTTCCCCAAGCCCCATGACCTCCCGGCGCGCGCAACTGCCCCTTTTCGGATGAAGTTCAAGCCCATGCATCTCAAGGAACTCAAGAAGAAGACGCCCGCCGAGCTGGTCCAGATGGCCGAAGAGCTCGACGTGGAGGGTGCAAGCACGCTGCGCCGGCAGGATCTCATGTTCGCCATCCTCAAGGAAGTGGCGGAAGACGGCGAGGAAATCCTTGGCATCGGCACGATCGAAGTGCTTCCCGATGGCTTCGGTTTCCTGCGCAGCCCCGAGGCGAACTATCTGGCCGGGCCTGACGATATCTATGTCTCGCCGAATCAGGTCCGCAAATGGGGCCTGCGCACGGGTGACACCGTGGAAGGCGAAATCCGCGCACCCAAGGACGGCGAGCGCTATTTCGCGATCACGCGCCTCATCAAGGTCAACTTCGACGATCCGGACGCCGTGCGTCACCGGGTGAACTTCGACAACCTGACCCCGCTCTATCCGAACGAACGCCTGCGGCTCGATACGCTGGATCCGACGGTCAAGGACAAGTCGGCCCGCGTGATCGATCTGGTCAGCCCCCAGGGCAAGGGCCAGCGCGCGCTGATCGTGGCACCGCCGCGCACCGGCAAGACCGTGCTGCTGCAGAACATGGCCAAGGCCATCACCGACAACCATCCCGAAGTGTTCCTGCTCGTCCTGCTGGTGGATGAACGCCCCGAGGAAGTTACCGACATGCAGCGTTCGGTGAAGGGTGAGGTCATTTCCTCGACCTTCGACGAGCCTGCCACCCGCCACGTGCAGGTCGCGGAAATGGTGATCGAGAAGGCCAAGCGCCTTGTTGAGCACAAGCGCGACGTGGTGATCCTGCTCGATTCGATCACACGCCTTGGCCGCGCCTACAACACCGTTGTGCCGTCATCGGGCAAGGTGCTGACCGGCGGCGTCGATGCCAATGCCCTGCAGCGCCCCAAGCGCTTCTTCGGCGCGGCGCGCAACATCGAGGAAGGTGGCTCGCTTTCGATCATCGCCACCGCGCTGATCGATACCGGTAGCCGCATGGACGAAGTGATCTTTGAAGAGTTCAAGGGCACCGGCAACTCGGAAATCGTGCTCGACCGCAAGGTGGCGGACAAGCGCATCTTCCCGGCGCTCGACGTGGGCAAGAGCGGCACCCGCAAGGAAGAGCTGCTCGTGCCGCAGGATCAGCTCAGCAAGATGTGGGTGCTGCGCCGCATCCTCATGCAGATGGGCACGATCGACGCGATGGAGTTCCTGCTCGACAAGATGAAGAACTCCAAGTCCAACGAGGACTTCTTCGCAACGATGAACCAGTAGGCCGGAAGGCCTCGAAGGTGCGCGGCGCTCAGGCTTTCTGGAGCGCCGCCGCCATCATCTCCCACAGCTTGTTCATGGCCTTGAGCGGCCGCACCATCACCTTGAAATCGATGATCTTTCCATCGAGATCAAAGCGGATCAGGTCGATCCCGTTGACATGTATGCCGTCTACCGTGGCAGTGAATTCAAGCAAGACTTCGGGTCCGTCGACTAGCTCGCGGACATACGTGAACCCGGTATCGGCGAAGACTTCGCCCGCAGCGGAAAGATAGGCCAGCACTTTGCCGTGGCCTTCCTGCGGGGTGTGAACCACGGGTGAGTGGAACACTGCATCAGGCGCGATCAGCTCTGCCAGGAGGGCGGTATCGCCCGTGTGCATGTAGCGGTGCCAGGCGGCGAGGCCGGTGTGCATGAGGTCTCTCTCCTTGTTCTCTCGCGGCCTTGTGGCACGCGGACCGCATGCCTGCCATTGATCCAGCGCAGGTTTGCGCTAACCGTGCGTGGATGACAACCATGCCGCCAGAGAGCCTTGTTGGCGAAGGAATGGCTGCGCTGAGGGCGCGCGATCCGGCGCGGGCGGCAGACTTGCTGCGCGAAGCAGGGCGTCTGCTACCGGCTGACCGCATGCCCTGGCCCGCGTTGGCGCAAGCCGAGCTAGCGCTGGGCAACCATGTGGCGGCAGAAGCAGCGCTGGACCGCCAACTGGCGCTGACCCCGCGCGATGTTGGTGCCCTGCTGGCCAAAGGGCAGCTGCGCCAGCACGCGCGCGATGACCGGGCTGCGGTCAGCTTCTACACTACGGCACTCGCGCAGGCGGGCGTGAGCGGTATTCCGCGCGGGATGGAGGGCATGGCTGCCGCTGCGCAGGCCTTCGTGCGGGAGGCGCAGGGCGCTTTCCAGCGGCATCTCGATGCCGTGATGGACGGCGGGCTCTCACCAGCGATGGATGAAGCCCTGGGTCTGCTGCGCGGCGCGCGGGAAATCGATCTGCAGCAACCCTCGCTGTTCTATTATCCGGGGCTGCCGCAGCGCCGGTTCTATGATCCGGCGGAGTTCCCCTGGCTGGCAGAGATGCTGGCGCTGCTGCCAGAAATGCAAGCCGAGCTGGCTGCCGTGTCGGCGAGCGAGACATCGGACACGTTTGCGCCCTATGTCGTCGCGCCTGAGGATCGGCCTGCACCCAACAATCCGCTGTTGAGCGATCCTTCGTGGGGCGCGTTCTACTTCTGGAAAGATGGCGCGCCCGTTGCTGCCAATGCCGCGCGCTGCCCCGCTACGATGGCGGCCCTTGCCCTTGCGCCGATGCCGATGATTCCGGGCCGCGCGCCAAATGCACTGTGGTCGCGCCTCAAGCCCGGCACGCATATTACGCCGCACTTCGGAATGCTCAACACGCGTCTGATTTGCCACATTCCAATCCGTACCGCGCCCCAGTGCAGCTTGCGGGTGGGTAGCGAGATGCGGACGTGGGAACCGGGTGTGCCGTTGATCTTCGACGATTCGATGGAACACGAAGCGCGCAATGCCGGGCGGGAGACGCGCACAGTGCTGCTGTTCGAGATCTGGCGGCCCGAAGTGCCGGAGGACGACCGCGCCGCCATTGTCCGCCTGCTCGAAGGCATTGCGGGGTATGACGGCGCGGCCTGATCCGGCTTCAGGTCAGGTGGGCCTTGAAGAAATCGCGGGTGCGTTCATCGGCGAGGGCAGCACCAGCAACATCGCGGCGTGAGCCCATTTCGGCGGCGAAGCCGTGATCGAGGCCCACATAATCGTGCAGCACGACCTTGGGATGCGAATCGAGTGCGCCGTGGATGGCAGCCTGCGCTTCGGGGCCGACGAAATGGTCGGCAGTGGGGATGTGCAGCATCAGCGGATTGGCGATGGCATGGGCCTCGTTCAGCATTTGGTCGATCATCACGCCGTAGTAGCCGACGGAGGCATCGATATCGGTGCGCGCCGCAGCCATATAGGCCATGCGGCCGCCGAGGCAGAACCCGACGAGGCCGATCTTGTCGACCGCCTGCTCCTGCCGCAGCCAGTGGATCGCCGCTTCGATATCCTGCACGCCGAGATCGGGGTTGTACTGCCCGAAATAGCCGAGGGCTTCCTGGAACTGTTCGGGCACATCGGGATCGAGCTGAACGCCGGGGGCGAAGCGCCAGAAGATATCGGGGGCAAGCGCGACATAGCCGAGCGCGGCCCAGTCGTCGCACTTCTTGCGGATGCCGGCGTTCACGCCGAAGATCTCGGGAATCACGATGATGGCGGCTTCGGTCTGGTTCTCAGGCGTCGCGACGTAGACGGGGAACTCAGCCTCTCCGTCCAGCGTTCCGATCATCGTCATCTCACCCATGATGCTTGTCCTTCTGGCATGGCGGTTGGTCGATGCGGTGTTAAGCGCGCAGCGTAGACTTTGCCAAGCGTGCATGACAGTGTCGGTGCATCAGAGCGAAAGGTGAAGGCCATGAAAGTCAACGTCGAGGTGGAATGCACACCCGAAGAAGCGCGCCGCTTTCTGGGCCTGCCCGATGTGACGCGCGCCAATGACGTCTACGTCGACGCGCTGGCCAAGGCGATGCAGGGCATGAACAGCGTTGACCAGTTGCAGGGGTTTGCCAAGCAGATGGCGCCGATGGGCGAGATGGGGCTGAAGCTGTTCCAGCAGTTCGTCGAACAGGGTGCTGGTGCGGCGATGGCCGGGTTCAAGGCAGGCGCATCGGGCGATAAGCCCAAGTCCTGAACGAACGCCTCTGAAACGAACAGATGTGACCGAGACGATTTTCGCGCTGAGCTCCGGCGCGCCCCCAGCTGGCATTGCCGTGATTCGCATCAGCGGGCCTGAGGCTGGACCGGCTTTGACGGCGCTTGCCGGCAAGCGTCCGCAGCCGCGCCGGGCTGCGCTGGCGGCTTTGACCAATGCAGCCGTGGAGCCGCTGGATCACGCACTAGTGTTGTGGCTGCCCGGACCGGGGACGGCAACGGGGGAGGATTGCGCCGAGCTGCACCTCCACGGCGGCCGCGCGGTTGTCGCGGCAGTCGAGGCGGCGCTGGGCGGCTTGCCCGGTCTGCGCAAAGCCGAGCCGGGCGAGTTCACGCGCCGGGCTTTCGCC
Source organism: Novosphingobium sp. PASSN1 (assembly GCF_002278815.1). Taxonomy (NCBI): domain Bacteria; kingdom Pseudomonadati; phylum Pseudomonadota; class Alphaproteobacteria; order Sphingomonadales; family Sphingomonadaceae; genus Novosphingobium; species Novosphingobium sp. PASSN1. The sequence continues at coordinate 396,028 of NZ_NKIS01000002.1, read as the reverse complement.
AATGGCCGGATCGATCTGGCCGAAGCCGAAGGCCTGGCCGACCTGCTGTCTGCCGAGACCGAATTGCAGCGGCGCGCGGCCTTGGCGTTGGCGGATGGAGCGCTTTCGCGGCAGGTCGCGGATTGGCGTGGTCAGGTGTTGGCGCTTTCTGCTGCGCTTGAAGCGGCACTCGATTTCGCTGGAGATGATGACATCGATGAGCAGGGCGGCGGCCTGCCTGATGGCTTTGCCGGCGCGGGCAGGGCTTTGGCGGAAGACCTTGCGGCCTGGCTTGCGCGTCCACGTGCGGAACCCTTGCGCGAGGGTTTCCGGGTGGTGCTGGCGGGGCCGCCCAACGCCGGAAAATCCACGTTGTTCAACGCGTTGGTGGAGGACGAGGCGGCCATTACCGCAGCCGAGCCGGGCACTACGCGTGATGTGTTGCAGCGCGCGGTGGCCTTGGGCGGTGTACCGTTCACCTTTGTCGACACGGCAGGTCTGCGTGATGAAGGCGCAGGAGCCATCGAACAGATCGGCATTGCGCGCGCGCGCGCTGAAGCAGCCCGGGCAGACCTTGTGCTGTGGATGGGGCCGGAGGGTGCCGGACCGCTCGGCGGCGTTGTCTGGGAGATTGCCGCTCAGTGCGACCGTACCGATGCGCCGAAGAAGCACAACGCGCCGTTTCGCCTCTCTGCCATGACGGGTGAGGGCGTCGATGCCTTGCGCGCGGCGCTGATTGCGCACGCGCGCGCTGCGCTCCCGGCGCCGGGTGACGTTGCGCTCAATGCCCGGCAACATGGGCTGCTGACGGAAGTGGCCGACGCGGTAGCTGAAGGCGCTCGACAGCGCGATCCGCTGCTTGCGGCGGAGAACCTTCGGGTGGCAAGGCTGGCGCTGGATCGCCTCGTTGGCCGCGCTGGCACTGAAGACATGCTCGATGCGCTGTTCGGCCGGTTCTGCATCGGCAAGTGATCGGCATTATGTAGCAAACGCACCAACGCAATGCTAGATGTAATTGCCTGCGATGCGTATGTAGGCATATGGCAGACACATACGCAATCAGCGCTTTGACTGACAAGCGCGCTCGCATCGACGGGGAAATTCAAGCCCGGCGGTTTCAGATCATGCGTCTTGAGTGCGAGTTGGCGCATATTGATGCCGTCATCAAAATGTTCAGCCCAAGCTACGACATTTCAAAGATTGCGACCAAACGCAGCTTTTCGAAGAATCCCGCTGGCACACCTCGTGGCTCAGGCAGCCGTGAAGCGCTCACTATTCTGCGCGAGGTCAATGAGCCGCTCACATCAATGGAAATTGCCATTCGCGTACTGGCCAAGCAGGGAAGGGAAGACACACCAGAATCTCGTGGGATGCTCGCCAATACCATTCACAGCACCTTCAGCCGGAGAAGGGATGGCGCGGTGATTCTGGATGCCAGTCAGTACCCGGCTAAATGGTCGCTTGCGCGCCGTTGAAATAATATTTCAAGAATCGAGTCGATCGGATTCCAAACAGAATCCGGGGACTCATTCTCTCAGTTTTGTCAAGATCGCAGCGTGACACGAATCGGAAGCGTGTGATAAGAGTTTTTTCTGTAGAGCGGGGAGAGCTTTTATGCAGCATTCTATCGACACAGAGGTTGATCGGAATTTCGAGGCATTCCAGCATATGCTGCCTGACCTACTTGAGCGTGCGCCCGGTAGGTATGCACTGCTGCACGATGAGCGGTTGATTGAATTGCACGACGATTCTATCGCTGCGTTTGTCGCCGGTACGACCCAATTCGGAGAGCAACGATTTTCCGTGCAGGAAGTTACCGAGCAGGTCGATAACCTGGGGTTCTATTCCTATGCGGGCAGTGCGTTGCAGGCTTGAGAATAGGCAGGCAATCGTCCCTGTCGGATTGCAGAAGTTTGTTCCGACTCCGGTCTCAGTGCCATCGCAGAACAGCGCCAATCCATTCCCCGTAAACGCATATCGCGCACTTATTGACACAGGTGCTCAACGCACTTGCCTCTCCCACGCGACAATAGCCCGTGAGGGTCTAGCCAGCCATGCAAAACGACCAATCCAGAATGTTCATAGTGTTCAGGCGCACCTACTTTATTGGATAAATGTCGGTTTTATTTTTGAGACGGATAGGCTGGATGGCGGCGAACCAATTCGTTCCTTTTTTGGAGTTGAGTTCCCTGTCGAGGCAATCAATATTGCAGACAATCACTCGTTTGATGTGATTCTCGGCATGGACGTACTACAGAATTTTGATTTTGAATTTAGGGCTGAGGGTCAGTTTATATTGAACCTCGGCTAACTACCGCTGCCAGTACCCCTTCCACTGGCGGCTGACAGGCGCATCCAGAGCAGCAACACCAACCATCGCAGTTTGAGCGCCGTTGGCAATGCGGCGATTGTCCTCGCGCCAAGAAGCCTCAGCAGCGTAGTTGGCGAGGTACGGCCCTGCTATGTGGTGGTGTGTACCGATTTCCATACGGCGAAGGCGTGAGAAGAACGATTCGGCCTGATTGGTGCAAGCATGACCATTCGAATACTCGACCGTGTGGTTGATGCGGCGCGTATCAAACTTAGCATGCAACCCATCCCAGTGCGAAGCTTCGTCGGCGTGGACAGTCGACATATGATGGATGCGAGCGGCGACCACTTCGCCACCTTTGGCTTCCGTCGAGGCAACCACGGTGAATGATTCCCCATCGCGCTCGCGGCCAACCACGACAACCTGGCGCTTGCCATTCTGGTTGACGACCTTGCGACGGTCGCGGCGGTTTTCCTTCTCGTTGGCAGGTTTCACGTAGCCGCCAAAGTAAGCGCCATCGACTTCGATCTCGCCCTGCAGGGTCTGCGTGGCATCCTCGCGCGCCATCGCCTCGCGCAGCTTGTGCGTAAGGACAAAGGCCGTCTTATACTGGCAATCCAAATCGCGGCTTAGGTGAAGCGCGGCAACGCCCTTCGCGCCGTTCACAAAGATCACGATGGCGGCGAGCAGATCGGTGAAGCTCATTTTGCGCGAGGCAAAAATCGTGCCGCTGGTCACGCTGAACTGGTGATAGCAGGCGACGCACTTGAACTTGCGGCGCGAGGTGATGTTGTACGTCTCAGTGCAGCCGCAGCGCGGGCACACGGCTTCGCCGTCCGTCTCAGGCCAGCGCATTTCGCAGAAGGTCCGATACGCCTTGTCCTCGCCCATGCGGAACACGGCCTTGAGGCTCAGTGTGCGGGCTGCGGAAGAGAGGAGAAAGTGTTGCATGTCATCGTTTCCAGTGCTTATGCACTTTATATGATGACGTAATGCACGCTTGTCAATGGCAAATGCACTCTATATGGTGACATTGACCATCATAGGAGCGCACATGCCGGTTCAGGAAAAGGAATGGGAAGACAAGGTGAAGCGGCTGCTCAAGGCTGAGCTTGCCCGCAAGGGGATTACCTACGCCCAGCTTGTCGGTAAGCTGGCAGACGTTGGCGTGATGGACTCTGAGCCGAATATCAGGAACAAGATCAGCCGTGGCAAATTCACAGCGGTGTTCTTGGTCCAATGTCTTCAAGCTATCGGCTGCTCATCCTTGCACTTGGACTGATCCTATCCAGTCCATGCGAATGCAAAGAAACTCAAGGCGATCAGACCCCATCCCAACAGAACGCCACCAGCCAGCTTGAGCGGATTGCTGCGGCGGTCGAAGAACTCCCAAAAGCTGCGCGACCAGATGGTGGTTGCCAGCCCGGACAGGATGAACGTCAAAGCGATCTTTGCGCCCAATGGAAGGCCGCAGATGCCGCTGCTGATTCTGCATTGTGGGCTTTTCGGACGTTTTGGGCTGGCATTATTGGGTTGGCTATAGGGAGCTTCACCCTCGCGGCTGCTTGGCGCGCGGCTCACTGGGCCCGCGAGGCTGCCAGACATACTGAAACGAGCGCGAATGAGGCCAAACGGGCTGGCGACTTGGCTACCCAAGCGATTCAAATCGCCAGTGAGCAACACTCGGCGCAAAACCGAGCTTACGTATCGCTTCACAGCCTGAACAAGGGCCTTGCAACCGACAGCATAGTTGAAGGTGTTTTTGGGAACTACTTGGTGGTTTCTGCTCAATTCAGAAATGTCGGAAATACTCCGGCTGTTCAATGTTCTGTACTCTCGGCTTTCTCGGATAGCGGCAAGCCCCCAATGATAGAAAATGCGGACTTGGGGTTCGGTGCTCCTCTTTTTCCGCAAACCCAAATCGAAACTCAATATTGCTGCATCCCGATGGAATCCGTGAGAAAAGCGTTCCACAGAGAAACTAGATTGTTTGTTTATTTTTCCATCTTCTATAATGATGTTTTTTCGCAGGATAGGCGAAAAACTGTGCACTGCTTTCCTTTGGAAATTATCACGGATCCAGATGCGTGGAGAGGCATTGAGGCAGTAATGAATGGGGTCACTGGTGGGGGTGATCACACCAGCTCCTTCGATACAGCTTAGCGCTAAAAGAATTGCGGTAATCATGCGTGCCTCACGATCAAGGCATCATCACAGCAACCACCGTTGCCATCACCGGCGATGACGTTCGCCTCAGGCTTGGTGCGTTTGCTACATAATGCCGCAAGTGATGTTCCACGTGAAACACGCAGGGGTTGTCAGCGCGCTTTGACGCGACTCTGCGAATTGGGTATCGCAACGCGCATGCACCAGTTCGATATCATCGTGGTCGGCGGCGGGCACGCCGGCGTCGAGGCGGCGACGGTCGCTGCGCGCATGGGTGCGCGCACGGCACTGGTCAGCTTTGATCCGGCGACGATCGGCGCGATGTCGTGCAACCCGGCGATCGGCGGCTTGGGCAAGGGGCACCTTGTTCGCGAAGTCGATGCCTTCGATGGGCTGATCGCGCGCGCGGCGGACGCGGGGGCGATCCATTACCGCATGCTCAACCGCAGCAAGGGCAGCGCAGTGCAGGGCCCGCGCGTGCAGGCTGACCGCAAGCGGTTTCGTGCGGCTATCCAGCAGATGGTGGCGGCGCAGGATGGGCTCACCGTTGTTGCCGGCGAAGCGGCTGCGCTGCGCATGGCTGGTGACCGGGTCTGCGGGATCGATCTCGCCGATGGCACTGCACTGGAGGCGCAGGCCGTGGTGCTGTGCACTGGCACATTCCTCGGAGGCCGGTTGTTCCGCGGCGAAGAGCGCATGGAAGGCGGCCGGATCGGTGAGAGCGCCGCGCACCGATTGGCGGCGCAGCTGCACGGGGCAGGCCTGCCGATGGCGCGGCTGAAGACGGGGACGCCGCCGCGCCTTGATGGGCGAACCATCGACTGGGCGCGCCTGCCGGTGCAGGCGAGCGATGCCGAGCCGTGGACGATGTCTGCCCTCACGCAGGCGCGCGTGTTGCCGCAGGTGTTCTGCGCGATTGCCCGCACGAATGCGAAGACCCACGAGATCATTCGTGGCGGGCTTGACCGTTCGCCGCTGTTCAGTGGGGCGATCGATGCGCAAGGTCCGCGCTATTGCCCCTCGATTGAGGACAAGATCCATCGGTTCGGGGACCGCGACGGACACCAGGTGTTCCTTGAACCCGAGGGACTGGATGACCACGTCATCTATCCCAATGGTGTTTCGACGTCATTGCCGACCGATGTGCAGGTGGCGATGATGCGGTCGATGGAGGGTCTCGAGGCGGTCGAGATCATCGTGCCGGGCTATGCAGTGGAGTATGACCATGTCGATCCGCGTGCACTGCGGCGCAGTCTCGAGTTGCGCGCAATGCCCGGCCTGTATTGCGCGGGGCAGATCAACGGCACGACCGGTTACGAGGAGGCGGCGGCGCAAGGCTTGATCGCGGGCATGCACGCCGCGGCTGCCGTGCTCGGCAGGGAGCCGGCTCCGCTTGATCGGGCTTCAAGCTACATGGCGGTTATGGTCGATGACCTGACGCTGCATGGTGTATCTGAGCCCTATCGGATGCTGACGGCACGGGCCGAGTATCGGCTTCGGCTGCGGGCCAACAATGCGCCGACGCGGCTGACGCCGATGGCGCTTGAAGCGGGATGCGTCGGGCCGAAACGAGCGGCCTGGTTTGCTGCGCGGCAGGATGCACGGACGAAGGCCGAAGTGGCGCTTGCGCAAGAGGTGCTGTCTGGCGCGCTTAATGACCATGGCGTCATGGTGCGCAATGATGGCGCGCGGCGGCCGCTGGCGGAGTGGCTGCGCTTTCCCGAGGTTGATTTCGCGGCACTGGCGCCGTGGCTGGGGAGTGCCATGCCTGACGCGGAGCTTGCGGAGGAGCTGGCTGAGGATGCTGCCTATGCGCCCTATCTGGCGCGGCAGGAGGCGGAGCTGAGGCAATTGCGCGCGAGCGATGGCGTGGCCCTGGGGGATCATTTTCCCTATGCTGACGTACCCGGGCTATCGCGCGAGATGGTCGAGCGGCTGGAGCGGGCGAGGCCGGATACGCTGGCTGCGGCTGGCCGGGTCGCCGGGATTACCCCTGCGGCGCTTGCGAGCTTGCTGGTCGCGGCACGGCGGCGGGAGGCAGCGTGAATGCTGGCAAGTGAAACCGAGGCGCGGGCGTGGCTGGCGGCGCGGCATGCGGATGCGACGGCGCGGTTAGACCTCCTGGTCGCGGCCTTGGCCGAAGAGAACGGGCGGCAAAACCTGGTGTCGCGGCCTTCGCTCGAATCGGTGTGGCAGCGCCACATCGCCGATAGTGCGCAGCTGCTGCATGTTTCACGTGAAACGCTGCCAGTGGGCGCCTGGCTCGATCTGGGCAGCGGCGCGGGGTTTCCCGGTCTGGTGGTTGCCGCGCTGGAACCGGAGCGGCCGGTGACTCTGGTGGATTCGCGTCGGCTGCGAACAGAGTGGCTGACGCGTGCGGCTGGGCTGATGGGCTTGTCAAATGTGGAGGTCGTGCTGTCACGTGTCGAGGACCTGCCTGATCGGCAGTGGCAGGTTATCTCGGCGCGGGCGTTTGCACCGCTTGATCGGTTGCTTGACGTTGCTGCCCGCTTTTCCACACCGGATACGCTTTGGTTGTTGCCGAAAGGGGCCAAGGCGCAGCATGAACTGAATGCGTTATCGGCAAACTGGATTCGGGCGTTCCACGTGGAACAATCGTTGACCGATCCAGCGGCTGGCATCATCGTTGGCCATCTGCACGGGCAAACCGGGATTGCACGAACCGGCAAGGCTTCATCACTCAAGCGGGGTTCAGGACGATGATCACGATAGCCGTCGCGAACCAGAAAGGCGGCGTGGGCAAGACGACCACGGCGATCAACATTGCTACCGCGCTGGCGGCGACCGGGTGGAAGGTGCTGCTGCTCGATCTCGATCCGCAGGGCAATGCCTCGACAGGAATTGGCGTGGCGGCAGCGGATCGGCACAAGTCATCGTATGATCTGCTGATCGAGCAGGCGAGCATCGCCGATTGCATGATGCCCACGCGGATTCCGGGGCTCGACGTGATCCCCGCAACGGTCGATCTGTCTGGGGCAGAAGTGGAACTGGTGAGCCAGGCGGACCGCACGAGCAAGCTGCGCACCGCGTTGGCGGAGGAGACCGGGCATGACATTTGCCTGATCGATTGCCCGCCGTCGCTGGGGCTGCTGACGCTCAATGCCATGACCGCGGCGAATTCGCTGCTGGTGCCGCTGCAGTGCGAGTTCTTCGCGCTGGAGGGGCTGAGCCAGCTGCTGCAGACGGTGGAGCGGGTGCAGGAGCGCTTCAACGCGGATCTGGGCATCCTTGGCATCGTGCTGACGATGTATGACCGCCGCAATCGCCTGACCGATCAGGTTGCCGATGACGTGCGCTCCTGTCTGCACGGGCTGGTGTTCGAAGCCGTGATTCCGCGCAACGTCCGGCTTTCGGAAGCGCCAAGCCACGGCCTGCCGGCGCTGATCTATGACCATGCCTGCGCCGGATCGCAGGCCTATATGAAGCTGGCGCGTGAGCTGATTGGCCGCTTGCCTGAGCGCAGGAGAGCAGCATGAGCGGCGAGGTAGAGGGCGAGACGGACAGCAAGGCGCTCAAGGCAGCCAAGCGGCCTGCGCTTGGTCGGGGGCTCGGCGCGCTGCTTGGTGAAACGCGGCGCGAGGAAGCGGTGTCGCGCATTTCCGTTTCGGCACCCGGAGAGGCTGCCGCACCTCAGAACGGTCTTGCGATGCTGAGCGTCGCAGCCATCGAGCCGCATCCAGAGCAGCCCCGGCGGCATTTCGACGAGGATGCGCTGGAAGAGCTGGCACGCTCGATCGCGGCGCGCGGCGTGATCCAGCCGGTTGTGGTGCGGCCGCTGGCAGGCGGGCGTTATCAGCTGGTGGCGGGCGAACGCCGCTGGCGTGCTGCGCAAAGGGCGCGGGTGCACGAGATACCGGCGATTGTGCGCCAGCTGGACGAACGCGAGGTGACCGCGCTTGCGTTGATCGAAAACCTGCAGCGCGAGGATCTCAATCCGATCGAGGAAGCGCGGGCCTATCAGCGGCTTTCCGATCAGGATGGACTGACCCAGCAGGAAATCGCCACGTTCGTCGACAAGTCGCGCAGCCATGTGGCGAACCTCATGCGGCTTCTCAGTTTGCCGGATGAGGTGCTCGATATGGTCGAGCGGGCGCAGCTTTCGATGGGGCACGCAAGGGCGCTGGCCGTGCTGCCGGATCCGGTGCCACTGGCGCGCGAAACCGTGGCCAAGGGGCATTCGGTGCGGGATGTCGAGCGGCTGGCAAAGAGGGTGATGCGGCCCGAATCCAGCCCCCGCCGGGCGCGGGCAGAGCGCGATCCTGCCAGTTCTGCCGACATTGCTGCGGTGCAGGCTCATCTCGAAGAGTTTCTGGGCCTCAAGGTGACGATCCAGGCCGATGCCGATCCGCGCACGGGTTCCGTTTCGATCCGCTACAAGACGCTCGATCAGCTGGATCTGATCTGCCAGCGGTTGACCGGCGGCGAGATCTGATCACCTGCCCACAAGTGCCAATTGGCCGAGTGCCAGTTAATCGGTCGATTAATTTCGATTGACCGAGCCGGGCGGGTTTGCCTATCTTTCAGGGCGATAAGAGACCTGAAACCGGAGAGCATGCCATGTCGCTCGATCTGATTCCCCGCTCCGCCTACACGCCCGATCACGAGGCGTTCCGCCAGACGGTGCGCCGCTATCTTGAAACCGAGATTGCACCGCACGCCAATGAATGGGCCGAGGCGGGCATCGTGCCCAAATCGATCTGGCCCAAGGCAGGCGAACTGGGCCTGCTGTGCCCGACCGTGCCGGAAGAATACGGCGGTCTCGGCCTCGATTTCGGCTACAACGCCATCGTCGATGAAGAGAGCTCCTATTACGGCCGCGTTGCCACCGGCTTCTCGCTCCAGTCCGACATCGTGGTGAACTACCTCGTTTCGTATGGTTCGGAAGAGCAGAAGCGCAAGTGGCTGCCCAAGATGGTTTCGGGCGAGGTGGTGACCGCCATCGCGATGACCGAGCCGGGCACCGGTTCCGATCTTCAGGGCATGCGCACCAGCGCCAAGAAGGACGGCAACCACTATGTGATCAACGGGTCGAAGACCTACATCACCAACGGCCAGAATGCCGACCTGATCCTCGTCTGCTGCAAGACCGACACCGAAGTTCAGCCCGCGTGGAAGGGTGTTTCGATCGTGCTGGTCGAGGCTGACCGCGAAGGCTTCAAGCGCGGCCGCAACCTCGACAAGATCGGCATGGACGAAGCCGATACCTCGGAACTGTTCTTCGAGGATGTGCGCGTGCCGATCACCAACTGCCTTGGTGAAGAGGGCAAGGGCTTCATCTATCTGATGAGCGAGCTGCCGCAGGAACGCCTCTCGATCGCGGTGAGCGCGCAGGCTTCGGCGCAGAAGGCATTTGACGATACGGTCGAATTCACGCGTGAGCGCAAGGCGTTCGGCAAGCCGATCCTCGATTTCCAGAACACCCGTTTCACGCTGGCCGACATCAAGTCCAAGCTGCAGGTGGGCTGGGCGCACCTCGATTGGGCGCTGGCGCGGCATCTGAAGCGCGAGCTGACTGCCGAGGAAGGTGCTGCGGCCAAGCTGTGGCACACTGAACTGCAGTGGGAAGTGATGGACAAGTGCCTCCAGCTTCATGGCGGCGCCGGCTACATGAACGAATACGCGATTGCCCGCGCCTGGCGCGCCGCACGCGTGACGCGCATTTTCGGCGGCACCAACGAGATCATGAAGGAACTGATCGGCCGCAAGCTTTGAGTGCGGCCGATATGACCCGACATCAGCGCTGACACGCGTGATGAAGCGCGCGCGGACAGGAAATGGCCTGACTCCGCGCGCGCTTTCACGCGTAACTGCGGCCGTCATCGGATGTGTGGTTGGCACACTCTCGTTTCCGGTTTCGGCACAATATGATTGCCCTGCGAACGAAGTCGTCCTCGAAGAGGATGATCCGGCGCAGCTGCCTGACGGGCCTGAAACTGTTACCGCAGCCATGCCCAAGGCTGCCGATTCCAAGGGTTGGGCTGGCACCAGCGCCCACTATGCGGTGCCCCCCGATCTAGCGAACTGCGCTGCCGGCGTGCTCCGGCCCGAAGCGCAGTCTGGCTTTATTGCCGCACTCGATAGTCTGAGGGCACGCCACGGTCTTGCGCCGGTGCGACACGACGCCAGCGCAGATCGCGCGGTAGCCGAGGCGGCCTTGATGATGGCCGCCAATGACGCGCTGAGTCATGATCCTCCGCCATCCTGGAAATGCTGGACGGCGGCAGGTGCAGCGGCGGCTGGCAGTTCCAACCTGCTTGGCGGCGTTTCCTCGCCCTATCTGCCATATGAAGACGACAACGGGATTCTGGCTGAATGGCTGATCGAGGGTGATGGCGATGAGATCGGACACCGCCGGTGGTTGCTGGATCCCTATCTCGAGCAGACTGCGCTGGGGCGCGTCGTGGCCGTGTTGCCCGGGGGAGTCCGCATTGATTCCGCGGTGATGAAAGTGTTCAACGCTTCCGCCGACTCGCAACGCTCCAGTCGCTCCTACCGCCCCGTTCCCGAGTTTGTGGCATGGCCGCAGGGGGATTATCCGCGCGCTTTCTTTTCATCGCACGCGCGCCTCTCGTTTTCGATCAGTCAGGATCCCGCCGATCCGGATGTAATGAACGGCGTTGATTTCAGCGAAGCGCAAGTTTCTATCAGCGATGGTGAACAGAACTTGCCGATCCGCGATCAACTTTGGGACAACGAAGGCTACGGGGTAGCGAATTGCCTCTCGTGGCGCGTGGACGGGATTGTCGCTGGCCGCAACTATTCAGTCAAAATAAGCGGTGTTCGTGGAGCAATGCGTCAGGAATATAGCTACACCTTTCGCATAAGTAATTTGTAGTATTCAAAATCGGATTTTGTATTGCCGTAGCTTTGGCCGCTAATCAGCAGAAATAAGTATTTCGCCTTAGGTTGTTCTCCTATAAAATCTCTTTGATAAGAGGATGGGAGAGATTGCGTGCCAGGCCTGCCTCCGGGCAATTCATCAGGTAAACGTACGGTAACAATTGGTTCCTCGGGGCTGCTTACCTGCCGCGATGTCTTTACCTTTGACATCAAACGCTGACATGCCGCCGCAACGGTTCCGCTCCTTTATCGCCGCCACTTGTCTGCTTTTGTGCACGGCAAGTGTGGCTGGTGCGCAACCGGTTGCCAGCAATACCGCGCAAAAACGGGTTCAGGGCCAATGCGAGGTGAGCAAGGAATGGTCCGACGCACGATTGAACGGATCGTGGCACAAGGAAGGCGAGGCCCATAGCGTCACCGCGCTGGGGTATATGGGGCGGCAGGACGCCTCAGCGGAAGTCGATCTGGCCGAGGCGCGTGCGCAAGTCGAGCGTGTCGTCCGCGTCAGCGGGCTTGAAATGAACTTCGAGATGATCGTCGAACCGTCCACGCCGGCTGCGGCGCAGATCATCAATGGGCGGCGCGTCATCTTGTTTGATCCGCGATTCATGGCGCAAGTTGCGGACACTATCTGCCCGGATTGGGGCGCGATGAGCATCCTCGCGCATGAAGTGGGGCACCATCTGGCGGGGCACACCTTGCGCCAGACGGCAGAGCCATGGCGTGATGAGCTGGAAGCGGATGAGTTTTCAGGGTTTGTCCTGGCGCGTCTTGGCGCTTCGCTTGCAGAGACGACTTCGGCAGCGGCGCGTATTCTTCCCGAACAGGCCACCCCCACTCATCCTGGCCGCAAGGATCGTCTCGCTGCGCTGGTGCATGGATGGCAGAACGCTGAAGCCCTTGTGAATGCTGAAATGACTCAGGCGCAGCACAATCGCGGGTTGGTGCCGATGCGGCAGAGCCGGTTTGATCCAGATGGCGATGGTGCGGATGCAGCGGATCTGGCGCTGGTCGCGCGGATCATTCTCTATGATGACCCGAACGACTACTACATTACCCGTAGCGGCCGCATTGATGCCTATGATGGCACGCGACGCCCGGTCGGCCGCAAATCACTGCCGAGTTCGGCCGACTACGCCTGGACCTTCCAGACCGATGTGATCCGCTTTGACGTCGAATACGGTGGGCGCGTGTTGATGCGCCTGCCGTCCGGCGTCATGCACGAAGTTGGCGTCGTGGTAGCCATGCTTCCGCAGTCGCAGGGGGCCGGCGGCAAATAAGCCGTCGCAACCTTTGGCGCAGTTCAGCTGCCGTCGGGGATCCTGACCCGCTTGTCCCGTACAGCCGGGCGGCGTGGCGGCGCACCAATATAGCGCCGCTTCACGGGAACGTACTCATAGCTGACGGTCCGCGTTTCCGTGCAGGGACCGCCTTGGGCTTGTTGTGCCCCCGCTTGTGGGGCATTGGCGGGCACCATGACGTAGCCCATCGGCGCACCGGCCATGCCCGGCGCATAGCCGTAGGCAGGAGCGCCGTAGGCAGGATAGCCATAGCTGCCGGCAGGAGCGGCGTAGCCGTAGCTCGGGGCCTGAGGCGGTGCGTAGCTGCTGAAGAACTCTTCGCATTCCTGCTCGCGGCTCTTGTCGACCGACTTGCCGATGACGCCGCCCGCCACTGCGCCGACCGCCGCGCCTGCAACGGTTCCGATAGCGCGGCTGCCCGAAGCGACCCGGTTGCCCACCACGCCGCCGACCAGACCGCCGATCACGGCACCGGTCGTGCCGCTGTTACGGCGTGTCACGCCCTGGCATTTGTCGACCATCTCGCGGTAGCGCGGATCTGTTTCAGCTGCCGCTTGTTGGGTGGGTACATACCCCTGTGGGGCAGGCATGTACCCTTGGGGCGCAACTGGCTGACCATTGTAGACCGGCACGCTGTAAACGGGCGGACTGTAGACCGGCTGGGCATAGACAGGTGCGCCATAGACCGGCGCTCCATAGGCCATGGGATACTGGCCCTGCCACACACCGGGGTAGCCGGGCTGCCAGTTCGCCTGCGGAGCAGGGGCTGCCGCTTGCTCCCGCGCGAGGGCAGGGGCAGCGAGGCTGGTGACCATGGTAGCTGCCAGCAAGGCGCGAAGTAGTCTGGCCATCGTCGTGATCCCCTATCAGCATGTCCGATGCGTTGTGCCCGCACGTGATGCGCAGCACTGGCATTAATGCGTAGTTTAGCATCACACCCCGCAGTGCTCCAAGCGATCCGGTGCGCGTGTGCCGAAACGGGGCAGGCGCGCCCGGAAATCAGATCCGGTGGGCGAACATCGCGGCCAGCGCTTCAATCCCGGCGGCATCCTCTGCATCGAACCGCGCAGGCAGCGGGCTATCGAGATCGATCACGGCGATGACCGCACCGTCACGCTTTACCGGGACGACCAGTTCGGAGCGGCTGGCCGCATCGCAAGCGATATGGCCCGGGAAGGCGTGAACGTCGGGAACAAGTTGAGTCTCGCCCGTGGCCGCGGCCGTGCCGCAGACGCCCTGACCGAGCCCGATGCGGATGCAGGCGGGCTTGCCCGCGAATGGCCCCAGCACGAGCGCGCCGCCCACCATGCGGTAAAACCCGGCCCAATTGAGATCGGGCAGGAACTGGTCGATCAGCGCGGCGCAATTGGCCATGTTCGCCACGGCGTCGGGTTCGTCATGCGTGATCGCGCGGGCGGCTTCGAGAAGATCGGCGTAGAGCGCGGGCTTTGGCGCGCCGGGGATTGGTGTGAAATCGTACATGCTGGCGGCTTAGCAGGACGCATTGCCCCCTGCGAGAGGCATTGCGGGAACCCGGCGCGGCATCTAGATACCAACCCATGCTGACTATTCGCAAGGCCCTCATCGGGCTCCTCATCGTTCTCGTTGCACTCGGCCTTGGCTTCATGTGGCTGCTGCGGGGCGATTCCGCGCAGCTTGCGCTCGACAAGACCACCGGGCCGAAGCCCGAGCTGGCCGAAGCCGCGCCGCAGTGGTTTCCCACCATCGGCATCGCGAAGCCCATCGGCTGGGCGGATGGCGCGAAGCCGGTGGCGGCCGAGGGCCTGGTCGTCACGCGCTTTGCCGACAAGCTGGATCATCCGCGCGCGCTGACCGTGCTGCCGAATGGCGATGTGCTGGCGGCAGAGACCAACGGACCGCCGCAGCGCGGGCCGGGCGGGATCACCGGGCTGGTCATGGGCTATCTCTTTTCGGCTGCCGGGGCAGGCTCGCCTTCGCCCAACAAGATCGTGGTGCTGCGTGACAGCAACGGCGACGGCGTGGCCGACCAGCGCTTCGAGATGGCCAATCCGGCGCTGAGCTCGCCGTTCGGCATGGTGCTGCGCGAAGGGCGGCTCTATGTCGGCAACCACAACGGGATCGTTTCATGGCCGTTCACGCCGGGGCAGACCACGCTTTCCGGCACTCCGGAAAAGCTGATGGACCTGCCCGGCGGCGGCAACCACTGGGCGCGCAATCTGGCGCTCAGCCCGGATGGTTCGCGGCTCTATGTCACGGTTGGTTCGGCGTCCAACATTGCCGAGAACGGGCTCGACAAGGAAAAGGGACGCGCGGCGATCCACGAGTATGATTTCAAGACGAAGACCTCGCGCATCTATGCGCAGGGCCTGCGCAATTCCAACGGGCTCGATTGGAACCCGCGCAGCGGCGAGCTGTGGACCACGGTGAACGAACGCGACATGCTGGGTTCCGATCTCGTGCCCGATTACCTGACGAACGTGCCGCTGGGTGCCCAGTATGGCTGGCCGTGGGTCTACTGGAAGAAGAATATCGACGACCGGGTGACCGATCCGATGCCGCGCGACATGTACTCCTATGTGCGCAAGCCCGAATATGGCCTTGGCTCGCATGTCGCCCCGCTGGGCCTGGCCTTTGCGCGCGGCGGGAACCTGATGGGTGATCGCTTCGCCAGCGGTGCCTTCGTGGCGCGGCACGGTTCGTGGAACCGCAAGCCGCTCTCGGGCTATGACGTCGTGTTCGTGGCGTTTGACAACAACGGCAATGCACTGCCCAAGCCGCCGGTGCCGGTGCTGACCGGGTTCCTCACCAAGGCGGATGAGACGCAGGGGCGGCCGACCTGGGTGGCCTTTGCCAAGGACGGCGCACTGCTGGTGAGCGATGATACCGGCGGCGTGATCTGGCGTGTCGTGGCGCCCGGCGCGAAGCCGGCTGCGGAAATCACCCCGATTCCGGCAACGCCAATGCCGCCCGCACCCAAGGCGGACGCGAAATTCATCGTGCGCCCGACCATGGATTCGGACCTGACTAGACCGCAAAACTAGAGGTTGCGGTTGGCCCGGCCTGCCAGTTCATTGATGAATTGCCATGCGACGCGGCCTGAACGGCCTCCGCGCTGCTTGGACCATGCCAGCGCGTCGTCTTCGGCAAACGTCAGGCCGAAGTGCGCGCAATATCCGGCGATGATCGCCAGGTAATCGTCCTGCGAGCAGGCGTGGAAGCCGAGCGAGAGGCCGAAACGGTCGGCCAGTGCCAGACGATCATCCACTACGTCGCGCGGATTGATCGGATCATCCTGCTCGGCCATGTGCCGTTCGACGATGGCGCGGCGGTTCGACGTGACGGCGAGGCGCACGTTGGCCGGGCGCGCTTCGACGCCGCCTTCCAGCCACGAGCGCAGACGGCGGGCAGACCCTGCATCGCCTGCATCGAAGCCGAGATCGTCGAGCAGGATCAGGAAGCTGCGATCCACCGCGCGCAGCTGGGTGAGCAGGGCTGCGAGGCTTTCATCAGGTGCGGCCTGAATCAGCGCGATCCGCCCCGGATGCGCGGCTTGCGCTGAACGGACGGCGGCGCGGATCATGGCGGACTTCCCCATCCCGCGCGAACCCCACAGCAGCATGTCATGCGCCGCAGCCCCGGCGGCGAGGCGCAGCACGTTATCGGCCACGGCGGCCTTCTGTGCATCGACCCCCTTGATCAGACCGAGCGGCGGCGCTTCGAGCGGATCGACCGCCCGCGTGCCGCTGCCGGTCCAGACATAGGCCGGATGCGCCAGCCAGTCGGCAGCGGCGGGTGCGGGCGGTGCGAGCCGTTCGAGCGCGGCGGCGATGCGTTCCAGCGGATCGGAACCGGTGCTCATCCTGTCAGCGCTTCGCTGTCCAGTTCGTAGTACAGCGCGGCCCCGGCCATGGCGGCGGCACCAAGCCCGCGCGCTTCGGGCACGATGGTGCGGTTGAACACCTTGGTCACGGCGGTCTTTTCGACCGAGCCCGTGGCGCGTGCCTGCCGGGCGAGCTGCCATCCGGCGACCGCCACCGCGCACATCGTCAGGAACGGCACGCTGCCCGCCAGCTTGTCATCGAGGCTGGCATCGCCGCTGGCCATCCAGGTGGCGATGGCCGCTGCATCCTTCGCCAGCGAGGCGACTTCGGGCACGTCCTGCATTTCAGAGGAAATGTCGGCCATCAGCGCCTGCAGCACGCCGCCTGCTTCCATGCCGAGTTTGCGGGTGACGAGGTCGGCCGCCTGAATGCCGTTGGTGCCTTCATAGATCGGCGCAATGCGCGAATCGCGGTAATGCTGCGCGGCCCCGGTTTCCTCGACAAAGCCCATGCCGCCGTGGATCTGGATGCCGAGGCTGGCGACTTCGCAGCCGACATCGGTGCCCCAGGCCTTGAGCAGGGGCACGAGCAATTCGGCCCGTGCGCTCGCAGCCTTGTCGCCCAACAAGCCGCGATCGACTTGCCCGGCGGTGTAATAGAGCAGCGCGCGCGAACCTTCGGTGAGGGCCCGCATACGCAGAATCATCCGGCGCACGTCGGGGTGCTCGATGATCGACACCGGGGTCTTGTCGGGCGAACCGGCGCGGGCGGACTGGACGCGGTCCCGCGCATACATCCGCGCCTGTTGCAGCGCGCGTTCGGCGATCTGCACGCCCTGGCTGCCGACGTTGATGCGGGCGGAGTTCATCATCGTGAACATGGCCTTGAGGCCCTCGTTCTCGTGGCCGACCAGTTCGCCGATGCATTCGCCGTTGTCGCCATACGACATGACGCACGTGGGCGAGACATTGATGCCCAGCTTGTGCTCTACCGAAACGGCGCGCAGATCATTGCGCTCTCCCAGCGATCCGTCGGCATTCACGTGGTACTTCGGCACGATGAACAGCGAGATGCCGCGCGATCCGGCGGGTGCGCCGGGCGTGCGCGCCAGCACGAGGTGGATGATGTTTTCGGCCAGCTCGTGCTCGCCCCAGGTGATGTAGATCTTGGTGCCCGCGATACGGTACTTGCCCGCGTGGGGGCCTTCCTCGATCGGCACCGCGGTGCTGCGCAGTGCGCCGACATCGGACCCAGCCTGCGGCTCGGTCAGGTTCATCGTGCCAGACCATGCGCCCGAGATCAGGTTCGGCAGGTACATCGCCTTCTGCGCATCGCTGCCGTGGTGATCGAGCGCTTCGATCGCGCCGACGGTGAGCATCGGCAGCAGGGTGAAGCCCATGTTGGCCGCGCCCAGCGTTTCAAGCGCGCACGTGGCCAGCGTGAAGGGCAGGCCCTGCCCGCCGAAGTCTGCGGGACCGGCGATGGAGCCCCAGCCTTGTTCGACGAAAGCCTTGTAAGCCTCGGCATACCCGGCGGGCGAGGTAACCACGCCATCGGCGCAGCGCGATCCTTGCGTATCGCCGATTCGGTTGAGCGGGGCCCATTCGCCCGCGGCAAACGCGCCAATGCCCTCGGCAATCGCCTCGACCAGATCCGGCGTTGCCGCAGCGTAGCGTTCGTGGGCGGCCAGTTCGTCGATTCCGGCGCAGACGCGCATGGCAAGGACCTGATCTTCGGTGGGGGCGATAAAGCTCATGCGCTGTTTTCCTTGGCAGTCTTTGCGCAGGGCTATAGCGGCAAGCCATGAACACGCAAACGCCTCCGAATGTGCGACCTGCGGATGCCGACGGGATTGCCGAAGCGGCGCGCGTGCTTGCGGCGGGCGGCACCGTGGCGGTGCCGACCGAGACGGTTTACGGCCTTGCCGCGCGCGCCGACAGCGATGCGGCAGTGGCGGCGATCTACCGCGCCAAGGGGCGGCCCGATTTCAATCCGCTGATCGTGCATGTGCCCGATGTGGCAGCGGCGGAAGGCCTTGCGGTGCTGGATGTGCGGGCAAATGCGCTGGCAGCCGCGTTCTGGCCCGGCCCCTTGACCATGGTTCTGCCGCGCCGCGCGGATGCGCCGTTGGCGGCAGCCGTGAGCGCGGGGCTGCCCACCGTGGCGCTGCGCGTACCTGCGCACCCGGTGATGCGCGCGGTGCTGGCGGCGGCGGGTCTGCCGCTTGCCGCCCCTTCGGCCAACCGCAGCGGCGGGGTGAGCCCGACGAGCGCGGCCCATGTGGCGGCTTCGCTTGGCGCGCGGGCGGACCTGATCCTTGATGGCGGAACCACGCAGCAGGGCCTCGAATCGACCATCGTTGCCCTGCGCGAGGGTGGCGGCTGGCAAATCTTGCGACCCGGACCGATTACCGAGGCGGACCTGATGGCCGTGCTGGGTGAGGCGGCGAGCCATGAACAGCGCGGGATCGAAGCACCGGGCCAGCTGGCCAGCCATTATGCGCCGGGCAAGCCGGTGCGGCTGGGCGCCGATGCGGCGCAGGCCGGCGAATTTCTGATCGGTTTCGGCGCGGTGCCGGGCGCGGTTTCGCTGTCCCAGGCGGGCGATCTGGCTGAAGCGGCGGCGCGGCTTTATGCCTGCCTGCACCTCGCGGCAGCCGCACCCGAGCCGCGCATCGCTGTTGCGGCCATTCCCGAGGTGGGGATTGGAGCCGCGATCAATGACCGGCTCAGGCGCGCTGCGGTCTAGCGTTCGGCCCGCAGCGCCTCGATCTCGCCGCTGATCTTGCTGGCCTCGGCGCAGGCCGCCGTTTCGCCGCGGTTGCAGGCCTCAAGGCTGCGATTGTATTTCTTTTGCAGTTTCCGGATCTTGTCATCGCGCTTGCGCATGGCGCGGCCCCGGTTCTCGTCCGCTTCGGATTGGCTCGTCGTGGCCAGATCGACCGCTTTGGAGCCTACCCGGACTGGCGCTGTGGCGACACTGGCGGCGGTGCCGATGGCGGAACTGACAAGGCAACCCGAGAGCATCAGCGCGGCCAGCGGGGTGAGGAGCAGCAAGGGACGGTGCAAGCGCGGGGGCCTTTCGGTGATGGTATCCGGTGCTTAACCGATCCCGCCTTGCAGCGCCAAGACTTCAGAACAGGCGGGGCGACGGGCTTCAGGGCTCGCAGATCAGCGATCCCGATCCCATCGCATTGACCTTGCACTGAGCGCGGCCCTTCACGCGCACTTCGCCCGAACCAAGGATGTCGGCCTTGACCTGTCCATCTGACGCGAACCGCGCATCGCCCGATCCGGCGATTTCGACCTTGGCTTCCTCGGCCGCGAGACCATCCATCGTGGCCGAACCCGACCCGGCAATCGAGACCTTGAGCATCCGCGTCTTGCCGGCGGCCTTGAGATTGCCGGAGCCGACGACTTCAACCTTGAGTTCCTGCGTATCGACTGCGGGCACATCGATATCGCCAGACCCTGCAATGCTGATGCTGGCCATGTCACCGCGCAGACCATCCGCGTGCATCGTGCCAGAACCTGCCATGACGAGGCGGCGCGCGGCCGGGACAGTCACTTCGATCGTGGCGAGATCGTCGGTGTTGCCCAGAGTCCAGCCTTCGCGGCCGATGGCGAGTTTACCGTCCTTGAGCGCGAAGCGCAGGCGGTCCTTGATGGCCTGCTGGCCATCGACCTTGATCGCCAGCGTGTCGCCCTGAACGATCCGTACGGTGTCTGGCCCCAGCAGAGTGATTTCTTCAGGCGCCTTGGCGGTGAGATCGAGTTCGGCCAGCGGCACGCCCTTCATGCCGTCCATGCCGTTGACCGAGATCGTCGCGCCATTGCAGGCGCTGAGCGAAAGCGCGACGGCGGCGACAGCAATGCCTGCGAGCGTGCGGGCGATATCCTTGATCATGGTGTAGGGCTCCTCGATCTGGCCCCGAATGGGCCTCGGCCTGGTGTGTTGCCTCTATAACTCACTACATCAGCATCAGGCCACGTCGTTCGCCGATGTCGATGTGCGGTTGGCCGGAAAACCGGCCGAGCACGAAAAGGCCCGCCGGATCGCTCCGGCGGGCCTTTTTCAGCGCTTCCCCATTCCCCGAAATTGCGGGGCGCAGGCGGCCTCAGGCCGTTTCGTAGTACTTCGGCGCGTGCTCGTTGAGGATCGCGAGGATCTTCTGGAGCGCGGCGGGCTCGTCGGTCTTTTCCATCGCGGCGAGTTCGCGAGCGAGGCGCGAGGAGGCCGCTTCGAAGATCTGACGTTCGGAGTAGCTCTGCTCCGGCTGGTCATCGGCGCGGAACAGATCGCGGGTCACTTCCGCGATCGAAACGAGATCGCCCGAATTGATCTTCGCTTCGTATTCCTGCGCGCGGCGCGACCACATCGTGCGCTTCACCTTGGGCTTGCCCTTAAGGGTATCGAGCGCTTCGCGCAGCGTCTTGTCAGACGAAAGCTTGCGCATGCCGATGGCTTCGACCTTGTTGACGGGCACGCGCAGGGTCATGCGTTCCTTTTCGAAGCGCAGCACATAAAGCTGCAGCTTCATCCCGGCGATTTCTTCGTTCTGAAGTTCTACCACACGGCCGACGCCGTGCTTCGGGTAGACGACGTAATCCCCAACATCGAAGGCAAGTGCCTTGGTTGCCATTGCTTATCCTTTCGGCGCAGCAGGGACGAGAGCAAGGTGGGGCAGAAATGCCCCCGGACTGCAATCCGGGCCCTTTGGGGGTAGGTCCGGCAAACGACCGTCTTTTTCAAACGCGGTCTGGAAGCACTGCGATCCGTTTGCCGTTCGTCCTGCCTTAGCGTGTTGTTGGCGACAGGGAGGATCGTTCCGCCCAGCGCTCGCGGGTGGATATAGCAGCTCTGTCATAAAAATGCCAGAGGCAAGGGCGCGCATCATGCGCCAAAATGCTGCAAGTGCGGGCACGCGGCTGTGCGTGCCCGGGCTGATGGCCGATCAGTCGCCTTCGCCGGGCTCGGCCGAGAAGTACTTTTCGTACTTGCCCTCTTCGCCCTTGTGCTCGTCAGCGTCGGCCGGCGCGTCCTTCTTGGTGGTGATGTTCGGCCATTCGGCAGAGAACTTGGCGTTCAGCTCCAGCCACTGTTCAAGGCCGCTCTCGGTATCGGGGAGAATGGCTTCGGCCGGGCATTCGGGTTCGCACACACCGCAATCGATGCATTCGCTGGGGTTGATCACCAGCATGTTGTCGCCTTCGTAGAAGCAGTCCACCGGGCAGACCTCGACGCAATCCATGAACTTGCAGCGAATGCAGGCTTCGGTAACGACATAAGTCATGGCAGTGGCAGTCCCTCAGGTTCGATTTCCTGATCTGCTAGAGGGCCGCCCCCCGCCGCGTCAAGCACCTCATAGCAAGTCCTAGCTTCTTCGGGAGGACCGCGCCGCCGGGGGAGGCTGGCCAGCGCGATCACTTTCACCCCCGAGCGCAGTGGCAGGACGAGCACATCGCCGCAGCGCACCAGCGCGCTGGCCCGCTCGATCCGGCGTCCATTGAGGCGGATATGGCCTGCTGCCACCCAATCCTGCGCCAGGCTGCGCGATGCGGCAAAACGCAGAAACCACAGCAGTTTGTCGATGCGGAGCGAATCTTCGCCGGGCATCAGCGGATCAGTTCCGCCAGTGCGGCGAACGCGCTCGTGGGCGGTGCCGTGGGCGCGGCTGTGCGGTGATCCGGCGCGGTGCGCGGCGGGCGCCAGTCCCACAGCGGCGGGGCGGGCGGGCCATGCGCGGCATCGGCAAGGGCGCGCGCCATATGGACGCGGAATCCTGCGGCGCGCAGCAGCGCGGCATAGCCTGCCGTGGCAAGGCCCATCGAGCGGGCCAGCGCGGGATCGAGCGCGTAGCGCCTGCTTGCCGCGCCGATGCGCCGCCGATGCGCGGCCTGAAGCAGCTTCTCTGCCATGTCGACGCGGATCGCCTGCGCACCGGCACGGCGATACCCGGCAGGAAGCGCTCTGGTGGTGACGACCGGCGGCAGGTTCGCCGGCGGCGCGGCCGGCGCTTCGCCGCGCAGCGCGGCCAGACTGCACCACAGCGCCAGCGGGGCGGCGCGCACCATGGGTGGCAGGAACACGTCAAGCGCGCCCGTGCGCACGCCAAGGCGGCGGAGCAAGTCGCGCTGGCGCGAATCGAGGCGGTCCAGTCCGGCGTCTTCGCGGGCCAGCACGCCGCCGCCGCCGACAAGGCGCAGCAGCAGCGCGCGCAGGTCCGGACCGGATTCGGCAGCGCGGGCGGCTTCGGCGAGGCGGGCCAGCGGTCCGAGATCGGCGGCGATTCGGCGCGCGAGCCAGCCTTCAAGCGCGGCCACCAGCAGCGGGCGCTGGCGGGCAGGAAGCAGGCCGAGCGCGGGGTCAAGCCGGAGGCGTGGTTCGAGCACAGATTTGCCCGGCTCCAGCCGCGCCACGGCAAGGCCGTTCCACATAAGCGCGCCGTGCTCCAGTGCCAGGCCCTGCGGCTCGGCTGCAGCGGCGATCAGCGCATCAGCGCGAGCCGAAAGCAGCCCCGGCAAGTGGCGTTCGGCGGCGGCGAGCAGCAACTTGCGATCCGCAGCGCGCGCCAGCGGATCGACCACGAACCGGAAGCCTTCGAGGTGGCCGATGGGTTCGTCATCGACCAGCACCGCGCCTGCCTCGCTCACGCGCACCGGCAGCAGCGACGCATCGCCGCCTGCCTTGCGCATCAGCACAGTGGTACGCCGGTTGACGAAGCGTTCGGTCAGCCGCGCGTGGAGCGCATCGGATAGCCGCGTTTCGACCGCGCGGGCACGCGCCGCCATTTCCTCGCGCGCCAGCACCCAATCGGGACGCTGGGTGATATAGGCCCACGACCGCACGGCGGCGATGCGGCCCTGCAGCGTATCGATATCGCCGGAGGGATTGTCCTGCTGGGCGATGGCCTGCGCGACATAGTCTGCGCCGAGATAGCCGCGGCGCAAGTCCTGCCACAGGCGCGCGACGAAGCGCGAATGAGTCTCCGCGCCCTGCTGGCGGAAATCGGGGAGCGAGCAGACCTGCCAGAACCGCTGGACCGAGGCGCGCCCGCGCACGGTGCTGGCCACGTCTGCCTCGTCGGCAAGGCGCTTCAGCACGGCCAGATCGATTGCAGGCGGCGCGCTGGCGAGTTCGGCGCGCGGGGGCGGACTTTCGAGGTCTTCGATCAGCGTGCCCAGCGAATCGAAGCGCGGTTCGGCCTCGCGCCAGAACAGGCGGGTCAGCGGCGGGAAGCGGTGCTCCTCGATGGCGTAGACTTCTTCGTCCGCGAATTCCGGATCATGGCCACCCATTCCTGCCCCAAGACCGGCCAGCGTGCCGAACGTGCCGTCCTTCTGGTGCCGCCCGGCGCGGCCTGCGATCTGGGCCATTTCAGCAGTGGTCAGGCGGCGCTGGCGGTGGCCGTCGTATTTGGAGAGGCCCGCGAAGGCGACGTGGCTGACATCGAGATTGAGGCCCATGCCAATCGCGTCGGTGGCGACGAGATAATCGACCTCGCCCGCCTGATACATCGCAACCTGGGCATTGCGCGTTTGCGGGCTGAGCGCGCCCATGACCACTGCCGCGCCGCCGCGAAACCGGCGCAGCATTTCGGCCATGGCGTAGACCTGCTCGGCAGAGAACGCGACGATGGCACTGCGGGGCGGGATGCGGCTCAATTTCTTGGCACCGACATGGCTCAAGGTGGAGAAGCGCGGGCGGCTGACGACATCGACGCCCGGCACCAGCGCGCGAACCAACGGCTCGATCGTCGCGGAGCCGAGCAGCATCGTCTCCTCGCGCCCGCGGGCATGGAGCAGGCGGTCGGTAAACACGTGGCCGCGTTCGGGATCGGCGGCGAGCTGGGCTTCATCGAGCGCGACGAAGGCGAGATCTGGGCGACTCGGCATCGCTTCAACTGTGCACAGATGCCAGCGCGCGTTCGGCGGCTCGATCCGTTCCTCGCCGGTGATCAGCGCAACGTTACTCTCGCCCTTGATCTTGCAGACGCGGTCATAGACCTCGCGCGCGAGCAGGCGCAGCGGGAAACCGATCGCGCCCGAGGAATGGGCGCAAAGACGTTCGATGGCGAGGTGGGTTTTGCCGGTGTTGGTCGGGCCGAGCACGGCCTTGACCGACCGATCCTGTCGGTCATCGCGGGCACGTGCGGGCAGGGGGCTCGCCATGTGGATGACTGTGCCGGTGCCGCTTGCGGGGTGCAAGCGGCCTTTCGGGCTTTATCCCCCTCCTGCGGTGAGGAGGGGGGCAGATGTTCAGCTGTCAGCCGTCGTAATCGGCGCCGAGCGAGGTATTGCGCACCGGGGCAGCAGCCGTGATGCGCAGCGCTTCGGCAGACTGCGAGAGCGAGCCGATCTCGTCGACCTGATCGTCATCATCCGGCAGCACGCGCTGGAGCGACTGGATCAGGTTTTCCTGCAGCACGGCGGGGCGTACCGTCGACTCCGCGATTTCGCGCAGGGCGACGACCGGGTTCTTGTCACGGTCGCGGTCGACGGTGAGTTCCGCACCGCCGGAGATCGCGCGGGCGCGCTCTGCCGCGAGCAGCACGAGATCGAAGCGGTTGGGGATCTTGTCGACGCAATCTTCGACGGTAACGCGCGCCATGGGGCACTCCGTGAATACAGGAATGGATGGAAGAGCGGCGAGCTAGGGCCGACCTGCCCGAAAGTCAAGAAAATGCGGGTTTCGTGAATCACTCATCATCATAGCCATAAGCCATGTGATCGGGCGCGAGGTCGCTGAAGCGGGTAATTCGGGCCTCGAACTTCATGCGTACCTTGCCGGTCGAGCCGTGGCGCTGCTTCGCCACGATCAGCTCTGCCAGACCGAAAACGCGCTCCATTTCGGCCTGCCACGCGGCGTGGGCTTCCTGTGTTTTGGCGTCGTCCGTGCCTTGCGGGACTTTGGGTTCCTTGGCGGCGACGTAGTAATCCTCGCGGAACACGAACCACACCATGTCCGCGTCCTGCTCGATCGAGCCCGATTCGCGCAAGTCCGAGAGCATCGGGCGCTTGTCGTCGCGCTGTTCGACCGCGCGGCTGAGCTGCGAGAGCGCGATCACGGGGACAGCCAGTTCCTTGGCCAACGTTTTCAGGCCGCGGCTGATTTCCGAGATTTCGTTGACGCGGTTGTCGCTGGCGCGGCCCGAGCCTTGCAGCAGCTGGAGATAGTCTACCACGATCAGCCCGATATCGTGGCGGCGCTTCAGGCGGCGGGCGCGGGTGCGCAGCGCGCCGATGGTCAGCGCAGGCGTATCGTCGATAAAGAGCGGCAGTTCGGCAAGGCGCTGGCTGGCGAACGAGAGCTGCTGGAAATCCTCGCGGCTGATGCGGCCCATGCGCAGCGCTTCGGAACTGATGCCCGATTGTTCGGCGAGGATACGGGTGGCGAGCTGGTCCGCGCTCATTTCGAGGCTGAAGAACGCAACGCCCGCGCCGACTGAATCCTTGAGGCTGATCCCATCCGCCATGTCGCGGCGCAGCCGGTCCGCCGCGTTGAACGCGATATTGGTGACGAGCGAGGTCTTGCCCATGCCCGGGCGTCCGGCAAGGATGATGAGATCGCTGTCGTGAAGGCCGCCGATCTTCTCGTTGAGCGAGGTCAGGCCGGTGGTCTTGCCCGAGATATGGCCGCCCGAAAGCAGCGCCTTTTCGATCATTTCCAGCGAGGCGCGGGTGGCGACGCCGAAGCTCTGCGCCTCGTTGCCGGTCTGCGCGCCTTCCGCGACGGCATAGAGCGCTGCTTCGGCCTGTTCGATCTGCTTGAGCGGCGCGACGGCCTCGCTCGTGTCCATCGCGCCCGAGACGAGATTGCGGCCAACGGTGATGAGTTCGCGCAGCAGCGCCAGATCATAGATCTGTTCGGCCAATTCGCGCGGGGCGAGCAAGCCCTGCCCATCGGCGGTGAGCCGCGCGAGATAGGCCGTGCCGCCCAGTTCCTTGAGGCCTTCGTCCGCCTCGAAATAGGGCTTGAGCGTGACCGGCGTGACCACGGCCTTGCGGTCGATCAGCGCGAGGATGCGTTCGAACACGCGGCCATGGACAGCGGCATGGAAATGCTCTGGCCGCAGCGGCGTGGGCAGCTCTTCCAGAATGCGGTTGTCGATCAGTACCGCGCCAAGAAACGCGGCCTCTGCCTCGACGTTCGAGGGAAGCGCGGCGGCGGGCGCGGCGCCCGATTCGGGCTCCCGCAGCGGGATCGGCTGAACATTGGACATGGCGTGCTTGTGGCCGAGCGGGGGGCGGGCGGCAAGCGGCACACATGCAACGGTGCCTGTGGATAGCGGGGAGGGAACTGCGATAGCCCGCGCAAATGGCTTGCCCGCGCGGAAGCCGTCTGCAAGACACTGGCCGCCATGGCAGACCCGCGCATTTCGCATATCGAGCTCGACGAGGCGACGATCGTGTGGCGCAATGCCGATATCGAGCAGGAACGCCGCATCGCGATCTTCGATCTGATCGAGGAGAACACGTTCCGCCCGGTGCGCGCGGCAGCCGCTGGCTTTGAAGGGCCTTATCGCCTCAAGCTCTCGGTGGATGACGGGCGGCTGGCGCTGGCGATTGCAGCGGATGATGGCGCTCCGCTGGAGACCATCGTGCTGGGCCTCGGGCGGTTCCGCCGCCCGATCCGCGATTATTTCGCGATCTGCGATTCGTACTACCAGGCGATCCGCCGCGCGACCGCGCAGGAGATCGAGACGATCGACATGGCCCGGCGCGGGGTCCACAACGAAGCGGCCGAGCTGCTGCTGGAGCGGCTGGAGGGCAAGATCGAGACCGATTTCGCCACGGCGCGGCGGCTGTTTACCCTGATCTGCGTGCTGCACATCAGGGGATGATCCGCAAAGCTGGGCAAGGCATCGTGAACAGCTCCCGCAAGCCAGCGCGGCGGCGCGTGTGGATCGTTGTGGCCGTGCTGCTGCTTGCGGCGGCGGCAGCCTTTGCCTGGGCTGCGTCGCGCCAGTGGGAGCCGGATCGCGCGCGCTTCCCGGTGCAGGGTGCGTGGCTCGATGTGCATGATGGGGCGGTCGATTGGTCCATGCTCAAGGCGCATGGGGCCGATTTCGTATATCTGACGGCCAGCGAAGGGGCCGGGCGGCGCGATGCTGCCTTCAGTCCGTCGCTTGAGGCGGCGCGCAAGGCGGGTCTGCAGGTGGGCGCGGTCCATGTCTATGATCTGTGCGCCCCGGCGGACGGGCAGGCCGCCGATTTCGTCACGCTGGTGCCGCGCGATGAAGCGATGCTCCCCCCGGCCGTGGCGCTCGATCTCGATTCGCGATCCTGCCCTGAGCCGCCGGGCGAAGCGGCGATGCAGAGCGAGCTGACGACGTTCCTCAACCAGATCGAGAAGCACACCGAGCGGCCCGCGATGCTGATGCTTTCGCGCAGTTTCGAGGCGCACTACCATCTGGCCGGGCGGGTTGATCGCAACCTCTGGCTGGCGGGCGATTTTCTGGAGCCGAGCTATGCCGGGCGGCCCTGGGTGATGTGGACCGCGACATCGCGGCTGCGCTTGTCTGGCATGGCAGGCCCGGTGCGCTGGGTGGCGGTGCATCGGTGATCGCGCAAGCAGCAGAGCTGGCTGAAGCGGCGCGGGCCGCCGCGAAGCTGGCCTATGCGCCTTATTCCGGCTTTCACGTGGGCGCGGCCTTGCTGTTTGCCGATGGCGCGGTGGTGGCGGCAGCCAATGTCGAGAACGCGAGCTATGGCCTTTCGCTCTGCGCGGAGGCCAGTGCGGCGGCTAAGGCGATGGGCGAAGGGCGGCGCGGCGGGCTGGTGGCCATCGCGATTGCGGGCGGGCGGACCGATGCGGCGGGCGATGTGGTGCTTGGCGCCGAGCCGGTCATGCCGTGCGGGCGCTGCCGCCAGATGCTGCATGAATTGGCTGCGCTGGGCGGCACTGATCCCGTTGTGATCGGCGTGGCGACAAGCAGGTTCACCGAGGTGGCGCTTTCGGCCCTCTTGCCCCATGCCTTCGGACCGGCCAATCTGGCCTGAACCTTTTCCTTCCCTTTCCAACAGACCGGAGCGCCGCATTGGCCATTCTTTCCGACAAATGGATCCGCACGCAGGCCATGGAACACGGCATGATCGAGCCGTTCGTGGAGAGCCAGCGGCGCGAAAACTGCATTTCCTATGGCCTCTCGTCCTATGGCTATGACGCGCGGGTGGCGGACGAGTTCAAGATCTTCACCAACATTGATTCGTCGGTGGTCGATCCCAAGGATTTCGATTCGAACTCGTTCGTGGACCGCAAGACCAATGTCTGCGTGATCCCGCCCAATTCCTTCGCGCTGGCGCGGACGGTGGAATACTTCCGCGTGCCGCGCGATGTGCTTGTCATATGCCTTGGCAAATCGACGTATGCGCGCTGCGGGATCATCGTGAACGTGACCCCGCTGGAGCCGGGCTGGGAAGGCCACGTAACGCTGGAGTTTTCCAACACCACGCCGCTGCCCGCCAAGATCTATGCCAACGAAGGGGCGTGCCAGTTCCTGTTCCTGCAAGGGAACGAGCCGTGCGAGGTGAGCTATGCCGACCGCGCAGGCAAATACATGGGCCAGCGCGGGGTGACATTGCCGAAGCTGTGACTCCGAAGCTCTGAAAACAAAAAAACGGGAGAGAGAAATGGCAACGAGCAAGGCCGAACGGCCCTTCGACATCATCGTCTATGGCGCAACCGGGTACACCGGGCGGCTGGTGGCTGAGTATCTTGCGCACCACTACGGCCAAGATGGCCCGCGCTGGGCGATGGCCGGGCGCAGCGCGGAAAAGCTGGCGGAAGTGCGTGATCTGATCGGCGCGCCTGCCGATACGCCGCTGGTCGTGGCCGATTCGTCCGATCCCGCCAGCCTCGCCGCAATGGCCGAGCAGACCCGCGTGGTCGTGACCACCGTCGGCCCGTATCAGCTCTATGGCGAGCCGGTGCTGCGCGCCTGCGTGGCGGCGGGCACGGACTACGCCGACCTCTGCGGCGAGCCGGTGTGGATGCGCCAGATGGTCGATGCGCTGCATGAGCAGGCGAAGCAGACCGGCGCGCGGGTTGCGTTCTCGTCGGGCTTCGATTCGATTCCCTTCGATCTGGGCGTCTACATGCTGCAGCAGGAAGCCAAGGCGCGCTTCGGAGCACCGGCTCCGCGGGTGAAGTGCCGCGTGCGGGCGATGGTCGGCGGCTTCTCGGGCGGCACGGCGGCCAGCCTTGGCGCGACGCTCAAGGCGCTGGGCGCGAATCCTTCACTGATTCCGATCATGCAGAGCCCGTTCGGCCTTACGCCCGGGTTTGAAGGTCCGGCGCAGCCTGCGGGCGACAAGCCGTTCCTTGATGACGCCACCGGCAGCTGGGCCGCGCCGTTCATCATGGCGGTGATCAACACCAAGAACGTCCACCGCACCAATTTCCTGCGCGGGCACCCTTATGGCGCGGACTTCGTCTATGACGAGATGGTGCTGACCGGGCCGGGCGAGCAGGGGCAGGCGATTGCCGAGCATATCGCCAAGACGCCGATGATCGGCGGGCCGAACGATCCCAAGCCCGGCGAAGGACCGACCACTGATGAGCGGCTTAACGGGCACTATGATGTGCTGTTCGTGGGCGAAATGGCTGACGGGCGCGAGATTCGCTACGGCGTGAAGGGCCGCTACGATCCGGGTTATGGCTCGACCAGCCGCATGTTGGCCGAGACCGGGATCGCATTGCTTTCGTGCGAGGCCGAGGGCGCGATTGCCACGCCGGGGGCCTTGCTGGGCGAAGCGCTGGTCGAGCGCCTGCGCGCCCATGCCGAGATCACCTTCGCTCCAGAATAAGGATTATCGGACTGCCTGCCGCGCCAGAAGGGGGCGCGCGGCAGGCAGTCCGGTCCGCTCAGGCCGCGGCTTCGTAAGCCTCGGCCTCGGCGGCGATCAGGATATCGGCGAGCATCCAGTAAGCCTCGCCCCAGGCGGCGAGCACTTCGTCGGTGGCGACGTCCGCGCCCAGCACATCGCGAATCGCAGGCAGCAGCGCTTCGGCGACATAGGGATAATGTTCAGCGTGCACGCCGGTTTCGACATGGCGCTTGACCATGCGCGTGACGGCGCTGCCAAGGTTCTCAAGATGATCGATGTTCTTCGCATAGGCGAGGATCGCATTGGCGAGGCGGCGCGGCTGTTCGCCGCTTTCCTGCGCGGCTGAATCGAACATCGCCTTCACGTCATCGTTCTGGAACAGGCGCTTGTACATCGCGGTGGTGATGTCCACCCCGTGCTTCTCGATCACCGGTGCGGTGGCTTTGACGATGGTGCGGGCATGTTCGGAAGCGGTGCGCATGGGGTCTCTCCAATCCAGTATTGAAAATACCGGTATTTAATTTGCTTGATTTGGGCAAGCGAAAAATGGAGTCTGCCGGGCATCATGCAACTCACCCAGCACACCGATTTTGGCCTGCGCCTGCTGATCGTTCTCGCCAGACAGGGCGGCTCGATCAGCCTGCCCGCGTTTTCCGCGCAGCAAGGGCTGAGTTATCACCATGTCGCCAAAGTAGCGCAGGCGCTGGTTTCGGCTGGCCTCGCCGTTTCACAGCGCGGGCGCAGCGGCGGCATTGCGCTGGCCCGCGAGGCGAGCGCGATCACCGTGGGTGAAGCGGTGCGCCAGCTGGAAAAGGGCCTGCGCCTTGCCGATTGCGCCACGTGCGCGCTGCGGGCCGATTGCGCGCTGAGCAGCGTTCTGGCGGAGGCTTTGGAGGCGTTTCTCGCCGTGCTGGACCGCTACACGCTGGCTGATGTTTCGCTGCAAGGTGTGGCGGCTTTTGCGCCCTGGACCGTGCTGCCGGACGCGCCGTCCTGCGCGGTCAGCGCGTCTTCCTGAGCGCCGCGACGCAGGCTGCACGATCGACATCGCGGCCATCCCCGCGCCGTGCATCGACAAACGTGGCGATCGGTCGGCCACTGCCTTCCGGGGGATAGAGATAGGCGTCGAGCACGCAGGGGCCGCCGCTCCACTGCAGTTTGCGCGCATCGCCTTCGCGCACATCGAGCCGGGGCACCCCGAACTGGCGGGTGAGCGCATCGGCATCGGCGCCGATCACCCCTTCAAGCCCGGGCAGCGTTTGCAGGTGGGCCTTGGGGCGCTGCGTCTGGATCGCGGGCGGCGGCGCGGGGCGAACCATCCTTGGCGCGGGCGGTGCTGGCAGCGGGCGCACCGCTTCGGTGCTGCCACCGCAGGCGGCGAGCGCAAGCAGCGCGGGAAGGGCAAGCAGGTGACGCGGGCTCATGGCAGCGGTGAATCGCCGCTGCGCCGCGCGCTGTCAACGCAGTGTGCTGCGGCGCAGCGCGGCGTTGCACCATGCTGCCGCGCCCGCTACGGCCCCAGACTAATTCTGCTTGGAGTTTCCGGATGAGCCCCGCCCCTGCCCGTTTCGATGTGATCGCCATTGGCAATGCCATCGTCGATGTCATGGCTCCGGCTGCCGAGGATGCTATTGCCCGGCTGGGCCTCGCCAAGGGCGGGATGACGCTGATCGACACCGCGCGCGCGCACGAACTCTATGAAGCGATGGGTCCGGCGCGTGAGATTTCCGGTGGTTCGGCGGCGAACACGCTCGCCGGGCTGGCGGCGCTGGGGGCGAAGTGCGCGTTCATCGGGCAGGTTGCGGACGACCAGCTGGGCGAGGTTTTCGCGCACGATATCCGCGCGGGCGGGATCGATTTCGCCACCCCGGCGCGGGGCGAAGACCCCGCAACCGCGCGCTGCCTGATCTTCGTGACGCCCGATGGCCAGCGCACCATGAACACCTATCTCGGTGCCTCGCAGTTCCTCCCCGCCACTGCGCTGGACGAGAGCGTGATCGCCGAATCTTCGGTGCTCTATCTCGAAGGCTATCTGTGGGATCCGGAAGAGCCCCGGCGGGCGATGCGCCGCGCCATCGAGGCCGCGCGCGCAGCCGGACGGCAAGTGGCCTTCACGCTGTCCGATGGTTTCGTGATTGCACGCCACGGCGATGATTTCCGCGCGCTGATCGATGCTGGCGAAATCGATATCCTGTTTGCCAACGAGCATGAACTGGCCGCGCTGACCGGCGAGGACGATTTCGAGGCCGGGATCGCGCAGCTTGCGCCCAAGGTGCCGGTGCTGGTGGTGACGCGCAGCGAAAACGGCGCCCATGCGGTGGCGCACGGCGAACATGTCCACGTACCCGCCGAACCGGTGGAGCGCGTGATCGACACGACCGGTGCGGGCGATCTGTTCGCCGCCGGGTTCCTGTTCGGCCATGTGCGCGGCAACAGCCTTGCCGAATGCCTCAAGCTCGGCGCGATCTGCGCGGCGGAAGTCATCTCGCACTATGGCGCGCGGCCCGAGGCGGACCTTGCCGCGCTGGTGGCGCAGCGCCTCAGCTAAGGTCGGATTGGCGCGCCAGCTCGCGCCAGCCGATATCACCGCGCCAGAAGCCATCCGCATAGCTGATTTCCGACAGCGCGGCATAAGCGCGGTCGCGCGCTGCCTGCAGGCTCGCGCCCGTGGCCGTCACGTTGAGCACCCGGCCGCCCTTGGCAACCAGCGTGCCATCCGCGGCATTTGCTGTGCCCGCGTGGAAAACTTTCGCGCCAGCCGCTTCGGCAACTGCGACATTGGCGATCGCGCCGCCACTCACGGGCGTTGCAGGATAACCCTTCGCCGCGACTACCACCGTCATCGCGCTTTCGGTCGATAGCGTGGGTGCCGCAGCCCCGGCGAGTTCACCGCGCGCGCATGCGTCGAGCAAGTCGACCAGATCGCTTTCCAGCCGCATCATCAGCACCTGGCATTCGGGATCGCCGAAGCGGCAGTTGTATTCGATCAGCTTGGGGCCATCCGCCGTCAGCATCAGGCCTGCAAACAGCACGCCGGAATAGGGCATTCCGGCCTCGGCCATAGCCGTCACGGTCGGCGCGATGATCTCGGCCATCGCGCGGGCTTCCAGCTCGGCGGTCAGCACCGGTGCGGGGCTGTAGGCGCCCATGCCGCCGGTGTTGGGGCCAGTATCGCCCTCGCCCACGCGCTTGTGATCCTGAGCAGAGCCGAACGCCACGATTGCGCTGCCATCCGTGATGGCGAAGAGGCTCACTTCCTCGCCTTCAAGGAACTCCTCGATCACCACTTCTGCCCCGGCCCCGCCGAACGCGCCGCCGAACATGTCGTCCACCGTCGCGGCGGCTTCCTCGGCGGTCTGGGGGATCACCACGCCCTTGCCAGCGGCAAGGCCATCGGCCTTGATGACAACGGGGAGCGAGAACTGCGCCAGCGCGGCGTGCGCCTCGGCAGCGCTTTTCGCGCGGACATAGCCTGCGGTGGGGATACCGGCGCGGGTGCACAGGTCCTTGGTGAAGCCCTTGGAGCCTTCAAGCTGCGCGGCGGCCTTGCCCGGCCCGAACACCGCGATGCCCGCAGCACGCAGCGAATCGGCAAGGCCGTCCACCAGCGGCGCTTCGGGGCCGACGACGACGAGCCCGATGTCGTGCTCAGCGCAGAAGGCGGCGATAGCACCGTGATCGGTAAGCGCCAGCGCCACGCAGCCACCCTGCCCTCCCCTTGCGGCAATCACGTCGGCAATTCCCGGGTTCCCCGGCGAAGCCCACAGCGTGGTGCAACGCGGCGATTGCGCCAGCTTCCACGCCAGCGCATGTTCGCGGCCGCCCGAACCGATGAGCAGGATATTCATGCCAGAGACGCCGCCTTACCGTGATGATCAGAATGGCGGGCTGTTAGCCGCACAGACGGCGGGCGACAACGCCCCGGCGCTTTCGATCAGCGAGATTTCCCAGTTGCTCAAGCGCACGGTGGAAGATCGCTTCGGTTTCGTGCGCGTGCGCGGCGAGCTTTCGGGCGTGAAGCGGGCGGCTTCGGGGCACCTCTACCTGAGCCTCAAGGATGAGAACGCGCGGCTCGACGGGATCATGTGGCGCGGCGGGGCGCAGCGGCTGGGTTTTCAGCCCGAAGACGGCCTCGAAGTCATCGCGACCGGCAAGCTCACGACTTATCCCGGCCGGTCGAATTACCAGATCGTGATCGAGCGGATGGAGATCGCCGGTGAAGGCGCGCTGCTTGCGCTTCTGGCGAAGACCAAGGCGCGGCTGGAGGCGGAAGGGTTGTTTGCCCCCTCGCGCAAGCGGCCCCTGCCCTATCTGCCGCGCGTGATCGGTGTCGTCACTTCGCCCACCGGCGCGGTGATTCGCGATATCCTGCACCGGCTGCGCGACCGGTTTCCCACCCATGTCGTGGTCTGGCCGGTGCTGGTGCAGGGGCCGGGCGCGGCGGCACAGATTGCGGCGGCGGTGCGGGGCTTTTCCGCCATTGCGCCGGGCGGCGCAGTTCCCCGGCCCGACCTCGTGATCGTGGCACGCGGGGGCGGCTCGATCGAAGACTTGTGGTGCTTCAACGACGAGGACGTGGTGCGCGCAATCGCCGCCTCCACGATCCCGACCATCAGCGCGGTGGGACACGAGACCGATACCACGCTGGCCGATTTCGCAGCGGATGTGCGCGCCCCAACGCCGACGGCGGCGGCGGAGATTGCCGTGCCGGTGCGCGGCGAACTGATCGCGGGCCTCGCAGATTTCCACGCCCGCCAACAGCGCGCAGTGGTGCGGCTGCTCAGTCTTTCGCGCGAACGGCTGGAGCAGCGCGCCCGGCGTTTGCCCGAACCGCAGGCCTTGCTTCAGGGGCAAGCCCAGCGGCTTGATGATCTGGGCGAGCGGCTGCGGCGCGCGCTGGTGCACCGCACCGGGCTGGCGGGGGCGCAACTGGCCCAGCGCGCTGCAGGGCTCCGCCCCGCCGTGCTCGATGCGCGGCTGCGGCAGGGGCGCGAACGGCTGGCGGCGCAGCGGCTGCGGCCCGCGCTGGTCCTGAACCGGCTCGATTCGGCGCGTGGAGAGCTTGCGGCGCTTGACCGGGTGCGCCGCTCGCTCGATCCCAAGGCGCCGCTGCGGCGCGGCTATGTGCTGGTCACCGATGCAGGCGGGCACCTCGTGCGCTCCCGTGTGGCGGCGGAAAAGGCCGGGCTGCTTCATCTCGAATTCGGCGATGGCGTGCTCGATGTCGCGCCGCCGGGCGCGGCTGCGCCCCGCCCTGTGCCAAAATCGCGCGCGCCTGCGCCGGGCCCCGCACCGGGCGATGTGCAGCCAAAATTGCTTTGAGCGGCATGACGCACTAGATTGCCCCCATGCTGATGAACTCTGCCAATCGCCTTGCGCGCCTTCACTACCTGCCCAGCCACTTCCGCCAGACCGGCGCGGGCGATCATGTGCTCTGCGCGGTCAGCGGCGCGCGTATCGGTCTCGAAATGCTGCGCTACTGGAGCGTGGAGCGGCAGGAGGCCTACGCCAGCGCTGAAATCGCGACGCGCCGCCTGCTTGGCGGGGAATGAAGCGCGGCGGCATGTCACCGGCTGGCGCGGCGCTGCGCGGCGCGCTGGCGGCGATTGCGGTGCTGGGGGCTTGCGGCGCGAGCCAGGGACCGGCGGCGACGCCTGCTCCGCCCCCTCCCCCGCCGCCGCGTGAAGCGCCCAAGCCAGAACCCGCACTTGCGCCAGCCAGTGCAACAGTCGGCGGCGTTCAATATCGCGGCAAGTTGACCCAAGGCGGCTGGCTGCGCGGTGTCGCGCCTGTTGGCACGCGCTCGGTAACGCTCGGCGGGACCGCGCTGGCGCTCGCACCGGACGGCGGGTTCTTTGCCGCGTTCGACCGTGATGCCCCCGCCAATCTTGCGCTCGCGGTGACGGCAGCGGACGGGTTTTCGCTTTCAACCGAGCTGGCCATCGCACCGCGCGCCTGGCGCATCGAATCGATCAACGTGGCCAAGCGCCCCGGTAAACTGCCCGATGCCGAATTCAAGCTGCGGCGCGCCGCGGAGCTGGCGCGGATCGGCGCGGCGCGGCGGCTGGGCAGCAACGCGGGCGGCTGGCGGCAGGCGATGATCTGGCCATCAGCCGGGCGCATTTCGGGTGAGTTCGGATCGCAGCGCATCTATCGGGGCGAGCCGGGCGCGTATCATTCGGGCATTGATCTCGCCGCACCGGCGGGCGCGGAGATTCGCGCGCCCGCTGATGGTGTCGTCACCCTTGCCGCCAGCGACGCCCCGTTCACGCTCGAAGGGCACCTACTGATCCTCGATCATGGCATGGGGCTGACATCGGCCTTTCTCCATTGCTCACAGCTACTGGTGCAAGAGGGTGACACCGTCGTGCAAGGCCAGCTTGTCGGCCGCGTCGGCATGACGGGCCGCGCGACGGGGCCGCACTTGCACTGGGCGCTGACATGGCAGGGCCGCAGGCTCGACCCAAGGTTGTTTGCCGCCTCGGAACGTTGATTTTCCGGCCTTGCGCACATTTCTTTCCCCGCAATGGGGGTAATGCGCAAAAAATTGTCGCTAGGCCGTTCCGGATGTAATTTATGACTTCCGATAGGGGCCCTGCCACGTTTCCTGCGCGTTGCCGCCAATTCACAGAGTGTTGCAATCACGCCACATGGCAGCGACGTTTTGTGCCTTGCCCGAAGAACATCCTTCCAAGAACTAGGCAAAATCTACCAGTAGGCCCCATCGTTCCTCGGATATCGCGTGCCATCTGTCATGCCCGGCACAGACCGGGCGAGAAGCATTGCGGTGAGAGGGACATCTTCCGGCAGCCTGCAGGCCCCATCGGGGCTCCGGGCTGCCCATTGAAGGGACTGGACACGTGAAGACCATCAACAACGCCGCGCTGAAGGCCGGTGCCGCGCCTTTCGCTGTCGCGCTTGCACTCGTTTCCGCTCCTGCGTTCGCGCAGGCTGCCGCTCCGCAGGCTGATGCCGCCACTGAAACGAACGAGCCCACCGCGATCGTCGTCACCGGCAGCCTCATCCGCAACCCCAACCTGGTGCAGGCCACGCCGGTCAACGTGACCACGGCTGACCAGATTGCCCTCAAGCAGTCGAACACCGCCGAAGAAGTTCTGCGCACCGTTCCCGGCATCGTGCCGAACATCGGTTCGGCGGTGAACAACGGCGCGACCGGTTCGACCTACGTCGATCTTCGCGGCCTCGGTTCCAACCGCAATATCGTGCTGCTCGATGGCCAGCGCCTCGTCCCGGCCGACCTTCAGGGCCGCGTCGACCTCAACAACATCCCGCTCGCCCTGATCAGCCGCGTTGACGCGCTGACCGGTGCGGCCGTGACCACCTACGGTGCGGACGCCATCACCGGCGTTGTCAACTTCATCACCAAGAAGGACTTCGCGGGCGTCGATATCGCCGTGTCGAACCAGCTCACCGAGCAGGGCGACGGCAACTACTTCCGTGCCGACGTCACCACCGGCGTCAACTTCGACGATGGCCGCGGCAACGCGGTGCTGAGCATCGGCTACCAGAAGTCGAACCCCGTCTATCAGGGTGACCGCGATTTCTCGAACGTCCAGCTCGACAGCTTCTCGGGCACTGCTGGTGGTTCGGGTACGACGGCTCCGTCGCGCTTCTCGCTCAACGGTGAAAACCGTCAGATCGATCCGAACACCGGCCTGCTGAAGCCGGCAGCTGCGGGCTTCAATGCTTTCAACTTCAACCCGTACAATATCTTCCAGACGCCGTTCAAGCGCTTCAACATCTTCGCTCAGGCGAACTACCAGCTCTCGGACGCTGTTGAAGTTTACACGCGCGGCCTGTTCTCGAAGAACACCGTCGACACCATCATCGCGCCGTCGGGTCTTTTCGCCGAGAGCATGACGATCCCCTACAGCAACCCGTTCCTTCCGGCCGGCGCTGCTGGCCAGTTCTGCGATGCCAACGGCCTGTCGTCGGCGGACTGCGTTGCGGCCCGCGCTGCCACGGACCCGACCGATCCGAACTACAAGACCTTCAACACCGTGGTGCGCCGCCGTTTCGTCGAAACCGGCACCCGCAACTCGACCTACACCACCAACGTGTTCGACTACTCGCTCGGCTTCCGCGGCGCGCTGACGAAGACGGTGAACTGGGACGTTCGCGGCAGCTACGGCGAAAGCGATCGTAACGAAACGGTGACCGGCTACGTGCTCAAGTCGCGCGTGCAGGATGCCCTGCTGGCGACCAGCAAGGACGCCTGCCTCAGCGGGAACGACGGCTGCGTGCCGATCAACATCTTCGGCCCTGCCGGTTCGATCACCCCGGCGATGGCTGCCGGCACGCTCTCGCCTGCCAGCACGGTCAACAAGACCTCGCTGCTGCAGGTTCGCGGCCTGCTTTCGGGTGACTTCGGCCTGACCGTCCCCACCGCCAGCGAGCCCATCGGCTTCGCGGTCGGTGCGGAATACCGCAAGTATCAGGCCAGCCAGATCTCCGACACGCTGCGCAAGACCCCGGGCGAACTCGGCGGCGCTGGCGGCGCTTCGCCGGATATCAACGGTGCCTACAGCGTGTGGGAAGGCTACGGCGAACTCGTTGCGCCGCTGGTCACCGACAAGCCGATGTTCAAGAGCCTGACGGTCGAAGGCGGCGTTCGCTATTCGCGCTACAAGGTTCGTGGCGGCGGCGATGCGTTCGACACCTGGACCTACAAGTTCGGTGGCAGCTGGGAGCCGGTTGATCAGCTCAAGATCCGCGGTAACTATTCGCGCGCCGTTCGTGCCCCGAACATCGCCGAACTGTTCACGCCCAACAGCGTGGGCCTGACCAACCTGGCGCAGGATCCTTGCGCTGGCGCGGCGCCGCTGACCAACGCAACCCTGAAGGCAATCTGCCTTGCGCAGGGTGCTCCCGCCAACTCGATCGGCAAGATCCTCAACCCGACGGCGGCTCAGGCCAACATCACTTCGGGCGGCAACATCAACCTGAAGCCGGAAAAGGCCACGACTTACACCATCGGTGCGGTGGTTCAGGGCCTGCCCTTCCTGCCTGGCTTCTCGGCCTCGGTGGACTACTACAACATCACCGTGACCGATCAGATCGGTACGCCGCTGCCGGCCGACCTTATCAGCGCTTGCTTCGGCAACCAGACCGCAGCCAGCGCCACGGATCCTGCTTGCACCAACATCCGCCGCGATCCGGCGACCGGTGGTCTCGACGGCAGCCCGGCGACGACCAAGGGTCTGTTCGGCGGTCTCTCGAACCAGGGCCGTCTGTTCACTGATGGTCTTGACGTGATCGTGAACTACAGCCGCCCGATCGGCTCGGTGAAGTGGTCGATGAACGCCGTGTGGAACCAGACGTTCCACTCCAAGTTCAAGGCCACCCCGACCGCGTTCGATCGCGAATGCGTTGGCTTCTACTCGGTGAACTGCTCGTTCACCGGCTCGATCCAGCCGAAGCGCAACTGGTCGGTGCAGAACACGTTCACCTTCAAGGGCGGTACGGACCTGTCGTTCATGTGGCGTCACCAGTCGGGTGCGCAGTATGAGCCTTGCAATGCTGTCGAAACCTGCACGCCGCGCGCGTTCAAGGGCACGATCCCCGCAGGTAGCGGCGTGTTCAGCGGTCAGCAGGTCAACTTCGGCAAGATCTACGCCTACGACTACCTCGACGTGACGACGCGCTTCAACGTCGAGCAGGTCACCTTCACCGTCACGGTGCAGAACCTGTTCAACACGAAGCCGCCGATCGTCGGCAACACGATCGGTTCGACCAGCTTCAACAGCGGCAACACCTACCCGTCGTCGTATGACGCGCTGGGTCGCCGTTTCGCGGTCGGCGCTCGCGTCAAGTTCTGATCCTTTCGGATCGAACGCCAAAAAGGGGGGCGGGCAGCAATGCCCGCCCCTTTTTTGTGCGCGCGGGGTTCATCGAGAGGTGTTGACCTTGCTGCCGGTGCGGGGGATGGCATGGGCATGGCCATCGATCTGGAAACCGCCGCGCGTGCAGCTGCGGCAGCGCTGCAAGCCGGGCGCGGCACGGCGGCGGACTGCACCACGCTGGGCTGGCACCGCGCCGTGGCGGGCGATCATGCCGAAGCTGCCAAGCTGTTCGAACGCGCGCTGCAACTGAACCCGCGCGAGGTGGAAGCGATGGTCGGCCTTGCCGGGCTGCACCGCGCCGCCGGACGCCTGCGCGATGCCGCGCTGCGCTGTGATGCCGCGATTGCCGCCGCGCCCGGCTATGCCGAAGCCTGGCTGGAGCGCGCCTATGTCATGGCCGCAGGCGGCGTAATGGACGAGGCGAAGCGCTGCTATGCCGAAGTGCTGGCGCGGGCACCGGGGCATCCTGCCGCACACGCGGGCCTCGGCGCTATCGCCGCGCGCGATGGCGAAGCCGAAGCCGGGCGTGTTCACGCCCGCGCTGCGCTGGCCGCCGATCCCGCGAACATCCCCGCGCTATCCGCGCTGGCAACTATCGAGCTTGAAGCAGGTGCGGCGCAAACCGCACGCGATCTGGCCGAACCTGCGCTGGCCCGGCTTGGCGCTCCCTCACCCGAGCGGATGGAATTGCTCCACGTGCTCGGCGATGCCTGCCACCGCCTGCGCGATGCCGCCGCTGCGCATAAGGCATACGTCCGGGCCAAGGCTGATTTCGCCGCGCTTCACGCCGCGACTTTTGCCGGAAGGCCGCCGCACCGCGACTTCATCGATGGCATAACCACGCAACTCACTGCGCTGGATTGTTCGCCATGGCCTGCCCCGGCCCCGCCCGGATCGCCCCAGCCCATTTTCGTGCTGGGCTATCCCCGCAGCGGCAACACCTTGCTGGAAAACGTGCTGGCCTCGCTTCCCGGCACCGCCGCAATCGAGGAAATCCCGACGTTGCGTGAGGCCGATCTCGCGTTTCTGGCCGAGCCGGATGGCCTTGCGCAGCTGTCACGGCTCGATGATGCGGGCCTTGCGCCGTATCGCCATGCCTATTGGCAGCGCGCCGGGCAGGCGATGGGTCGCGATCCGGCGGGGGTCATGCTGATCGACATGGACCCGCTCAAGTCGATCCGCCTGCCGCTGATTGCCCGGCTGTTCCCCGATGCCAAAGTCCTGCTCGTGCGGCGCGATCCGCGCGATGTGGTGTGGAGCTGCTTTCGCACCAGCTTTGCGCTGACCAATGCGGCGATGGATTTCACCACGCTGGAAGGCGCGGCGCGGCACTATGACGCGCTGATGCGCCTCACCGAAGCGGCGCTGGCGAAGTTGCCACTGGCTGTCCATGAAGTGCCCTATCACCGCATGGTGCAGGATTTCGATGCGACCACGCAGGGGATTTGCCGGTTTATCGGGCTGGATTGGACGGAGGAACTGAAGCGCTTCGACCGCACGGCGCGTGCACGCGGCGTTTCCACAGCCAGCGCGCGGCAGGTGCGGCGCGGGCTCTATGATGGCACGCGGCAGTGGGAGCCTTACGCGGCGTACCTCGAACCGGTTATGCCGATCCTCGCGCCGTGGATCGAAAAGCTCGGCTACGCGGGCTGAAGCAGTGCAACCGGCGCGTCCATTGCGATGCCCGCCTGCGCTGCTACTTGGCGTGCCCATGCACAGACCATGTCGATTTCCTCCGCATGCGCGCCGCGCGCTTCGGCGTATTCGGTGCGGCGCTGCTCGGGCGTGAAGGCCGCGCCGGATTTGGAATGGCGCGTGAAAGCGGGTCCGGCGGCAATCCGCGCGATGGTTTCCGGAGACAGCATGAGGCCGTAGTGCGCAGCCGCTGCGGCAATCGTGCGGGCGGGATCGCCAGTGAGCTGTTCCGACGTCAGCGTGCGCAGCCGCGCCGGGCCAAGCCGCTGCGCCAAGGCTGCAAACAGGCGGTGCTGCGCCAGCCAGCCGGTGGCCGCGACTTGCAGGTCGCTCTGGCGGAACACATCCTCCGGGGTGATCCGGAGCGGCGCGATGATCCCGGCGCGCAGATAGCCCTCCATCAATTCGCGCACCCACAGGCGGCAAGGCAGGCCCTTGCGCACCACCGAGACGAGGAACGTTTCGAGCGGGGCATAGAGGAACAGCGCGCGCGCATCGGGGGCGAGCGCCATGAGCAGTTCGGCGAAAGGGTTGAGCAAGTTGGACGGCTTGATCACCACGCCTTCACCGGGCGCGAAGGGCCGCGCGAGCAGGCGCAGCGCGAGATCGGCGGCGCGGGCCACGGCGGCAGGCGGCGCGCCCCGGCTGCGCATCCCCACCACATCGTTGAGGATCACCGGCTCTGACAGGCCCATCGCCGTCCCCGGCTCGGCCAGCGCGCGGGTCAGCAGGGTGGAGCCGCAGAAGGCGGAGTGAAACAGCAGGCCAAGCGGGCGTTTGCCGATGCCAGCAAGCAGCTGCGCGGCGGGCATATCCACTTGCGGCGGCATCGCGCCGAAATGCGCGGTGAAGCCATCGTCCGTCAGAAACGCCATGGCTTCGTGCGCGGCGCGCGGCACATGGGCAAAGCGTACCGCATCGCTGCCTTCGACAAGGCGGTGGGGCAGCCATGCCGCATCGGCAGGATCGAACGGAGGTGACGCCATGCCCCAGCTTTAGGGCGCAGCCTTCTCCGCTGCAACGCCGCTTGCCGATTGCGTGCGGCGCTGTAGACACTTCGCGCGATGACACCGCCGCCCTCCCAGCCCGTTGACCGCGCCCGCGCGCAGGCCGCCAACGCGCGCGCCATGGCCGCGCTGCGCGAAGGCGATGCCCCCGCCGCCATCCTCGCCGCGCATGAGGCGGCGCACGCCGATCCGGGCGCGCTTTCGTTGTGGATCAACCTTGCGCTGGCTTGCCGCCTTGGCGGGGATGCGCCGGGTGAACGCGCCGCGCTGGAGCGGGCGCTCGATCTCGATCGGCTCGATTTCACCGCGCAGCTGCGCATGGCGCAATGGCTCCAGCGCGAAGGGGATGAGACCAAGGCTCTGGTCGCATGGGACGGCGTCCGCCAGCTGGCGCAGCATTTCCCCGGCCTGCCCGAACCGGTCCGCGCGGAGCTCGCGGCCGGCGAAGCCTATTGCGCGGCCTTGCGCTCCCAGATCGCGGAGGCGACCGAAGCTGCGCTTGCCGCCGATGCCGATGCGCGAGATGAGACCGAGCAGCGCCGGATCACGGCCTTTGCCGGGGCAGCACTGGGGCAGCGACGCATCTACGCCAATGAATGCGCGGGCCTGCATTACCCGTTCCTGCCCGCCGACGAATTCTTCGATTCGCGCCATTTCCCATGGTTTGCGGCGCTGGAAGCCGAGGCTGGGGCCATCCGCGCTGAGCTGGAGGCGCTGCTGGCGCAGCCCGGCGAGGCTTTGCGGCCTTACGTGAAGATGGAGCCGGGCAGCCCGGAGAACAAATGGACCGCGCTCGATGGTTCGCTCGATTGGTCAGCCTGCTTCCTGTGGGAATATGGCGTGCCCAATGCAGCCGTGATCGAGCGCTGCCCGCACACCGCTCGCGTGCTGGAAAGCCTGCCGCTGGCGCGCATTCCGGGCCGCGCGCCCAATGCGTTCTTCTCGA
Organism: Novosphingobium sp. PASSN1; assembly: GCF_002278815.1. Lineage (NCBI taxonomy): Bacteria > Pseudomonadati > Pseudomonadota > Alphaproteobacteria > Sphingomonadales > Sphingomonadaceae > Novosphingobium > Novosphingobium sp. PASSN1. The sequence goes on along the minus strand of NZ_NKIS01000002.1, from coordinate 352,267 downwards.
TGCTGCGCCCGCATAGCCGCATCCCGGCGCATACCGGGGTGACCAATACCCGCGCCATTGTCCATCTGGCGCTCGATGTGCCGCCCGGCTGCGGCTTTCGCGTGGGCGGGGAAACGCGCGAATGGGTGGAGGGCAAGGCCTTCGCCTTCGATGACACGATCGAGCACGAAGCGTGGAACAACAGCGATGCGCGGCGGGCGGTGCTGATCATCGATGCCTGGAACCCGCACCTCAGCCCGCGCGAGTGCGCTGCCATTTCAGCCTATTTCGCGGCGAGCGACGCGGCACTGGGTTGAGCGCCGCCGCCTTGCGGGCGAAGGCCCGGCAAGGTATTATGGCGCTACTTCTGAACCCGTAAGGACTCCGCGCATGCCTGCGTCATTCCTGTTTGCCCTTGCTGCCGCGACCGCCGCTGTTCCCGCTGCCGATCTGCCAGCGCTGGAAAAGGACCCGACGGCAATGTCGCCATCGGAAATCCGCGCGTTCAATGCCGGGCGCTCGGCAAAGGATCCTGATTTCATCCGCTGCCGCCGCAACGAAGAAACCGGCTCGCTCGTCCGCAAGACGTTCATCTGCCATACGGTGTCCCAGTGGGCCGAGCAGGAACAGCAAGGCAACCAGACGGGCCGCGATGTCTACGATGAATTCGTCAGCAAGGCCGGCCGGACTTCGAGCTGAGGCGGCGCGCGCTTACTGCGCCAGCCGCACCACGCGGATAAAGGCGCCCTTGTCGATCGAGGCAAGATAACTGCCCAGCGTGCCGCGCTTGATGCGGATCGACACGCCGGGTCTGGCGAAAGCATTGCCGCCATCGGTCTGCTTCCAGCGCGCGCCATCGGCGAGCGTGAACACCGCCATGCCATCGGCGGTTTCGCGCACGGCTGAAATCGTGCCCTCGATTTCCTTCACATCGTCACTGTCGCGCTCGGCCCCGCCGAAGAGCCTGAGCTTGGGCAGCGTGAACCCGAACAGGCCCTTCTTGGTTTCGCGGATCGTCGCGCGGTCAGCGACGACGATGTCCTGCTTGTCGCGCGCGGCGGCGAGGGCGGCCACGCTCTGATCATAGCAGGCGAGCCGCTCGGCGTCGGCGGTGAGCGCGCGGCAGTTGACCACCGCTTCGAATACCGGGGGCAGTTCCTTCGGCAGGTCGGACTTGTCCTTGCTTGCAGCCGGAACCGCGGCAAGCGCCAGGGCGATGGTAAGGGCCGCGGGGATCCCGAGGGTGATGAAGCTCGGCGTCGGACGCAGCATGGGTCTTTCCTTTTCCTCGGTAGTGGCCGCCTTCTTCGCGCGCGGCGCGGACAAGGTCAATCGAGCGCGCGCAAGGTCCTTGCCCGAAAGGCTGCGCACCTTGTTTTTCGGAGTCGCGTAACCATCTCCCTGCAACGAGCGAAAGGCCCTGCGGGTTCCCCTGTGCCGTGGTTCACACCCGGTACGGGATCAATGCGATAAGGCTTGTGCCGGAAGGCGGTGCGGCGTTCCGTGCGGCTATGACTGGATGATGCAGAATGACGCTTTTCGGCAAGGATCTCGTTCGCTCGCTAGTGCTGGGCTTTGCGCTTGGTACGGCGGTCATGGCCTTCACGTTCAGCGCGCAGTCCGTGCAGGCAGCTGTTCCGGTCGCGGCGCTGCGATGAACCGCGCACGTTTCCTTGTCGCCGTATTGGCCGCGTCGCTGGCTTCGGCTTGTCTCCAACCGGCCCAGGCCGAAGCGGTGGTGTCCGCGCCCGCAGCTGCCGTGCCGGCGAAGGAGGGCAAAGGCCTCAAGACCGCCGTGTTTGCGGGCGGGTGCTACTGGGGCATGGAAGCGGTGTTCAGCCACGTGAAGGGCGTTTCCAGCGTTGTTTCCGGTTTCGAGGGCGGCAAGCGCAGCGATGCGCAGTATGAGACGGTGAGCACCGGCACGACCGGCCATGCCGAGGCCGTGCGGATCACTTACGATCCGGCTGTGGTGCGGTACGATCAGTTGCTGCAGGTGTTCTTCGGCGTGGCGAGCGATCCGACCGAACTCAATCGCCAAGGCCCCGATACCGGCACGCAGTACCGCAATGCCATCGTCCCGCAGAGCCCCGAACAGGCGCGCGTGACGGGTGAATATCTGGCGCAGCTGCGCAAGCTGAACTTGTGGAAGCGCCCCATCGTGACCGCGATCGAGCCTGATCGCGGGTTCTTTGCGGCCGAGGCCTATCATCAGGATTTCATGCTGAAAAACCCCGATCATGCCTATATCCGTTATTGGGATGTGCCCAAGGTGGCGGCACTGAAGCGGGTGTTCCCGGGGCTGTGGAAGGCAGACTTCACGCGGGGGTGAAGGGGGCAGGCTGAAGCGGGGCCGAAGCGGGTTTGCGCTTGAACCAAAGGCAGCGTATTTCACGAATCATGGCGGGGCATCACAAACATCACGATTTCGAAGGCGAGCTGCTCGTCGATGCAGCGCGCGGCGCGCTTGAAGACGCGGGCGAGCAGTGGACCGACATGCGCAGCGACGTGTTCGAGGCGCTGGTCGCCTGCGAGAAACCCGCGTCCGCTTATGACATCGCCGAAAACGTGGGATCGCGCCGGGGCAAGCGCGTTGCGGCCAACAGCGTTTACCGCATCCTGGACCTGTTCGTGCGCACCAATCTTGCGCGGAGGGTGGAAAGCGCCAACGCCTATGTCGCCAACAGCCATCCCGGTTGCCATCACGATTGCATCTTCCTGATCTGCGATGCCTGCGGGGAGGCGACTCATCTTGATGATGACACGCTGACCGGTGCGCTGCGCGATGCGGCCCACCGCGCGGGCTTCGCGGCCGTGCGTCCGGTGGTCGAGATCCGGGGGCGCTGCGGTGCCTGCGGCACCGAAGCAGGGCAGGCCTGATCCGGTTCGGCATTTTCCGTGCAAGTCGGGTTCGACAGGGCCGATCCTAAGGTGTAAGACGGCTTAATGTCTAATCCGGTTACGCCGCTGCTCGATACGGTCGATACGCCTTACGACCTTCGCAAGCTCCAGCCTTCGCAATTGCGCCAACTCGCCGATGAATTGCGCGAGGAAATGATTGCCACTGTCGGCCAGACCGGCGGGCATCTTGGCTCTGGGCTCGGGGTGGTCGAACTGACCACGGCGATCCACTATGTGTTTGAAACGCCGCGCGATCGGCTGATCTGGGACGTTGGCCATCAGGCCTATCCGCACAAGATCCTCACCGGTCGGCGCAGCCGGATGCGCACGTTGCGGCAGGGCGGCGGGCTCTCGGGCTTCACCAAGCGTAGCGAGAGCGAATACGATCCGTTCGGCACGGCCCATTCCTCCACCTCGATCTCGGCGGCGCTGGGCTTTGCCGTGGCCAACCAGCTGGCGGGCCAGCCGGGCAAGGCCATCGCGGTGATCGGCGATGGTGCGATGAGCGCGGGCATGGCCTACGAGGCGATGAACAACGCCGCAGCCGCGGGCAACCGCCTCATCGTGATCCTCAACGATAACGACATGTCGATCGCGCCGCCGGTGGGTGGGCTTTCGGCCTATCTCGCCCGCCTCGTGTCCTCGCGCCCGTTCCTTGAACTGCGCGAGATGTTCAAGGCCATTTCGCGCCGTCTGCCCGAACCGCTGCACAAGGCCGCGCGCAAGACCGACGAGTTCGCACGCGGCATGGCGATGGGCGGCACCTTGTTCGAAGAGCTGGGCTTCTACTATGTCGGCCCGATTGACGGGCACAATCTCGATCAGCTGATCCCCGTGCTCGAAAACGTGCGCGATGCGCCGGAAGGCCCTTGCCTCGTCCATGTCGTGACGCAGAAGGGCAAGGGCTATGCTCCCGCCGAGAACGCGGCGGACAAGTATCACGGCGTGCAGAAGTTCGACGTGATCACCGGCGAACAGGCCAAGAGCGTGGCTGGCCCACCGAGCTATACCAACGTGTTTGCGCAGGCGCTGATGGCCGAAGCTGCGCGCGACAGCACGGTTTGTGCGATCAACGCGGCGATGCCTTCGGGCACCGGGCTGGACAAGTTTGCCAAGGCCTATCCCGATCGCCACTTCGATGTCGGTATTGCCGAGCAGCACGCGGTGACGTTTGCGGCAGGCCTTGCCGCACAGGGGATGCGCCCGTTCTGCGCGATCTATTCCACCTTCCTCCAGCGCGCCTACGATCAGGTCGTGCATGATGTGGCGATCCAGAACCTGCCCGTGCGCTTCGCGATTGACCGTGCGGGCCTCGTCGGGGCCGATGGCGCGACGCATGCCGGTTCGTTTGACGTGACCTACCTCGCCACGCTGCCCAATCTGGTGGTGATGGCAGCGGCAGACGAGGCGGAGCTGGTCCATATGGTCCACACCGCTGCCCTCCATGACAGCGGGCCCATCGCGTTCCGCTATCCGCGCGGCAATGGCGTGGGCGTGCCACTGCCCGAAGTTCCCCAGCGGCTCGAGATCGGCAAGGGCCGCGTGGTGCGCGAAGGCACCAAGGTGGCGATCCTGTCACTCGGCACGCGGCTGGCCGAGGCGCTCAAGGCGGCGGACATCCTCGATGCCAAGGGCCTTTCGACCACGGTGGCAGACTTGCGCTTTGCCAAGCCGCTGGATGAGGCGCTGATTCGCCGCCTGATGGCTTCGCACGATGTGGTGGTTACGGTGGAGGAAGGCTCGATTGGCGGGCTGGGTGCCCACGTGCTCACCATGGCGAGCGACGAGGGCCTGACCGATGCGGGCTTGCGGATCCGCACGATGCGCCTGCCCGATGTGTTCCAGGATCACGATTCGCCGGACAAGCAGTATGATACGGCTGGTCTGAACGCGCCGCAGATCGTTGATACGGTGCTGAAGGCGCTGCGTCACAACAGCGCAGGGGTTCAGGAAGCGCGCGCCTGATCGGTGTGCGCTGCCGTCTCTTGCGTCAGAGCTGTTCGAGCCAGAGCCAGAGACCGGCGGGCACCAGCGCGAACTTGAGGTGCAGCCAGGTTACCAGCATCCACACCGGTAGCGCGGCAACCCAATAGAACCCGAGGCTGGCGAACGCCGCGGGATTGGGCAGGAACGTGGTGCGCTTCATCCAGGCGCGCCAATCCCGGCCATAGAGCGCCGCCTTCTTGGCATCCTGACCGCGCGATCCAATCACCGCGAGAGCGATGACGCCGCCTGCCAGAATGATACTACGCGGGCTTGGTGCGACGAGGATATGCGACACGCCCCACAGCGTGAAGGCAGACATCATCGGGTGCCGCGTGACCTTGAGGGCGCCATGCGGCAGGCGGGTGGAAAGACCCGAAACATCCGTTCCGGCCAGTGCGGGATTACCGGCAAATGAGGCGAGGAACAGCGCGAGCGCGACCAGCGTGAGCAGCGAGGCGATCACCCACGGCACCAATGCCTGTCCGTCCCACAGTTGCGGACCAGACGGAGCCTTGCCGAACGCGACCACCGCGCCGCTGAACGTGATCAGGGAAACCAGCGAATAGACGCCGAGGAAACCGGAAGGCCCGAATTGGCGCACAAGCGCGGGACGCAAGGGATGCGACATCAACAAATGCGAACCGACAAAGGCAATCATGCCCAAGCCCAGCAGCAATGTAGCAGAGTCCATGATGCCGTTCCCTCCCAGCCATTATAGAACCCGTAGCAAGTTGCGTCAGCAATAATGCCTATTCATATGCCTTGGGCAGCGCTCCTTCATTCGGATGACGGTACCGTTCGCGCAGGCGCGATTGATGGCTTACCAATGATTGCGGCTTACCGTCGATGAAGATTGTAACCGGAGTGGACGTCACCTCCAGTGGATCGCCATCCCAAACTACCACATCGGCAGCAAACCCCGGTTTCAGACTCCCGAAAACTGCACCTTCGCCAAGAATCTCTGCCGGGATGGAAGTAATCGCAGCAAGCGCCTGGCCCCAGCTCAGCCCGGTGGCCCCGGGCACGCGCGAAAGACCGACGAGATTGCCGGCAAACTGCGGTGCATAGCGCGGCTGATCGCCATCGAAGAACCCGCCGAGCGCGACCTTGACCCCGGCGGCGGTCATGCGGCCGACGTTGGATTGGGTGGCGGCCAGCGTTTCGAAACTGCCGGGCAAGTCGGCCAGCGCATTGGCAAACACCGGCACCCGCGCGGCAGCAAGCTCACTCGCCACGCGCCAGCCCTCCGCCGCCCCGACGATCACCAGCCGGAGCGCTGGAAATTCGCGGCCCAACGTGAGTACGGCGCGGATATCGGCGGCTCGCTCGACATGGACGAACAGCGGTTGGCGGCCGGTGACGACCGGGATCAGCGCTGCGGCATCGGTACGGGTGAGCAAGGCATCGCTGGGTTGCCCTCCGCTGCGCCGGGAAAGCTCGCTCGCCTCGCGCAGGGCATTGCGCAGCAGTGCCTGCGCCGCGACGCGGCTGCCGCCAGCAAGGCTGGCCCCGCGTTCACCCAGTTCGACGAACTGGAACGCGCGCGCGTGCACGGTGGCGGGGCCAGTCTGCCCGAGATCCATCACCGCGCCCTGCCCGGCAAAGATCGCGTTGGCCGCGACCGGCGCCAGCCCGGCGCGGGTGACGCCGCCCGCTCGGCTGACGGCCACAGGCGGCGCATCGGGATCGATGGCGACCGAGACGTCGAGGCCAGCGGAAAAGCGTGCGTTCTCTGCCGAGCTGTCGTTGCTTTCATCGACCGCGCCGACGCCGAGCAGGCCAAGGTCGGTCACCGCGCTGACAAGACCGGGGGTGACCCATTTGCCCGTGCCATCGATGATCGGAATGCCTGAAGGGACGGCCACGTCCTTGCCCGCCGCGACGATCCTGCCGCCGCGCACCACCACCGCGCCGCCGGTGATCGGGGCGCTGCCATCGCCGATCGCGATCGTGGCGTTGGTGACCGCGAAATCGCCCGAAGGCAGCGGGGCGGGCGCATCGGCGGCGTGGGCCGAAAGCGTCGTTCCGGCAAGGAACAGGGCTGCGAGAAGGGAAAGGGGGCGGTTCATTTCACGTCTCCCTCACCGGGCAGGCCCAGTTCGAAATCGCTGACGGGACGCCGCTTCGGATCGGCGGAATCGAACAGCAGCGCGCCATCCACCCACACCTTCTCAGGGCGCGAATAGACTGAGAGCGGATTGCCGTTCCACAGCACCGCATCGCCCATCTTGCCCGGCGCAAGGCTGCCGGTCTGCTTGTCGATGCCCAGCGCCGTCGCCGGATTGAGCGTAATCCAGCGGATCACTTGCCCGTCCGATATGTCGATCCCCATGCGCCGCCCCGCCGCGCGCGCCTTGGCCGCTTCCTGGTTCAGGCGCTGGATGCCGTTTGCATCGTCGGAATGGATGATCACGCAGGCCCCCGCATCGGCGAGCAGCGCGGCGTTTTCGGGAATGCCGTCGAACGCTTCCATCTTGAAGCCCCACCAATCGGCCCAGATCGCGGCGCAGATGCCGTTTGCCTTGAGCAGGTCGCCGATCTTGTAAGCCTCCACCGCATGGTGGAAGGCGGTTACCTTGTAGCCGAATTCCTTCGCCATATCGATGACTTGTGCCATCTCGTCGGCGCGGTAGCAGTGGTTCTGGACGAGGATCTTGCCGTCGAGCACATCGGCCATCGTCTCCATCGCGAGATCGCGCTCGTCGAGTTTGCCGTCAGCGCGTTTCTTGCGGTATTCTGCGGCCTTGATCCACTCCTGCCTGTCTACCGCGAGGTTGCCCATGCGGGTGGACGGCATCTGGTTGCGATCCCCGTAGACGCGCTTGGGGTTCTCGCCGCAGGCCATTTTCATGCCATAAGGCGCGCCCGGAAACTTCATGGCCTGCGCGGTGCGGGCATAGACGTTCTTGAGCACGACCGAGCGCCCGCCGATGAGATTGGCCGATCCCGGCAGGATCTGCATCGACGTGACGCCGCCATTGGTGAGCGCGCGCGAAAAGCCCGGATCCTGCGGCCAGACGCTGTGTTCGGCCCAGACTTGCGGGGTGGTGGGCGAAGTCGCCTCGTTGCCGTCCGAATGCGCGGACACGCCGGGGCTGGCGTAGACGCCAAGGTGGCTGTGGATGTCGATCACGCCGGGGGTGACGAACTTGCCCGTCCCGTCGATCCGCTTGTAGCCATCGGGCACAGCCAGCCGCGCATCGCCCACCGCGATGATCTTGCCATCTCGCAGCAGCACGGTGCCGTTCGCGATCTCGCCGCCCGTGCCGTCGAACACCGTTGCGCCGATGATGGCGGTCGGCTCGCCCGGATAGGGCTTGTAGGTCGAGGGGTAGGGGTTTTCCTGCCAGGTTGGAGTGCTGGTGGCCGGCGTCGTCGCGGCGAGCCCGGCGGCAGAGGATGCCAGCAGGGCGATGCCTGCCAGCATGTGCCCCAGACCCTGTGCGGCAGCGCGGCCAAGGATGCGGATCGGATGCATGGCCATCACTTCACACCATGCATCAGGCGCTTGAGCGGCACCGACAGCGCCAGCAGCACGAGGCCGATGCCCATCGACCACAGGCTGATCGTCGTGAACGTGCTGGTGTAGGTTTCGAGGCTGACCTTGAGGTTGGTGACCTCGCCGCCGACCGTTTCCACGCTGGCATTGCCCGCGATGATCCCCGCCACATACTGGGCAAAGGCGATCGAGAGGAACCACGTGCCCATCATCAGGCCGACGATGCGCGCGATCGAAAGCTTGGTGACCATCGAAAGGCCCACCGGCGAAATGCAAAGTTCGGCCATCGAATGGATCAGGTAAAGCCCGGCGAGCCACCACAGGCCGACCTTGTAGTCCGCTCCGGCGAACTGCGTGCCCCAGACGAGGAACAGGAAGCCTGCGCCGACGCCGACCAGCGCGATGCCGAACTTCACCGGGATCCCCGGCTCGATCCCGCGCTTCGCCAGCGTGCCCCACAGCATCGAGAACAGCGGCGCGAGCGCGACGATGAAGAAGGCATTGAAGAACTGCGTCTGCCCGGCGGTGATCGAAAACAGGCCGAACACGCTCATGTCGGTGTTGCGATCGGCAAACAGCGTGAGCGAAGACCCGGCCTGCTCGAACAGCGACCAGAACACGGTGTTGAAGGTGATCAGCACCATCGCGGCCACCATCATCTGGAATTCGCGCCGATCACCGTTGAAGAACGACCAGATCAGGATGCCCGGGACGGCCGCCACGAACGTGGCGAACATGATCTTGCCCATGATCGGCAGGCTCATGATGTAGCCCAGAATGCCGCTGCCTGCGGGCGGCTTCACATAGGCCATGAGGTTGGCAAACAGCAGGTAGGCGAGCGGGATGGCCGCAATCGCGCCGAGATAGACCAGCATGTCACGCGAGGCGCTCGCCCCGGCGGGCCGTTCGCCATAGCCATCGAGCTTGCCGCCATCGAACTGGAACAGCAGCCACGAAACCGCCATGCCCGCCGCCGCGAGCGCAAATCCTGCCCACCAGCCGAGCCCGCCCCATGAACCCATGCCGACCGCCAGCAGCGGGCACAGGATCTGTGAAAACAGCGAGCCGAGGTTGATGCCCATGTAGAAGATGGTGAAACCCGCATCGCGCCGCCGGTCGCCTTGCTCATAGAGCTCGCCGACGATGGTCGAGATATTGGGCTTGAAGAAGCCGTTGCCGACCGTGACGAATGCCAGGCCGGTGATGAGCAGGAACGTGTAGAGCGGATTGCGTTCCCCGCCGGGTTCGAAGCCGCCTGCCGGGATGTGGCGTGCCTCGCTGCCATCGGCGCGCAGCAGCGAGACGGTCTTGTCCTCGTTGCCCTTGATGCGCAGCGTGGCACCCGCATCGGTGACATACTGGCGGCGTTCCTCGCCGCTGCCTTCCACCGTCACTTCATAACGGGTGCCCTCGATCGTGGCGAAGGGCTTTGCCGCGCCGCCCGTGCTGGAGAAGCACAGCACGACATAGCCCAGGCTCATCAGGATCGCGCCGAACTTGACCGAACGCTTGGAGCCGAGGAACCGGTCCGCCATGAGGCCGCCGATCAGCGGCGTGAGATAGACCAGCGCGGTGAACCCGCCGTAGAGACCGGTGGTGGTGGTATCGCTGAACAGGAAATGCTGCGCGAGATAGAGCGTGAGCAGCGCCCGCATGCCGTAGTAGCCGAACCGCTCCATCGCCTCGGTGGTGAACAGCCGTGCCAGCTGCGCCGGATGGCCGAACCACACGGCATTGCGCTTTTGTCCCTCGTGCGGCTCGGCAGGTGCGGCGGCCCCAAGCGGATCTGTCATGGCGTGAACGTGCTCCCCAAACGCTTTTTGTGCAGGATTTGCAGCCATGATTAGCGTCTAACCGCGCCTTGGGAAGGCTGTTCCCGCAGTTTCATTGGCGTTTCAGTGGGCAAGGCGGTTTCGTGCGCAAGGCGGGGTGGTTGGTGCTGCGGGTTGTCCCGTGCCAGACGGTTCGCGAAACTTTGTTGCGCCGGATTGCGTGCCTCGCTGTATTATGGCACTGCATCACTTATGGTGTCTCCTAACCCATCTTCCAGCCGCCCCGTCTATCTCAAGCTGCGGGACCAGATTGCAGCTGCGATTCTGGACGGAACGTTCGCCGAAGGGGCCATGTTGCCATCGGTGCGGGCCTATGCCGCGGCGGAAGGCGCCAATCCGCTCACGGTGGCCAAGGCTTACCAGCAGTTTCAGGACGAAGGCCTTGTGCAAGTGCAGCGCGGGGTCGGCATGTTCGTCGCGCCCGGCGCAGCCGAAGCACTGCGCGCGCGGGAACGCGAGGCCTTCCTACGGCACGAATGGCCCGAGATCACCGAGCGTATGCGGCGGCTGCACCTTGATCCGGCGCGCCTGCTGGGGGTGCCCGGGCGGGCCTGAGCCGCTGCCTTGCGCAAGGCCTTTCCGTCTAACGATTGATAAGTTGCCGCGCAGCCAATGCTCTGGCACTATTGCATTACTCCAGCGGACCGGGACTCGCCCGGACGGAGTGCTGCCGGCAGCGCGGTCCAAACCCAAAGGGTGCCCGTGCTCGTCAGTGGTCAAGTAGGGGGGATGCGGATGATCCGATCCGAATTGTTGCAGGAGCTCTCGAAGCAGAGCCCTGGTATGCGCGGCGAAGAGATCGAGCGCGTGGTCGATGTGTTCTTTGACGAGATCGCCAAGCGCCTCGCTGAAGGTGGCCGGGTGGAACTGCGCGGCTTCGGTGCGTTTTCCACGCGTGAGCGTGATGCGCGCAAGGGCCGCAACCCGCGGACCGGTGATGCGGTCGAGGTCCCCGGCAAGCGCGTGCCCTATTTCAAGCCCGGCAAGGATATGCGCCTCCGGCTCAATACCGACTAGGCGGGCCAAGGAAACGCGGCGGGCAAGGCGGCTGATCGCCCGCCCTCACCTATTCATCCGATCCGTTCTGCGATCAGGCTCGGCGTCCGCCGGGCGTTGCCGTGCGTGCGGCTCTGTGCCATCGGCGTGAGATTGCACCGCGCTCTCGCTGACCTTCTTGGGGCCAGTTGGGGCCTCGGTTCACCATGTGCGGACGTGGCGGAATGGTAGACGCAGGGGACTTAAAATCCCTTGAGCTCAGCTCGTGCGGGTTCGAGTCCCGCCGTCCGTACCAGATGGCCGGCCAGTATCGGCCCTTTGCAGGGAAAGGCCCAGACCATCGCGGGTTCGCTCGGCTCGCCGCGAAGCATGCTCTGCCGGACGCAACCGGATCCGGTTAGCAAAAGGTAAGGATACCTGTTCCGCAGCGGTTAATGTACGCGGAGCAAGGCAGCGCAAGGCTGGAGGGAGTTGGACCATGGCGGTCATCAAGGGCACGATCAATGCCGATACGCTGAACGGGACGGCTGAGCCCGACCAGATTACCGGACTTGCCGGGGCCGACACCCTCAAGGGACTGGGTGGCAACGACACGCTCGACGGCGGGACTGGCGACGACCAGATGTATGGCGGCGCCGGCGATGACACCTTTCTGGTCGATTCCACAGGCGACAAGCTGTTCGAACTGACGGGCGAAGGCATCGACCTCGTCAAGGCCAGTGTCAGCTTCTCCCTCGCCGCTTTTATCGAGAACCTCGCGCTTCAGGGCACAGCCGCAATCAACGGCGCCGGCAATTCAGCCGCCAACAGATTGACCGGCAACGGCGCGGCCAATGTGCTCAAAGGGCTGGGCGGCAACGACTTGCTGGATGGCGGGGCCGGGGGCGATACGATGTATGGCGGCACGGATAACGACACATACATTGTCGATTCCACTGCAGACAAGGTCATCGAACTGACCGGCGAAGGCACCGACCTCGTCCAGTCCAGCATATCCTTCACCCTCGGCGCCAATGTCGAGAAGCTCCTCCTGACAGGTTCGGGCGGGAACACCGGTATCGGCAACACGCTTGGCAATGCGCTCACCGGCAATGGAGCGAACAACACGCTCAAGGGCTTGGCGGGCAATGACGTGCTGGTGGGCGGCGCGGGCAATGACGTGTTGGTGGGAGGCACCGGCATGGACACCATGACCGGCGGCACCGGTAACGACAAGTTTGCGTTCGACGACGGCGATTTTGCCAGCAAAACCTCAATCGGGGCGGATGTGATTGTCGACTTCACCGCAGGCGACAAGATCGACCTCGGCCTTGTTGATGCTGTCAGTTCGTCCACCCCCTACAACCAGCCGGGCGATCAGTCGTTTGTCTTCGTCGGCCACAACCGCTTCATGAACGAGATGGGCCGCCAGCTGCGCTATGACGTGGTCGGCGGGAATACTTACGTCTATGGAAACGTTAATGGGGATACGACCGCCGATTTCTGTATCAAGATACTGGGTAGTCATACGCTGACATCCAGCGATTTCGTTCTTTAAACTGCGCGCAGGAGGCGCATCGCCGTGATGACTGGATCAGATACATTGTCGCGGCGCGCCGTTCTGGGCGGGATGACTGGCGCGGCAGCCGCGGCAATGCTCCACACCCCTGCCATGGCTGCGGTTTCGCTCGATCTCGCGAAGTATCGCGGCAAGGTCGTCTATGTCGATTTCTGGGCCTCGTGGTGCGGGCCTTGCAAGCTCTCGTTCCCGTTCATGCAGCAGCTTGCCGGGCGCTATCCCGCCAATGATCTGGCGGTTATCACCGTGAACGTCGATCGCCAGCGCGCGGCAGCAGACCGCTTCATGCAGCAGGTCCGCTCCAACCTCCCCGTAATCTATGACGCGGCGGGCGATCTGGCGCAGACGTGGAAAGTGGCCGATATGCCGACTTCGCTGGTGTTCGACCGCAAGGGCACGATGCGGTTTCGCCATCAGGGCTTCTTCCCGGGCAAAGTGCGCGAATACGATGGGCATATCGCCCAGCTTGTGCGCGAGGGCTGAGGCGGTGCGGGGGGCTCGGCTTGCCATCCTCGCGGCGGCGCTCCCGCTGCTTGGTGCCTGCACGCATATCGGTGCTCAACCTTGGCAGCGTGATGTGCTGGCGCGCAAATCGATGCAGCTCGGCCGCGAGCCTGCGATCATGGCCTTCGACGAACACACGTATTTCAGCAAGGAAGCCGCCTCGGGCGGGCGCAGCTTCGATGGCGGGGGCTGCGGGTGCAATTGAGCCGGGGTGGGCTTGCCGCGACACTGGGCGTGCTGGCGGGCACGCTGCTGGGATCCGCGCCTGCCGCCGCGCAGGTCGAGGCTGCGCCCATTCCCACGACCGCCGCGCCCAATGCCTATGACCAGACCGCGAGCGAAGTGGGCACCATCGTCGCGGACACTGCGCTGCTGATCTATCAGGAAGACGATGACCGCGTCCGCGCGGTGGAAACCACTGCCGCGCTCACCTGGAACACGCCCGGCGGCATGGTCCTCTCGGGCAAGTTCACCTATGATTCGCTGACGGGTGCTACGCCCAACGGCGCGGTCCGTTCGCGTTTTCCCCAAAGCTTCTTTCCGCCGCGCCAGCCGCGCCCCATCGGCATGGCTGCCGCAGCGGGGGAGCTGGGTACCAATCCCGATTCGCACACCGGCGCATCCGGGCGCTACACCATCGCGCCGAACCAGCTACCGGTGGACAAGGGCTTCAAGGACAACCGCAAGGCCTATGATCTTGGCGTGACGCTGCCGCTGGCCAGCGGGCTGAAGCTCAGCGTGGGCGGCGCGGCGTCCTATGAAACGGATTTCACGTCCTATTCGGCGCGCGCTTCGCTCGCCAAGGACTTGTGGAACAAGAACACCACGCTTTCGCTGGGCATCAATTACGAGCACGACACCGTGCGGCCCTTCACCGGCGTCCCGCGCGCGCTTTCGTTCATGGGGGACGAGTTTGTCGGCGCGGCGCGCAAGAAGTGGATCACCAGTGTTGTGGCGGGGGTCACGCAAGTGATCTCGCCGAGCTGGCTGGTCCAGCTCAACTACAGCTATGGCGATAGCCGGGGCTATCACACCGATCCCTACAAGCTGTTCAGCCTGATCGACAGTGCAACGGGCGATCCCTTCTACACGATCTATGAAAATCGGCCCCGGCGGCGGACACGCAACAGCGTCTACGCCGCCACCAAGTTCGCACTGGGTTCGGCGGTCACCGATGCTTCGGTGCGCTGGTATCACGATAGCTGGGGCATCACCGCGATGACTTATGCCGTGTCGGAACATGCGCCGGTGGGGCGCGTCGGTTATGTCGAACCCGGCTTGCGGTTCTATCGGCAGACTGCGGCGCGTTTCTTTGCGCCATTCCTCGGCATCGACGTGCCGACGCCAGCCTTTCTCAGCGCCGATAGTCGCCTTTCCCGGTTCCGGGCGTGGACCTTCTCGCTCAAGGCCGGAGCGCATATTACGCAGCGCCTGGAAATATATGGCGCGGCGGAGCGTTATCTGCAGGAAGGCCAGCGTTTCGATCGCACCGCGCCGGGAGTGCTGGCGCGGACCGATCTGTTCGCAGGCTCGCGTTCGACCAGCCTGATCAGCGGGCTGCGCTATACGTGGCGCTAGGCTGGCGGGCGCTGAGGCCCTGCGCTTGCGGGAAAGTGGAATAGCAATGGCCAAGCCGATCAAGCCCGCCGGAGTGCACAAGCACCGTTTCACCGCGATGGGCACGCCCTGCGAGGTCCAGATCGAATCGCGTGACAGCCGGCTGGCCGGCCAGCTCGCCCGGATCGGCGAAGCGGAAGCGCGGCGTATCGAGGAAAAGTACACCCGCTACAAGCCGACCGGCGTGGTCTGGGCGATCAACAATGCGGGCGGCAAGCCAGTCGAGGTGGATGAAGAAACCGCCGGGCTGATCGACTATGCCGCGCAAGTCCATGCGCTGAGCGGGGGCCGCTTCGATGTGACATCGGGCGTGCTGCGGCGGGCGTGGAAGTTCGACGGATCGGACCGCGTGCCGGAGCCTGAGCAAGTTTCCGCGCTGATGCCACTGATCGGCTGGGGCAAGGTTACGTGGGAGCGTCCGCACCTTAGCCTGCCGCCGGGCATGGAGATCGACCTAGGCGGAATCTGCAAGGAATACGCGGTCGACCGCGCGGCGATGGCGATCATGGCCGCGAGTGAAGGTGGGGCCGATTGCCCTGCCCTCGTCAATTTCGGCGGCGATCTGCGCACCACGCGCGCCAAGTCCGCTGGACGCTGGGCCGTGGCCATCGAATCGCTCGATCCGGCCAAGAGCTCTGGCGGACTGCTGCAAATCGGCGAAGGCGCGATTGCCACGAGCGGCGACGCCAAGCGCTTCCTGCTGAAGGGCGGCAAGCGGTACAGCCATATCCTCGATCCGCGCACCGGCTGGCCGGTGGAAGGTCCGCCGCGCTCGGTCACCGTGGCCGCGCGCACGTGCGTGCAGGCCGGGACGCTTTCCACCCTGGCCATGTTGCTCGGCCCGGAAGCGGAAGCGTTCCTCAAGGCGGAGAAAGCCGAAGCCTGGGTGCTCTGGTAACCGGTGCGGCCTTACCCCGGAGTAACTTCATCTCAAGGATCAGTGGGTTACAAGGGGGTTCGCACAGCAGAGCCGTGCTCCCTGCCGGAATGGTCCGGCGGGCGGCACGAGGGGATCAGGTTTGGCACAGGAATGGCAGCTGCCGGGAGATTCCGGGCAGGACAGGACGGATGCGCCAACCGGTGCGGAACTGCGTGCCGCCCCGCGCTATGCGCTGCTGATCCGCACCGCCAAGATCATCGCAGACGGCCGCGAGTTTCTCTGCATCATCCGCGATGTTTCCGCGACCGGTCTCAAGATCCGGCTGTTTTCCGCGTTGCCGCATGCGCGCGAACTGGCAGTCGAAATGGTTACCGGGGCTCGCTATCCGGTCGATCTGGTCTGGCAGGCAGACGACCATGCCGGCCTGCGGTTCCATCAGGACATGGACGTCCAGCGCCTGCTCGATGAAAGCATGGGCCCTTTCCCCAAGCGGCAGGTCAGGCTCCAGATCGCCGTCAGCGGCGTGCTTCATTCCGGTGGTGAGGCCGTGCCGGTGATCTTCCGCAATCTTTCGCAGCAAGGTGCGCGCGTGGAATGTCACAAATGGCTGCTGATGAACGAGCTGGTGCGCATCGAAACCGGCGTCACCCCGCCGCTCTATGCCAAAGTCCGGTGGCGCAGCCAGCCCAGCTATGGCCTGATCTTCGAGCGCACGTTCAAGCTTGATGAACTGGCGCGGATTTCGGCGCCGTTGCAGTTTGCCGAAGCCCTGCAAGACCACACCCGGGGCGAGGACGATCAGGCCGCTCAGCGCCCGATCTGAACCCACCTGCCGCAGTAGGCGTTTTCGCTGATCCCTTTCGCCGCGTTAACCATCCCTTAGCCATTTTCGTTCACTTCCGTTGCCAAGGCATGAACGCATCAGCGGGAGCAAACGATGGGTAACGGTTTCACAGGCGTGCACGGGGACAGCAGCGAGTACGACGTCGATGTCGCCATCATCGGCGCTGGCCCGGCTGGGCTGACCGCGGGCTACCTCCTGTCGAAGCAGGGCCTCAAGGTCGCGATCATCGAGAAGGACACGCGCTATGTCGGCGGCATCAGCCGCACGGTGGAGCACGAGGGCTACCGCTTCGACATCGGCGGCCACCGCTTCTTCTCGAAGTCGCAGCAGGTGGTCGATCTGTGGAACGAGATCCTGCCGGACGACTTCATCCAGCGTCCGCGCATGAGCCGCATCTACTACGAGGGCAAGTTCTACTCGTATCCGCTGCGCGCGTTCGAGGCGCTCAGCAACCTCGGCATCTGGCGCTCCACCACCTGCATGGTGAGCTACGGCCTGTCCAAGCTCTTCCCGATCAAGGAGGTGAAGAGCTTCGAGGACTGGACCAGCAACCAGTTCGGCAAGAAACTCTATTCGATCTTCTTCAAGACCTACACCGAGAAGGTGTGGGGCATGCCCTGCAACGAAATGAGCGCCGATTGGGCCGCGCAGCGCATCAAGGGCCTCTCGCTCGGCGCCGCGGTGTTCGATGGCCTCAAGCGCAGCCTCGGGCTCAACAAGCGCCCGAACGACGGCATGCAGACCAAGACCCTGCTCGAAACCTTCCGCTATCCGCGCCAGGGCCCCGGCATGATGTGGGAAGCCGCGCGCGACAAGATCGTGGCAGCCGGCAATCATGTGCTCATGGGGCATGCGATGAAGCAGCTTGCCAGCGACGGCCAGGGCGGCTGGCGCCTTGCAGCGACCCGCGCCGATGATGGCGGCGAGACGGTGATCCGCGCCCGCCATGCGATCAGCTCGGCCCCGATGCGTGAACTGGCCGCGCGCCTTCACCCGCTGCCGCAATCGACGCTGGAGGCGAGCCGCCTGCGCTATCGCGACTTCCTCACCGTGGCGCTCAAGATTCAAAGCGAGGACTTGTTCCCGGACAACTGGATCTACATCCACGACAGCAAGGTCCGCGTCGGCCGGGTGCAGAACTTCCGCTCGTGGTCGCCGGAAATGGTGCCCGATGATAGCGTTGCCTGCGTCGGCCTCGAATACTTCTGCTTCGAAGGCGATGACCTCTGGGCTTCGAGCGACGAGGAGCTGATCAAGCTCGCGACCAAGGAAATGGACATCCTCGGCCTCGTCGATCCCGCCAAGGTGATCGGCGGCGCGGTCGTCCGTCAGGAAAAGGCCTATCCGGTCTATGACGATGAATACGCCGCCAACGTTGCCGCGATGCGCGCCGAACTGGAAGCCAGCCATCCGACGCTGCACCTTGTCGGCCGCAACGGCATGCACCGCTACAACAACCAGGATCACGCGATGATGACAGCGATGCTCACGGTCGAGAACATCCTCGCCGGGCACCGCGTCTACGACATCTGGTGCGTGAACGAGGACGCCGAGTACCACGAGGCTGGCGACGAGGGCGCGCAGAACACGCTGCCCGCGCGTCCGGTCAGCGAGGATCAGGCCGCCGCGCTCGCTTCGGTGCGCGATGTGCCGACCCGCATCGTTGATGCCGAAGCCGCCAAGGGAGGGGATCGGGCTGCGGCCTGATCGGGACGCACCCACTCCGTCCGTGATGCTCCGCTAGACAGGATCAGGCTGTGACCGTGCTCGATATCACTCCGATCAATCGCCTCCGGCAGATCGTGCTGGTGCGCTATATCCTCGCCAGCGTGGGTGCGCTGGCGGTGGATATGGGCACGTTCCTTGCCCTGCTCTCCGCCGGGGTTCCGCCCGTCGCTGCCTCGGCCATCGGCTATGCCATCGGCATCGCGGTCCACTGGATCCTCTCCAGCCGCAAGGTCTTTGCCGATCAGGTTGCCGAAAGCGGCATCGCGCGGACCAGGCAGAAGGCGATGTTCGTCATCTCTGCGCTCATCGGACTCGGCGTCACCACCCTGATCGTCGGCGGGGCGAGCGCTGCCGGGCTTGATCCGCGCATCGCCAAGCTCTGCGCCATCGTCGTCAGCTTTGCCGTCACCTGGCTGCTGCGCCAGCGCGTGGTTTTCCGCTGATGGCCACGCTCTATGCCGCGGGCAGTGCTGCCCAGCCGCAGACCGCGGCGGTCACCGATCCCGCCAAGGGCCCGCACTGGCGCGTGCTGATCACGTGGGCGCTGCTGGCCGTCACGATGGTTCTCGTGAACTTCAAGCTGATCGCGGCACTGCGCTTCACCGATCCCGATGATGCGCTGCGCCTGCTGCAAGTGCGCGATCTGCTGGCCGGGCAATCGTGGTTCGATGTACACCAATACCGGATCGCCGCGCCCGAAGGCGTGGCGATGCACTGGTCGCGGCTGGTCGATCTGCCGATTGCCGGCATGATCCTGCTGCTGCGCCCGCTGCTCGGTACGGCCGGGGCGGAATTCATCACCGTGATTGCCGTGCCGCTGCTCACCCTGCTGTGCGGCATGGCGCTGCTGGGCCGCCTCGCAGCGCGTTGGTTCAACGATGAAGTCGTCGCGCTTTCGTGCCTGATGATCGGCCTTTCGCCGCCGATCCTGTGCCAGTTCACGCCGATGCGCATCGATCATCACGGCTGGCAGATCGTGCTCGCGCTCGTCGCGCTGAGCGGACTGCATGCCCGCGATGCGCTGAAGGGCGGCGCGGTCATCGGCGTGGCGCTCGCCGCACTCATGTCGATTTCGATCGAAGGCCTGCCGCTGACCGCGCTGTTCCTCGGGCTCTGCGCCTTGCGCGGCTTGCGCGCGCCCGCCAGCCGGTTTGATTGGCTGTTTGCCGCCACGCTCGGCCTTGCAGGCGGCAGCATCGCGATCTTCCTTGGCACGCGCGGCACCTATGATCTTGCCACGCACTGCGACGCCATCTCGCCGGTCCACCTTGCGCTGTTTGCATGGGTCGCGGCAGGGGCGGCGGCGCTGCGCTTTGCCACCCCGCGCACGCTGGCTGGCCAGATTGCCGGGCTTGGCGTCATTGGCGCCGGGGCTGTGGCTATCATGTTCGGCGTCGCGCCCGAATGCCGGGGCGGCGCGTTCGTGATGCTTGATCCGCTGGTCAAGCGCTACTGGTACGATTCGGTGGCCGAGGGCATGCCCTTCTGGCACACGACAGCCCCCATGGCGGCCGCGATTGTCGCCGGGCCGCTGCTCGGGCTCTACGGCGTGTTTCGCCTGTGGCGCGAGGCGAAGGATGCGCCCACGCGGCTGCTCTGGCTCGATCACATGCTGCTGCTCGCCGGTGCCTGGCTGATCGGCATGGCCGTGGCGCGCGCCTCCGCAACTGCGCTGGTCTTTGCTGCCGTGCCCTCTGCCACGCTGATCCTCGGCTGGGTCTACCACTTGCGCAGCGTGCCGATCCTGCCCCGCCTTGGCGGCTATGCGCTGGTCGTCTCGCTGCTCGCGCCCGGCCTGCCGGTCGTCATGGTGATGGGTGCGGTCAGCCCAGTTTCGGCAAATGCCAGTGCTGGGCAGACAGTAAAGTCTGTCGCCGGGATCAATGTCGGCGCGATGAGCATTTCGAAATGCCGCTACGACGTTGCCGGTGCCGCGCTCAACAAGCTGCCCGCGACCGACATTTTCGCACCGCTCGATATCGGGCCAGACCTGATCGTGAAATCACACGACCGCGTCGTCGCCACCGGCCACCACCGCGGGGCTTCGGGGATGCACGATGTGATCGCCGCGTTCATGGCCCCGCCGGAGGAAGCCCACGCGCTGGTGCGCAAGCGCCACGCCACGCTGATCGCGGTGTGCCCGGATATCTACGAGCCTGCGGTCTATGCCGCGCGCGCGCCCAAGGGCCTGATGGCGCAATTGCTCAACGGCAAGGCGCCCGCGTGGCTTGAGCCGGTGGACATTGCCCCCGGCTCGCACATCCGCTTCTGGAAAGTGTTGAACTAAGACGGTTCCTTCAGCGTGACCCACACGGGCGCGTGGTCGCTCGCCTTCTCACGCCCGCGATAGGCTTTGTCGACGCCCGCGCCGACCAGCCGGTCCGCCAGTTCGGGCGAAAGCAGCGCGTGATCGATGCGGAAGCCGTGATCGCGCGGCCATGCTCCGGCCTGATAGTCCCAAAAGGTCCATAGCCCGCCGCGCGGATGGTGCAGATCGAGCGCGTCGGTCCAGCCATCGTTGAGGAGCCGCCGATAGGCATCGCGCGATTCGGGCTGCATCAGCGCGTCACTGGCCATCGCGCGGGTGTCCCACACGTCCTTGTCCTCGGGGATCACGTTGTAATCGCCGATCACCAGCGCGGGGACTTCCTCGGCCGCGATGTCGCGCATCCGCGCGCGCAGGCGCTCCATCCAGCGCAGCTTGTAGTCAAACTTGGGTCCGGGCTGCGGATTGCCGTTGGGCAGATAGATGCACACCACCCGCAAGCCGAACACATCGGCCTCAAGATAGCGCGAATGCTCGTCCTCCGGCTCTCCGGCCAGCCCGCGCTGCACTTCTATCGGGGTGGTGCCGTCGGCCAGGATGGCGACGCCGTTGAAGCCCTTCTGCCCGTGCCAGATCGCGTGATAGCCGATCTTCTCAAACTCGGCTGCGGGGAAGTCTGCGTCCTGCGTCTTGATTTCCTGCAGGCAGGCGACGCTGGGGCGTGTTTCCTCCAGCCATTCGAGCAGGCGGGGGAGGCGGGCCTTGATTCCGTTGATGTTGAACGAGGCGACCTTGATCGTCACACCGAAAAGCTCGCGCCGCAGCCGCAGCCCGAAGCCGCTTGCGGATTGGTGACGCGGAAGGCCGCGCCGCCGAGCGATTCGACGTATTCCACCGTCGCACCCGCGATCAGATCGAGGCTCATCGCATCGACCAGCAGGCGCACGCCGTCGGTTTCGGAGACGAGGTCGTCCGCTTCCGGCTCGCCGCCCATCTCGAACTTGTATTGAAAGCCCGAACATCCGCCGCCTTCCACCGCGAGGCGCAGCACGGCGGGGCGGTTCTGCTTGGCGGCAATCGCAGCGATGCGGGCCGCCGCGCTGGGAGCGAGCGTGACACCGGCGGCAAGCGCGGGTTCATGGGTGAGCGTGGTCATGAGCCCAAGATAGGACGCCGCGACCAGATGCTCAAGCTATGCAGTCTGAATGTATTCCCGCAGTGCTTCCGCTTCCGCTTCGATGCGGTCGATCCGGAACTTCACCAGATCGCCGATGGAGACGAAGCCGACCATCGTGCCCTTGTCGATCACCGGTAGATGGCGAATCCGCCGCCGGGTCATCAGCGCCAGCGCCTCCAGTGCGCTTTGCTCTGGCGAGACCGAGATGACCGGCGCGGTCATCACATCGCGCACGCGCATCTGCAGCGCGGCGGCACCATGGATCTTGAGGGCATAGAGCACATCGCGTTCGGAAAAGATCCCGGCCACCGCGTTTCCGGCATCGGTCACAGGCAGCGCACCGATCCGGCGCGTGGCGAGTGTATCAACGGCGTTGGCAACGAGATCGTCGGCGTGGCAGTGCCAGACTTCTCCGGAACGGCCGGCGATCATCAGGGCGATCGACATGGCATCCTCCTTAGCTGTTTTCGCGGCAAGTCGTTCCAATGCTTGCCGATTCGTCGATCATGCCACCAAAGGGCAGGCGGGGAAAGCAATTGCCTTGCGCGGACGCACAGCGCATGCACTGGCTATGGCAAACCCCGTCCGCCCCTCTCCGCTCGATGATCCGGACTATGCGCAGTTTGCGTGGGGCCGTTATTTCCGGCTGCTGCGCTGGATGGGCCTGCTGACCCTCGTCGTGATCGCGGCGGCGGTCTGGTATCTCTATTCGGCGTTGGGCCTCGTTTCGATCCACCTCTACATCGCGGCGATGCTGGGCATCGGTTTCACGATGATGCTGATGGCCGCGCTGATGGGGCTCGTGTTCCTCTCAAGCGGGACGGGGCACGACGAAGCGGTCGACAACGGCCTCGAACAGCACATCGATCACTGGTGGAAGTAGGGCAGGTTATTCCGGCGGAGTGAGCCGGTAGTCCTCCACCGGAACGCCGCCGATCACGTGTTCCTGGATGATCCGTTCCAGCACCGCTGGCGTGCAGGAATGATACCAGACGTTGTCCGGATAAACGAGCGCCACCGGCCCCGCCGCGCAGACGCGCAGGCAGCCGACCTTGTTGCGCAGCACGCCTTGCGGCCCGCCCAGCTTGAGTTCACCCAGCCGCCGCTTGAGAAAGTTCCAGCTTTCATCGCCGGCTTCGCGCGGGGCGCACTTGTCCTTGTCCGGCCCGGCGCAGAGCAGGATGTGGCGCTGCGGGGCAAATCCGCCCAGACCCGCGACCGCCTGCCGCGCCAGCGTCAATTCGTCAGGTTTCACCGGATCAGCCATGCATCAAGCCTTTCGCGCAAGGCGGGGTCGATCGGCTGGGGCCGTTCGCCATCGGTGAACACGATCGTGACATGCGCGGTCGCCACCGGGCGGCCATCCTGCAGCAGCAATTGCCGCAGGCTCCAGCTGCTGCGCCCGCCGGGGAGCACGCCTACCCGGCATTCCAGCCCTGCGGGGTAATAAGCCTGCGCCAGATAGTCGATGTTGACGTTGGCCACCATGAAGCGCGCGCCGTCCGTGTTGCGAGGCATGCCCACGGCCGTGATGAAGCGCAGGCGGGCATCCTCGAACACAGCAGCCATCGCCACGTTGTTGATGTGCCCGTTGGGATCGAGATCGGCAAACCGCGTGGTCACGGTGTTGCCGAAGGGATAGCGCGCAGGATCGAGCAGCGCGGGATCAGGTCTGGCCATGAGAGCGGGCTTGCTGCCTAGCCCTTCTTGCCGACGATCCGGGCGATTTCGGCCGCTACGAGCTTTTCGACCATCGGCGGCAGATTGCGATCGAGCCATTCGGCCAGCTGCGGGCGCAGCATATCGCGCACCAGCGCTTCGAGCGACGTTTCGCCGGAGCGGACGATCTGCGGCGCAGCGCCGGGGGCCGAAAGCATGGCGAGGGCAGCCAGCGAATCACGCATCGACGTGGCCGCTTCCTCCGCCAGCAGCGGCGCGTCGTCGTCCTCGTCGTCATCGGATGCGGCGGGTGCAGCGCGGTCTTCGTTCAGGATCTGTGCGGCCACTTCGGTAAGATCGAGCACATCCGCCGGGAAGGAGGCCGGGCGGCTTTCCTGCCGCGGGGCCGGGCGCGCGATAACACGGGTCGGGGTGACAGCTTCTGCCGCCACTTCACGCCGACTGCGTTCGCGCGCAGCATCGGCGCGGTTGTCGCGCGCGATCACCTTCTTGATCGATTCGAGAATTTCCTCGACCGAAGGTTCCGAAGCCTGACGCATGCGTATCCCCAACAAATCAATCGACTGGACCAACCGGCCTGACCGAATCAGGCACCCCCGGCGGGCCCTGTACCATTAAGGAACAGTTTGTGCAGGGATTGTTGCCGTTTGAGCCGGAGTGTCAACCGTGCGGGTGGCCTTAGGCGGGGACGGCGCATCGAGCGCCCAATCGAACACGCGGCCTCGCACGCGGCGATAGTTCGCCTCCGGATCATAGAGCGTGGCGGGATCGAAGCCGAGGTCATCGGCCTGCGCGCGGCCCATCGCGGCCAGCAGATTGAACGACGCGACATAGGCATTGCGCCGCGCCGCCACGAGGCCGACTTGCGCGCGCAGCAGTTCCTGCTCGGCATCGAGGATGTTGAGGATCGTCCGGTTGCCCACGGTGTTTTCCGCGCGCACGCCTTCAAGGCTGAGCGCGGCGGCATCGACGGCGGTCTGGTTGAGCGTGATCACGTCACTCGCCGCGCGCCACTGGGTGTAGGCCGAGCGGACATTGGCGATGACCTGCCGTTCAGCGCTGATTTCCTGCTCCTGCGCGGCGCTGGCATTGGCCTGAGCCTGACGCTGGCGCGCAGCGGGAAGCCCGCCTTGAAACAGCGGGATCGTGGCGCGGACACCGGCCTGCGCGGTTGTCTGGCTCTGGGCGAAGCCAGTGCCGCCAGCGCCGCCGCCCAGCGACCCGAAATAGGTTGAGTAATCGCCCGACGTATAGAGCGAGACCGTCGGCAAACGCCCGGCACCGGCGGCCTTGGCATCATAGCCGGCAGCCTTGGCGCGCTGGTGCGCCGCGGCGAGGTCCGGGTTGCTGTCGAGCGCGATCTGCACCGCTTCCTCAGGGCTTGCCGGGAGCCCGGCCAGTGGCGGCGGCGGCTGAAGGTCGTCCGGCGCCTTGCCGACGATCTGCACATAGCGTTCGCGGCTGGCGACAAGCGCGGCCTCTGCGCTGCGCAGATCGGCGCGGGCAAGGGCGAGGCGCGAGTTCGATTGCGCGACGTCGGTGCGCGTCACGTCGCCGATCTCGAAGCGGTCGCTGGTGGCCTTGAGGTTGACCTCTAGAACCGACACGTTGTTGCGGGTGAGGCCAACCGTCGCGGTGTCGCGGATCACGTCCATATAGGCGGCAACGACCTGGCTGAACACGCCCGCTTCCGTGCCGCGCAGGCCTGCCTGCCCGGCCTCGACGCGGACCTTGGCGGCGGCGAGCGAATTCTTCACCGCCCCGCCCGAGAAGATCGGCACGGAGAGAGTCGGATCGGCGGAAAACACGCGCTTGGGCGCGAGGAAGTTGTTCGGCCCCTGCTTGAGGAATTCGGTGTAGGTCGCCGTACCCGAAAGGCTGGGCAGGCCCGGCGCGCGGGCAATCGGCACGCCTTCGTCTGTCGCGCGCTGGGTAGCGCGTGCGGCGGCAAGGTCTGGATTGGTGGCATAAGCGGCCGCGAGCGCGCCTTGCAGGTCGTCGGCGCGAACCGGGGCCGTGGCTGCAGCAACGGCGAGCGCGGCCAGCGCAGACCCGGCGCGGAGGACGCGCAGCATGATGCTCAGAAGCTCCACTTCGGCTTGGCCGCAAAGGCGGCGAGCGGGGCGAAATCGGCTTCGGCCAGAACGGTCAGCGCCAGCGCGCCGTTCACCTTGCGGCCGAGCGCGAGGCGCGTGACGCCGCGTTCCACGACGCCGGTGACGAGACGGCCATCGGCTGCGATCACCTCGGCAAGCGCGGCGGGCAGTTCTTCGATCGCACCGTCCACCAGCACCAGCGCATGTTCGCCTGCCTTGGCCCAATCGCCCGATGCGGCGACCAGCGTGACGTTGGCGGCCAGCTTTCCGGCCAGCGCGGCGAGGTATCCGCCGGGATTGCCGATCACCAGCACGGTGTCGGCGCTGGTCGGCTCGGCTGCGGTGAGCATCTGGCCATAGGTGAGGGCGGGCGACAGCACCGCGCCTTCGCCCAATGCGACCGCGCGGTCCGCATAGGCCACTGCACGGCGCGCCTCGGGCACGAAGTCTTCGCGCGGCACGGCAAGGAATGCGGCAAGAATGGCCGCATCGTTGACTCCGCTCACGCGCAGTTGGCTATCGATCATCGCGCGGCGGGCACCTTCGGTCTCGATGCTGGCAACTTGGGCGCGTTCTTCCACTACCGTCATGAAATCCCTCATTCGCGGGGCCGGAGTGCCTTGCCGGGCAAACCGGCGCAATCCGGACCATGGGCTGCCCGTCCATGGGCAACCAAGTTCTCGCAAGCCCTTAGAATATCGTCTCGGGTGCGCCAAGCGCTTTGCATGACGCTGGTCGATGGCTAAACGGCAGTTCATCGAAATTGGCCTGCAGGGCGCGGGCCTGAACCAGCGGAAGGAACCAGCGATGGCAGAGATGACGACGATCCGGGAGGAAGACCTCATCGAGAGCGTGGCCGATGCGCTGCAATACATCAGCTACTTCCACCCGATGGACTACATCCGCGCGCTGGGCGAAGCCTACAAGGCCGAACAAGGCCCCGCCGCGAAGGACGCCATCGCCCAGATCCTGACCAACAGCCGCATGTGCGCCGAAGGGCACCGGCCGATCTGCCAGGATACCGGCATTGTCAACGTGTTCATCCAGTGGGGCCAGGATTGCCGGCTGGAAAGCGACAAGAGCTTGCAGGATGTGGTCGATGAAGGCGTGCGCCGCGCCTATCTCGATCCCGAAAACAAGCTGCGCGCCTCGGTGCTGGCCGATCCCGCCTTCACCCGCCGCAACACCAAAGACAACACGCCCTGCGTTCTCCATGTCGAGATGGTCAAGGGCAGCAAGGTCTCGGTCGATGTCGCGGCCAAGGGCGGCGGCAGCGAGAACAAGTCGAAGTTCAAGATGATGAACCCCAGCGATTCGATTGTCGATTGGGTGCTGGAAATGCTGCCGCAGATGGGCGCGGGCTGGTGCCCGCCGGGCATGCTCGGCATCGGCATCGGCGGCACGGCGGAACACTGCGTGCTGCTGGCCAAAAAGGCGCTGATGGAGCCGATCGACATGGCCCAGCTGAAGCTGCGCGGGCCCCAGAACGATATCGAGGCGCTGCGGATCGAGATTTTCGACAAGGTCAATGCGCTCGGCATCGGTGCACAAGGGCTTGGCGGGCTTTCGACCATCCTCGACGTGAAGATCATGGACGCGCCGTGCCATGCGGCGGGCAAGCCGGTCGGCATGATCCCCAATTGCGCCGCCACGCGCCACGCGCACTTCACGCTCGATGGCTCCGGCCCGGCCTTCCTCGAAGCGCCCAAGCTGGATGAATGGCCCGATGTGCACTGGACGCCCGATGCGGCGGCCAAGCGCGTCAACCTCGATACGCTGACGGCGGAAGAGGTGCAGAGCTGGAAGCAGGGCGACCGCCTGCTGCTCAACGGCCGGATGCTGACGGGCCGCGATGCCGCGCACAAGCGCATTGCCGACATGCTGGCCAAGGGCGAGGAGCTGCCGGTCGATTTCAAGGGCCGCGTGATCTACTATGTCGGCCCGGTCGATCCGGTGCGCGAGGAAGTCGTTGGCCCGGCTGGCCCGACCACCGCCACCCGCATGGACAAGTTCTCCGATACCATGCTGAACCTCGGCCTGCTCGCCTCGGTCGGCAAGGCGGAGCGCGGGGTGGCGGCGACGGAATCCATCGCCAAGCACAAGTCGGCGTACCTGATGGCTGTGGGCGGCGCGGCCTATCTCGTCAGCCGGGCGATCAAGCAATCGAAAGTCGTGGGCTTTGCCGATCTCGGCATGGAGGCGATCTACGAATTCACCGTGGAAGACATGCCGGTGACGGTCGCGGTCGATTCGACCGGGCAGAACGTCCACCAGCTCGCTCCGCTGGTGTGGAAGAAGAAGATCGCGGAGGAAGGGCTTCTGCCAGCCTGATCCATCGACCAACGGCCAACCGGGTTCGACCACCCGGCTGGCGTTGGTCCGCTAGTTGGGCGTAGAAGCAGCCGGATGGCCACGCTTCCCGCCGAACCTGCCGATCACCATCCGCACGTGCCTGCACGCGCGGTGCTGCTGTCTGCGGCAGCGCTGTGGTTCACCTATTTCCTGCTCATCACCCTGCGCGGGGCGGTCACGTATCAGGGCGAATTTGCCGAACTGCTGTGGCGGCGCGCGCTTGTCACGCTGGCGGGCATTGCGGTCACGCTGCTGGCCTGGCCGGTGCTGCGCCGGTTTGATGGGCGCAGCAATGGCGTGCGGATCGCTGCCGCGCTGGTGATCATGCTGCCCGCCGCCGTCGCGCTCGCGGCGATCAACCAGCAGGCTTTCGCGCCGGTCGAGCGCAAGATGATCGAGCGCGAGGCGAAGGCCGTGCAGGCGCAGGCCGAAGCGGCGGTGAAGGCGATTCGCGCGCAGCAAGGCGTGGCTCCCGGTGCGATGCCGCCGATGCCCGACGTGCGCACACGCCACGATGTTTCGGGCAATATGCTGATCGACGTGGCGGATCCGCCCATGCCCGATTTCCCGCCCGAGCCGCCTGAACCGCCCGCCGCGCCCGCACCGCCAGAACCGCCTGCACTGCCCGCGTCATCCTCCAAGGAACTCCCGCCGCAGCTGGCCAGCGTGGTGATCCACAAGATGGCGGAAGATCAGGGCCTGTGGAAGCAGCTCACCGATGTGGCGCTGGGCCGCTATTTCCTGCTCATCGCGTGGGCCGGGCTCTATCTCGCGCTGGGCAATGCCGAAATGGCGCGCGCCTCCGAACGGCGCGAGGGTGAATACAAGCGCGCGGCCAAGGCGGCGGAGCTGCGCAGCTTGCGCTATCAGGTCAATCCGCACTTCCTGTTCAACACGCTGAACTCGCTCTCCGCGCTGGTCATGGTTGGCCGCACCGAACAGGCGGAGAAGATGATCCAGACGATCTCCAGCTTCTATCGCCACAGCCTTGCGGGTGATCCCTCCGCCGACGTGCGGCTGGCCGACGAGATTGCGCTGCAGCGCCACTATCTGGAGATCGAGGCGGTGCGTTTCCCCGAGCGGCTGGCGTGCGAATTCGATGTGCCCGAAAGCCTCGAAAGCGCCTGCGTGCCCGGCATGATCCTTCAGCCGCTGGTGGAAAATTCGATCAAGTACGGCGTTTCGGCCAGCACCCGCCCGGTCACCCTGCGCATCGCCGCGCAGGAAGCGGGCGGCAGGCTGGTGCTGACCGTGGCGGATGATGGCCCGGGCAAGACCAGCGCAAACGGCGGCACCGGAATCGGCCTTGAAAACGTGCGCAGCCGCCTTGCCGCGCGTTTCGGTGATGAAGCGCGGGTCGAAAGCGGGCCGCTACCTGCGGGCGGCTATGCCACGGTGCTGACCATCCCGCTGGTGCGGGCAGCCTGCGAACAAGGGGGGCATGATGCGCACGCTGATCGTTGATGATGAACCACTGGCGGTGGAGCGGATGCAGATCCTGTGCGCGCGCATCCCGGCGCTGAACGTCGTCGGTACTGCCAGCGACGGCGCCGCCGCGCTGCGGCTGTGCGAGGCGCTCGCCCCCGAACTCGTGCTGCTCGACATGACGATGCCCGAAGTCGACGGCCTCGGCGTGGCGCGCGGGCTGGCGAAGCTATCGCCCAATACGTCAAAACGCCCGGCGGTGATCTTCGTGACCGCACACGATCACTTCGCGGTGGAAGCGTTCGATCTGGAAGCGGTGGACTATGTGCTCAAGCCCGTCGCGCAGGACCGGCTCGAACGCGCGGTCGATCGCGCGCTGGCGCGCCGCGATGCCGCTCTGCCGGTCGAAGCAGCCCCGGCAAACAGTCCGTGGATCGAAGAGTTCTGGGTCCCCCACCGCAGCGAACTCATCCGCATCGCGGCGGGCGATATCGACCGGATCGATGCCGAGCGCGATTATGTGCGGCTGCATGTCGGCGCACGCAGCTACCTGCTGCTCCACACCATCCAGCGCCTCGAAGACCGCCTCGACCCCGAACGCTTCATCCGCCTGCATCGCTCGACGATTGTGCGGCGAGACCGGATCGCGGGGCTGAAGCATGATGGCCTGGGGGTATGGTCGGCGCAGCTGGTGGATGGCGAACTGCTGCGCATCGGGCGGACTTATCTTGCCAAAGCGAAAGCGATGGCGGGGCGCTAGCTTCTCGGCGCAATCCGGCGATAGCTCAGCGCCTCGGCCACATGCACCCGCCCGATCGTCTCCGCCCCCGCCAGATCGGCAATCGTGCGCGCCACGCGCAGCATCCGGGTGTAGCCGCGCGCCGATAGCCGCATCGCTTCGGCGGCTTGGGCCAGCAGCTTGCGGCCCGGTTCGTCCGGCGTGGCGTATTGTTCGAGGAGGTCGCCTTCCAGTTCGGCATTCGTGCGCCGTCCGCTGCCCTCCAGCCGTGCGGTCTGCACCCGCCGCGCCGCTGCCACCCGCGCGGACACGGCGTCCGAGCCTTCGGCGGGGGGCGGCAGGGCAAGGTCTGCGGCGGAGACGGGATCGACTTCCACATGCAGATCAATGCGATCAAGCAGAGGGCCGGAGACCTTGGACTGATAATCCCCCGCGCAGCGCGGCGCGCGGCTGCAGCCGAGCGCGGGATCGCCGAGATAGCCGCAGCGGCAGGGGTTCATCGCGGCGATCAGTTGCACGCGCGCCGGGAAGGTCACATGGGCATTGGCGCGCGCGACGGTGACTTCGCCCGTCTCCAGCGGCTGGCGCAGCGAATCGAGCACCGCGCGCTGGAACTCGGGCAGTTCATCGAGGAAGAGCACGCCCAGATGCGCGAGGCTCACTTCGCCGGGCCGCACTTTCAGCCCGCCGCCGGTGAGCGCTGCCATTGAGGCGGAATGATGCGGGCTGCGGAAGGGCCGCGCGCGGCTGATGCGGCCTTCCTCCAGCAGCCCCGCCACCGAAGCGACAAGCGAGGTTTCGAGCGCTTCGGCAGGGGTGAGTTCGGGCAGGATGCCGGGCAGGCACGAGGCCATCAGCGATTTGCCCGCACCCGGCGGCCCGATCATCAGCAGGTTGTGCCCGCCCGCTGCTGCGATCTCCAGCGCGCGCTTGGCGGTTTCCTGTCCTTTGACTTGCTTGAGATCGGCGCGGCGCGGCGGCAGTTCCACTTCGCCCGGTTCGGGAACGGCCAAGCGCATCGTGCCCTTCAGGTGATTGAGCAGGCTGATGAGATCGGGCGCGGCGACGATTTCCACCCCGCTCGCCCAGCGCGCCTCCGCGCCCTGGCCTGCCGGGCAGATCAGCCCTTTTTCGATCCCGCTGGCGTGGAGCGCGGCCAGCAGCACGCCGGGGCTGGCGATTACCCGGCCATCGAGGGCGAGTTCGCCCACGGCCACGAATTCCGCGATGGCTTCCAGATCGACCACGCCCATCGCCGCGAGCAGCGCCAGCGCGATCGGCAGGTCATAGTGCGAGCCTTCCTTGGGCAGGTCTGCCGGGGAAAGGTTCACCGTGATGCGCTTGGGCGGCAGCGCGAGGCCCAGGGCGGCGAGCGCGGAATGCACCCGCTCGCGGCTTTCGCCCACGGCCTTGTCTGGCAGGCCGACCACGCGGAAGGCGGGAATGCCCGGCGCGATCTGGCACTGCACTTCCACGGCGCGGGCTTCCAGCCCCAGATAGGCAACCGTTGATACCAGCGCGACCATGCCAAACCCCCAGCCAAGGGGGCAGCCTAAGGGCCAGCCCCTATGCGCGATAGGGGCCGAGCGCCGGTCCCGCCAATTTGGAGGCAAAAGGCATTACGGGCGGTTTACCGCCTTTTGCTGGCAAAATGGCAACCAGCGAGGGAAGATAGTGGCATCATGAAGCGAATCGCCTGCGCCTTGCTGCTCAGTATCGTCTGCGCCGCGCCCACGTCCGCGCAGGAGGTGGCGACGCGGACCTGGGTCGATTCGCACGGCACGCGGTGGACCGAAGTGACGACCACGCAGACTGTGGTCGAAGTGCCGCGCGGCCAGCGCATTGCGGCGGCCATCGCGGGCCTGCCGCGCTTTGGTCCGTTTGCGGTGATCGATGGCGCGCACGCCGCGTTGGTCGGGGAAGTCGATAGCAAGTCGCCCGCGCAGTTCCGGCAGATGCTGGCCGCGAATCCGGGCATCCGCGTGCTCGAACTCGTCGATTGCCCCGGCACCGTGAACGATGGGGCCAACCTCGCGCTCGGGCGGCTGATCCGCGAGCATCGGCTCACCACCGATGTCCCGTCGGGCGGATCGGTGCGGTCGGGCGGGTTGGAGCTGTTCCTTGCGGGCACCACCCGCCGCGCTGCGCCCGATGCCGAATTCGGCGTGCACGCGTGGAAGGACGCGGCGGGGCACCAGCCCGGCGATTACCCCGCCGATGCCCCCGCCAATCTGGTCTACCTCGATTACTACCGCGAAATGGGCCTGAGCAACGAGGAAGCGGAAGGGCTTTATGCCCTGACCAACTCAGTCTCCAACGAGCAGATGCTCTGGCTGCGCACCCGGGATATTGCTCCTTACGTGGCCCTCGGACGTTAACAGGATGAATTTTATATTGTAATGTTGCCTACAAAATGAAATCGGCTAACAATAATGCTGGGGCACCGCGCACATTAATTGAAAAATCTGCTTTTCCGTCACCATTGGTATCGCCTTCAATGTAAAGACCATTGACGATACTATCTACAACATGAATTTGCCCAGCAGCAGTGAAAGGCTTTGTTCCGATAAAGGCAAAGGCTTGATCCCCGGAAGAACTCCGAACTGCATCAATACCTGAAAGGTCGATCCGATCCCCTTGCGCGTGGTTGAAATCAATGATCCCGTCAGCATCGAAGTGTTTTGCGGCGCTGTCACCGACAAAGAATACGAACGTGTCAGCGCCAGAACCACCTTTGAGGCCATCTGATCCTTTGCCGCCGCGCAAGATGTCGTTGCCATCTTGGCCATCGATGAAATCATTGCCCCTTGATCCGGTCAGGCGATCATCGCCCGGGCCTGCAAGGATAGAGTAATGCTCAATTCCAGTTAGGGAACTGCCCGCCTTGATTGAATCTGCGAGTGAAAAGATTAGCGACTTGCTGCCATTGTAGTCGATTAGCAAATCGTCATAACCATCGCCGCCATCCAGCATCAGTCTTGAAAGTCGGGTGGGGGCCTGATCCGGAAGCGTAATCCAAAGGGTATCGTCCCCATCGCCGGCGTTGATTGCAACTGGGCTAGTCGCGCTGATAACGTCGTCAGTCAGTAGGTCGTCGCCGCCCAAGCCAAAGATGGTGTCGTTGCCGCCGAATCCCTCGATCAAGTCAGTCCCATTAGAACCAATTATGTGATCGCCGAATTCGCTGCCTTTAATGTCGACTGTTTCGACGTTGGTGACCTTCGTGCTTGCCAGCTTGCTACCAGAAAGATCAAGATCGAGTGCCGAACCCGCGTATATGGTTAACGTGTCTTTGCCCGTGCCACCGTTGATCGTGAAGGCTGGGCTTGAGGTTTTTAGGATGAGGGCGAGAGCGTCGTTGCCGTTTCCGCCTTTTAGAGAAACTGTGACAGAGCCAGCCGTGACAACCGCGTTGATTGTGTCGTCACCATCGTCTCCGTAAATTGTGTCACCACCCGCACCCGAATCGATGAGATCATTGCCTGCACCGCCGTGAATCACATCGCGCGACGCTACGCCCGCAATCGTATCGTCGTTTGCGCCGCCCGTTTGGTGGAGTGTTTCGTTTTTCGAGCTCCAGCTCCAGCTGGCGACCTGCGTGCCATCATTGGCGTTGGTGCCATAAAGGTATTGCACGGCAGCGATGTCTAGCGGGCCAAGCTTCCGTCCATCTGAGCCGTCCGATGTATAGCTCATGACGGTATGGCTGACATTATCAAGCGTGGTATCAAGCGTTATCGGCCCTGAGAAGGGATGCTTTAGGCCCAGCGCGTGGCCGATTTCATGGATCAAAGCGAGGTAATAATCAGTGTACTTGATATCTATGAACACACCACTGTCATCGCCATAGCGTAGAGTTCTGAAGGGGTAGGAAGAGAAACCTGCACCGCCCTGGTGCCCTGTTAGTACAGCAGTATCATAGTTCCCGAAATTGATATCCCCAACGCCTTTGGTGACTTCGAACAAAGTAATCCCGCAGGCTGATGCCCACGCCGACAGCGCAGTCCGTGCATCGGCCTTTTGCGCCTCCGAAAATGGGGTGAAAGTCGCCAGTCCCTGCTTCGTGTAAACTTCGCTGAGGTACGACGGCGGCTCGCTTGCAAATGAATATGTATAAAACGAAGCTTTGCCCGGCTGCGACGAGACAGATGAACCACTCAGAAGCGACCTGTAGTCCCTGACCACTGTCATGCGATACGTCCCCACCGACAAAAGACAAGGGTGCGGTGCGTTGGTGACAAAACAAAGACGAGGCGCGATCAGCGTGCTTTCATGCCTGCTATCTTGGATCAGTGCGCTGCGCCCCAGCTTGGCCCGGTCCCGATCTCCACGCCCAGCGGCACGGTCAGCGTCACCGCTGGTTCTGCTGCCCCTGCCATCACCGCCAGAATCACTGGCTTGGCGGTTTCGATATCGCCTTCGGGCAGTTCGAACACCAGTTCGTCGTGGACTTGCAGCAGCATCTTCACGTGGCCTAGGCCCGCCGCTGCCAGCGCGGGTTCCATGCGGGCCATTGCGCGCTTGATGATATCGGCGCTGGTGCCCTGAATCGGCGCGTTGATCGCGGCGCGTTCGCTGCCTTGCCGCTCGGCCTGATTCTTGGAATTGATCCGGGGAAACCACGTCTTGCGGCCGAACAGCGTCTCCGAATAGCCCGTGGCGCGCACGCTCTCCAGCGTTTCGTGGATATAGCGCTGGATGCCGGGGAAGCGTTCGAAATAGCGGTCGATCATCGCCTGCGCTTCGTCCGCGCTCACGCCCAGCCGCCCGGCAAGGCCCCAGCGGCTGATGCCGTAGAGGATCGCGAAGTTGATCGTCTTGGCGCGCCCGCGCGTATCGCGGTCCACCGTGCCGAACAGTTCGCGTGCGGTGCGCGAATGGATGTCCTCTCCGGCGGCGAAGGCCTCGCGCAGCGCAGGCACATCGGCCATGTGCGCGGCGAGGCGCAGTTCGATCTGGCTGTAGTCCGCTGCGAGCAGGACGTTCCCGGGTTCAGCCACGAACGCCTCGCGGATCTGGCGGCCGATTTCGGTCCGGATGGGGATGTTCTGCAGGTTGGGATCGTTGGAGGAAAGCCGCCCCGTCTGCGCGCCGACCAGACTGTAGCTGGTGTGGACGCGGCCCGTGGCGGGGTTGATCGCGGCTTGCAAGGCATCGGTATACGTCGATTTGAGCTTCGAAAGCTGCCGCCATTCGAGCACCAGCGTGGCGACTTCCGCGCCTTGTGCGGCGAGGCCCTCGAGCACGGACTGGTCGGTGGAATACTGCCCTGTCTTGCCCTTCTTGCCGCCCTTGTAGCCCAGCTTGTCGAACAGGATTTCCCCCAATTGCTTGGGGCTGCCGATGGTGAAGGGCTGGCCGACCTTTTCGTGGATCACGGTTTCTAGGCCTGCGATGGTTTCGGCAAACTGCGCGGAGAGGCCTGCCAGCCGTTCGCGGTCCACCTTGATCCCGCGTCGCTCCATCCCGGCCACTACCGGCACCAGCGGCCGATCGACGCGGGCATAGATGCGCGTGCCGCCTTCTTCGGGCAGGCGAGGGCTGAGCAGCGCATGGAGCCGCCAGGTCACTTCGGCATCTTCCGCCGCATAGCGCGTGGCATCGGCCAGCGGCACTTCGGCGAAGGAGATCGCCTTCTTGCCGGTGCCGCACAGGTCCTTGAAGGCAATCGTGGTGTGGCCGAGGTGGCGGGCGGCCAGCTCGTCCATGCCGTGCCCACCCACGCCGGTTTCACTGCGCCCGGCATCGAGGCAGAAGCTCATCACCATGGTATCGTCGATGGGCGAAACCATCACGCCATAGCGCGCCAGCACGTTGATATCGTACTTGATGTTCTGCCCGATCTTGAGAACGGCATCACTTTCCAGCAGCGGCTTCAGCAGCGCCAGCGCCGCATCGCGCGGGGCCTGCACGGGCGCCTCGGCAAACATGTCGCTGCCCCGGTGGCCCAGCGGGATGTAGCAGGCATCGCCCGGCCCGAGTGCAAGGCTCACGCCGACAAGGTCCGCCTGCATCGCATCGAGCGCGCTGGTTTCGGTATCGACTGCCACCACGCGCGCGGCCTCAGCCCGGGCGACCCATGCGGCAATGTCGTCCAGCGTTTGCAGGCAGCGATAGCTGGCGGTATCGATGGCGGGCCATTCGGGCAGGCTTTGGCGCGTATCGGCAGCGCCGCTAGGAGCGGGCGCGGATCCGTCCGTTGGCGCTGCGTCAACCGCTGGCGCGGTGCCCAGTTTGCGCAGCAGGCTGGTAAAGCCATGTTCGGCAAGGAAGGCGGCCAGTGGTTCGGGCGGAATCGCGGTGAGCTCGAACGAATCGAGCGGCAACGGCAGGGGGCAATCTTCCTTGAGCTGAACCAGCTGGCGCGAAAGCCGCGCCATATCAGCCTGCTCGATCAGGCTTTCGCGCAGTTTGCCCGGTTTCATCGTGGGCGCGGCGGCGAGCGCGCCTTCAAGCGTGCCGTGTTCCTGAATCAGCTTCGTCGCCGTCTTGGGGCCAATGCCGCGAATGCCGGGCACGTTGTCTACCGCATCGCCCATCAGCGCCAGCACATCGCCGACACGCTCCGGCTCCACGCCGAACTTTTCCATCACCTCGGGCAAGTCGATGCGCTGGTTTTTCATTGTATCGAGCATGTCGATATAGCCGCCGCCTTCATGCGGGCGGCCGACCAGCTGCATCAAATCCTTGTCGGACGAGACGATGGTGACATTCCAGCCCCGCTCCGCCGCAGCGAGGGCATAGGAAGCGATCAGATCGTCCGCCTCCAGCCCAGCTTCCTCGATGCAGGCAAGGCTGAACGCGCGCGTCGCGTCGCGGATCAGCGGAAACTGCGGCACGAGGTCTTCGGGCGGCGGCGGCCGGTTGGCCTTGTACTGGTCGTAGAGATCGTTGCGGAAGGTGATCGAACCCTTGTCGAGGATCACCGCGAGGTGCGTCGGCCCATCGGCCTTGTGCAGGTCCTCCGCCAGTTTCCAAAGCATCGTGGTATAGCCATAGACCGCACCCACCGGCACGCCCGCCGGATTGGTCAGCGGCGGCAGGCGGTGATAGGCCCGGAAGATATAGGCCGAACCGTCGATCAGATAGAGGTGGCGCTGGAGGGCATCTGGGGATGCGCCGGGCTGCGGGCCAAGGTCTGTGCCAAGGTCTTTGATCGTGTCCATGCGCGCTGTCGTAGCGCGTGGCGCGCTGCGGCGAAAGCACCTCGCGTCATGCCGAAATGGCACTGCGAAGGTGATTCACTTGGCTTACTGCGGTCTGATGTAACGTATGCGCTGCGGCAAAAAATGTTTAAAATCATAAATTTAACCGGACTATGACGGCTTTGCTGCTCCTAAGACTTGCAAGCCGGTGAATTGCCGATTAATTGGGGCGAGAAGTCTACCGCCAGAGTAGGCTTTGCGGCGGGCTGCGGGCCCGGCGCGGTCCACTTCAATCCAGGGATTGTAACGCATGCGCAAGCTCCTCCTCGCCGCTGTCGCCGGCACTGCCTTCGCTCTCGCCGGTTGCTCGGAAAAGGCTGCCGAAGCCCCCGCAACCGAAGCCGCTGTGGAATCGGAAGCTGCTGCCGACGCTTCGGCTCCGGCTGCTGACGCTTCGGACGCCTCGGCTCCGGCTGCTGACGCTTCGAGCGAAGCTCCGAAGATGTAATTCAACCCCGTCAAGGGTTTGAATAGAGATAGAGGGGCGTGGTCGCACTAGCGGTCACGCCCCTTCTCTTTTGCGCGTTGCTTGTTTCTTGGCGGGCTGCTTCTCGTTTCAAGCCGCGCACGCAAAAACGCGCCGTGCAGCATGGGCTGCCAGCGCAAGAATCGCAATTTCAGGAAAGTCAGCGGCGCGCCGTCTCGAAGCTGCTCGGCAGCGGCGGCTGGCTGTAGCCATCATAGAGCACGCGGGCGATCTGCGCGATCAGGCCGGCATGGGCGGTGTGGCCTTCCGGCCCCGTCACGAAGATGGCGATGGCGAGGTGGCGGCCATCGGGCAGGCGAACGATGCCGACATCGTCGGTCACGCCGGAGAGCGTCCCCGTCTTGTGGGCAAACACCACGCCTTCGGGCAGGCCGCTGCGGATGCGATTGCGGCCGGTGCTGGTGCGGGTCATCGTATCAAGCAGGACCGCGCGGCTTTCCGGGCTCAGGGCGCCGCCGCGGTCGATCGCCGCCAGCAACTGCGCCATCGCGCGCGGGGTGCTGCTGGTGCGGGTGTCGATCGTCGTCACCGGATTGACCCGGCCATCGTCGCGCACCAGCGTGGCCATCGTGTGATCGAGGCGCTGGCCGCTCACACCGATGCGGCTGAGCCAAGTGTTCACCGCATTGATCCCGCCTACGGCGGCGATCAGGCCGTCGGTCGCGTGATTGTCGCTGCGGGTGATCGAAAGCTCCATCAGGCTCTGCGCCGTCATCACCTCACCGGGGCGGACGGCGGCGACAGCACCGCGTGACTGGGGTGATTCTGCCACCGGCACCATCATCGGGAACTGCTGGTCAAGCCGCAGGCGGCCTTGTTCGACGCCCGCGAGATACGTTGCGGCAATGGCAACCTTGGCGGTGCTGGCCATCGGAAACGGCATGTCGCCGTTGATCATGATCTGCCCGCCGCCATCGAGATCGACCGCCGCCACACCGATCCGTCCGCGCCCTTGCGCAACGATCGCGGCGACCTGCTGCTCGATTGCGGCATCGCGCGCATTCTGCAGGCTGGTACCGGGGCGCGCCTGCGCTGGGGTGGCGACAAGCAGCAACGGCGCAGCGCACCACAGCGCAGCCGCGATCCATTTGCCTATCCTGTTTCCGCCGGAAGCCATCAGAACCCCTTAGCCCACAATCCGTTTAGGATCTATTAGCAGCCTAACTGATTGTGATTCCGTCGCAAGTGTCATGAAGCGCAAGTGGTCGCGCGTAGCGCGCGGCCTGACGCGCCAACGCCAGCGCTGGACATTAACCGCGCGATTAATGATAGTGGCGCGAACAAGCGTGAAGCGAATAGCCCTATCAAA
The DNA here is from genome assembly GCF_002278815.1 of Novosphingobium sp. PASSN1. Classification (NCBI taxonomy): domain Bacteria; kingdom Pseudomonadati; phylum Pseudomonadota; class Alphaproteobacteria; order Sphingomonadales; family Sphingomonadaceae; genus Novosphingobium; species Novosphingobium sp. PASSN1. The sequence goes on along the minus strand of NZ_NKIS01000002.1, from coordinate 313,207 downwards.
AGCGGGTGTGAGGAGCGGATGACGGCAACGGCACAGCAAACTCTGGCCGATGGCCATGCCGACGGGCTGGCCGATGGTCTGGCCGACGGTCTGCGGCGCGTGATGACGCGGGCTGGCTGGCAAGGCGCGGTGACGGGCCTTGCGCGCCTGTCTGGCGGTGCCAACATGCAGAGCTGGCGGTTCGAGGTTGGCGGCGAAGCGTTCGTGCTGCGCCGCGCGCCCTCGGCTGAATGGGTTTCGTGCCGGGCGCTCGATATGGCGAAGGAAGCCGCCGTGATCCGCGCGGCGCTGGCTGGCGGCGTCCCCGCTCCCGAAGTCGTGGCCGAGCTCACGCCGGACGATGAGATCGGCCTCGGCTTCATCATGCGCTGCGTGCCCGGCTCGCCCGACCCTGAAAATGCGCTGTCCTCCCCGCCCGCGCTGCTGGGTGAAATCGCCGCCGCGATGGCCCGCGTCCATGCACTCGATCCGGCGCAGCTGCCGTTCCTGCCCGTGCTCGAACCCGCCGCCGGGGTCGAAGCGCTCGCGGCGCAATTTGCGGACAGTGGGGGAGACCGCCCGCCCATCGCGCTCGGCCTTGCGTGGCTGCGCGCCAATCTGCCGCCGCCCGCGCCGCTCACCGTGCTCCATGGCGATCTGCGCATCGGCAACATCATGGTCGAGGACGGGCACCTCTCTGCCGTGCTCGATTGGGAACTGGCGCATCTGGGTGATGCCCACGAAGACCTCGCGTTCGGCTGCATGACAGTGTGGCGCTTTGGCAGGCTGGACAAACGCGGCTTCGGCCTTGGGCAGATCGAGGATCTGGCCCGCGCCTATCAGGCGGCGGGCGGCACGGCGTTCGATCCTGCGCGCTTCCGCTTCTGGCTGATCTACCGCACGGTGTGGTGGGCGCTTTCGGCGCTGTCGATGGGCAAAGGCTGGCGCAGCGGCGCTGACCGTTCGCTCGAACGCGTCGTCGTGGCGCGCCGGGCGGCGGAGCAGGATCTCGATCTGCTCCTGCTGCTCGAAGCCGATGCGCCTGAGGCCGAGCGCGCCCGTTCCCTGCCGCCTCCATCGCCGCCACCTGCTGAGAGCGCGGGCGAACCCAGCGCTGCCGAAGTGCTGACCGCCGTTTCCGAATGGCTGGCCGCCACGGTCAAGCCGCACATGACCGCGCCGCGCGAGCGGTTCGAACTGGCCGTGGCGCAGAACGCGCTCGGCATCGTGCGCCGCGAACTCGCCGGCCGTCCGAACCCGCATGACAAGGCGCTGTGCGAGGACATCCTCGCCGGGCGGACCACACTGGCCCAGCCCGGCCTGCTGGCAGACTTGCGCCGCCGCGTGCTGGGTACGCTCGCCGCCGATATGCCGAAATACCCTGCGCTCAGCGAAGCGCGCCGAATTTGGGAGAGCCTGACATGAACTTCGACCTGCCGCAGGAGCTGATAGACTACCTCGCCGAACTCGACGCCTTCATCGATGCCGAGATCAAGCCGCTCGAACAGGCGGACGACAATATCCGCTTCTTCGATCACCGCCGCGAATATGCGCGCACCAATTTCGAGGATCAGGGCCTGCCCCGCCACGAATGGGAGGCTCTGCTGGTGGAGGCGACCCGCCGCGCCGATGCCGCCGGGCACTGGCGCTTTTCCGCCCCCAAGAAGTACGGCGGCAAGGACGGCAAGAACCTCTGGATGGCGGTGATCCGCGATCACTTCACGCAGAGGGGCCTTGGCCTGCACAACGATCTGCAGAACGAGCACTCGATCGTCGGGAACTTCCCGTTCGTGAACATGTTCGAGCATTTCGGCACGCCGGAACAGCAGGAGGAGTTCATCCTCGGCGGCTTTGCGCGCACCCGCCGCGTCTCCTTCGGCCTGACGGAAGCGCGCCACGGCTCGGACGCGACGCACATGGAAACCCGCGCGGTGCGCGAGACGCGCGATGGCGTGCCCGGTTGGCGCATCGATGGCGAGAAGATGTGGATCACCGGGATGCACGTGGCCAGCCACTGCGCGGTCTTCGCGCGCACGGCGGGCGAGCCGGGTGATGCGCGCGGGATCACCTGCCTGCTCGTACCCAACCCCACCGAGGGCTTGGTGATCGAGGAATACCTGTGGACCTTCAACATGCCGACGGACCACCCGCGCCTTTCGCTCACCAATGTCTGGGTGCCGGAAAGCGCGATCCTCGGGCCGGAAGGCGGCGGCCTCGCCATCGCGCAGAGCTTCGTCCACCAGAACCGCATCCGGCAGGCAGCCTCATCGCTGGGCGCGGCGACCTTCTGCATCGAGGAATCGGTGCGCTATGCGCGTGAACGCAAGCCCTTCGGCGAGGAGCTGGCGCGCAATCAGGCGATCCAGTTCCCGCTGGTGGAGCTGGCAACCCAATGCGAAATGCTGCGCCTGCTGATCCGCAAGACGGCGTGGGAGATGGACCGCCTCGAAGCCGAGGAAGGCGGCCACAAGCGCATCGAGCGCGAACTGTCCGACAAGGTCTCCATGTGCAACTACTGGGCGAACCGGCTGGTCTGCGAAGCGGCAGACCGCGCGATGCAGGTGCACGGCGGCATCGGCTATTCGCGCCACAAGCCGTTCGAACACATCTACCGCCACCACCGCCGCTACCGCATCACCGAAGGCGCGGAGGAAATCCAGATGCGCAAGGTCGGCGCGTACCTGTTCGGCTATCTCGGGCCCCGGAAGGGTATGTTCGGCTGAAAAGGAAAGGCGCGAGGGGCCGAAGCTCCTCGCGCCTTGCGCTTGTTCAGGGGGTGCGGAGGCGATGGCGTCCGCACCCTTTGTTGTATGTTCAGGCGAACGCGGCCTTCAGGTCGTCGACCAGATCGAGGCGTTCCCACGGGAAGAAATCGCCATCCGCCTTGCGGCCGAAGTGGCCATAGGCGGCGGTCGGCTGATAAATCGGCTTGTTGAGGCCGAGGTGCGTGCGGATCGCGCGCGGGGTCAGGCCGCCGAGCTTGGTGATGGCCTTGATCGCAGCCTCGATCTTGTCGTCGCCTACCGTGCCGGTGTCGTGCGTATCGACATAGAGCGAAAGCGGCTCCGAAACGCCGATGGCATAGGCGATCTGGATGGTGCAGCGCGTGGCGAGGCCCGCGGCGACCACGTTCTTCGCCAGATAGCGCGTGATATAGGCCGCCGAACGGTCGACCTTGGTGGGGTCCTTGCCCGAGAACGCGCCGCCGCCATGCGGGGCCGCGCCGCCGTAGGTGTCGACGATGATCTTGCGGCCGGTCAAGCCCGCGTCGCCGTCAGGTCCGCCGATTTCGAACGAGCCGGTCGGGTTGATGTAGTAGGTGGTCTCGCGCAGCAGCACGGGCGGGATCACTTCGGCGATCACGCGCTTAACATAGGCATGGAGCTCGGCTTCCTTCTCGCCCTCGTCATAGCCCGGCGCGTGCTGGGTCGAGACGACGACAGCGGTCGCGGCGACGGGGAGCGAACCCTCGTAGCGCAGCGTGACCTGGCTCTTGGCGTCGGGCTCGAGGAAGGGCGCGGTGCCCGCGTGGCGATCCGCGGCCATGCGCTCGAGGATCTTGTGGCTGTAGTAGAGCGTGGCGGGCATCAGGTCGGGCGTCTCGTCGGTCGCATAGCCGAACATGATGCCCTGATCGCCCGCGCCTTCGTCCTTGTTGTCGCCGGCATCGACGCCCTGCGCGATTTCGGCAGACTGGCCGTGGAGGTTGTTCTCGAACCGGAAGGTCTGCCAGTGGAAGCCATCCTGCTCATAGCCGATGCGCTTGACCGTATTGCGCACGGTCTGCTCGATCTCTTCCTTGGCGCCCGGGGCCCATTCGCCGTTCTCGTAGACCCCCTTGCAGCGGATTTCCCCAGCAAGAACAACGAGCTGCGTGGTCGTCAGCGTTTCGCAGGCGATGCGCGCTTCGGGGTCCTTCGAAAGGAACAGGTCCACGATGCCATCGCTGATCTGATCGGCAACTTTGTCCGGATGGCCTTCGGAAACGCTTTCGGACGTGAACAGATAGTCAGTGCGCATAGGGGCTTCCTGTATGATATAAAGATATCTTTATGTCACTGCCTTAGCGTTCTCCGCGCCGCCTTGCAACCACCAGCGATGCAGCCAGCAGCAAGATCGCCCAGCCCAACGCGAGCGTATTGCCAAGGCGGGCAAACAGTGTGGGCGGGTGCGCGGGCGGCACCAGACCGTCGAGCCGCCCGGCCTTGAGGCGCGGCACGAACTGGCGCACGACGCCGTCCGCATCGATCACCGCGCTGATCCCGGTCGTGGTGGCGCGCAGCACTGGCAGGCCCTCCTCGATGGCGCGCATCCGCGCTTGGGCGAGGTGCTGGGGCGGACCCCACGCGCCAAACCAGCCATCGTTGGAGGGATTGAACAGGTAGTCTGGCCGGTGCGCGCGGTCGGTCACTTCGCCGGAAAAGATGATTTCGTAGCAGATCTGCAGGCCTGCCTTGCCGTGAACCCCCATGTCGAGCGTGCGCGGACCGGGGCCGGGCAGAAAGTCGAGGCTTCCCGAAACGAGACGCGAAAGGCCGAGCGGGGCGAGCCACGCGCGCATCGGGAGGTACTCGCCATAGGGTACGAGATGCGCCTTGGCATAGCTGCCGCGAATCGCTCCATCGGCACCAAGGGCGGTGATCACGTTGCGCGCGCCCGTCACATCGCCGCCGCCAATCACCAGATCGGTCGCACCCGTCAGGAGGAGGCTGCCCGGGCCGATCACCCGGCCAATCCGCGCGCGGGCAAGCGCCGGATCGGCCCCGAAGGTGGTCGCGTTGTAGAAGACCTGCGGATAGCCGGAACGCAAGTAATCGGGGAGGCCGCCTTCGGGCCACAGCACCACGCGCGGCGTGCCCGGTGCGCGCGGAAGGGAAAGCCGGGCGATGCCCTGGAACTGGCCTTCATAGAGGCTGGCGTCGTTGATCGTGTCCTGCCCGATGTTCGGCTGAACCAGCGTGTAGGCAAGCTTGCCCGCGCCGCCTGCGCCATGCAGCGGCAGCAGCAGCGGCAAAATCATCAGGGCCGCAGGCAGCGCGGCATAGGCCAGCGCCGCGCCCCACTGCTGGCTCCGGCCCGAACGCCACGCGAACAGCCAGAAGCCGCCGAGCATCACGACCAAGCCGGATAGGGCGTACGTTCCGGTCCACGGCGCGATGGCAGCCAGCCCCGGGCGCGCAAATCCGCCCAGCGCCGCCATGCCCAGCGGATTCCACGCGAACCCGGTAAAAAGCGTGGCGCGCACGTATTCGGCGATGATCCAGCTGCCCGCCAGCGCCGGCAGCAGCGCCGCGCGCCAGCCGCGCGCGAGCCATGCGGCGAGGAACGCCGCAAGCGCAGGAAAGGCAGCGAGGTAGATCGCCAGCAGCAGGACCGCGATCCACCCAAGCCATGCAGGCATTTGCGCCTGATAGGTAAAGGCCGTCGCGATCCAGTTGTTGCCGAGCGTGAAATACCCCAGCCCGAACAGCCAGCCGCACAGCGCGGCGTGGCGGGCCGAGCGGGCATGCTCGATCCGGTCGATCAGGAACGCCAGCGCAGCCAGCGTGCACGGCCACAGCGCCAACGGCTGAAACCCGGTCGCCGCCACCGCACCTGCGCCGATCAGCGCGAACGGCATCCAGCGCGGGGTACGATGCGGCATGGCTTCAGCCCGTTCAGGCGCAGCGCGGGGCTTCGATCAGCCTTCGGCTGCCTCGGCCAGCGGAGTCTTGCGCGGACGGCCACGGCGCTTGGGCGCGGGGGCATCCGTATCGGCTGTGGGCGCTTCCGGTTCTGCCTCGGCGCGCACCCCGATGGCGGGGGGCAGGATCATCGGATCGAGCGCAGCAACCGGTTCCGCTTCGGCATCGCGGCGCGGGCGGCGATCGGTGCGCGGGCGCAGGCCACGTTGTGAACGGCCTTCGCGGACGAACGGGTTGTCGTTCGTTTCGCTGACCGGCTCACCTTCGCTGGCGCGCGGTGCTTCTTCGGTGATTTCCTGACTATCCGACGCCGCGGGCCGTTCGAAACGGGGGCGATAGGGCTCGCGCGGTTCCCGGCTGTCACGTTGCTCACGCGGTTCGCGCTGCTCACGGGGTTCACGCTGTTCACGCGGTTCGCGGTTTTCACGCGGCTCGCGCGGTTCCCGGTTGTCGCGTTGTTCGCGCGGTTCACGTTGCTCGCGGGGTTCGCGGTTTTCACGCGGCTCACGGTTTTCGTCGCGGCGGCTTTGCGGGCGGTCGAACGCCGGGAAATCGGTGTCCATGCCGAAGTCCATGCTTTCGTCTTCGCCGTCCTGCTCGTTCCAGCGCTCGCCGGGCTGGCGCGGGCGCTGCTGTTCGTCGACCCGGACGCGGCTGTCAGCGATGACGCGGAAATAGTGATCGGCGAACTGCAGGTAGTACTCGGCCTGCACGCGGTCGCCGTTGAGATGCGCATCCTGCGCCAGCTTGCGATACTTTTCGAGCATCTGGGGGGCATTGCCCCGCGCGCGGCTATCGATCCGGTTAAGCTGCTGGCCGCCACCCTGCGGGCGGTTGTTGTTCCCGCGACCGCGCCGGCGGTTGTTCCCACGATTGTTGTTCAAGTCAGGCACTTTCCTGTTTCTGTGCAACCGAGACCCGGGTTTCGTTCAAACTTCTCAGTAACCTGGGCCTTACGTGGCGCGCCTTCCGGGTCTGATCTGCATGACCCTGCTGCCGCGCATCCTCTTCCACGAACGAACCATATCGTGGTTCCCAGCATCTGCGCGTCTGCCAGCCTGATGAGCCGGCCATCGTTGCAAATGGTGGATTGAGCCGGGACGGGAAGCCATCGTCCCCCTGCCTGCGGCCCTGATTAGTGACGCGCCGCACCCTTGCCAAGCGAAATGTTTGCCTCTTTCATGCCATTTCGACGCTGCGGGGCCGCCCGGCAAGGTCATGGTGGATCTGCGCGCCAAGCCCGGCCTCGCGCGCCAGCACCGCCACGGCTTCGCCCTGGGTCAGCCCGATCTCGAACAAGGCCATCCCGCCCGGGGCGAGGAGATGCGGCACTTCGGGGATCAGGCGGCGGTAGTCACCAAGCCCGTCCGGCCCGGCAAACAGCGCTTCCGCCGGTTCGTGTGCGCGAACTGAAGGGGCAAGATCGGCCTCCGTTTCCACATAGGGCGGATTGGCGAGGATCAGATCGAACCGGCCAAGTTCCGCCGCCCAGTCGGTTTGGGTCCAATCGCCCGCGATGATCTGCGCGCGCGCCGCAAGGCCGTGGGTGGCCGCATTGCGGGCGGCCACTGCGCGCGCCGCAGCGGATCGTTCAAGTCCGATCCCTTCCGCCTCTGGCCACACCGAAAGCGCGGCGAGCAGCAAGGCGCCGGAGCCTGTGCCGAGATCGAGGATGCGCGAAGGGGGGCGCCCTTCCCGTGCTGTCCGGGCAACCTCGATCAGTGTCTCGCTATCGCCGCGCGGGATGAGCACTGCGGGGCTGACTTCCAGATCGAGCCCATAAAACGGTTGTGTGCCAAGGATATAGGCAATCGGTTCATGGCTCAGGCGGCGGTCCAGAATGGACGTCAAGCCTGCTGGAGGTTCGCCGTCCATGTGCCGCAGCAGCAATTCCGTGCGCGAAACGCCCAGCGCGTGGGCCATCAGCAGTTCGGCATCGAGCCGTGCGGTGTCGCTGGTCGCGGCGAGCCGTTCGGCGGCCTCTCTCAGCGCGGCCCGAACGGTATCAGGCATCCAGCGCGGCCAGGCGCTTGACCTGATCCTCGGCGGCCAGCGCATCGACCAGTTCACCAAGGCCGGGGCCTTCGAGGATCTCGGGCAGCCGGTGCAGCGTGAGGTTGATGCGGTGATCGGTCACGCGGCCTTGCGGGAAGTTGTAGGTGCGGATGCGTTCGGACCGGTCGCCCGAACCGACCATGGCCTTGCGCGCTTCCGCTTCGGCCCCATGCGCTTCGGCGCGGCGCAGATCATAAAGGCGCGTGCGCAGCACCTGCATGGCCTTGTCCTTGTTCTTGTGCTGGCTGCGCTGATCCTGCTGGATCACGACAAGGCCGGTGGGCAAGTGGGTGAGGCGCACGGCCGAATCGGTGGTGTTCACGTGCTGCCCGCCCGCGCCCGATGCGCGGTAGATATCGATCTTGATGTCGCCCGGCTCGATCTGCACGTCGACTTCGTCGGGCTCGGGCAACACGGCGACGGTTGCGGCGCTGGTGTGGATGCGCCCGCCGCTTTCGGTCACAGGCACGCGCTGCACGCGGTGGACGCCGCTTTCGTACTTGAGCTTGGCGAACACGCCGGTGCCCGCCACGTTGGCGACGACTTCCTTGAAGCCGCCGAGCTCGTTGGCATTGGCCGAGACCATTTCGACTTTCCAGCCCTGCTCGGCGGCGAAGCGTTCGTACATGCGGTAGAGATCGGCGGCGAACAGCGCGGCTTCATCGCCCCCGGTGCCGGCGCGGATTTCGAGCATGGCGGGGCGGCTGTCGGCGCTGTCACGCGGGAGCATGGCGATGGCGAGGGCGCGTTCGGCCTCGGGCAGTTCGGTGCGCAGGTGCGCGATCTCCTCATCGGCGAGGGCGCGCATTTCGGGATCGGGATCGGTGCTGGCGCTCAGCGCCGCCAGCTCGCCGCGCATCGCGCTGACATGCGCAGCGGCACGGGCAACGGGCTCAAGCTCGGCGTAGTCGCGGCTCGCGGTGACGAAAGCGGGGCCTTCGAGCGTGCCCGAAGCCAGCCGCGCTTCGAGTTCGGCGAAGCGGGCGGCGATCTGGGCAAGGCGGGTGTCTGAAACGCTCACCGCAGTTCCGCAAAGAACGCTTCGTAAACTTCACCCGCCTTCGCTGCGATCGGCGAGCCATCAACGATCGCGCGAAACGACTTCGAATGGCTCCCATCGCGCACATCGAGGGAAACGATGGCCGCCGGGTTAAGCTTCTTGGCGCGATCAAAGCGTTTGCGCGGGCTTCCGGTGGCAACCAGTTCCGCGGCAAGACCGGCACGGCGCAGCGCGGCAACCAGAGCCAGAGCCTCGATCTCGCGCGCTTCGTTCTCGGCAACCACAGCCACATCCGGCCCAGCTTCGCCCTTGTCGCCCACCAGCATCGCCAGCCGTTCGATCCCCGCGGCCCAGCCGACGGCAGGCGTGTGCGGCCCGCCAAGCGCCTCGATCAGCCCGTCATAGCGGCCACCGCCCAGCACGGTGCCTTGTGCGCCCAGCCGGTCTGTCACGAATTCGAACGCGGTGTGGCGGTAGTAGTCGAGGCCGCGCACGAGCGTCGGTGCGCGGGTCCAGGCGACTCCAGCCGCATCCAGCCCGGCGGTCACCTTGCCGAAGAAGTCCTGCGCCTCATCCGAAAGGAACGCGTCGATCATCGGAGCATCAGCGGTGAACACCTTGTCGCGCGGGTCTTTGCTATCGAGGATGCGCAGCGGGTTCTTTTCGAGGCGTTCCTGCGAATCCTCCGAAAGCTCGGCCTTGTGGGCGCGAAAATAGTCCACCAGCGCGGCGCGCCATGCTTCGCGGCTGGGGGCATCGCCCAGTGTGTTGAGCTGGAGCGTGACGCCGTCCGCAATGCCCAGTTCCTTGAGGATCTGGTCGGCCATCACCAGCAGTTCCACATCCGCCTGCGGTTCGGCAGCACCCAGAATCTCGGCGTCGATCTGGTGGAACTGGCGATAGCGCCCCTTCTGCGGGCGTTCATAGCGGAATAACGGGCCGTGGGTGGCGAGCTTCAAGGGCGCGTGCTGCTGCCAGCCATTGGTGAGGTAGGCGCGCGCGATTCCGGCGGTGAATTCGGGGCGCAGGGTCAGCGATTCGCCGCCGCGATCCTCGAAGCTGTACATTTCCTTGGAGACGACATCGGTCGTCTCGCCCAGGCTGCGGCTGAACACGGCGGTCTTTTCGAACACCGGCATTTCCGCGCGGCGGAAACGGTAGAGCCGCCGCACGCGCTCGAACGTTTCGACCACGAAGGCGAACGCCTCGGCGTCGGGGCCGAAGATGTCCTGCGTGCCGCGGATCGCCTGCGGGGTCGCGGGGGCTTGCTTGGGGGTTTCCTTGCTCATGTCAGTGCGCGCGATTAGCGGGATTGTGCCTGAGGGGGAAGGGGGGGGAACGGGGGGCTGTACCCCTGCCCGGGCTGCCCGGTTGCAGTCCCCGCCGCTTCGCGCCATGAAGCCGTGATGACTTTCACGCCCAAGCGGCCTTCGCGCCCCGCCATTCTGCGCCCCGTTCTCGTCCTGGCCGCAGCCCTGCTTTCCACCAGCGCCTTCGCGCAAGTCCAGCCGCCAGCGAACACCCGGCCCATGGCGGCGGTGTTCGTCGATCCGATCCCGGCGGCTGAGGACAAGCCCTATCCCGGCACGATCAGCCTCGCGATCGATGCCAGCGACGTGACCACAGGCGCCTACCGCGTGACCGAGACGATCCCGGTGCCAGCGGGTTCGACGAAGCTCACGCTGCTTCATCCCAAGTGGCTGCCCGGCAACCACGGGCCGAAGGGCACCATCGCCGAACTGGTCGACATCCGCTTCTATGCAGGCAGCCAGCTGCTGACGTGGACGCGCGATCCGGTCGACGTGTTTGCCTTCCATGTCGATGTGCCTGCCGGAGCGGCGGAGATTACCGCGAAGTTCATCCACACCTCGCCGCTGCGCGAAAGCGAAGGCCGCGTGACGATGACGCGCGAGATGCTCAACCTGCAGTGGGAGAAGATGAGCCTCTATCCTGCCGGGCATTACGTGCGGGCGATCAAGGTGAAGCCCACGGTGACGTTCCCTGCGGGCTGGCAGGTGTTCACCGCGCTGGATGGAAAGGCGGCGAGCGGAAACGTCGTGACCTGGGACGTGACCGACTACGAGACGCTGGTCGATTCGCCGATCTTTGCCGGGCTTCATGCCGCGCGGCACGATCTGGGGCAGGGAGTGTGGTTCGATCTCGTGGCGGACAAGCCCGAGTATCTGCAGATCGCGCCCGAGAACCTCAAGGTCTATCGCAACATGGTCGATGAGGCGCTGCTCGCCTTCGGCGCAAAGCACTTCGACCATTATGATTTCCTGCTGGCGATGACCGACCGGATGGGCGGCATCGGGCTGGAGCACCACCGTTCGAGCGAGAACCAGTATGAGCCGCGCACGCTGATCGACTGGGCGGCGGGCGATTGGGACCGCAACGTGATCCCGCACGAATTCTCGCATTCGTGGGATGGCAAGTATCGCCGCCCGGCGCGGCTGTGGACGCCGGATTACCGCGCGCCGATGCAGGACAACCTGCTGTGGGTCTATGAAGGGCAGACGCAGTTCTGGGGCTTGGTCCTCGCCGCGCGTTCGGGCGTGCAGAGCAAGGAGCAGGTGCTGGGCCAGTTTGCCAACTACGCAGGCTCGTTCACCCAGTATCCGGGCCGCGAATGGCGTTCGGTGGAGGATACCACCCACGATCCGATCATGGCGAGCCGCAAGCCCAAGCCGTTCAGTTCGCTGGCGCGCAACGAGGAATACTACACCGAGGGCGCGCTGGTGTGGCTGGAAGTGGATGCGATCCTGCGTGACGGCACAGCGGGCAAAAAGGGGATCGACGATTTCGCCAAGGCTTTCTTTGGTGTGAAGGATGGCGATTGGGGCGTGCTGACCTATGAGCAGGACGACGTGGTGAAGACGCTCGCGGCGCTCCATCCCTACGATTGGGCCGGGTTCTTCAAGACCCGCATCCAGACCCCGGGCCAGCCCTCCCCGCTCGGCGGGATCGAACGCGGCGGCTATCGGCTGGCGTGGAAGGAAGAGCCCAATCCTTATGACAAGGCGCGCATGGCGGCGGGGAAATACATCTCGCTCAACCATTCGATCGGCCTTGCCATCGATAACGACGGCAAGATTTCCGGCAGCCGCTGGGATGGACCGGCATTCCGCGCCGGGATCGTCACGGGGATGCAGATCCTCTCGGTGAACGCGAAGGCTTATGATCAGGAGACGATGAAGGCGGCGATCACGGCGGCCAAGGGCACGAATGCGCCGATCCAGCTGATCGTAAAGCGCGATGATGTCGTCCGGACCGTGGCGCTGCCCTATTTTGACGGCCTGCGCTGGCCCTGGCTGGAGCGCGCTGCGCCGGGCACTGCGCCCACCGGGCTCGACAAGCTGCTGGCGCCGCGCGCGGTGCCGGTGAAGTCTGGGGTAAAGCCTGGGGCCAAGAAGTCCGCTGCGTCGTAAGATGGAAAGTGGCAGCGGCAGCGCGCGGGCGTTTGGCCAAAGGTTCGCGCCGCCGCGCTTCGTGCTGTTTCTGGCACTGCTGATGGCCGGGATTGCCGCGCGCGGCTGGGCCAGCGGCTTTGCCGATCCGGCGGACGCGCTGGTGGTGGGCTTCGATTTCGCGGTCGCCGGTTTCCTGCTCTCGCTGCTGCCGCTGCTGCGCGCCTGCGATATCGCGGCCATGCGCCGCCATTCGGAAGAGAATGACGCCAATCGCATCGTCGTTCTTGCCATCAGCACGCTGATCACGCTGGTGGTGATGGCCGCGATCGCGGGCGAGCTCCCCGCTGCCAAGCACGGCGAACCGGGCGCTTTGCCGCGCCTGATCCTCACCCTGCTGCTCACCTGGCTGTTCGCCAACGTGGTCTATGCGCTGCATTATGCGCACGAATACTACAAGCCGGGCACCCAGCCGGGCGAGGATGCAGGGGGCATCGATTTTCCCGGCAGCGGACCGCCCGACTACCTCGATTTCGTCTATTTCGCGCTGACGCTGGGCATGACCTTCCAGACCTCTGACGTCGCGATATCCTCGCGTTCGATCCGGCGGATCGTGACGGCGCATGCCTTCGCCGCGTTCGTGTTCAACATCGGGGTGATCGCCTTCACCATCAACGGGATCGGCGGGATATAGCGATAGCACCCTAGGTTCATGTTGCGACGCACAACGCCCGGCGCTAGAGAGCGCGCGCAAGTTTCCCCCGGCCCGTGCGGCCCAGCGAAAGCGTCCCATGAACATCGACATGATCCCCACCGGCGAGAATCCGCCCGAAACGCTCAACGTGATCATTGAGGTTCCCGTCGGCGGTGAACCGGTGAAGTATGAGTTCGACAAGGCTTCCGGCGCGCTGTTCGTGGACCGCATCCTCCACACGCCGATGCGCTATCCGGCGAACTACGGCTTCGTGCCGCACACGCTTTCGCCCGATGGCGATCCGCTCGATGCGCTGGTGATTGCGCGCTCGCCGTTCGTGCCCGGCTCGGTCGTGCGCGTGCGCCCGATTGCAGTGCTCAATCTGGAAGACGAGCACGGCGGCGACGAGAAGCTGATCTGCGTGCCCGACGACAAGACCTTCCCCTACTACCGCGACGTTGCGGAGCAGAGCGACCTGCCCGAGATCGTGCTCCAGCAGATCGAGCACTTCTTCACCCACTACAAGGATCTGGAGAAGGAAAAGTGGGTCCGCGTCGGCAAGTGGGGCGGCGCCGAGGATGCCAAGCGCATCACGATCGAGGCCATCGAGCGCGCGCAGGCTGCCGGCAAGTAAGCTTGCGTGATGAGGGCGCGGTCGCCGCGCCCTCGATCCTACCCGCCCTCAATCCCCGGCGACGCTGAGTCCGTCGATGCGCAGGGTCGGCACGTCGATGCCGCGCCAGGTCTCGAGATCGTCAGCCGCGATGAGCCGGGCAAACATGTCGATCAGGTTGCCCGCCACGGTGAACTCGGCAATCGGGCCGGTGATCTCCCCGCCCTCGATGCGATAACCCGAAGCACCGCAGCTGTAGTCGCCGGTCACGCCGTTCACGCCGTGGCCGATAAGTTCGGTGATGTAGATGCCGTCGGCAATGTCGGCCATCAGCCCGGCGCGGCTGACCGAGCCGGGCTGGAGCACGAGATTGCCTGCCGTGACGTGCGGCGCGCCCGATCCTCCGCGTGAAGCATGGCCGGTGGGCACCGCGCCCAGCTGGCGCGCGGCGGCGGCATCCATCAGCCAGCCAGTGAGGCGGCCTTCTTCGATCAGCTTGCGCGGGCCGGTGCGCAATCCTTCGCCATCAAACGGACGTGAGCGCGGGCCGCGCAGGCGCAGCGGGTCTTCGCTGATGGTGATGGCCGAATCGAAGATCTGCGCGCCGTCCTTGTCCAGCAGGAAGCTGGCGCGCCGCGCGATGGCCGCGCCCGACATCGCGCCAAGCAAGTGGCCGACGAACGAACTGCCGACACGCGGATCGAACACGATGGAATAGGTGCCGCTCTTCACCCGGCCCGGATTGACCCGCGCAACGGTGCGCTCCCCTGCCTCACGCCCGATTGCGGCGGGCGAGGGCAGATCTGCGGCATGGCGCGCGCTGCGCCACGCATAGTCACGCTGCATCCCGCTGTCCGTGCCCGCCAGCACGCTGGCCGAACGGCCATGACTGGTCGCGGCATAGGCGCCGCTGAACCCGTGGCTGGTGGCCAGCGCGACAACGCCGCGCCCTGCGCTGGCGCTGCCGCCTTCGCTGTTGGTGACGCCGGGCACCGCGCGGGCCGCGTCTTCGGCTTCCTCGGCCCAGCGGCGCAAGGTTTGCGGATCGGGTTCGTTGAGGTCGACGAGATCGAGATCGGGCGCCTGCTCCCGCAGCAGCAGCTCCTCGGGCGCGAGTCCGGCGAACTTGTCGGCCGGCGCGGCGCGGGCCATGTCGACCGCGCGGCTGGCGAGTTCATCGAGCGCGCTATCGCCAAGGTCGGTTGAACCGATCGAGGCCGAAGCGCCGCCGACAAACACGCGCAGGCCGATGTGTTCGGATTCGGACCGCTCGACATCTTCGAGCGCGCCGAGCCGCACGGATACGGCTTCGGAAGAATCGCCAATATAAACAGCATCGCCAGCTTCGGCGCCGGCCCGCACCGCGCGTTCGATCAGCGCGTGGCAGCGTGCCTGGGCCTCTTGGGGGGAAAGCATCGGGGGCGGGGCCTTTCAAGCGGACAATCGGCTGGCTCCGCAGTGCAGAGCCTTCGCCGGGCGATCTAGCCCGCTCCTGCGCTTCCCGCAATCAGCCCAAAGACATTAGGCCAGCGAGACAAGCGTCCGGAACACGGCCGCCAGCAGAAACGGCACGCCAATCGCAACCGCCCAGA
Organism: Novosphingobium sp. PASSN1; assembly: GCF_002278815.1. Lineage (NCBI taxonomy): Bacteria > Pseudomonadati > Pseudomonadota > Alphaproteobacteria > Sphingomonadales > Sphingomonadaceae > Novosphingobium > Novosphingobium sp. PASSN1. The sequence goes on along the minus strand of NZ_NKIS01000002.1, from coordinate 298,183 downwards.
TCGCCAGCTGGTCGCGGCGGAAATCGGCAAGCAGCGCGGGATCGGATGCCTTTGTGTCGCTCAGGCTTTCCCAGCGGCGTTCGAAGTGGCGAAACATCGGAATGATCCCGGCCACCAGCACGATCAGCGCCAGCATCGGCAGCATCGAGCCGCCTTCGCCTTCCAGCGTGCGCAAGGTGACGAAGATCTGCAGGGCGGTGTAGACGAGCAGGCTGTAGGCGACCGTGTCGCTCATCCGCTTGCGCCAATCGCTTGCCCGATCACTTGGCTGGCCTGCCATAGCTGACCTTTCGCTGCCCGGATCCGCGGCTATGCCTTTGCGCATCGGTCTTGCCCCTGTTTTCATGCTCTCCACGCGAAGTAGACCACGCATTCCGATTTGTTTCAAGCACTGCAATATTTGCAGTTTCGCCCTGCCTTGGGGCAATCACCGCGCTGCTGGTACAAATACTGCCATGCATAAATCCTGCCAAAGGCGTGCAGACGGGCTTTGCCCGCGCCGCGGACCCGGCTATGGACCATTCGCCTATGGACGAGATGCCTGCCACAGCGACCAACCATGCCACCCTCGAGAAGGGCGGGCTGGAAGTGGTCTCGATCGCCAAGAGCTACGACAAGCGCGCGGTGCTCACCGATATCTCGCTGTCGGTGGCCAAGGGCGAAGTGCTTGGCCTGCTTGGGCCCAACGGTGCGGGCAAGACCACCTGCTTCTATTCGATCATGGGGCTGGTACGCCCGGATTCGGGCCGCATCCTGCTCGATGGCGTCGATATCACCCGCCTGCCGATGTACCGCCGGGCCATCCTCGGCCTTGGTTACCTGCCGCAGGAAACCTCGATCTTCCGGGGCATGACGGTCGAGCAGAACATCAACACGGTGCTCGAACTGGTCGAGCCAGACAAGGCGACCCGCGCCGCCGAGCTGGACCGGCTGCTCGATGAATTCGGCCTGACCCGCCTGCGCGCCTCACCGGCCATGGCGCTTTCGGGCGGGGAGCGGCGGCGCTGCGAAATCGCGCGCGCGCTCGCGGCCAATCCCTCGATCATCCTGCTGGATGAGCCGTTTGCGGGTATCGATCCGCTTTCGATCAGCGATATTCGCCATCTGGTGATCGATCTCAAGAACCGGGGCATCGGTGTGCTGATCACCGATCACAACGTGCGCGAGACGCTCGATATCGTGGACCGCGCCTGCATCATCTATGGCGGCCAGGTGCTGTTTGCCGGCAGCCCCGAGGCGCTGGTGGCCGATCCCAACGTGCGGCGGCTCTATCTCGGTGAGGGCTTCACCCTGTGACGGTTCAGGGTATCACCCCTCCGCGCTTGGAAGGATAGCCAGCGATGGCGCTGGGTCCGCGGTTAGACCTCCGCCAAAGCCAGTCACTGGTCATGACCCCGCAGCTCCAGCAGGCGATCAAGCTGCTGGCGCTGTCGAACCTCGAGATCGAGGCCTTCATCGGCGATGCGCTGGACTCCAATCCGCTGCTCGAACTGGGCGAGGGCGCAAGCGATGGCCCCGTTGATCCGGGATTCGAGGGCGAAGCGGAAGGGCTGCGGCGCACCACGCTCGAAAGCTCACCGGTCGATCAGCTGGTCAGCGAAGGCCGTGCGGCGGATGATCGTCCGCTGGATATCGATGCCACCGCGCTCGACCGCGACCGCGATACGGGGGACGGCGCGCGGAGCGACTTCACCGACAGCCTCGGCAATCTTGGAGGCGGCGATTTCGGCAGCGGAGGTGCGGGCGGCGAAGGGCCCGATATCGACGAGCGCGGCGGCAACAGTGCAACCCTTGCCGAGCATCTCCACGCCCAGATCGGTGCGGTCACGTCGGACCCGGCGCTGCTGTTTGCCGCGCGCTGGCTGATCGGCCAGATCGACGAGGCGGGCTACCTCACCACCACATTGGACGAAGCGGGCGGCGCGCTCGGTCTGCCGCAAGTCGCCATGCAGGCTGCGCTCGGCCTCGTCCAGTCGCTCGATCCCACGGGCGTGGGCGCGCGCAATCTCGGAGAATGCATCGCGCTCCAGGCGCGCGAGGCGGACCGCTATGATCCGTGCATGGCGCGGCTGATCGACAATCTCGATCTCCTCGCTCGCGGCGAAATCCCCCGGCTCAAGCGGCTGTGCCAGGTCGATGACGAGGACTTTGCCGACATGCTGCGCGAACTGCGCAGCTATGATCCCAAGCCCGGCCTGCGCTTTGGCTCCGGCCCTGCGGAAGCGGTCGTGCCCGATATTCTGGTGCAGGCGGTGACGGGCGATGATGGCGTGCCCGGCTGGGATATCGCGCTCAATCCGGCCACTCTGCCGCGCCTTGTCGTCAACCGGCGCTATTATGTCGAGATGCGCGGTGCCTGCGTGGCCAAGGACGCCAAGGCCTGGCTGGGCGAGCGGCTGGCCGATGCCAACTGGCTGCTGAAAGCGCTCGATCAGCGGCAGAAGACGATCCTCAAGGTCTCGGCGGAGATCGTGAAGCAGCAGGAAGGCTTCTTCCGGCTGGGCGTGGCGCATCTCAAGCCGCTGACCTTGCGCACGGTGGCCGAGGCGATTTCGATGCACGAATCGACCGTCAGCCGGGTCACCTCGAACAAGTACCTCCATTGCGCGCGCGGCACCTTCGAGCTGAAGTACTTCTTCACCTCCGGCGTTGCCTCGTCCGATGGCGAAGGCGCGGTGTCTGCCGAAGCGGTGAAGGCGGCGATTCGCCAGCTGATCGAGGCGGAAGACCCCAAGGCGGTGCTGTCAGACGATACGCTGGTCGATCTGCTCAAGGCGCGCGGCTTCGATCTCGCCCGGCGGACAGTGGCGAAATACCGCGAGGCGATCGGCCTTGGCAGTTCGGTGCAACGGCGGCGGCAGAAGACGCTGGCCGGCGTGCGATGAAAGTGGACAGGGGAGACAAGTGGTCATGAAGTTCAAGCTGGTTCTCGCCGCTGCACTGTGCAGCGCGGCTTCGCCGCTTGCCGCCCGCCCAGTGGAATACCGGATGATCGCCGACAAGGCCGATATCGGCCGTTATATCGCCGATCAGAACGGGCAAACGATCACGATCGACTTCGACATCAAGCAGAACGGGCGCGGGCCGACGATCAAGGAAAAGATCGTGCTCGCGGCGGATGGTTCCCCCGCCAACTGGACGATCACCGGGCGCACGACATTCGGCAATGCCGTGAACGAGCGGTTCACGCGCAGCGCGGCAGGCGCGAAATGGCAGGATCTGGCCGGGCCGGGCGCCATCAAGGGCCCTGATGCGCCACGCTACTATGTCGCGCAGAACGGTTCGGTGAGCGATATCGCGCTGATGGCGAAAGCCTTGCGCAGTGCGCCCGGCATGGCGCTGCCGGTGGCGCCGGCAGGCCTTGCCCGGCTGACGGAAAAGGGCCGCCACGTGTTTGACGGGCCGGATGGCCGACTGGACGTGACGACTTACGAATTGAGCGGGCTGGCGCTCGATCCCAGCATCATCACGCTCGATGCATCAGGAGAGCTGTTCGCCGTTTCCTCGCCGGATTCGGTGCTGGTGCGCAAGGGCTACGAGGCAGTTGCGGTCGAGCCGCTGCGCGCAGAGGCCGAGCGGCTGGGGGCGGAGCGCTTCACCACGCTGCAGAAAGACAACGCCCGGCGCTATGCCGGGCCGGTGCGCATCCGCAACGTGCGCGTGTTCGATCCGGCGGCCAAGGCGCTGACCGAGCCGCGCGATGTCGTGGTGTTCGGCCGGAAGATCAGCGAAGTCGTGCCCGCCGGCAGTCCGGCGGTTCCGGGAGAGACCACCATCGACGGGGCGGGCGGCACGCTGGTGCCCGGCCTGTTCGAAATGCACGCCCACCTCGCGCAGCAGGACGCGCTGCTCAATGTGCTGGCGGGCGTGACTTCGGTGCGCGACATGGGCAACCGCGACGATGTGCTCGATCAGCTGAATGCGCGGATCGAAGCGGGCGAACTGGCGGGGCCGCGCATTGTGCGTTCGGGCTTCATCGAAGGGGAAAGTCCCTATTCGGCGCGCAACGGCACGGTCGTCGCCTCGCAGGACGCGGCCATCGCGGCGGTGCGCAAATATGCCGCGCGGGGGTTCTGGCAGGTCAAGCTCTACAACTCGATGAAGCCGGAATGGGCACCCGCCATCGCTGCCGAAGCGCACCGGCTGGGGCTGCGGGTGGCGGGCCATGTCCCGGCATTTTCCAATGCCGATGCGATGATCGCCGCCGGGTTTGACGAGGTCACGCATGTCAACCAGCTCATGCTCGGCTGGGTGCTCAATCCGGATGAGGACACGCGCACGCTGTTCCGCTTTACCGCGATGCGGCGCTTCCCCGCGCTCGATGTGAAATCGGCCAAAGTGCAGGCGACGCTCGATGCGATGGTCGCGCGCCATGTCGCGCATGAACCGACCATCGGCATCCACGAACTGGGCCTTACCGCGCTGGACGGCCAGCCCAATCCCGGCGCGCTCGATTATATCGATCACATGCCGCCTGCCGAGCAGCGGCAGCTCAAGCAGGCGCTGTTTGGCACGGATACGCCGCAGCAGCGCGCAGACTATGTCGCGGCCTATGGCAAAGTGCTGGAAACGCTGACCGAGATGAACCGCAAGGGCATCCTGCTCATCCCCGGCACCGATACCGGCGGCGCGTTCACCTATCACCGCGAGCTCGAACTGTTCGGCAAGCTGGGCCTCACCCCGGGGCAAGTCCTTGCGCGCGCCACGCTGGAGATGGCGGCCTACCTCCATCAGGATCAGCAGCTGGGATCGGTGGAGCGCGGCAAGCTCGCGGATTTTTTCCTCGTGCCCGGCGATCCGGTGAAGGATCTGAAGGCGATCAAGGCCATCGCGATGGTGGTGAAGGACGGCACGTTCTACTACCCGGCGGAAATCTACCCCAAGCTCGGGATCAAGCCGTTTGCCGCTGCGCCGAAGGTGACCCAGCCGGATTGATGCGGCCAGCCTGAGGCAGGCGCACCGGGCGGTTCAGTGGCCGCCGGGTGTGCCCGGTCGTTCGGCCAGCATGTGCTGGATCATGCCCTGCAGGTTCGCGTCATAGCGCGCGAGGATCGTGTGATCCTCGGCCGTCTGCCAGTGGGTGACAAGCTCGCGGCCATTGAACCAGTGCAGCGCATAGGCGGGCGGATCGGCCACGATCAGCGGGCGCTGGTCTGGCACGTCGGGGTCGATTGGCCTGAGATCGAGCGCGACTTGCGGCGCGGTTGAGGGGCAGGTGGCGACGACGAGGTCTTCCCAATGCGTCGTCACGGCGCGGTGGATGTGCCCGCAGATGAGGCCGATGACATTGGTCCGCCCGCGCAGGCATTCGGCAAGGCGCTCCACCCATGGCTCGGCGGGATCGGTGTTCATCCAGGCGATGCCCACTTCGATCGGCGGGTGGTGCTGCACGATCAGCGTCTTGCGGTCCGGCTGTGCATCGAGCTGGGCCATGAGCCACGCCGCCCGCGCTTCGCAGAACGCGCCGCCGTGGCGGCCTTCTTCCAGCGTATCGAGCACCAGCAGGCGCATTGCCGGGGTTTCGATGGCATATTGCAGGAAGCCGCCATCAAACTTCGCGCCGGGGAACACATCGGCGAATGTCGCGCGCTCATCATGGTTGCCGAGCGCGTAGTAGACGGGAAAGGGCAGGCCCGAGAGCGCCTCGTCGAGCCGCTCGTAGCTGGCGCGGTCGCCCCGGTCGATGAGGTCGCCGGTGGCGAGCAGCATGTCCGGGCGCGGCACCATGCGCGCCAGTTCCGCCACCACCCGGTCGAGCCGCTGGCGGTTGAATTCGCCGGGACTGTCGGGCTCGAAGCCCAGGTGAATGTCGGTGATCTGCGCGATCAGCATCCGGCGGTCCCCAGAATGCCTAGCGCAGCGCTGGCGAGTGGCGTGGGCGATCCCAGGCTGCGGTAAGCAGCGCAGGGCCTTTGCGTTTGTCGGCCGGCTTCCACGGTGCGCCGTTGTCCATGTGATACTCGTGACACATCGCGCAGCCCGATGCGACCGGTTCCTTGACGTGCGCGCTCGCCAGCTTTGCCCCGCCTTCGCCGACATGGCACGAACGGCACCCGCCCGCGCCATCGATCCCCGGCACCAGCACGGCATTGGCATCGTTCGAAGTGGCCGCCTTCACATGGCAGCTGGCGCAATCGGACTTGCGATGGTCCTTATGGTCGAACCAGCCCTTGTTGTAGTAGCGTCCGTTCTGCGCGACTTTCTGGACGCTGAAGCCGCCCGTCGCCGCGCCGCCGCTGCGCGTCACGGTATGGCAATCATAGCACATGCCGCCCTTGCTGAAGACCGCCGCCACGGCCTGATCGGCCTGCATCGGATAAAAGTGGACCGCGCGGGCATAGTCTGCCGCGCTCGATTGCTGCGCGGCGGCCCCCGGGATGCGCCGCGCCATGCCCGAAAGGCTGGCCGGCCGCGGCGGCATGCCGCCCCGGAATGCGGCGCGCAGATCGGCGACGACTTGTTCGGGCTGGCCGTGCCGCAGCGTGCGGAACGTGCCGCCGATCTCGTCGAAGGTCAGCGAATGGCAGCTCTGGCAGGCCTTCTCCATCTCGACCGGCTTGAACCGAGCGCCGCCGCTTTCTGTCTGGTGGCAATCCTTGCAGCCCAGCGCATCATTTGCGGCAAATTCGCCCGGACGGCGGCGCACCATCTGCGCGATGCCGTTGGTTTTCGAAAGGTGCTGCGCGTGGGTGAACTTCAGGCCGGTGTTTTCCTTCATCCCGTCCTGCCACACGGCGCGCTGGAACAACGGCTTGCCGTCCCCGCCGATCCCGGAAACCAGCATGGGCCGGAACTGGGGGTGGGCCGTCCCGAAATCGGCGGCATCGGCGATCTTCGTGTCAGACAAGCGCGTCTTCAACCCATCGTGGCATTCGGTGCAGAATTGCTGCCGAGTGGCGGGCATAGCACCCGCGCCCTCATGCTCGGTGTGACAATCGACACACCTGCCCGCCGGACGGTTGAACGCCGTGGCCACGGCGCGCTGGAATCCGGCGAACCCGGTGGGCACCCCGCGCGCTTTCAGCAGCCGCGCGCCATCGGCGATATGCTCGTGCGCATCGGCCTTGTGGCAGGTCATGCAGGCGTTATCACGCACCGCCACGAACGGCTGCACGTGGCAGGACTGGCAATCGTTGTTCAGATTCTTGTGCGCGAGGCTGAGGTTGCCGGAAGACCATGCCGTATCGCCATGGATCCCCGCAGGGCGCCGCGCATCCTTGTGCAGCGCTAGCGGCTGGTAGGTCGCCCACGACCAGATCGGCACCGCCAGAAACGCGATCAGCATCAGCGCGGCAAAACCCCATGCGGAGAGGCGCTTGCCCGGCAGCAGTTTCTGCAGCGTGTAGGCGCTGCCGATATCGATGGCTTCGGCGCTTTCCGAGACGGCCTCGACACGGCGCACGGTGAAGGCGGGCAGGCCGCTCTCCGCCTCGCGCGTCAAAGTGATGCGGTGGCCGCCGAAGCCGAGTTCCGCGCCGGTCGCGATCTCCAGCTCACTTGTGGTGGCCGAACGGCCATTCACGGTGAACGGCTGCTCACCGATCGAATCGATGCGCAGCGTATCGCCGTCCACAACGCTGACGCGGGCGTGCCGGGGATCGACGGCAAGATCGGGCAAGTGAATGCCCGAAGATGCATCGCGGCCGATGACGAGGACATCGCTCTCCACGACCGAGCGGCGGACGATCTCCTCCCCGCTGGATTTGAGGGCGATCTGGCGGACGACAAAGTTCATGGGCGGGCTCATGATGGCGTTCACCAGTAGAAGAAGACGCTGACGATATGCGCGGAAAGCGCGGCGATCAGCGCAAAGGTCATGGGGACATGGACGTAGAGCCAGGCCTGCAGCCAGCCCTTGAGCCTGAGATGGCGCCTCAGCCGCGCCAGCATGGCTTCCTTGCGCGTGAGCAGCGCGTCCACCTTGTCGAGCGGATCATCGGCGATGCGCGGCCGGTGCGCGCGCAGGCGGCGCAGTTCGCCCGCCGCCTCACGCGTGGCATCGCCGGGATAGCGCCCGGTCAGGCGGTTGATGATCGAGCCGGTGAACGGGTCCTGCTCAAGGCTGCGGCCCACCAGCGCGGCGCATTCGGGATCGAGCGGCTGGGCGGCATCGTGCAGCTGCCGGTCGAGCGAGCGCAGTGCTTCGACCATCTGCTTTTCGGTGATCGCGCCTTCCGCATCATAGCGGTTGGCCGATAGCGCGCGCGGCAGGGTGGCATAGGCGGTCACGCCGAAGATGCCCGAGACGATCACGATCATCATCAGCGCCCACGCCAGCGTGTGGACGTTCCAGCCGAAGGCGAAGCCCGAATGGAGCGTGCCGATCACGATCAGCAGGACGCCCAGCCAGACATGCGCCGAAGTCCACGCCTTCAACGACCAGCGCCCCGGCGTGATCGCGCGCTTGCGCATGCCCAGCGCGGTCAGCCACAGGATCAGCAGCGCGCCGATGGTGCCCAGCGTGTAGCCCAGCCAGCTTGAGCCGAAGTGGCCGGGTGGCAGCGGCACGAAAATATAGAGCAGTATCAGCGCGGCAGCGAGCGCGGCAGACAGCTTGATCCACTTGGCGTTCTTGTGGACGAGGAAGCCCTCGTGCGTGCTCTGGCGTTCGCGCGTCGCGCCGGTGCGGCGCTTGGTGGCGGGTGCCGGGGCGGGTGCTGGTGTCGTCGCCATGGCTCAGGCCCCCTCGTTCTCAAGCCGGGCGACGGTCAGGAACTCGTCGGGCGAAACGCGGATGGCCGCGCCCGTCGGGCAGGCGCGCACGCAGCTGGGGCCGCCGTCGATCCCCGCGCACATGTCGCACTTGATCGCCTTCTTGCGGTCTAGCTTGTCGTCGGCCACCGGATCGCCGGTGTATTTGGTGTTCTTCTTCGACCACTTGTACGGCGGCTCACCCGGCCCGGGGCCACTGCCGAAGAGGAGCCACGAGATCAGCGAGGGCTTCTTCGGCGGCACCTTGTCCATGCGGATCACGCCATAGGGGCAGTTGCGCTGGCAATTGCCGCAGCCGATGCAGGTGTCGTCGATGAACACTTCGCCGTCCGGCCCGCGGTGGATCGCGTTGGGCGGGCAATCGGCCATACAGTGCGGGTGTTCGCAGTGGCGGCAGGATGTCGGCACGTGGAGGTGCGCGAAGCTCTTGCCTGCTTCGCGGTCCAGCCTTGAAAGCCCGTCGTGGCTGTCGGCGCAGGCCTTTTCGCAGTTGTCGCAGCCTACGCAGAGCCGCTCGTCAATCAGCAGCACGTCGGTCGCTTCACCAAGGCCCTGCGAAACGAGGAACTTGGCCTGTTCCGAATAGAGATCGACGACGCCGGAGAACCCGTCCTTCTTCGATTCGACGAAGGCATTGGTGGCGCGGCGCGCTTCCATGTCCTTGCGCGCCCGCGCCAGCAGCGCGGGTTTGGCGGCGAGCACGCGGCCGAACGCCTCGCCGTCGATCTTGATCACTTCGCTCTTGATCGCCGCGCGCACGGTGGCGGTGCGCTGGCCGCCATCGATCAGTGCCATTTCGCCGACATAGGAGCCTGCGGGGAGATAGGAGAGGAACACCGGTTTCCCGCCAACGACCTTCTCGACGATCATCGAGCCGACGCGGATGACGTAGATGTCCTTGTCGTCTGCGCCTTCGGTGATGATGGCGTCCCCGGCGCGGACGCCCATGATCTTCGCGGTATCGACCACTTCGCGCACGTCGTCTGGCGTGAGGCCGGAGCCGAACATCTGGAGGAGCTGGCGTTCGGTGGAGATGCGCTCGATCGCGCGGCGGGCGCTCGGCACCTGGCTTTGCAGTTTGAGCGCGGCGTTGCGGCTGATCTCGACGCAGATGCAGTCGCTCGCCGCCACCACGGTAGCGCCGCGCCGCCGCCCGGAGATGAGGCCGACTTCGCCGAAGATCGAGCCCTGCTGGATCGGCACGACCTTGCTCGGATCGTTTGCGTCGATCCGCACATGCACCGCGCCTTCGGCAATGGCGAAGAGCGAGGAGCCGGGATCGGCCTTCTCGAAGATCGTTTCCCCCGCCTTGTAGAACCGGGCGTCCGAATCGAGCATGAACTCGCGCAGCTGCAGCGTCGTCATGCCGCTGAGGATGGCGATATTGGTGCGCAGCAGTTCCAGCCAGTCGTTCACGCTGCGCTTGCCGGGCAGGCCTGTATTCGGGAGATGGGCGAACTTGGCCTCCAGCAGCGGTTCGTCCGCTGGCTTCAGATCGGTGTTGCCGCTGACGAACTCGATGACATCATAGCCCTGGTTCATGCAGTGCTTGATGAGGGGATAGCCCGCCAGCGCGCCGATCACGAAAATGCCCGGCGCGGTCGATTCGAACTGCGGTGAAAGCGTGGGGAAGGCGAGGCGGTCATTGCTCGCGAACTCGATCCCGCAGCCTTCGACAAAGCCGCGCGGCGGGGCCGAGCCGATGCGTGCGATGATCCGGTCGCAGCGGATGCGCTCCTCGCCGTCGCGCGTGGAAAGCGTGATCCAGCCCGGCTCGACCGCCTTGGTCTCGGTCTCGTAGCGGATCGTCAGCTTGCCCGCCGCGTCATCCTCCACCAGCGCCTTGGCGTTGGGTTCTTTCGCGGTGGCGAAGCTTTCGCGCACGTTGGCCGATTTGGGCGAGCGGTTGAGCACGGTGACAACGTTGCCCTGCGCCGAATCCTCGGCCAGCCCGCGTGCGTTCTCGATCCCCGCGTCGCCCGTGCCCACCACCACGATATGTTCGTCGAGCACGGCATAAGGATCATCGAGCTGATACGTCACATGCGGCAGATCGCCGCCCGGGCAGCGCATCAGGTTCGGGTTGCCCTGCGTGCCGATGGCCAGCACCACGGTTTCGGCCATGACGACTTCGCCGCTGGTCAGCGTGATCGCATAAGGCGGGGCGTGGCGCTGCACTTCGGTTGTCGTGGTCGAACCATCGCGCGCGCGGGTGACGATCTTCTGGACCGAGCCTTCTATGGCGGGGCCGGTGCCCTTGATCGACTTGACCTCGGCGTTGTACTTCACATTGACGCCGAGTTCCTCGGTGCGCTGGTTCCAGCGGCCAAGGATGTCCTCGCGCTTGCCGGCATCGAATTCCTGATCCGAACGCAGCACCAGTTGTGATGGCGTGGCCATCACGTGCTTGCCCTTCTGGTATTTGTAGATCGTGTCGGAGAGGTGGTCCGTCTTTTCAAGGAGGACGTGGTTCAGCTTCAGCTGTGCCGCATGGCTCGCCGCGCTCATCCCCGCTGGGCCGGATCCGATGATCGCAACCCGAAATACTTGATCGCAGACTTCGCTCACCGGTGCATGCCCCCGCAATGCGCAGCGCGGGCCCTTCTGCGCTGGCCCTGCGCCTGGTTTTTCCGACATGCGATCCCGTTTGCGCGCAAGCTTAAACGATGTGCAGCGCATTGCCAGCCGCAATTTGCCCCGTGCGGAGCGCCGCAGGGGCGATGGCGCGATGACCTTGTCACCACCGCTTGCAAGGCACCGGTGGCAGAGGATATGCCCCTTGGCCAAGGGCTGTGCCGATCGCGGTGCGCCGGGGAGCATGTGATGACCGAGGCCGAACCCAAGCCGACAGCCGGACCTGCCCCCAGTCCGTCAACGGCATCTGGCCGCGGCGGGCGCGTGGTGCTCGTGCTGGCTGCCGCCGTCGCGCTCACGGCCGGGGGCGTTGCCGTCTGGCGCGGGCAGCGCGATGCCGAAATCATTGCCCAGCCGCCCGCACCCACCGAAAGCCAGGCACCCGCTGTTGATGATGTGATCACCCGGCTGGAGGCGCGGCTCAAGGCCAAGCCCGATGATGCGGAGGGGTGGCGCATGCTTGGCTGGTCCTATTTCCAGACCCAGCGCTTTGCCGAAGCGGCCACCGCGCTCAAGGAAGCGACCAAGCTCGATCCCGAACATGCCGAGACGTTTTCGTTCCTCGGCGAATCTCTCGTGCTGGCGAGCAAGAGCGAAGGCAAGATTCCGTGGGATGCGCAGGCGGCCTTCAACAAGGCGCTCAAGCTTGATCCCAAGGATGCGCGCGCGCGCTATTTCCGCGCCGTGGCGATGGATCTGGGCGGGCAGCACCGCAAGGCGATCGACGCGTGGTTCGCGCTCCTCAAGGATACGCCGTCCGATGCGCCTTATGCCGAAGATATCCGCGCGGTGATCAAGAGCGTGGGGGATCGCTACAGGATCCCTTACGAGGAACGCCTTGCCGCCGCGCAGTTTGCCCCGCCGGCCAGTGGCATGGCCACCAATGGCGCAGCGGTCGCAGGTGGCGCCATTCCCGGCCCCTCCTCGGCCGAGATCAAGGCCGCCTCCACGCTGCCCAAAGGCCAGCAGGAAGCGATGATCCGCGGCATGGTCGATGGGCTTGAGGCCAAGCTGGCGAAGAACCCGGGCAATGTGGACGGCTGGATCATGCTGATGCGCAGCCGCATGCAATTGGGCGAACCGGGCAAGGCGGCAAAGGCGCTGGAGGGCGGGCTGGCAGCCTTCCGCAACGATCTCGGCGCGGCGCGCAAACTGCGCGAAGCCGCAGGCGCGATCGGCGTGCCGGGATCGTCTGCGGCGCGATAAAGCGGCATCTCTTAAAAAAGGTTTCTGCACGCATTACGGATCGCGGCGCGGAATATAGACGGCTAGGCAGAGTTTACACTTTGATTATAATGACTTTTTACCCGCTTCCTCGGTGTTCCGCAGTCCTGCCGCCTGCGAAGGGTACCGGGCTTGCCGCTTACGATAAATTAACCTTTCATGTTCATTGGTCATATGGTTAATGGCGCTGAAGGCCCTGGTTGCAGGGCTGACCGCCACCGGGGAATGGCAACAAGGGGCTGATCCATGCGCGTGCTGCTGATCGAGGACGAGCCGACTACGGCCAAGGCAATCGAGCTTATGCTCTCGACCGAAGGCTTCAATGTCTATGCAACCGATCTCGGGGAAGAAGGCCTCGATCTCGGCAAGCTCTATGATTACGATATCATCCTTCTCGATCTCAACCTGCCCGACATGCATGGGTACGACGTGCTCAAGAAGCTGCGCGTCGCCAAAGTGCAGACCCCGGTGCTGATCCTTTCCGGCATTTCCGAGATGGACTCCAAGGTGCGCTCGTTCGGCTTCGGTGCCGACGATTACGTGACCAAGCCGTTCCACCGCGAAGAGCTTATCGCCCGTATCCACGCCGTGGTGCGCCGCTCGAAGGGCCATTCGCAATCGGTCATCCGCACCGGCAAGCTTTCGGTCAATCTCGATGCCAAGACGGTCGAGGTCGACAGCGCGCGCGTCCACCTGACGGGCAAGGAATACGCGATGCTCGAGCTGCTTTCGCTGCGCAAGGGCACCACGCTGACCAAGGAAATGTTCCTCAACCATCTCTATGGCGGGATGGACGAGCCGGAACTCAAGATCATCGACGTGTTCATCTGCAAGCTGCGCAAGAAACTGGCGCACGCCTGCGATGGCGAGAACTACATCGAAACCGTCTGGGGCCGCGGCTATGTGCTGCGCGATCCGGACGAAAAGCTGGATGTCGAAGCGGCCTGATCGGCCCTACCGGACTTTCAACCGAACAAGCCCCCCGTGCACCGGCCCGCCAGCAATGGCGGGCCGTTTGCGTTCAAGCTTCAACCGATCCGGTGAAACAGGTTGGTTTCCAGCTTGGGCATCGCGGTTCCCGCCCAGATGATCGTCTCGGTCATCGATTTCCGGTCGCGCGAAACGGTGTAGACCCGCGTCGAAACCGGTGTGCCGTCCTTGCCCAGGGTCATCACCAGCGTGCCGGGTGCAGGCTGGCGCAGCGATCCGCTGTCGATGAAGGGCATGTTGCCGGTGACGGGGACAGGCGCGGCATCGAGCGCGGCGGTGGATTCGGCATGGAGCGCCGCGCCATCGGGGTTCACGATTTCCACCTGCGTCGTCCAGCGCGCATCGGGCGCCACGCTGAAGCGGATGGTCACGCTTTTCGGCCGTTCCTCGGCAGGCACGCGCGCCACATCGAGCGCCCAGCGGCCGACGAGCGGCGAGCCGCGCGCGGCCGTTGCGGCTGGCTGCGGACGGGCGGCATTGTACGGCAGGTCTGCCGCCATGATGAGGGATCCGGCGGCAATGATGGGGAGGGCGATCAGCATGGCAATCTTTCCTTTCGGTCCGAACAGTCCGCGGCTTGCGGGCTGCGCCGATCCCTCCGCCGCAGGAAGTGCCATGGGTAGATCAGGATTCTTGTCCCAGATTTTCTGTTCATCCAGCAGCCGGGCAAGCTCGCGGCTGCTGCCCACGCCGGTCTTGCGCCGCGCATCGCGCAGGCGCTCGTTGATCGAGGCTTCCGAACGCTCCAGCAGCACGGCGATCGACTTCACCGTGTGCCCCGCCGTCAACAGGCGCAGGATCTCGATCTCTTTCTCGGTAAGCTTGTCCGCCAGCGCGCCCTGATGATCGCGCGGCGGTGCGGTGAAAGGGGCCATGGACGACATGATGCCTGATCACCACAGGCCCCGGTACGCGTCCATCCCAATTTTCTTGGGGCCGATGGTGCGCGTTGCCTGAGTTGCCGCAAGCCCCTAACCGGCAGGGACCTGCCAACCACGCTTGAAGGACCCATTCGACGTGCGCCGCGCTTCCTGTCTCCTCCCCGCTGCCGCTTTGCTTGTCGTTGGACTGCCCGCGATGTCTTCTGCGCAGGAGGCCGGAGATGCCGCCGAACAGCCCATTCTCGTCACCGCCCCCGGCGCCGGGATGGATAGCGACGATGCGCTGGGCCTGTCCCGCGCAGATCTGGCGCGTGGCGGGCAGCCCGATCTGATTGGTGCGCTTACCCGTCAGCTGCCCGGCGTCACCGTGCAGGATGCGCAAGGCAATCCGTGGCAGCCGGTGCTGGTCTATCGCGGGCAGACCGCCTCGGGCGCGCAGGGCCAAGCGCAAGGCCTTGCCGCCTATCTCGATGGCGCACGGTTCAATCTGCCGTTCGGCGATACGGTGTCGCTCGATCTCGTGCCCGATGCCGCGCTGCGCAGCGTGGAACTGCTCGATTCGAGCCCGGTCTACGGCCTCAACGCGCTGGGCGGCGCGCTCGTGCTCGAAACCGCGACCGGGCGCAGCGATCCCGGCCTGACCGGCAGCGCGTCCTACGGGGCCTATGGTGCGCATGATGTCAGCCTGGCAGCGGGCGGCGCTGCCGGGCGGTGGAGCGGCTTTGCGGCAGTGCAACTGCGCGGCGAGAATGGCTGGCGCGATTTCAGCTCATCGCGCCTCGCCAGCGGCTACCTCGATGCGGGCTATGATGGCGCGGCGGCGGGGCTTCATGCCAAGCTGCTCCTCGCCAGCACTGGCCTCAGCGGCAATGGCGCTGCACCCGAAGAACTGCTGGCGGTTCGGCGCAGCGCGGTGTTCACCCACCCAGACCGCACCGAAAACCGTTTTGCGCGGTTCAGCCTGCACCCCTGGGCCGATCTTTCGCCGACCACGCGGCTGCAGGCGGCGTTCTATGCGCAGTGGCAAAGGAGCCGCGCGCTCAACGGCGATGCCGCCGATATCGAAGCCTGCGAGGACGAGCCTGCCCTGCTTTGCCTCGAAACCGCGAGTGAGGGCGAGGAAGCATCGCAGGTCCTGACCGATCGCCTTGGCCGCCCGATCCGCGCACTGGCGGGCGACCCGACTTACGCCGTGTTCAATCGCGGCGCGCTGCGGTCGCGCGCGTTCGGCGTTCTGGCTCAGATCACCGACCGGCGGCCGCTGCTGGGCGGCAAAAACGTCCTCACCATCGGCACCAGCCTCGATTATGGCCGCAGCGCGTTCGCCGCCTCGACCACGCTCGGCACGCTTGATGAAACGCGCGGGGTTGAGGCGGCTGGTCCGGACATCGCGCAGGCAGACAACGCCATTGCCCCGGTCTCGGTCATCACGCGCAATCTCTATGCCGGGTTCTTCGCGGCGGAAACGCTGCCGCTGGGGCCGAACTTGCGGCTGGAGGCGGGGCTGCGTTTCAATCTCGCCGCCATCAAGCTGGAAGACCAGATCGGTACCGCGCTCGATGGGCGGCACCAGTTCACCCGGCTCAATCCAGGGCTTGAGCTGGATTGGGACGCCGCCCCCGGCCTTTCACTGCGCGCGGGCTATGCCGAAACCAACCGCGCGCCCACCCCGGCAGAGCTATCCTGCGCCGATCCGGAAGCGCCATGCAGCCTGGCCAACTTCTTCGTCGCTGATCCGCCGCTGCGGCAGGTGGTGGCGCGCACGTGGGAACTGGGCGCTGCGGGGCGGAGCACGGCCGGCGGCTGGCGGCTGGAATGGCTTGCCTCGGCCTACCGCGCCGATAGCCGCGACGAGATCCGCCGTGTTGCTGCGGGCGTGCGGGGCCGTGCCTATTTCCAGAACCTTGGCGATGCGCGGCGGCAGGGGATCGAGCTTTCATTCACGGCGGAGCGTGGCGGGCTGCGCGTGGGGGCGAACTATGCCTTCAGCCATGCGACAAATCGCTCGCTGGTGCGCATCGCCAGCCCCGCCAATCCGGCGGCGGAAGCGGACGGGGCGATTACCGTGCGGCCCGGCGACCGGCTTCCCGGCGTGCCCCGCCATACCGCCAATCTCAATCTCGATTATGCCGCAAAGGCCGGGGCATGGCGGCGCTTCAGCGTGGGCGGCACGCTGGCGGCGCGCTCTGGCCAGATCCTGCTGGGCGACGATTTGAACCGCGCCGCGCCGGTGCCGGGCTATGTGGTGGTTGATCTGCGCGGCCGCATCGAACTGCTGCGCGAACTCGCGCTATTCGGCGAAGTGCGCAACGTGCTGAATCGCCGCTTCGGCACGTTCGGCACGTTCGGAGAGATCGGCGAAGTGGCGCTGGCCGAAGCGCCCCATGCTGCCTCGCCGCGCTTCCTTGGCCCGGGCGCGCCGCGCCGCTGGACGATCGGCATCCGGCGCGGGTTCTGACTGCCCGGTTGACCACCAATGGCCGCCCTGCCAGAGGCCCCGCACCATGACCGCACACAAGCCGGGCGATCCGCTCACCATCAACCGCCTCTATGGCCGCGCCAAAGGCAAGCCGCTGCGCACCGGCCAGCAGGCGCTGATCGATACGCTGCTGCCGCAGATTGCCGTGCCGACCGAAGGGCCGGTGACGGCGGAGGCGTTGTTCGGCCGCGATTGCCCGCTGCACTTCGAAATCGGCTTTGGCGGCGGCGAGCACATGGCGGGCCGGGCGGACATGCTGCCCGATCATGGCTTCATCGGGGCCGAACCCTTCCTCAACGGCGTGGCGCAGGCGCTGGTCCATGTCGATGGCGGGCGCGGCTCTGATGGCACGGCCACGGGGATGCCGATCCGCAACGTGCGCATTCACCACGGCGATGCGCTGGAAGTGCTGGCCCGTGTGCCCGATGAGGCGCTGTCGTTCGTCTATCTGCTCCACCCCGATCCCTGGCCGAAGGCGCGCCACGCCAAGCGCCGGATGATGAACGACGGGCCGGTTGATCTGATCGCGCGCAAGCTGAAGCCGGGCGGTGAGTTCCGCTTCGGCACCGATCACCCGGTCTATCTGCGCCACGCACTGATGGTGATGCGCCGTCATACGGACCAGTTCGAATGGCTGGCGCAGACGGCTGCCGATTTCCAGAAGCGCCCCGGCGGCTGGCCCGAAACCCGCTATGAAGCCAAGGCCCGGGCGCAGGGGCATGAGGTCTGGTACTTCCGCTTCCGCCGCCGCTGAAGCACTTGCCCGTCATCCCGCGCGAGGCATCGCCCCTCCGGGATACCCAAGTCATGGCTTGCAAAACCTTGGCGCACCCACCCGGCCTGCCGCGCATTAACCAGTTAACCTGTTCCTAACCAACGAGGCGTACCTTCATCGACAAGGCCGGGCGAAATCTTGGGTTTCCGGCGCGAGAAGCGGAGCGAAGGGCCCATGGCCACGATCGACACAGCGCAGACCATTCTGTCCGAAATGCGGGAGTTCGCCGGATTTTCGCCGAGCGAACAGCGCTATATCCGGCGCAGCCTTGATGTCGGCCTTGGCCGCCACGATGCCTTCCGGCTCTGGGCTCGTGGTCCTGCCGAAGCCGCCTCGATCCGCACGCAATATGTGATCTATCAGGATCTCAAGCTGCTGCGCGGCCTGTTCCGCAGCGATGAGGAAAACGGCGAAGGCGCTGGTCTTGAAGATCTCGAAACCGTGATGGGCCCGCTGCTGCGCGTCACCACCTTCGATCTCGCGCAAGGCCGCCTCGAAAGCTTTTCTGCCTACCGCTTCCTCTACGAACGCCTGCTGGGCGCGGAAGTGCGGCCATGGCTGCCCGGCGCGTTCTGCGGAGCTGCCGCGCTGCCGCATATCCGCCCGGAACGCCGCAAGGAACTGCTCCAGTCGATCAGCGAAGCCGCCGCGACCGCCCCGGGCTGGTCGATGCGCGCGCCGCGCTTTTTCCCGGAGTTCGTGGAGCTTGAAGACGCGGCCTGAGGTCTGGCGTCTTCAGGTCTGGCCTCTTCAGGCCTGCGGCGGGAAAGGTGAAACCCTTGCCCGCCAGCGGCCTGTTCACCCTTACTTAGCCCGATCCGGCTTGGCCTTCCACGCGCCCTTGCGGTGGGGCTTTTTCGGCGCTTCGGGCCGGCCCGTCTGGCGAAAGGGCTTGGGCGCGTAGTTCGGCTTGCCTTCGCGGCGATGGCGGCGGGCGTCATCGCGCGGGGCACCGTCCATCACCGCAATCTCGAACTCGTCGGCTTCTTCGGTCGTGCGGCGCACTGCGTCCATGAAGCGCGCGGCGATGGCAGTGGGCACTTCGAACAGGGTTTCGTGCGCGGTGATGCGGATCGCGCCGATCTCGCTGCGGCTCACGTGGCCGCGGCGGCACAGCAGCGGCAGCACCCAGCGCGGATCGGCGTTCTGGTCGCGCCCGATGTTGAGACGCATCCACGTGCTTTGTTCAAACCCGGCGCGCGGTTCGCGCGGGGGCGGCGGCCCGCCCGGATCGCTGACCATCAGATCTTCCGGCTCGGGCATCCGGGCGCGGTGGACTTGCACCAGCGCCATGGCGATATCCTCGGCGCTGCGTTCGGCCAGCAGGCGGGTGGCGAGTGCGCGGTCTTCCTCGGTCGCTTCGACCGGAGCGAGCAGCACGGACATCAGGCGCGTGGAGTCTGCCTCGCGGATGTCGGCGGCGGAGGGCACCGGCACCCAGCGTGCAGGAATGCGCGCGCCGCGCAGCATGGCTTCCACGCGCTTGCGGCGCGGATAGGGCACGATCAGCACGGCGGTGCCCTTCTTGCCCGCGCGCCCGGTCCGGCCCGAACGGTGCTGGAGCGTTTCGGCATCGCGCGGAATCTCGACATGGACGACGAGGCTGAGCGTGGGCAGATCGATCCCGCGCGCGGCGACATCGGTGGCGACGCAGACGCGGGCGCGGCGATCACGCAGGGCTTGCAGCGCGTGGTTGCGCTCGTTCTGGCTGTGCTCGCCCGAAAGCGCGACCACGGCAAAGCCGCGCTCGGTCAGGCTGGCGTGGAGGCGGCGCACGTTGTCACGCGTGGCGCAAAACAGCATCGCGGTTTCGGCTTCGTGGAAGCGCAGCAGATTGACGACAGCGTTTTCGATATCGGCAGGCGCCACGGCCATGGCCTGATAATCGATATCGCCGTGGCCGCGCTCTTCGGACACGGTCGAGATGCGCAGCGCATCGCGCTGGTAGCGGCGGGCCAGCGCCACGATGGGCGAGGGCATGGTCGCGGAGAACAGCAGCGTGCGGCGTTCATCCGGCGTGGCATCGAGGATCGCTTCCAAATCTTCGCGGAAGCCCATGTCGAGCATTTCGTCCGCTTCATCGAGCACGGCGGCGCGCAGGGCCGAGAGCTGGAGTGCCCCGCGTTCGAGGTGATCGCGCAGGCGGCCCGGCGTGCCGACCACGATGTGCGTGCCTTGCGCCAGCATCCGCCGTTCGCGCGAGGCGTCCATGCCGCCGACGCAAGTGGCAATGCGTGCGCCGGTCTGTTCGTAAAGCCAGGCCAGTTCGCGGCTGACCTGCAGCGCGAGTTCGCGAGTCGGCGCGATCACCAGCGCCAGCGGCGCACCGGCATAAGGCATGCGGTCTTCGCCGCCGAGCAGCTCTGCCGCCATGGCAAGGCCGAAGGCAACGGTCTTGCCCGAACCGGTCTGCGCCGAGACGACGAGATCGCGGCCAGCGGCCTCTGCTTCGAGAACGGCGGCCTGAACCGGGGTGGGCGCGGCATAGCCGCGTGCTGCCACGGCGGCGCCGAGGGCGGGGGGAAGCTGTGAAAAGGGCATGGTGTTTCCGGGGAGTCTGAACAGTGGCCCGATCAAGCGGCGGAGGCCTTCATGGCCAGCTCCCGCGCCGGGCGAAGCGCGGCCCATAGCGCAATCGCAGCGGTTTGGCTTCAACTGATTGCAGGAGAAACGGCAGCACTTGTTTCTGGCCCGCCCAGCGATAGACTTCGCCGGGTCAAACCACGTGCGGACGCCAGATTCCGTGCGGGACACACGAGAGGAACGAGCATGACCGGCGCACTGCCCCCGCATCCCTTCAAGGACTATTACGGCAACTTCATCGGCGGACGCTGGGTCGATGCCGCAGACGGGCGGCGGTTCGACAATCCCTCGCCGATCACCGGCAAGGTGATCACCTCGCTCGCGCGCTCGTCCGCCGCCGATGTGGAAGCCGCGCTCGATGCCGCGCACGGGGCGAAGGACGCGTGGGGGCGGACGAGCGCCGCCGAGCGCGCGCTCATCCTGAACCGCATTGCCGACCGCATGGAAGCCAACCTCGCGCTGCTCGCCACGGCGGAGACGTGGGACAACGGCAAGCCGATCCGTGAGACGATGGCGGCGGACATGCCGCTCGCCATCGACCACTTCCGCTATTTCGCGGGCTGCATCCGCGCGCAGGAAGGCGGCATTTCGGAGATCGACAACGATACCGTGGCGTACCATTTCCACGAGCCGCTGGGCGTTGTCGGCCAGATCATCCCGTGGAACTTCCCGATCCTGATGGCAGTGTGGAAGCTTGCCCCGGCGCTGGCGGCGGGCAATTGCGTGGTGCTGAAGCCCGCCGAGCAGACCCCGGCCTCGATCCACGTGCTGCTGGAACTGATTGCCGATCTGCTGCCGCCGGGTGTGCTGGGCGTGGTCAACGGCTTCGGGCTGGAGGCGGGCAAGCCGCTGGCGCAGAGCCGCCGCATCGCCAAGATCGCCTTCACCGGCGAGACGACGACCGGGCGGCTGATCATGCAGTACGCCAGCGAGAACCTGATCCCGGTGACGCTGGAGCTGGGCGGCAAATCGCCCAACATCTTCTTCGCCGATGTGATGGATGCGGACGACGATTTCTTCGACAAGGCGCTCGAAGGGTTTGCCATGTTCGCGCTCAACCAGGGCGAAGTCTGCACTTGCCCGAGCCGCGCGCTGATCCAGGAATCAATCTACGACCGCTTCATGGAGCGCGCGATCGCCCGTGTGGAGAAGATCGTGCAGGGCAGCCCGCTTGATGCATCCACGATGATCGGCGCGCAGGCCTCCTCGGAGCAGATGGAGAAGATCCTCTCGTACTTCGAGATCGGCCGCAATGAAGGCGCGAAGGTGCTCACCGGCGGTGAGCGTGCGCTGATGGCGGGCGACATGGCGGGCGGCTTCTACATCAAGCCGACGATCCTTGAAGGCCACAACAAGATGCGCGTGTTCCAGGAGGAAATCTTCGGCCCCGTTGTGGCGGTGACGACCTTCAAGGACGCCGACGACGCGCACGCCATCGCCAACGACACGCTCTATGGTCTTGGCGCGGGCGTGTGGACGCGCAATGGCACGCAGGCCTATCGCACCGGCCGCGCGGTGCAGGCCGGGCGGGTGTGGACCAATTGCTATCACGCCTATCCCGCGCACGCGGCGTTCGGCGGCTACAAGCAATCGGGCATCGGGCGCGAGAACCACAAGATGATGCTCGATCACTACCAGCAGACCAAGAACCTGCTGGTGAGCTACAGCCCCAAGGCGCTGGGCTTCTTCTGAGGGCATGAGCGGCGTTTCCGCTACCCCGGCGGCGCTGGCCCTGCTTGGCGAGATCGTGGCCGAGCATGGGCCGGTGCTGTTTCACCAATCGGGCGGGTGCTGCGATGGCTCCTCCCCGATGTGCTATCCGGCGGGCGAGTTTCGCGTGGGCGAAAGCGATGTGCTGCTGGGGCAGGTGGGGGATGCCCCGTTCTACATCGGCGTGCGCCAGTTCGAGGCGTGGAGCGCCGCGGGCGAGGCGGTGGACCTGCTGCTCGATGCCGTGCCCGGGCGCGGGGGCATGTTCAGCCTCGATAACGGGCGCGAGCAGCGCTTCCTGATCCGTTCCGGAGCCTGCGCCGTCTGAGCCGGAAAAAGGGTGGCACCCGGGCAGGGGCTGCGGGGGGAGGGGGCCTGCCCGGGTGCGCTAGGCTCTGCGCGGCCGAAACCGGCCACCAGAGCGCAGAGAGCCGCCGGGAAGGGAGGGGGACCGGCGACCTGCTCTACTTAGGTAGCGTGATGCGCCTGCGGTAGGGGGATAAACCGGAACAGAATGTTTCATTTTCTGAAAGGGCGGCGAGCCGTGCCCCTGTCACGGTGATCAGGTCACGGTGATCAGGTCACGGTGATCAGGTCACGGTGATCAGGTCACGGTGATCAAGTCACGTCTTTCAGGCGACCAGAATGATATCGGCAAAGCTGAGCGCGGGGTGGCTCGAAGTGCCAAGCTGCGCGATCAGGATCGGCACGACCACGCCAAGCCCGTCGGCATCGTACCAGAGCTTCCCACTGGCGGTGTCGTACAGAATACGATCGCTGCCATCGTGCACCTGATCGACCCCCGCGCCTGACCAGAACTGATCTGCGGTGATCGGGCCGAGCAGCCGCCCCAGCCCGCGAAACGCGCTGCGGCCCAGTTCGATCGTGTCGCCCTCGGCGCTGTCGAAATCGCGGATCGTATCGAACGGATCGCCAAAGCGCGGTGCGGCGGCAAACTGGAACGCATCGCTGCCGCTGCCCCCGTCCAGCGTATCGGCCCCGGCACCGCCGATCAGCCGGTCGTTGCCGCCCATGCCCCGCAGCACGTCATCGCCCTTGCCGCCATCAAGGCGATTGATGCCGGAATTGCCGATGATGGTATTGGCATCGCTGCTACCGGTTCCGGACATATCGGCGCTGCCAGTCAGGATCAGCGTCTCCACCCCACTGCCGAGCTTGAAGCTGACCGATGCGTAGACGGTGTCTGCGCCGCCCAGTTCGCGCTCTCTGACGCGGTCCTTGGCGTTGTCGACATAGTAGGTGTCATCGCCGCCGCCGCCAGACATGGCATCGTTGCCCACGCCGCCATCGATCGTATCGGCAAAGGCGGTGCCGACGATGCGGTTGCTCCCGGCGTTGCCGATGATGGTTACCCCGTTCAGCACCTTCGAGGCGGAGACGGTAATGTCTGCGATGCCGGACGTATCGGCGCTGGCACCCGTGCCCGTGCCGATCACGATGCGCTCGATGCCGGTGTCCTTGTCGTTGAAGGTCGCATAGCCCAGTGCCGTGAAGCCTACGCGCACCTCGTCGATGCCGCTTGTCCCGGTGTCCTGGATTTCACCCTGATAGGAATCGCGGGCGGTGCGGATCATGTAGAGATCACCGCCATCGCGCCCGTCGAGGGCATCCTTGGCGCCGCCGCCGTCGATCACGTTGCGGCCGCTGTTGCCGGTGATCGCATTGCTGATCGTGTTGCCGGTTGCGGCCAGATCGGCGCTGCCCGTCAGTACGAGGTTGTCGGCAAAATCGACGAGTGCATAGGATACAGCCGCAATCACCGTATCGGTGCCGCCCCCGCGCACGCTTTCGATCACCTCGTCGGCGGTGTTGTCGACATAGTAGGTATCGGCACCGGCGCCGCCGTTCATCTTGTCGATGCCGGTGCCGCCGTCGATCACGTTGTCGCCGTCATTGCCCGTGATCGTGTTCGCAAGCGCGTTGCCGGTGCCGTTGATCGCGGCTTTGCCGGTCAGCGCAAGGTTTTCGATTGTGCCTGCAAGCGCCCAGTTGAGCGAGGCCTTCACGGTGTCGTCGCCGCTGCTGTCGGTGGTGCTGTCATTGGCATCGTCGACGAAGTAGGTGTCATCGCCTTCACCGCCGTCCAGCGTGTCTGCGCCCTTGCCGCCATCCAGCACGTCATCGCCGCCAAGGCCATTGAGCGCGTTGGCAGCGTCGTTGCCGATCAGCACGTTGGCTGCGGTGTTGCCGGTGCCGCTGATTTGCGCTGCGCCCGTGAGCGTAAGGTTATCGGTGTTGGCGACCAGCGTGTGGCTGACCGAGGCGCTGACCGAATCGGTGCCCTCATCGGCATCTTCGATGATGAGATCATCGGCCGAATCGATGACGTAGCTATCGTTTCCTGCGCCGCCGATCAGCGTGTCGCCGCTGCCGCCGCCATCGAGCGTGTCGTTGCCGCCCAGCCCGATAAGCGTATTGGCAGCGCCATTGCCGATGAGGATGTTGTCTGCCCCGCTGCCGGTGGCATTCACCGCCGCGCTGCCCGAGAGCGTGACGTTCTCGAAATCATCACTCAGCAGCCAGTCGAACCCGACAACCACGGTGTCGTTGCCCTGGTTCACTTCCTCGACGATCACGTCATCCGCGCTGTCGATCACATAAGTGTCGTTGCCCGAACCACCGATCATCGCATCGGTTCCGGAGCCGCCGTCCAGCGTATCGGCGCCAGAACCGCCGATCAGCGTATCCGCACCGCCGCCGCCCGCAAGCGTATCGTTGCCGTCCTCGCCAGACAGGATGTTCGCGCCGTCGTTGCCGGTGAGCGCATTGGCCAGCACATTGCCGACGCCGGAAAAATCGCCCGTGCCGAGCAGCACGAGGTTCTCGACGTTCTTGTCGAGTGCGTAGGAAAAGCTGGCGCGGATCGTGTCGCTGCCTTCCAGGTCTGCTTCCACGATCACATCGTTGAGCGAGCTCAGGACATAGGTGTCGTCC
Source organism: Novosphingobium sp. PASSN1 (assembly GCF_002278815.1). Taxonomy (NCBI): domain Bacteria; kingdom Pseudomonadati; phylum Pseudomonadota; class Alphaproteobacteria; order Sphingomonadales; family Sphingomonadaceae; genus Novosphingobium; species Novosphingobium sp. PASSN1. The sequence goes on along the minus strand of NZ_NKIS01000002.1, from coordinate 273,240 downwards.
CCTTTGCCGCCGATCATCGTGTCGTTGCCGGCCTTGCCGTCCAGCGTGTCGTTGCCCAGCCCGCCGTTGAGCAGGTTGGCGGCGCTGTTGCCGGTCAGCACGTTGTCGAGCGAATTGCCGATCGCATTGATCGCGCTCGTGCCCAGCAGCGTCAGGTTTTCAAGGTTGGCGCCAAGCGCAATCGAAATGGAAGCGTTGACGAGGTCCACGCCCTCGCTGGCGGCTTCGATCACCATATCGCCGGCATTGTCGACATAATACGTGTCGTCGCCTGCGCCGCCGGTCATCTGGTCCGCGCCGGTGCCGCCGTCGATCTCGTCATTGCCGCCAAGGCCGCTGATGATGTCCGCACCGCCAAAGCCGTTGATCACATCATCGCCGCTGGTGCCGGTGAGCACGTTGGCGGTTTCGTCGCCATCGATTGGGGGTGGCGGGCTCATGAGCGGGGCACGCAGATGGCGGAACGGGCAACGGACATGGCGCGAATCTCCCGGAGGCAGTGCCCCTGAATGACGGTCGCCATGCCCCTCGCATGCCTGCGTGACGGTTTGGTGTCGCTGCTCTCTCTCAGGCCCCGCTCTCAGGCAACTGTCAGCTGCGCCACGGTCGTGGTCATGCTGCTGTCGCTGTAGAACGTGTAGTCGTTGCCGGACTGCGTATAGAACGCGCCGCTGCCGATCTGCAGCGTATCGCCCGCATTGAAATCCACCGTGAGGTGTGAGGCATTGCCCGCCCCCGCCACGCCCTGGATGAAGCTGGCGTCCACCGCCAGATTGGCGTTGGTGCCGCTGCCGGTGAAGTCGATCGTCTCGACCCGGCTGAGCACGCTGGACAGCTGGGCCGAAGAGACGGTGCCCGCGTTCGCGGCCAGGGTCACGCTGTCGGTTCCGCCGCCGCCATCGACCGAGAAGCCATTGCCGAGCGCGAGCGTGAAGCTATCGGCAAAGCCTGATCCGATCACGTTCTCGATGCCGGAAAGGCTGTCGCCCGCCGCATCGCCGCCGCTCCCCGTGCCGGTGCCTGCGCCGCCGCCGCCAAGGTTGAGCGCAATGGCCCCGCCCGCCTGCGAATAGTCCGCCGTATCGGTGCCGCTGCCGCCGATCAGGCTGTCGGCGCCCGCGCCGCCGGCCAGCCGGTCGTTGCCGTTGCCGCCATCGAGCACGTTGGCCCCGCCATCGCCGGTCAGGCGGTCGTTGAACGCCGAACCGATGAGATTTTCGACTGCGTTGTAGCTGTCACCGGCCGCTTCGTTGGTGTTGAACCCGCTATCCGCAAGGTTGGCGGCCACGCCCAGCGCCGAATTGGCGTATGTCGCCGTATCGCTGCCGGCGCCGCCGTCCATCGCATCGCTGCCCGCGCCGCCATTGAGGAGGTCGTTGTCCGCCTCGCCAAACAGCGTGTCGTTGCCGCCCCCGCCGGTCAGCGTGTCGTCGCCGCTGCCGCCGCGGAAAGTTTCGTCTGCCGCAGAGCCGATGAAGGTGTCGGCCAGCGCTGTGCCGATGACGTGTTCGATGCCCGAAAGCACATCGCCGGCCGCATCGCCGCCGCCCGATGCCGTGCCATCGAGCCGGGCGGTGATCGCACTGGCCGAGGCGGAATAGTCGATCGTGTCGAACCCGCCGCCGCCGGTGATGGTGTCCGCCCCGGTGCTGCCATAAAGCGTATCGTCGCCCAGCCCGCCATCGAGCAGTTCGACCCCTGCGCCGCCGCGCAGCGTATCGCCCAGCGCCGAACCGACCACGCCTTCGATCGAGGTGTAGCTGTCGCCCACCGCATCGGCTGCGGTGACCACCAGGCTGCCCGTGGCGAAGCTTGCGGTGATGGCGCTGGCCGAATTGGCGAACGAGACGCTATCGGTGCCTGTGCCGCCATTGAGCGTATCCCCGCCGTCTCCGCCGACCAGCACATCGCTGCCGGTGCCGCCTTGCAGCGTATCCGCGCCTGCCGTGCCCAACAGCGTATCGTCGAAGCTGGAACCGATCAGGATCTCGACGCCGCTGATCAGGTCGCCGGTGGCCTCGTTGCCTGTGCCTGCGGTGCCATCGAGATAAGCGGTCACGCCGCCGGTCGAATTGGCATACGTCAGGGTATCGGTGCCCGCGCCGCCATCAATCGCATCAGCCCCGGTGCCGCCATTGAGCAGGTCGTTGCCATTCCCGCCGGTCAGGGTGTCATCGCCGACGAAACCGCTGATCGTGTCGTTGCCGTCGCCGCCGCTCAGCGTTTCGTTGGAGTTCGAACCGACCAGCGTATCGGCAAAGGCCGAACCGACGATGGCTTCGACCGAGGTGAGCACATCGCCCTGGGCAAAGCCGCCGTTGGCCGAGGTGCCATCAAGATAGACCGAGACGGCCGCGTTCGAGTCCGAATAGTCCGCCGTGTCGAAGCCATTGCCGCCGTTGAGCGTATCGGCCCCGCCGCCGCCGCGCAGGAAGTCGTCACCTGCGCCGCCGGCCAGCACGTTGGCATTGCCGTCGCCCAAAAGTGTATCGGCGCTGCCCGAACCAGTCAGGTTTTCGATGCCCACATACGTGTCACCTGCCGCATCGCCCGCGCTGCCATTGCCCGCCAGAAGGCTCGCCGAAACGCCGCTGCCGGAGGCGGCATAGCTCACCGTGTCGGTGCCGCTGCCGCCGTCGAGCACGTCGTTGCCGGCATCGCCGCGCAAGGTGTCGTTGCCTTCCATGCCATAAAGCGTGTTGCCGCCTGCACCGCCCCACAGCGTATCGTCGAACTGGGTGCCCTGCAGGATCTCCACATTGGTGACGATATCGCCTTGCGCCTCGCCGCCGCTGCCAGCGGTGCCATCAAGGCCGATGGTCACCGCGCCCGAGCCATAGTAGCTGACCGTATCGGTGCCGCCCGCGCCGTTGATCGTGTCTGCCCCGCCCAGACCGCGGAACCATTCCGCTGTGCCCGTGCCGGTCACGCTGTCGGCCTGGTTCGTCAGATAGATGATCTGGAAGTTGCTGTAGGTATCGCCAGCCGCATCGCCGCCCACGCCTGCCGTCACGCCGTTCAGATTGATGGTGACGCCAGTGGTGACAGAGACGTTCTCTGGCCGAACGGGATCCGTGCCGAAGAACAGGATGTTGGTGCCGGTGCCGCCATCCAGCGCATCTGCGCCCGCGCCGCCGGAAATGCGGTCATCGCCGTTGCCGCCGGTGATCGTGTCGTTTCCGCCAAGCCCGATCAGGTTGTCGTTGCCATCGCCGCCAGTGAGCACGTTGTTGCCGCCGTTGCCCTGCAGCGTATCGCTAGAAGCCGATCCGGTCAGGTTCTCGATATTGGCGTAAGTATCGCCCAGCGCATCACCAGCCGTGCCGTTGCCAGAATTGAGATCGGCGATAACTCCGCTCGCCGCTGCGGAATAATCGACCAGGTCGGTGCCTGCGCCGCCATCCATGAAATCGAAGCCGTTGCCGCCCAGCAGCGTATCGTTACCCGCCTCGCCGCTGAGCGAGTCGCTGCCCGCGCCGCCGTCGATCACGTCGTCCCCGCCGCCGCCGCGCACGGAGTTGTTGCTCAGGCCGCCGGTCAGCGTATCGTTGAAGGCGGAGCCGATCAGGTTGACGAAGCCGGAGAAGGTATCGCCTTGCGCATCGCCCTGCGTGCCGCTGCCCGCAGCAAGGCTGGCGGTGATCGCCCCTGCCGCCGATGCGTAGCTCAGCGTGTTGGCACCGCTGCCGCCGCTCATGGTATCGGCCCCTGCGCCGCCGTCGATCGTGTCGTCGCCGTCCTCGCCCAACAGCGTATCGGTGCCCGCGCCGCCGTTGATCGTATCGTTGCCGAAGCTGCCATAGATCGTGTTGGCATTGCCATTGCCGGTCAGCGTGTCCGAACCGCTGCCGCCCGTCAGGTTTTCGAAATTTGAGAAGGTATCGCCCTGGGCATCGCCGCCACTGGCCGCGCCGGTCAGCAGGTTCACGGTGATCGAAGCTGTCGAGCCGAGGTAGCTCAGCGTATCTGTGCCCGCCTCGCCATCCATCGCATCGGCGCCAAAGGCACCGAAAATCAGATCGTTGCCGCCGCCGCCCTTGATAGTGTTGGCTGCACCGCTCCCGGTGATGGTATCGTCGAAAGCGGAGCCGATGATGTTTTCGACCGTGTTCGGCGTGAACGAATCGCCCTCGGCATCGCCGCCGGTATTGCTGTTGATCAGAAGATTGATGGTGACCGCCGCGCCCGAGGCCGCATAGTCGGCTGTATCGATCCCCGCGCCGCCATCGAAGTTGTCGGCTCCGGCCCCGCCGACGAGCAGATCGTTGCCGTTGCCGCCGAAGAGAAGATCGTTGCCGCCACTGCCATCCAGCGTGTCGTTGCCATCGTTGCCATAGACGGTGTCCGTCCCGGCCGAACCGACGAAGCTGTCGTTGAACGCCGAGAGCGAATAGTTCTCGACGTTGGTATACGTGTCACCTTGCGCCAGGCCTGTGGAAAGCGCGGCATTGGCAAGATTGACGACGAGCGCGCTGCCCGAAGCGGTGTAGTCCACCGTATCGTTGCCCGCGCCGCCGTCCAGCGTATCCGCCCCCAGCCCGGGCGCGAGCACATCATCGCCCGCGCCGCCGAGGATGGTATCGGCATTGGCCGAACCGTAGATCACGTCAGACAAGGCCGAGCCGATCACGCGTTCCACGCCGATCAGCACATCGCCATTGGCCTGGCCCGCGCTGCCCGCGGTGCCGTCCATGCGCACGATCACACCGCCCGCAGAGGAATAATCCGCCGTATCGAAGCCGCTGCCGCCATCGAGCGTATCCGCGCCGCTGCCGCCGATCAGCGTATCGTCGCCTGCGCCGCCGGTCAGCGTCTCGTTGAAGCCCGCGCCGATGAGCGTATCCGCCTGCGCAGAGCCGATCACCCGTTCCACGCCGATGATCGTGTCGCCCTCAGCGTCGCCGCCGCTCGATGCGGTGCCGTCAAGCTGGACGGTGACAGCCGCCAGGCTCCCCGAATAGTCGATGGTGTCGCTGCCGGTGCCGCCTTCGATGTTGTCGGCCTGCCCGAACGAGGCGAACGTGTCATTCCCGCCCCAGCCCAGCAGCGAAGAAGCCGCGGTGGAGCCGCCGCGCAAGGTATCGCCGTAGTTGGCCGAACCGTAGATCACCTCGATCCCCGAAAGCACATCGCCCGCAGCCCAGCCACCCGAACTGACCGTGCCGTTGTTGGTGATGGTGATCGCTGCGTTGGAATTGCGGTAATCGGCGATGTCGCTGCCGAGTCCGCCGGTCGCCTGATCCGCGCCAAGCCCGGTCACGATCGTGTCGTCGCCGTCCCCGCCGTTCAGCACGTCGGCTCCGTCCGCGCCGGTCAGCGTGTCGTTGCCGCCGCCTGCCAGAATGGTCGATCCGGTGGCCGCCGCCACGATCGTGTCGTTCTGAGCCGAACCGATCGCGGTTTCGATATCGAACAGCCGGTCGCCCGCCGCATCGCCCGTGCCGCCAAAGCCGCCGTCCATGTAGATCAGCATGCCGCTGCTGGTGGAGGCGGAATAATCCGCCACGTCGCTGCCGCCGTCGCCGCGATAGACATCTGCCCCGCCTGAGGCGACGAACAGGTCATCGCCCGCAGCGCCGACGAACTCTTCGTCGGCGCTGCGTCCTTCGAACCGGTCTGCCAGGCCCGATCCGACCACACGCTCGATATTGGCCAGCGTATCGCCCTCGGCCTCGCCGCCGCTCGATGTGCCGCCGGTGCGGATCGTCACTGCGCCAGCCGATGCCGAATAGTCCGCCGTGTCGCTGCCTGCGCCGCCGTCGATAGTGTCGGCCCCCGTGCCGCCGGAGATCGTATCGTCGCCGATCCCGCCGAGCAGAGTATCGGTGCCCGCGCCGCCCACCAGCGTGTCGTTGCCATCGAACCCGTCGAACCAGTCGTTGCCGCCCGCGCCCACGAACGTGTCGGTCCCGCGCGATCCGGTGAACCGCTCGACGGCCACGAAGGTATCGCCCGCCGCATCGCCGCCGGTGGCAGTGCCTGCCGCCAGATCGACCGTCACGCCGTCCACCGAACCGGCATAGCTCACCGTATCGGTGCCCGCCCCGCCATCGATCACATCGGCGCCGCCCTCGCCCGAAAGCCGGTCGTTGCCTGCGCCGCCTTGGATGCTGTCTGCGCCGGTCCCGCCCGAGATCGTATCGCCGCCGTCGCCGCCGCTCAGGGTATCATTGGAAAACGCGCCGGTGATGGTATCGGCAAAGCTCGATCCGATCACGCCTTCCACCCCGGTCAGCCGGTCACCTGCCGCAATATCGCCGCTGCCCGCGCTGCCATCGAGCGCCACGGTCACGCCCGCACCCGCGCCGGAATAGTCGGCGGTGTCGTTGCCGTCCCCGCCGATCAGCGTATCGGTGCCCGCGCCTGCCACCAGCGTGTCGTCGCCCGCGCCGCCATCCAGCGTGTTGGCCGCCGCGCCGCCGATCAGCGTATCGGCATAGTCGGATCCGAGCAGCCGTTCGATCCCGGTCAGGCTGTCGCCCGCCGCATCACCTGCGCTGCCACTGCCATTGCCGCCGCCTGCCGCAAGGCTGACGGTGACGGCTACGCTAGCAGATTGATAGGAGGCTGTGTCGAAGCCAGCCCCGCCATCGATGGCATCGCCGCCCGCACCGCCCTCGATCACGTCGTTGCCGTCATTGCCGGTCAGGGTCTCGGCTGCCGCACCGCCCACCAGCGTATCGGCAAAGGCCGAACCCAGCACGCGTTCGATGCCGATCAGCACGTCGCCAGTGGCCGAACCGCCCGCGCCGGGGTCCACGCCGTTGTTGTAGATCGTCACGCCCTGTGTGCTCGCGGTATAGTCCGCCGTATCCACCCCGGCACCGCCGTCGAGCACGTCGCTGCCGGTCCCACCGATCAGCGTGTCGTTGCCCGCGCCGCCCAGCAAGGTGTCCGCACCGGCCGCGCCGTCGAGCCGGTCGGTCCCCGCACCGCCTTCCAGAACGTCGGCCTGCCCGGAGCCGGTCAGACGGTCGGCCAGTGCCGAACCCACCACGCGCTCGATACCGGAAAGCACATCGCCCGCCGCATCGCCCGCGCTGCCGGTCCCTGCGCCCAGATCAAGCGTGACCGCCGCCGCCGAAGCCGCATAGTCTGCGGTATCGAAGCCTTCGCCGCCGGTGAGGGTGTCGGCCCCGGCCAGCCCGGCCAGCACGTCATCGCCTGATTGGCCGAGCAGGGTATCTGCGCCGGTGCTGCCGCCCAGTGTATCGGCAAAGGCGGAGCCACGGATCGTTTCGATGCCCGCCAGCGTATCGCCCGCTGCATCGCCGCCGCTGCCTGCGCTGCCGTCGGTCGCAATGGTCACGCCTGCCGCAGAGTTCGCATAGTCCGCGATATCGCTGCCAAGCCCGCCGTCGATGGCATCCGCGCCGAGGCCGCCCTCGATGGTGTCGTTCCCGGTGCCGCCTGCCAGCGTGTCATCGCCCGCCGCGCCCTGCACCAGATCGTCGCCCGCGCTGCCATCGATGGTATCGGTGCTGGCCGAACCCAGCAGCGTGTCAGCAAAGCCAGAGCCGACCAGGCGCTCGACACCGGTCAGCACATCGCCGAGCGCATCGCCCGCCGTACCCGAAACGCCGTCCATCCGCGCTGAAACGGCCGATCCAGCGCCGGAATAGTCCGCCGTATCAAGGCCCGCGCCGCCATCGAGCGCGTCGGCTCCCGCACCGCCAACCAGCTTATCGTCGCCCGCGCCGCCGGACAGGCTGTCGGCCCCTGCGCCGCCGGAGATCGTGTCGTTGCCATTGGCGCCAAAGATCGAATCGGCCCCGGCCGAACCGGTCGCGGTATCGGCAAAGGCCGTGCCAATGACCTGCTCGATGCCCGAAAGCACATCGCCTTCGGCGAGGCCACCAGAAGAGGCTGCGGCATCCATCCGCACAGTCACTGCCGCAGTACCCGCGCTGTAGTCGATGGTGTCGAACCCGGCCCCGCCGGTCAGCAGATCGGCCCCGGCGCTGGCGGTGAACACGTCATCGCCGGCCCCGCCGTCGATCTGATCGGCGCCCGCCGAACCGCCCAGCACATCGTTGAAGCCCGATGCGATCACCCGCTCGACATTGGCGATCATGTCGCCATCCGCGTCGCCGCCGACCGAGGCCGTCCCGTCCAGATTGATCGTCACCGCGCTGAGCGAGGTGGCGTAGGAAACCGTATCGGTGCCCGCGCCGCCGTCGATCCCGTCTGCGCCGGTGCCGCCGATCAGGGTGTCGTCGCCCGCTTCGCCCAGCAGCTGGTCGTCGCCGTCGCCGCCGGTCACCACGTCGTTGCCTGCCCCGGCGCGGAACGTCTCGTTCGCGGTGGCGCCGGTCAGGCGGTCGTCGAAGGCGGAGCCGATCAGCTGTTCGATGTTCACCAGCGTATCGCCCGCCGCATCGCTGCGGCTGCCCGCCGGGCCGCCCAGCGTCACGGTTACGCCGGACGCCGCGCCGGCATAGCTGGCGGTGTCAAAGCCCGTGCCGCCGTCCAGTGTGTCGGCCCCAGCCCCGCCGATCAGGGTGTCGTCCCCCGCTCCGCCCGAAAGCGTGTCATTGCCGGCGCCGCCGATCAGGGTGTCGTCGCCTGCTGCGCCTTGCAGCGTCTCGTTCGCGCCCGCGCCGACCAGCGTGTCCGCCTGCGCCGAACCGATCACGATCTCGATCCCGGTCAGCGTATCGCCATCGGCATCGCCGCCTGCGCCCGTGCTGCCATCAAGCGCCACGCGCACGGCCTGGATCGAAGCAGAGTAGTCGGCGATATCGCTGCCGCTTCCGCCGTCGAGCGCATCGCTGCCCGCGCCGCCGGTCAGGCTGTCGTTGCCCGCTCCGCCCTGCAAGCTGTCGTCGCCGAGCCCGCCCGCGAGCACGTCATTGCCGCCGCCGCCTTGCAGCACATCGGCATTGTTGCCGCCCGTCAGCCGGTCCGCCAGTGCTGAGCCGGTCAGCTGTTCGATGCCCGTCAGCGTATCGCCTGCGGCATCGCCGCCCAGCCCGGCGCCGGTGGCGAGGCTGATGGTGACAGCCGCGCCGCTTGCCGAATAGTCGGCGATGTCGAACCCGCTGCCGCCATCCAGCGTGTCCGCGCCCGCGCTGCCCTTCAGCGTGTCGTCGCCCGCGCCGCCCAGCAGCGCATCGGTGCTGCTGCCGCCGCGCAGGATATCGCCCGCGGCGCTGCCGATCAGCACTTCCACATTGGTGATGGTGTCGCCCGCCGCATCGCCGCCGGTATTGGCAGCGCCGTCCAGCCCAGCGTTCACCGCCCCAGTAGAGGCCGAGTAATCAGCCGTATCGCTACCCGCCCCGCCGTCGATGGTATCGGCGCCGTCGCTGCCGACGAGCGAGTCATCGCCCGCCTGGCCGAGCAGCGCATCGCCGCCTGCGCCCCCGATCAGCGCGTCGTTGCCGTCGCCGCCTTCCAGCGTGTCGTTGCCCGTGCCGCCACGCAGTGTGTCGCCTTGCGCCGAACCGATCACGCGCTCGATTGCGGTCAGGCTGTCGCCCGCCGCATCGCTGCCCGAAGAAACCGTCTCGTCCAGATTGACCGCAACTGCACCGGTCGCGCCCGAATAGTCTGCCGTATCGAAACCTGTGCCGCCGTCGAGCGTATCTCCGCCCGCGCCGCCGATCAGCGTGTCATCGCCAATGCCGCCCAGCAGCGTATCTGCCGCGCGTCCGCCTGAAATCGTATCAGCCCCTGCGCCGCCTTCCAGCACATCGGCCTGCCCCGAACCCGTCAGCGAATCCGCAAAGGCCGAGCCCACCACGCGTTCGATGCCCGAAAGCAGATCGCCTGCCGCATCGCCCGCGCTGCCGGAGCCGGCGGCGAGGTTTACGGCGACCGTGCCTGCTGCGGCGGAATAATCCGCCGTATCGAAACCGTCACCACCCATCAGGATATCGCCGCCCGCGCTGCCCAGCAGCACGTCATCGCCCGATTGACCCAGCAGGGTATCCGCGCCCGCACTGCCGCTCAGCGTATCGGCAAAGGCCGAGCCACGGATCGTTTCGATCCCCGCCAGCCTGTCGCCCGCAGCATCGCCGCCGCTACCTGCGCTGCCATCCGTCGCAATGGTCACGCCTGCCGCAGAGTTCGCGTAGTCCGCGATATCGCTGCCAAGGCCGCCCTCGATAGCATCCGCACCGAGGCCGCCCTCGATGGTGTCGTTCCCGGTGCCGCCTGCCAGCGTGTCATCGCCCGCCGCGCCCTGCACCAGATCGTCGCCCGCGCCGCCATCTATGGTATCGGCGCTGGCCGAGCCCAGCAGTGTATCGCCGAAGCCCGAACCGACGATGCGTTCGATGCTCGTCAGCACATCGCCCAGCGCATCGCCCAGCGAACCCGAAACGCCGTCCATCCGCGCTGAAACGGCCGATCCTGCGCCGGAATAATCCACTGTATCATCGCCTGCACCGCCATCCAGCGCATCGGCTCCGGCGCTGCCCAGCAGCGTGTCGTCGCCGCTACCGCCTTGCAACGTATCGGCACCTGCCCGCCCGCCCAGCACGTCCCCAAAGCCCGATCCGACGAGCACTTCGACATTGCTGATGACATCGCCAGCAGCGTCGCCGTTGCTGCCGACCGTTCCATCGAGATAGGCGTTCACACCGCTCGCCGCGCCGCCGTAGCTCACGGTGTCGATGCCGCCCCCGCCGTCGATCCGGTCTGCTCCGGCATCGCCCACCAGCGCGTCGTCGCCCGATCCGCCTTGCAGCGTATCGTCGCCCGCACCGCCCGCGATGTCATCATCCCCGGCGCCGCCCGCAAGGGTATCCGCCCCGCTGCCCCCGGTCAGACTGTCGTCGAAGGCCGTGGCGATGATCCGCTCGATGCCTGAGAGCGCATCGCCCTCGGCCTCGCCGCCGCGCCCCGGCGTGCCGTCGAGCACGATCTGCACGGCCGCGCCTGAAGTACCGTAGTCCGCCGTATCGAAGCCGTCGCCGCCAGTCAGGACGTCTGCTCCCGTGCCGCCGCGAAGCGTATCGTCGCCGAGGCCGCCCAGCAGCGTATCACCGCCGCCGCCGCCTGCCAGCGTGTCATTGCCGGCGCCGCCATCGAGCGTTTCGGCCACCGAAGCGCCGCTCATCAGGTCGTCCAGCGCCGAACCGATCACGCGTTCGATCCCGGCCAACGTATCGCCGTCGGCGTCGCCGCCGGTCGCGCTCGATCCGTCGAGCGTGATCTGCACCGCGCCCGTGCTCGCGCCATAGTCGGCGGTGTCGATCCCGCTGCCGCCGTCGATCTGGTCCGCGCCCGCCCCGCCGATCAGCCGGTCGTTGCCCAGCCCGCCGCGCAGCGCGTCGTCGCCTGCCCCGCCTGAGAGTATGTCGCTTCCCGCGCCGCCTGCGATGATTTCATCTGCCGCGCCGCCGCTGATCACGTCATTGAACGCCGATCCGTCGACCTGCTCGATGCCGCTGACCCGGTCGCCCTCGGCATCGCCGCCAAGGCCGCTGCCGGTGCCAAGATTGAGCCGCACGCCCGCCATCGAAGCGACGTAGCTCAACCGGTCGAACCCTTCGCCGCCGTCGATCCGGTCCGCGCCCTCGCCACCGTCGATGCGGTCGTCGCCTGCGCCGCCCAGCAGCGTGTCGTCGCCCGCCTTGCCCACCAGATCATCGTCGCCGTCCGCGCCTTCGAGCGTTTCCGCGCCTGTGCTGCCACCTAACAAATCGCCTGCGGCAGAGCCGATCACGCGCTCGATGCCTGCCAGCGTATCGCCTGCAGCATCGCCGCTGCCGCCCACGCTGCCGTCGGTGGCAATCGTCACTCCGCCGGTTGATGCCGAATAGTCTGCCGTATCGAAGCCGCTACCGCCGATCAGCGTGTCCACGCCGATCGATCCGGCGATCATGTCGTCGCCCGCTCCGCCGTCGAGCGTATCGTTGCCGCTGCCGCCTGCCAGCGTATCGCCGAACGCTGAACCGACGAGCCGCTCGATCGTGAACAGCCGGTCACCTTCGGCATCTCCGCCGCTGCCGGTGCGTCCGTCAAGACCCGCGCTGATCGCGGCGGTGGAGTCCGAATAGTCGGCGGTATCGCTGCCGTCGCCGCCCACCAGCACGTCGCTGCCGAGGCTGCCGCGCAGCCTGTCGTCACCCTCGCCCGCGCGCAGCGTTTCGCCACCCGCGCTGCCGCCAAGCGTGTCGCCAAAGGCCGATCCGATCAGCACTTCGATCCCGCTCAAGGTATCGCCTGCCGCAGCCCCGCTGCCAGCGGTCCCGTCGAGCGAGACGGTCACACCGCTGTTCGCTTCGGCATAGCTGGCCGTATCGCTGCCGGTCCCGCCGTCGATCGCGTCGGCGCCGTCGCCGCCCACGATCGCGTCGTTGCCAGCGCCGCCCGTCAGCGCGTCGTTGCCGCCGCCGCCGAGAAGGGTGTCACCACCCGCCCCGCCATCGATGCGGTCTGCATTGTCGCTGCCGTTCAGCTGGTCGTCGAAGTCTGAACCCGCCAGCGCTTCGATGCCCAGCAGCACGTCGCCCGCGCCGTCGCCGCCGCTGCCTGCGCGCCCATCGAGATAGGCCGTCACGGCTGCGCCCGATCCGGCATAGCTCACCGTGTCGCTGCCCCCACCGCCGTCGAGCAGGTCGTTGCCCGCGCTGCCCAGCAGGGTATCGTCGCCCGCGCCGCCAAGGATTGTCTCCGCGCCGCTGCCTCCGCCCAGCCTATCGCCAAAGGCCGAACCGATCAGGCGCGCAATGCCGGTCAGCGTATCGCCTGCCGCTTCGCCGCCAGTGCCCGCCGCGCCCGAAAGATCGACCGCGACGCCTTCCGCCGCATCGGCATAGGTCGCGGTGTTGGTGCCGGTCCCGCCGTCGATCACATCCGCGCCGAGCCCGCCCGCCAGCACGTCGTCACCGCTGCCGCCCAGCAGGATGTCGTTGCCCGCACCGCCGCTCATGCTATCGTCGCCTGCGCCGCCGTCGATCCGGTCATCTGCCGCGCCGCCGGTGATCGTGTCGCCCTCGGCCGATCCGATCACGCTTTCGATTCCGGTCAGCACATCGCCTTCCGCATCGCCGCCGCTGGCCGGAGTGCCGCCCGGCCCGCCATCCAGACTGATGGTGACGCCCGCCGCCGAATCCGCATAGCTGGCAGTATCGAAGCCGTCGCCGCCGTCCAGCCGGTCCGCGCCGATCCCGCCGCTCAGCTGGTCGTCGCCCGCGCCGCCCCGCAGCGTGTCGCTGCCGCCCTGGCCCGAAAGCGTATCGTTGCCCGCGCCGCCATCCAGCGTCTCACCTTGCGAGGTGCCGGTGATCGCGTCATCAAACGCCGATCCGATCGCGTTTTCGATGGAAGAGAGCGTGTCGCCCTGCGCATCGCCGCCCGCCGAAAGCGAACCGTCAAGGTTGATCGAAATCCCGGTGGCAGATGTCGAATAGTCCGCCGTATCCGAACCTGCGCCGCCCAGCAGCAAGTCCGCGCCCGCGCCGCCGCGCAAGCTGTCGTTGCCGATCCCGCCGTCCAGCGTATCGTTGCCGATCCCGCCTTCCAGCAGATCCGCGCCGCCGCGGCCGCGCAAGATGTCCTCGCCGTCCGAACCGCCAAGCGTGTCGGCAAATTCGCTGCCCTCCACGATCTCGATGCCGCTGTAGCTGTCGCCTGCCGCTTCGCCTCCAGTCCCGCCGCTGGCCAGGCTGAGCGCAACGCCTGCCTGCGCGCGCGAATAGTCCGCCGTGTCCACGCCCGCGCCGCCATCCAGCACGTCTGCCCCGCCGCCGCCGCGCACGGTATCGTCGCCCGCGCCGCCGCGCAGGGTTTCGTCCGCAGTGCCGCCGGTGATCACGTCGGCTTCCGCCGATCCGATCACTTCCTCGATGCTGGTCAACTGGTCGCCTTCAGCGAGGCCGCTCGCGCTTGCCCCACCCGCGAGCGTCACATCGACGCCGACGAGCGAGGCCGAATAGTCCGCCGTATCATGGCCTTCGCCGCCGTCGATGGCATCGGCCCCGGCCCCGCCGTCGATCACATCGTCGCCTGCGCCGCCGCGCAAGGTATCGTCGCCGCCTGCGCCGCGCAGCGCGTCATCGCCTGCGCCGCCGTCCAGCGTATTGTTCTGCGAGGAGCCGAGGAGCCGGTCGTCGAAGGCCGAGCCGATCACGCGCTCGATGCTGTCAAGCGTATCGCCTGCCGCATCGCCTGCCGTGCCGCGTCCACTGCCGAGCGATACGGTGACGCCCGCCGCCGCATCGCTGTAGTCTGCGGTATCGAAGCCTTCGCCGCCGATCAGCTGATCCGCGCCGCCGCGCCCGGCCAGCACGTCGTCGCCTGCGCCGCCGATCAGGCTGTCGTCTGCCGCCGTGCCGCGCAAGGTATCGGCAAAGGCCGATCCGATCAGGTTTTCGACCGCCACCAGCCGGTCGCCTTCAGCCGCGCCGCCCGTGGAGACCGAGCCATCGACCGAGACCGCAACGCCCGAACTGGAATCCGAATAATCGACCGTGTCGGTCCCGTCGCCGCCGTTGATGAGATCGCTGCCCGCGCCGCCGTCGAGGCTGTCGTTGCCTGCGCCGCCTTGCAAGGTGTCGTCGCCGCCTGCGCCGTCCAGCACATCGTTGCCAGCGCCGCCGTCCAGCAGGTTGCCGGTGTTGCTGCCGGTCAGCCGGTCGTCGAGCGCCGATCCGATCACGCCTTCGATGCGGCTTATCTGATCGCCTGCTGCGTCACCGCCGATCCCGGTCGAGCCATCCAGCGCTACCGTTACCGCGCCATCGCTGGAGCTGTAATCCAGCACATCGGTGCCGCTGCCGCCGTCGAGCACGTCGGCCCCGGCGCTGCCCTTGATGGTATCATCGCCTGCGCCGCCCTGAATCGTCTCGCTGCCCGCGCCGCCGCCAAGGCTGTCGCCAAAGGCAGAACCGATCAGGCGCTGGATGCCGGTCAGGGTATCGCCTGCGGCTTCGCCCGCAGTGCCCGCCGCACCGGAAAGGTCGATGGCCACGCCTTCGCCGGCATCGGCATAGCTCGCCGTGTTGCTGCCCGAACCGCCATCGATGACGTCTCCGCCAAGCCCGCCCGAAAGCACGTCGTCGCCGCTGCCGCCCAGCAGGCGGTCATCGCCCGCGCCGCCTGCGACGAGGTCGTCGCCCGCGCCGCCCGCGATGGTTTCGGCGGCATCCGCGCCGATCAGGGTATCGTCATAGGCGGAGCCGGTGAGGTTCTCGATGCCGATCAGCTGGTCGCCCTCGGCATCGCCGCCCGCGTTGACCGATCCATCGAGGTTGACGGTGACGGCCTGCGCCGAAGTGCCGTAATCAACCGTGTCGGTGCCGTCGCCGCCCTCGATGCGGTCCGCGCCCGCGCCGCCGTCGAGGTCGTCGTCGCCCGCACCGCCGCGCAGTGTGTCGTTGCCTTCGCCGCCCTCCAGCGCGTCGCCCCCCGCGCCGCCTTCCAGCATATCGTCATTGAGGCTGCCGAGCAGACGGTCGTCGAATGCCGAGCCGACCAGCCGCTCGATCCCGCTAAGAGTATCGCCTTGCGCATCGCCGCCGATGCCGATGCTGCCGCCAAGCCCGGCGACCAGCCCTTGGGTGGAAGCCGAATAGTCGACCGTGTCAAAGCCCGCGCCGCCGTCCAGCGTATCCGCCCCGGCGCCGCCATCAAGGCTGTCATTGCCCGCGCCGCCCAGCAGGGTGTCCGCGCCTGCGCGTCCGGCGAGCACGTCGTTGCCCGCGCCGCCTGCGATGGTTTCGTCACCCGCCGCGCCTGTCAGCGTGTCCGCGCCCGATGAGCCGACGAGCCGTTCGATCGAAGCCAGCGTATCGCCTGCCGCATCGCCGCCCGTGCCGGTGCCGCTGGCCAGATCGACCGCAACGCCCAGCGCCGATGCGCTGTAATCGGCGGTATCGATGCCGGCCCCGCCATCGAGCGCGTCCGCCCCGCCGCGCCCGGCGAGCAGGTCATTGCCGCCGCCGCCGTGCAAGGTTTCGTCCGCCCCCGCACCGATGATCGTGTCGTCGTTGCCGCTGCCGGTCACTTCTTCGATGCCCGCCAGCGTATCGCCGGTGGCAAGCCCGCCAAAGCCGGTGGTGCCATCGAGATAGACGCTCACGCCCGAGCCGGAGAGGCTGTAGTCGGCGCGGTCATGTCCCGCGCCGCCTTCGATGGTGTCTGCGCCGCTGCCGCCCTCGATCACGTCGTCGCCCGCGCCGCCCAGCAGCGTGTCATCGCCCGCTGCGCCTGCCAGCGTGTCGTTGCCGTCGGCGCCGCTCAGGCGGTCGGCTGCGGCGCTGCCGGTCAGTCGGTCGTCGAAGGCAGAGCCGAGCACGCTTTCCACGCCGATCAGCTGATCGCCTTCCGCATCGCCGCCCGTGCCGGTGCCCCCGCCGAGATCGACGGAAACCGCTGCGCCCGAAGCGCCATAATCGGCGGTATCGAAGCCGAGCCCGCCGTCCAGCTTGTCCGCCCCCGCGCCGCCATCGAGCAGGTCCTCGCCCGCATCGCCGATCAGCGTATCGGCGCCGTCTGCGCCGACCAGCCGGTCATCGCCCGCGCCGCCTTCCAGCGTCTCGTCCGCGCCAACCCCGGTGATGCGGTCGTTGTAGTCGGAGCCGAGCACGATCTCGAAGCCCTTGACCGAATCGCCCTCGGCATCGCCGCCTTCGCCCGCCGTGCCATCCAGCACCAGCGTGATCCCGCTGCGGCTTTCCTCGAAGCTGACCGTGTCGGTCCCTTCGCCGCCATCGAGGATATCCGCGCCGCCGCGGCCTTCGATGATGTCATCGCCCGCGCCGCCCAGCAGCGTGTCGTTGCCCGCCGAACCATCGAGCGTATCGCCAAAGGCTGTGCCGATCACGCCTTCGATCCCGCTGAGCTGATCGCCTTCGGCATCGCCGCCGCTGGCGCTGCCAAATGTGAGGTCGACACTGATCCCCGCGCGCGATGCGCTGTAGTCGGCCACGTCCGAACCCGCTCCGCCGCTCAGCACGTCGGCCCCGGCGCTGCCATGAAGCGTGTCGTTGCCGCCCTGGCCAAGCAGGGTGTCGGCATCGGCTGAACCGCGCAGGGTATCGCCAAAGGCCGAACCGGAAATCCCTTCGATCCCGGCAAAGCGGTCGCCCTCGGCATCGCCGCCGGTGTTCGCCCCGCCATCCAGCCCGGCGTTCACCCCGGCTTCGGACCGGGCATAATCGGCGGTATCGCTGCCCAGCCCGCCGGTCAGAATGTCTGCGCCTGCCCCGCCGTCGAGCCGGTCGTTACCCGCGCCGCCGTCCAGCGTGTCCACGCCCGCGCCGCCGCTCAGGCGGTCGTCGAAGCTGGAGCCCAGCACCCGTTCGATCCCCGAAAGCGTATCGCCCTGCGCATCGCCGCCAAGGCCGACCGAACCATCGTTGCCCACCACCACGCCCGTGGCGCTGCGGCTGTAGTCTGCGGTGTCGAACCCTGCGCCGCCGATCAACCGGTCCGCGCCGCCAAGGCCCGCCAGCGTGTCGTCCCCCGCGCCGCCGTCCAGCGTGTTGGCGCTGTCGTTGCCTGCCAGCTGGTCGCCAAAGGCCGAACCTGCCAGCGCTTCGATCCCTTCAAGCTGGTCGCCCGCGGCATCGCCTCCGGTTCCGGCCGTGCCGTCCAGCGCCACGGTCACTGCACTGCGCGATCCGGCATAGTCCGCCGTGTCGAACCCTTCGCCGCCCTGCAGCAGGTCGGCCCCGCCGCCGCCGGTCAGCACGTCGTCGCCCGCGCCGCCCGCCAGCCGGTTGGCCTCGCCATTGCCGATCAGCCGGTCGGCGAGGTCGGAGCCGCTCGCGTTCTCGATCCCCGCCAGCGTATCGCCCGCCGCGCTGCCGCCGCTGCCCGTGCCCAGGCCGAGATCGACTTGCACCGCACCCGTCGAATCGCTGTAATCCGCCGTATCCGCGCCGGTTCCGCCCATCAGCGCATCCGCGCCCAGCCCGCCGCGCAGCGTATCGTCGCCTGCGCCGCCTTCGAGGCGGTTGTCGCCGCTGTCGCCCAGCAGGGTATCGGCATAAGCGCCGCCGATCACCCGCTCGATGCCGGAAAGTCGGTCGCCCTCGGCGATCTCGCCGGTGGAGGCATTGCCATCGAGCCGCACCGTCATCGCGCCGCCCGCTGCTGAATAGTCGGCGGTATCATCGCCCTCGCCGCCGCCGAGCATATCCGCACCGAGATCGCCGGTCAGCGTATCGTCGCCTGCCTGCCCAGCCAGTGTGTTGTCGCCCGCATCGCCGCCCAGCCGGTCGGCAAAGGCCGAACCGCGCAAGCTTTCGATCCCGCGCAGCACATCGCCCGCCGCATCGCCGCCGCTGCCCGCCGCACCATCGAGCGCGATGGCAATGCCTGCGGCCGAGCTTCCGTAGTCTGCAGTATCGCTGCCGTCTCCGCCGGTCAGCGTATCCGCGCCCGCTCCGCCCGCAAGCAGATCGTTGCCCGCGCCGCCGATCAGCGTCTCGTCCGCGCCTGCGCCCAGCAGGGTATCGTCTTGCGCGCTGCCGATCACCTTTTCGATGCCAGTGAGCTGGTCGCCATCGGCATCGCCGCCTTCCGAAACGGCTCCGTCCAGCCGCACCGTCACGCCAAAGCGCGATCCGCTGTAGTCCGCGGTATCGAACCCGGCTCCGCCTGCGATGGCGTCAGCGCCGCCCAGCCCGACAAGCAGGTCATCTCCCGCCAGCCCGCGCAGCACATCGCCGCCCGCCGAACCGATCAGGGTATCGCCAAAGCGCGAGCCTTCGAGGCCCTCGATGCTGGGGAACACATCGCCCACCGCATCGCCGCCATCGCGCAGCGATCCATCGAGCGCGACTTGCACCGCCGCGCTCGAACCGGCGTAGCTCGCGATGTCGAAACCTGCGCCGCCATCCAGCGCATCGCCGCCGAAACTGCCTTCCAGCACATCGTCGCCCGCGCCGCCGTTCAGCGTTTCCGCGCCGCGCGCGCCGGTCAGGCGGTCGTCGAAGGCGCTGCCGTCCAGCACTTCGATAGCGGCGTAGGTATCGCCTTCGGCCTCGCCGCCATGGCTGGTGCGGCCATCGAGATAGACTGCGACCGCCGTCTCGCTTGCGCTGAAATCGACCGTATCGGTGCCGCCCGCGCCGTCCACGTGGTCTGCGCCTGCGCCGCCGGTCAGGCGGTTGTCGCCGCTGTCGCCGGTCAGCGTGTCGCCGTGCGCCGATCCGATGAGGTTCTCGATCCCGCTGGCCGTATCGCCCGCCGCATCGCCGCCCTTGCCCGTCGTCCCGTCCAGCCGCGCATCGACGCCCTTCGCCGAACCGCTGTAGTCGAGCGTATCGGTGCCCGCGCCGCCGTCGAAGCGGTCGGCCCCGGCGCTGCTCGTCATCCGGTCATCGCCTGCGCCGGCCTCGATCCATTCTTCGGCTGTGCCGCCGTGAAGCGTGTCATTGCGGGCGGTCGCGATCACGTGCTCGATGCCGGTCAGCGTATCGCCTTCGGCCTCGCCGCCCCGGTTCGCCTGCCCGTCGAGGAACACTTCGATGCCGTCGGCCCCGGCGGGCGCGCCATCGAGGGCGTGGGTATAGTCCGCCGTATCGCTGCCCGCGCCGCCATCGAGCACGTCCGCGCCCTTGCCGCCGATCAGCGTGTTGTCCTTGCCGTCCCCGGTCAGGCGGTCAGCGAAGTCAGACCCGATCAGCCCTTCGACATTGGTGTAGCTGTCCCCTTCCGCAGCGCCGCCCTTGCCCTTGCCGGAGCCAAGGTTCGCGTCCACGCCCTCGCCCGAGAGGTGGTAGTCGACCATATCTGTGCCGCTGCCGCCGTCGATGCTGTCCGCGCCTGCACCGGCGTGGATATGATCGTCGCCGCTGCCCGCAGAAATCGTGGTGCCGGGCGGATTGGCAAACAGCACGTAGATCGGCTCGCCGGTTACGGGATCCTTCACCGTCATCCCGGCGTCGTCGGTCACGTCCCTGATGCCGAAATGCGTCGAGACCCCCACCGCGAAAGTCGAGGTCTCGCCATCGGACGAAAGGCCGAGCAGCACGGGGAAGTAGAACTCGTCCTTGAACCCGCTCGTGCCTGGCTCGGCGCTCGTTGGCGGCAGCTTGTAGGTCAGTTCGATCTCGAACGAGAAGTGCGACTGGCTTGCGGGGACGGGCACGGTCTTGCCGGTCTCGTCGGTGGTCGTCGTCAGCTTCTCGATCTTGCCCTGGTCGATCTTGACCAGCCAGCCCTTGTCGGTGAGCGTGCCGTTGACCACCGCATAGCCATCGGGAAGCGAGGGGATCAGCACTTCGAGCAGATCGAGCCCCTTGGCCGGGACTTCGGCCACCACGTTGAGCACGCGCAGGCTGGTGCCCGGCGGGGCCTTGGCCGGATCATCGGCATAGATCACATCATTGCCCGATGTGCCCTCGATGCTTTCGGGCGCAGACTGCGCCTTGAAGCCGGAATCCTTGGAGGAACCGGGGCCGCCAGTATCGCCCTTGATCACGGTCTCGCCGTTTTCGGTGGTGCGGGTTACGCCTTCGGAGTTGAACAGCTCGAAGGTCAGCTTGGGCACGAGCTTGCCGATGCCTGCCGGGCCCAGCGCATCGTCGGGCGCGGGATCGGCCGCGCGCGGGGATTGCACGCCGGGGGTGGACGGGCTCTGCGGCTGCGAATCGCTGATCTTCTCGGTCAGCGCCTTGCCACTCTCGTCGGACTTGTGCTGGTTGTCCTCCTTGGCAGCGGCTTCGGCTTGCGCCTGTGCTGAATCCTCGGGCTGCACGGCTCCTTCCGGCTTGATCTGCTCGGCGGGCTTGGTCGCATCTGCGCTGGACAAGTGCAGTTCGAGCGCCGGGCTCTGCGGGCTGATCTCGCCCACCATGCCCACGGCCTGATCGGAGGAGAATTCCTTGTCGGTGAACAGGATGACCGGCTTGCGCCCCGAAAACGCGGCCAGCGCCATGCCCGGAATGATGATGCGCGATCCATCGGTGAACACCAGCACGACGTCGACGTCGGCGATCTCGACCTTGAAGGGCGCATACTTGATGCCAAGCTTGGCCTTGTCGTCGGCATCGAGCGCGACGACCTTGGCCGCGCCGTAGGCCTGCTTTTGGACCGCGACCTGCGCGCCTTCGCCGGGGGCTGGGGAGTCCGCTTCGGGCGCAAGCCGAGCCGAGCCCTTGGTTCCCTTGGACTTGCCGGCGGATCCCGATTTGGCGCGAACGATCTTGACCATGTGACCTCTGTTGCTGGGCGCCCGGTTCTACAGTCCGCGAGCTTAGGGCTTGGGCCGGAGCGGGCTCCGGGACTTCACGTATCCACCCGGTGCCGCGCGCCCTGATCGGGGAACGGCACGGGGCGGGGAAATTTCAGTCATCGCTGCCCGGCGCAGGCTGGGCGAGGGCGGGCAGCGGGGTGCCGCCGCTGACCAGATCGAACAGCCCGCCCAGCTTCTGCAGCACGCGGTATTCCGCGGCGCGCAGCGCGATCTGGTTGGCGGTCTGCTTGGCGCGGGCGGCAAACAGCAGTTGTTCGGCATCGAGCAGGTCGAACACCGTGCGCCGCCCGCCGCGGAACTGCTGCTTGTAAAGATCGGCCACGCGCTCGGCAGAGCCGATTTCGGCCTCGATCGTGGCGATCTTCTCGCGCGCGGCACCAAGGCTGGCGTAATCGATGCGGATGTCCTGCTCCACCTCGCGGCGGCGGCGGTCCAGCTCGTAATCGGCCTGGCGCAGCCGCGCGCCGATGCGGCGCTTGGTCGCAGTGGCGGCGCCGCCGTTGTAGAGCCGGTAGGAGAACGTCACCATCGCGCGCGCATCCACCGCCCGCCCGGTCATGCCGAGTACGTCTTGCCGGTAATCGCTGGCGATGGTCAGGCCGAGGCGCGGCAGCGCGGTATCGGCCTGGCTGTCGTATTGCTTGTCGAGCGAGCGGCGGTCTTCCACCGCCTGCGCAAGGCGCGGGCTGCGCGTGTCGATCAGGTCAACCGCGACATCGGCGCTTTCGGGGAGCGCGGTGCCGGCAGGCGGCACTTCGGCGGCGCGCAGTGGCATGTGATTGGTCAGCCGCTTGTAGGCATTGCGTGCCTGCTCCAGCGCGCTCTGCCGATCCAGCAACTGCGAACGCACGTTGTCGAGCCGGGTCTGTGCGCGCTCGACATCGGCGGGTGTGGTGAGGCCAAGGTCCTTTTGCACCGTCACGATGCGCAGGATCTTCTTTACCGAAGCGATCTCGCCTTCCGCCAGCGAGACGAGATTCTGCTGCAACAGCACGCCGAGATAGGCACTGGCGATATCGTAGGAAATCGCCTCGATCCGCTCGCGCGTACCCCATTGCGCCGAACGATAACTGGCGCGCGCGCGCTTGATATCGTTGATGGTGACGCCGAAGTCCCAAAGGTTCTGGTTGAGCGCGATGGTCGCTTCGCTGCGGAAACGCTGGGTGGGCGCTTGCGGGATGTTGCGCGCAAACTCGCGACCCCATGCACCGGTGACGTCGATGCGCGGCAGATAGTTCGCGCGCGCCTCGTCCACGCCGTAGCGCGCGTCATCCTGCTGGGCGAGCGAGATCTGGATTTCCGGATTGCCCTTGAGCGAGGCGATGATCGCATCTGTCAGCGATTCCGCCTGATCGGACACTGCAGGCAGCGGTGCCGGGGCCGGATCGGATGCGTCCAGCTCAGCCAGAGCAGCGGGATCGCCGGTGGCGACCGGGGGGCTAGCTGCCGGGGGGTCGATCATGGCCGCAATCGGACGCCGGGCTGGGAGCGGTCCCGGTCCATCGAGCCGGGACAGCACGGTGACCGGCTGCTGGCCGGGATCAAGCGCTGGCAGTTCGCCGTCTGCACCGATCTCGCCAAGGCTTGCTTCGTTCCGGCCCGGTTCTGCCGCGACAGGCGTTGGCCCCGGCAAGGCTGTCATCCGATGCGCAGCCAGCGTCGAGCCATCGGCCATCGGCCCTTGCGGCAAGACTGCTGCCGGTGAGGCTGGGGGCGATTGCTCCTCACCGGTCGGTGCAGCCAGAAGGTCGGGCAAGGGAGGAAGGGCGGCCAGCGCAGCCGCAATCGGCACAGGAGCCGCAACAGGAGCGGCAGCCGAGGGAAGCGCGGGGACGAATGCTGTGGCAAGTTCCGGGGCCATTGTTGCGGCGGATGGCGGGTCCGGCTCGCGCACCGAAATGAGTTCGGCCAGCGGCATGGACGGGACCACAGGCGCGGCGAACGGGGATGCAAAGATCGCGGGCACGAGCGGCGCAGACATGGCATAGCGGATTGGCCGAGGCGCTTCGGGCACCACCGGCGATCCCGCGCTGGGCGCAGTCGCAAAGTCCGGCCCGTCGAGACCATCGAGCACATAAGCAATGAAAGGGGCATCCGCCGCGCCGCCCGCAAGAGCAGGGGGGAGGGCGACAGGTTCGGCAGCGCGGGCCTGCGGCGCCGCAAGCGCGGCCCCGGCGGCAAGGCCGGTGGCGAGCGCTGTCAGCGGCAATCGGGCAAGAGAATGCGGCACCTGGGCTTCCTTTGAGTGACGTTTTGAGTCCCGCCCTGATGTGCGGCCATCGTGGTTAACCGCCGCGCAAACGGGGCCTACGGGGAAACCCTTGCGGGTCTTCGGCCGGCGTCTTTGGCCCGCGTCTTCAGGCTGCGGCGGCTTCGCTCGCGCCGTGGCCCAGCAGGTGCGCCAGTTCGGCATCGCTCAGCGGCTGGTCGAAGCGCACGCCAAAGCCGAGCGGGGTCGTCGCAACGATCTCTCCGGCAAGGGCAAGGCCCGCTGCCTGCACTTGCACCGCATCCCCCCGGCGGTTCATCAGGTAGGCAAGGCGCGGGCGGAACATCGCACCGCCGCGCGAAAGGTTGATCAAGCGGCCTTCATAGCTGACCATCTTCTCGGTCAGGATGATCTCGCCCTCGATGCGGCATTCGTGGCGCGCATCGGCGCGGGCGAAGATCTTCTTGCGATTGAAGGGGTTGGAAAGCAGGGCCATCACATCGCTCCGCGCTTGGTGGTGGGATCGGCGGCATCGCCGGCAGAAGCGGCGGGAGCCTGCTCCTCGAACCGCATGCCGAGCCGGCGGCGCAGGCGCTCCATTTCGGTGCGCGCATCGCCCAGCCCGATCGCGTTCTCGCCACATGCGTTTTTGGTCGCTGCGCCTTCCAGCGCGGCGGCAAAGGTCTCGAACGAAGCGCGGTGTTCGGCGCTGCGCATATCGAGCCGCGCTAGCGCGTCGCGGTGCTGCGCGGAGGCAACCGCCAGCCGTTCCATCCGCCGGTCGAGCCGCCCGGCCAGCTCGCGCATCGCGCGGCGATTGGCGGCAAGGCTGCCTGCAACGTCATGCCGCATCCGCCGTGCTTCGTTCAGCTGCCGCCGCGCCGCCCGCCGGGTCGAAAGCCCCAGCCATCCGGCCAGCCGCAGCGTCCATCGGCCCAGCTGCGAGACCGGCTCCCGTGCCACTGGTACAAGCGGCTCAGCCGCCACGCGCGGCGCGTGCTGCGCCTCGCCCATCAGCGTGACAAGGCTCTCCAACTGGCGGTGAATCTCGTCGCCATCCAGCGCGGCAGACCGCTCTGCCAGCACGCCCATGGCGGCCAGGGTTGCGCGGATATGCGCGCGATCGGCTGCGGCATCTTCGTGCAGCGCGCGCAGCTGCGCCAGCATGGCAGACTGGTTGTGCGCCAGTTCCGCCACGGCATCAGCCACCGGCCGCATGATCTGGCGCGGATCGGAAAGCCCGGCGACAACATCGATGAGGCTGCCGACCGCACCGGTCAGCCCGGCGATCTCGTCCTTGTTGGCTGCCGCGCCGTGCGCCATGCCGATGATCGCACCGCGCAGTTCGGCGAGTTCTGCTGCCCCCGCCTCGATCGCCCGGCGCACCGAACCGAAATCGCGCGAGGGGCTGGCGGCGGTTTCATTCTGTCCGGATTCGAGCTGGGCAAGGTTCGAAAGCCAGTGCTCGAACTCATTGCGCAAGGTCTTCATCGCGCTCGTCATGCAGCGTTCGAGCGCGCCGAGCACCATCGAGGTCATCAGGCCGAACAGCGATGAGGAGAAGCCCACCGACATGCCGTTGAGCGGGGCCTTCATGCCCTCGATCATCTTGCCGAAGCTGTCCGAACCGGCATTGCCCGAAACGTCCATCGCGCCGATCAGATCGGACACCGAATGCACGGTCTTCATCAGGCCCATGAACGCGCCGAGCAGGCCGAGGAACACCATCAGGCCCGAAAAATAGAGGATGGTCGACTTGCGGTCGTTGATGCGCTGGTCGACATCGTGGAGCAGCGTCTGGACGGTGTCCGCGCCGATCTCGAGGTTGTCCTGCTTGCCCAGTTCCTCGGCGATCAGGCGGTAGCCCTGGCCCAGCAGTTCGGGTTCGTGGAACACCACGGCGGGCCGCGCATAAGGATCGCGCGGGCGCTTGGCGCGCTCGCCATAATCGACCTGCAGCGCGTGCAGCGCGACCACTTCGTTGCGCAGCGAGAGCACGTTGCGAAAGGCAATGCCCGCCGCCACCCCGAAGATCGCGAAGATCGAGAGGTTGAGCGCCACTTTGGCCTTGATGCCCTCGATCACGAATTCGTGGGCATAGATGCCCAGCCCGATGAGGACGACCATGATCAAGGTCATCTTGTAGAGTTCGGAACGGAGTTTCTTTTCCATTGCACTGGATCCGGTTGCAGGCCCGGCTGCGCCTGACGCGCTCACCGGGCGGGACGCTGCCTTGCGCAGGAGCGCCGCGATCATGGCTTGATCACCACGCGGACCATGTGTCCGTCGGCCGATGCCGCATCGGTGACGCGGATCTGGGTGGTGACATCTGCCGGGGAAAGCCCGGCGCGCAGCAGGAGGTTGCGGGTCATCGCTGCGCGGTAGAACGCCGTGCGCTGCGCTTCGGAAACCGAGCGGGTTTGCGGGGCGAACGACCAGATTTCATACTTCGTGCCGGGGCGCGCCTTGCTTCTCACGAAGCCGATCACGCGGGCCGAATTGGTCTCGTCATACGTCGCGGCATTGGGCGCGAAGGCGATCTTGATCAGCGTGTCGGCGGTCTTGACCTCGACACCCTTGGCATCGTCGGCCTCTTCCACGGCCTTGACCTGGAGCTTTAGCGTATCGGGCGTCTCGCGCGTGCGGATCGAAAGGCGCTCGGCCCCGTCGGTCACGGTTGGCGAACGCAGCACGGCGCCCAGTTCGGCCACGGACGTTCCAGCCTCGGCATCGCGCGGCGAAAGCACGGCGGGGGTGCCCGGCGCGCAAGCTACGGGCTTGCCATCCTTGCCGATCTGTTGCTGGACGCCGGTTTTCTGCTGCACCTGCTGCTGCTGGACCAGCTGTTGCTTGAAATTGGCGATAACGCGCTGCGAGAGTTGCATCACCGCCGCGCTCATGATGACGAGCAGGAACGTCACCACCATGATCACGGTGGTGAGCACGTCCACGAAGGCCGGCCAGTGATTGACTTCGCCATCGGCGGATGCCCCTGCCACGTCTTGCTCCTGTCAGGCGGCGGACTGAAATGCGCGCCGTCATGCTTAATCGGCCATAAGCCATCGTATTTAAGGGGTGGCGCGGGCGCGCTCAGGCAGCTTCCCTAGGTCCCTGTTTACCTTTGGCCTGCCCGCCAGCCTGCGCAGTCTGGGCGGCCAGCTGGGCCAGCACTTCGGCCTTGGGCCGGTCTGCCACGATGCGGCCCTCTTCCAGCCAGATCACCCGGTCGACGATTTCGAGCAGTGCGAGGCGGTGCGTCGCCACGATCAGGGTCTTGCCCTGCGTGGCCTCGGCGAGACCCGCGATCACCGCCTGTTCGCTCGCGATGTCCAGCGAAGCGGTGGGTTCATCCAGCAGCAACACGGCAGGATCGCGCACCAGCGCCCGGGCCAGCAGCAGCGATTGGCGCTGCCCGCCCGAAAGCGCCGCGCCGCGCGCGCCCACTTGCCGCATGTAGCCTTCTGCCGTCCGCGCGACAAAGCTGTCGAGCCCCGAACAGCGGATCGCGCGTTCGACCACGGCGGTTTCCGGCTCGGGCATGCCGAGCAGGATGTTGTGCCACACCGTGCCTTCGAAGATCACCGCGTCCTGCGCGCTGTAGATCACGTTCTGGCGCAGGTGCGGGATGGCGAACCGGTCGAGCGCGTGGCCATCAAGCGTGATCAGCCCTTCCTGCGCGGGGACCAGCCCGGCCAGCAGCTGGAGCAGGGTCGATTTGCCCGATCCCGATTTGCCGATGAGCGCCACGCGTTCGCCTTCCGCCACGCTGAACGTCAGGCCGGAAAGGCTCGGCGCGCCGCTGCCGGCAAACGTGTGCGAAAGGCCTGCCACGCGCACAGCGCCCCGCACCGGGGCAAGGCTGACGGCGGGATCGGAGACATCGCGTTCGGGTTCGGACTGGAGCAGCCCGGCCAGCGCCTGAAACTGCGCCAGGCTCTGATAAGCGCGGGCGAACATGCTGACGGTGGCGGCCACGGGCACCATCGCGCGTCCGGTGAGCAGCACCACCGCGATCAGCGCGCCGGTGGTCATCAGGCCCGCCTTGATCTGCAAAACGCCGATCACGACCACCATCACCGTCACCAGCTGGACCAGCAGGCCCGATGCCGATGCGGGCATTTCGGACCAGTGGCGCACATGCTTATTGCCCATCGCAAGATGATCGGAAATCAGATCCCAGCGCCCTTCGAACAGGCCTTCGGCGTGGTTGGCCTTGATCGTGGTCCAGCCAGAAGTGAGTTCGGCGGTCAGATCGCTGCGCGCCTGAAGCAGTTTCGAAGCGCGGCGGCTGGCGAGTTTCAGCGCATAGTTGCTGATCATGCCGACGAAGATCAGGCCCACCGCGCCAAGGATCGGGCCGAGCACGGTGAAGCCGCCGATCGCCGCGATGAGTGCGAACAGCAGCACCACGAACGGCAGGTCCACGCAGAACGTAGCCACAGCCTGCGGCACCAGCAGCGAAAGTTGTTCCAGATCGCGCAAGCCCGTCAGCATCGCGCCAAAGCCCATGCCCGGTGTCGGCGCGCGGGCGCGCAGCACGGAGACGACCGCGCGGTGCTGCACCGCCTGCCCCACCCGCGTCGCCACGGCATCGACAAAGCGCGCCTTGATCTTCTTGAGCAGCAGTTCGAACACCAGCACGATGGTGACGCCGATGGACAAGGCCCACAGGCTCTCGATCGCGAGATTGGGCACGACCCGGTCGTAGATCGCGCGCATGTAGAGCGGGATGGTCAGCGCACACAGGTTGAGCAGCGCGCTGGCGATCAGCATCTGGCCCAGCGGGCCGCGTTCGCCGAGATAGGCGCCCAGCAACCAGGCCTTGGGATTGCGGCGGATCAGGTCGCGTTCGTGCGCATCGCTGGCGCCGTTCACCGGATCGACCGGACCGCTGTGGAGCGCCTCCCCATCCAGCAGCGGGCGCAGCGCGGCGAACGGAAGATCCTGCCAGCCAGACGCATCGCGAACCGAAATCTGTCCTCCCGTGCCGCCTGCGGCAAGGACCACCGCGCCGCCGGAGCCCAGCGTCACGATCAAGGGCAGGGCAGACGCTTCGGGCAGGCCCTGGTGCAAGGGCCGCCAATGCGCCTCAATGCCGATGCGGGCGAGGGCGAGCGGGGCGAGCTTCGCGGCGAGCCTGTCCTGCGCCATGGGCAGCGCGGCACTGAGCGCCGCCTTGGCAGACGCGATGCCGCGCAGCTCGGCCAGCGCTTCGAGCGCCGCCAGCATGGGCATGGCGGTGATGAAGGGCTGATCGGTGATCCTGGCTGCAGGCGCGGGTTTGCGGCGGCGCAAGAGCCGACCGATGATCGCCGCAGGCCGGTCCGATGATGTGTGTTGCATGGCGTTTTACCCCAGTTCGGGGCGGGAGTGCCAGTTTATGGAAAACGCCGGGTGAAGTGCGCCTTACGGGAATGCGCGTAAGGGCGGGGCAAGCCAAAACAAGGATAATGAACGGTAAAGACCGGCCAACGCACTCACATTGACCGGGGTTCAGCCATGCGCTTTGCGCGCCTTCGCCAATCGCTCATCGTCTCGCTCGGCGGGGGCAGCCTGTTCGATGACTTGCGCCCGGGAGAGGCGGATGCCGTGCTCGGCGGCAAGTTCGCGCTGCCCAGCCAGCCCATCGGCGCCGCGCTGCCGTGGAGCGCGCGGCTCGGCATTGCCGCGCCCTCGCGTCTGCTCAAGGCGCTGCTGATCACGTTCGGCCTCGTGGCGCTGTGGATGGCGCTGTTCACCGTGGACAAGGTCACGCGCGGCGCGGGCCGCGTGCTGCCTTCCACCCAGAACCAGCTTGTCCAGCATCTGGAAGGCGGCATCGTGAAGGAAATCCTCGTTTCGGAAGGGCAGCGGGTGCGCAAGGGGCAAGTGCTGATGCGGATCAGCAATGCCTCCACCGGCGCGGCCATCGAAAGCGCGCGCACCGATCTGGTCGCCAAGCGCATCATGCTGGCGCGGCTCGACGCTGAAATTTCAGGCGTGGGCAGCTTCGTGCCGCCTGCCGATCTGGCAGCGCAGGCCCCGGAAATCGCCGCAAGCGAGGCCGGGCTGTTCGCCTCGCGCCGCGCCCAGCGCAACAGCCAGGTGGGCGTGATCAACCAGCAGGCGCGGGCCAAGTCCGCCGAAGTCGGCTCGCTCCAAGCGCGGCTGGGCAACTTGCGCAGCGAAGAACGGCTGGCGATGGAGCAACTGGCCAAGCTCGAACGCGCCTATGCCGAAGATGCCGTTTCGGAACGCGATGTACTTGACAAGCGCGCCATGCTGCTTTCGCTGCGCACGCGGATTGCCGATGTCGCCAACCAGATTCCGCAGTCCTCCGCCGGGCTGGGCGAATCCGCCGCCCGGCGCGGCGAGATCTGGGCCAGCGACATGGAGCAGATCCGCGCGCAGGCCGCCGCGCTGCGGCTCGAACTCGCCAAGGCCGATGAACAGTTCGGGGCGGTAGAAGACCGCGTCGCGCGCGAGGAAATCCGCGCGCCGGTCGATGGCGTGATCAACCGGCTCAATGTGCGCACCGCGGGCGGCGTGATCCGCGGCGGCGAACCGGTGGCAGAGATCGTGCCGGCCGCCAGCCAGGTCATCATCGAGGCGCGCATCGCACCCAAGGACCGCAGCAACATCTGGCCGGGCCTGCCCGCACGCATCAAGATCTCGGCCTATGATTCCACGGTCTACGGCTCGCTCGAAGCCAAAGTCGTCGATGTTTCGCCCGATGCGATCCAGGACCCGCGCGGCGGGCTCTATTATCGCGTGCGCCTGGATGCCGGGCGCGCCAGTTTCGGTGCGGGGATGCCGGTGATCCCGGGCATGACCGGTGAAGTGGCGATCCGTTCGGGCCGCCAGACGATCCTGAACTACGTGCTGGGGCCGCTTATCCGCATCTCGCAGGAAGCGCTGCGCGAGTAAGCCTAGGCCGCGGAAAACCTAGTAAAAGTGTCTGTGGCGGAGGTGCACGCGGCAATAGCAAAAATGTCACACATGGCGCGGTTTCGCACTTGGAGATCAGGGTTTGCCCCCCAAACCTGTTTACTCTTGCAATCGAAAGAATATCCACAGCGCGCTTCAACCGAAGGCAGGCCGGGGGGACAGTTGTGTCCGGCTGCTCAATTCAGGGGTACCTATCGTGCGTAACCTTTCCAATCTCGCCCTGCGCGGCGCGCTCATGGCTTCGGCCGCGGCATTTGCCGGCGTGGCCGCTCCGCAGGCCGCTTTCGCGCAGCAGACCGCCGCTGCGACCGACGATGCCGCCGCTGCGCAGAGCATCGTGGTCATCGGCACCCGCCGTACCGACCGCACTGTCGCTGACTCGGCCTCGCCGATCGACGTGATCAGCGCGGCTGATCTCACCACGCAGCCGACCGCGAACCTGCTGGACTCGGTCCGCAACCTCGTGCCCTCGTTCTTCGTCGGCCAGAACTCGATCTCGGACGCCTCGACGTTCGTGCGTGCGCCGTCGCTGCGCGGCCTTCCGGGCGACCAGCTGCTCGTCATGCTCAACGGCAAGCGCTACAACCGTTCGGCGCTGGTGCAGGTCTACAACGGTGGTGACACCGGCCTGTCGTTCGGCTCGCAGGGTCCCGACATTTCGGCGATCCCCGCCATCGCGATCAAGGGCCTCGAAGTCCTGCGTGACGGCGCGACCGCGCAGTATGGTTCGGACGCCATCGCGGGCGTGCTGAACTACGGTCTGCGTGATAACGCCGGCTTCGAAATGGTCGGCCGCTACGGCCAGTTCTACGCTGGCGACGGCGAAAGCTACCAGATTGCCGCCAACGGTGGTCTGAAATCGGACCGCGGCTTCATCAACATCTCGGGCGAATATAACAAGGATGGCCGCACGAGCCGCGGCGTGACCCGCCCGATCGCCGCGCGCTTCGCCGCTGAAAACCCGACGCTGGCCGACAAGCTTCCGTTCTACCCGCTGCCCGCGCAGATCTGGGGTAACTCGCCGAGCGAAGGCTGGAAGGCCGTTGTCAACGCCGGCTATGACGTGACGGACAACAGCCAGATCTACGCTTTCGGCAACTTCGCGCACAGCAAGGCCGAGCAGAGCTTCAACTTCCGTTCGTCGTACCAGGGTTCGAGCAGCTTCGAGTATGACGATGGCAGCGGCACCAAGAAGACCGGCACGATCGGTGGCCGCAACTTCTTCCAGGTGCCTTACTACCAGACGCAGTGCCCGGCCGGTAACCCGACCTGCCCTGCTGGCGGTTATGTCAAGGACGGCAATGTCTTCAACCTGACCTCGCTCTATCCGGGCGGCTTCACCCCGCTGTTCATCGGCAAGACCGATCAGGCCATCGGCACGCTGGGCTACAAGGGCAAGACCGACGGTGGGTTCACTTACGATCTTTCGGCCTCGCTCAGCCGCAACCAGCTTGATCTGTCGATGGACAACTCGATCAGCCCGTCGTTCGGCAAGGCTTCGCAGACCAGCTTCGAATTCGGCAAGCTGATCCAGAAGGAATTCGATGCCAACCTCGACCTGACGTATGCGGTCGAAGCCGGCCTCGCCAGCCCGATCACGTTCTCGGGCGGCGCGGAATTCCGCCGCGAAAGCTACACCGCTACGGAAGGCGATTTCCAGTCCTACGGTGCAGGCCCCTACGCCATTCCGCACGATCTCTACGCAGAGACCGCGCCGGGTTCGGGCGTGTTCACCCAGCTTGAGGAGCAGACCGCATCGTATGATCCGGCTGCGAGCGGCTACGGCGGCACCGCGCCGACGTATGCCGGCACCAACAGCCAGAAGAGCTGGGGCGTCTATGTCGGTGCAGAAGCCGATATCACCAAGCAGCTCACGCTGGGCGCGGCCGGCCGTTATGAACACTACGATTCGTTCGGTGGCCGCTTCGTCTACAAGTTCAACGGCATCTACCACGTGACCGATGAACTGGCCCTGCGCGCTACCGTCGGTTCGGGCTTCCACGCCCCGACGCCGGGCCAGAACAACGCCCAGGTCCTCACCACCAACTTCCTCGCCGGTCAGTCGGTGCAGGTCGGCACCTTCCCGGTGACGAGCGCGGTGGCGCAGTACTTCGGTGCCAAGAACCTGAAGCCTGAAACCTCGACCAACTTCGGCTTCGGTTTCGTGTTCCAGCCGACCAGCGCGCTGACGCTGACGGTCGACGCCTACCAGATCAAGGTTTCGGATCGCATCTTCATCTCGAAGTCGTTCGTGGTGTCTGCCGCCGATATCGCCAATCTGTCCGAGCTCGCTTCGGTCGGCGTGGGCGGCAACGTCCAGTACTTCACCAACTCGCTCGACATCCGCACCCGCGGCGTCGACGTGGTCGGCAGCTACCGGACCGATCTTGCTGGCGGCAAGCTGAACCTGACGCTGGCCTACAACTACAACAAGAACAAGGTGACCAAGTTCGACCCGGCCTCGATCGGCCTGGCCCAGCGCGTGGATGCGCAGAACCTGGCACCGAAGCATCGCCTCAACCTCCAGGGCAACTGGACGAGCGGCAACTTCTCGATCGGCGCTGCCGGTCGCTACTTCGGCCAATGGCGCGCCGAGACCGACTACCCGGGCCAGCAGTTCGGGGCGAAGGTCACGGCCGACATGGACGTGAGCTACACGTTCATGGACAACTTCACGCTGACCGTGGGCGGCAACAACATCTTCAACACCAAGCCCGACCGGGTGAAGGCTTCGCCTTCGAACCCGATCTACACGCTGACCAACAGCACCGGCGACGGCCAGATCTATCCGCGTAACGGCGGTCCGTTCGGCTTCAACGGCGGCTTCTGGTACATCCGGGCCCGTGTGAAGTACTGAGTTCGGCACCACCGTCCAACCGGATGGGGCCTAGCAGGATCGGGCGGGGAAGTTTCGGCTTCTCCGCCCTTTTCTTTTGGCCTGCCGGGAGGCACAGGTGCGCACGAGAGGATAAGACCCATGGCCCTGCGCAAGACTGCAATTGCTGCCCTCGCGGCATTTTCCCTGATCTCCGGTACGTGCCTGCAAGCGGCCTCGCCGGTCCCTGTCGGCGCAGAACACGGCATGGTCGTGTCCGCGCACCGGCTGGCCAGCGATGCCGGGGTCGAAGTGCTCAAGGATGGCGGCAACGCGGTCGATGCGGCCATCGCGGTTGCCTATGCGCTGGCCGTCACGTTCCCGGAGGCCGGAAACATCGGCGGCGGCGGCTTCATGACCGTGCGCTTTGCCGATGGCCGCACCAGCTTCATCGATTTCCGCGAAACCGCGCCCGGTGCCGCCACGCCGACGATGTACCTCGACAAGGCGGGCAAGGTGATTCCACTGCTCTCCACGCGCGGCCACAAGGCGGTGGGTGTGCCGGGCACGGTCGCAGGCCTCGAACTCGCGCGTGAAAAGTTCGCGGTCCTGCCGCGCGCGCGGCTCACGGCTCCGGCGATCAGCATGGCGCGCGATGGCTTCGTGCTGGATCAGGGCGATGCCACGTTCCTGGCCGAAGGCGCGCAGGATTTCGCCAAGGACGCCCCCAGCGCCGCGATCTTCCTCGATGCCGGCAAGCCTTGGGAAAAGGGCCACAAGCTGGTGCAGGCCGATCTGGGCCGGATGCTCCAGCTGATCGCCGACAAGGGCGCCGACGTGTTCTACAAGGGCGAGATTGCCGACAGGATCGTCGCCGCCAGCAAGGCCAATGGCGGCATTCTCGCCAAGGCCGATTTCGCCGCCTACCGCGCCATCGAGCGCGCGCCGCTCGAATGCAATTACCGGGGCTACCACGTCATTTCCGCCCCGCCGCCCAGCTCCGGCGGCGTGGTGGTGTGCGAAACGCTGAACATTCTCTCCGCCTATCCGATGGGCGAGCTTGGCTGGCATTCGGCGCAGAACATCCACTACTTCACCGAAGCCCTGCGCCGGGCGTTCCATGATCGCAATGTCAGCCTCGGTGATCCGGGCTTTGTGAAAGCCGATGTCGCCAAGCTCATCTCGCCGGAATACGCGGCGCAGATGCGCAGCGGGATCAGCGCCGACAAGGCGACGCCTTCGGTCTCGCTCGGTGTGCCGGGGCAGAGCCTCGAAGGCGCGAGCACCACGCACTTTTCCATCGTCGATGCCGCAGGCAACGCCGTCTCGCTCACCTACACGCTCAACGACTGGTTCGGTGCGCGGGTGACGGCTGCGGGCACCGGCATCTTGCTGAACGACGAGATGGACGATTTCTCGTCCAAGCCTGGTGAGCCCAACATGTACGGCCTTGTCGAAGGCGCCAACAACGCCATCGCGCCGGGCAAGCGGCCGTTGTCCTCGATGACGCCGACCATTGTGACGAAGGACGGCAAGCTTGCCATGGTCGTCGGCACTCCCGGCGGCAGCCATATCCCCACCGGCGTGCTGCAGGTCATGCTCAACGTGATCGACCACGGGATGACCGTGACCGAGGCGACCGATGCCTCGCGCATCCACGCGCAGTGGCTGCCCGATGTGATCTTCACCGAACCCAACGCGCTGAGCGCCGAAACCCGCGCCGCGCTGGAGGCCAAGGGCCACAAGCTGGAGCCGATGGATTACTGGAACCAGGTCGCCGCGATCCTCGTTGGCGGCCCGGCACTGGGCAAACCGCCCGTAGGCCGCGACCAGCTTTACGGCGCGATTGATCCGCGCCTGCCGGTGGGCAGCGTAGCCGGGTACTGACATGGCGGCGTTGACGCATCGGCCCGCGACCGAGGCGGACCTGCCCGCCCTGCGCGCGCTGATGACCCGCGCCATCGAGGAGCTGCAGCGCGATTTTCTGACGCCCGAACAAGTGGCGGCCAGCCATCAGACCATGGGGCTGGATACCCAGCTGGTGAAGGACCGGACCTATTTCATGATCCTCGATGGCGGCGAGCTTGTCGGCTGCGGGGGGTGGAGCTGGCGCGCGACGCTGTTTGGCGGGGATGACAGCATCGTCGCGCGCGAACCGTTGCCGCTCGATCCGGCGAAGGATGCAGCCCGGATCCGCGCGATGTATGTCGATCCCGCCCACGCGCGGCGCGGTATCGGCAAGCGGATCATGGCGATCTGCGAGGACGCCGCGCGCACCGCAGGGTTTGCGCGAGTGGAGCTGATGGCAACGCTGGCGGGCCTGCCGCTCTACATGGCCTGCGGCTATGCCGAGATTGAAGCGGTCGAGGCCACTTCGCGCGAGGGCGTGGTTGTGCCGCTCGTCCGCATGGGCAAGGTGCTCTGAATTCAGGCCAGCAGGTCGGCCCACTCCGGATGGCGCTTGAATGCGGCGGCAACATAGCTGCACTCCGGCACGATCTTCCAGCCATGCGCCTGTGCATCGGCCACCAGCGCCGCAACCAGCTTGCCCGCAATGCCGCGCCCGCCGATTTCGGTGGGCACCAGCGTGTGCTCTGCTGTCAGCACATTGCCGCGGCGCACATACGTCAGCCGTCCGAACGCCGCATTGTCCGCCACGCGCGCCTGATATTCGCCTTCCGCGCCCTGATCCACATGGGTGATCACTGGTTCGTCCATGGCTCTCGTCCTTTTCGCGCACCTTCCAACCGGGCGACTTGCCAGCTAAGACCGCGCCCATGAAGTTCTTCTCCGACAACGCCGCCCCTGTCCACCCCAAGATCTGGGCGGCGATGCAGGGGGCCGATGCGGCCGATACCGCCTATGATGGCGATGCGCTGTCCGCCCGGCTCGATGCCGCGTTTTCGGATCTGTTCGGCGCGCCGTGCGCCGCGCTTTGGGTGGCGACGGGCACGGCGGGCAATTGCCTTGCGCTTTCGGCCATGGTCCCTCCACATGGCGGCGTCGTCTGCCACACCGAAGCGCATATCGAGATGGACGAAGGCGGCGCGCCGGGCTTCTTCCTCCACGGGGCCAAGCTGCTTCTCGCGGGCGGCGAAGGTGCAAAGCTGACGCCGGAGACGACCTGCGCAGTGCTCGATGCAATCCGCCCCGGTGTCCATCAGGTCCAGCCGCACGCGATCTCGATCACCCAGGCCACGGAATGCGGCCGGGTCTACATCCCCGCAGAAGTCGCTGCCATCGGCGCGCTGGCAAAGGCGCGCGGGCTTGGCCTGCACATGGACGGCGCGCGTTTCGCCAATGCCGTGGCGCACCTCGGCTGCCACCCGGCTGATGTCACGGTCTGCGCCGGGGTCGATGCGCTCACGTTCGGCTGCGTCAAGAACGGCGGGATGAGCGCGGAGGCCATCGTGTTCTTCGCGCCCGATCTCGCCGATGTGGTCCGCTTCCGCCGCAAGCGCGCCGGGCACCTGCAATCGAAGGGCCGCTATCTCGCCGCGCAAGTCCTCGCGATGATCGAGGGCGGCCTCTGGCTAGAGAATGCG
Source organism: Novosphingobium sp. PASSN1 (assembly GCF_002278815.1). Taxonomy (NCBI): domain Bacteria; kingdom Pseudomonadati; phylum Pseudomonadota; class Alphaproteobacteria; order Sphingomonadales; family Sphingomonadaceae; genus Novosphingobium; species Novosphingobium sp. PASSN1. Next base: position 236,584 of record NZ_NKIS01000002.1, on the reverse strand, counting down.
CGCGCCGCCAACGCTGCCGCGCAGGAAATCGCCGCTGCTTGCGTGGACCGGCTGATCCACCCGGTCGAAGCGAACGAAGTGTTCATCGTCCTCTCCCCCGCCGAACAGGCGGCGCTGCGCGCGCAGGGCTTCGATTTCTATGATTGGAACGCGCCGCCCGGCGCGCCCGGTGCCGCGCGCCTCGTCACCGCGTGGAGTAGCCCTGCCCACGAAGTCGCCGCGCTCGCCCGCGCGCTGGCTGCGTTATGAGCGTGGATCATCAGACGGGGGGGCAGGCTGGCGAGGCCCGGTTCCTCGAGGCGCGCATCCTTGTGCCGTTCCTGCTCACGGCGCTGATCTGGGGCTCGACGTGGATCGCGATCAAGTACCAGCTGGGCGATGTGCCGCCGAGCTGGTCGGTCACCTGGCGCTTTGCCGGTGCGGCGGTCGGGATGTTCGCGTTCGCTGCGTTCAAGCGCCTGCCGCTGCTGCTCGACAAGCGCGGGCTGATGGTCGCGGTGGTCATGGCCTGCAGCGTGTTTAGCCTCAACTTCCAGTTCGTCTACCGCTCCGAACAGTATGTCACTTCGGGCCTCGTCGCGGTGCTCTTCGCGTTGCTGCTGGTGCCCAACACGGTGCTTTCGCGCGTGTTCCTCGGCCAGCGCATCACGCGCGGTTTCCTTGTCGGCACGGCCATCGCGCTCGCCGGGATCGGCTTGCTGATGCTCCACGAATACCGCCTCGCGCTGGCGCAGAACGCCGCGATGGGCGCGCAAGTGCTGATCGGCGGGCTGATGGTGATGGTGGCGCTGCTGTTCGCCTCGGTCGGCAATGTGGTGCAGGCCAGCCCCGCCGCGCGCAGCCAGCCGGTGCCGACGCTGCTGGCATGGGCCATGCTGATCGGCGCGCTGGTCGATGCCGTGATCGCATGGGCGCTCTCCGGCCCGCCGCGCTTCGATTGGACGTGGTCCTATGCGGGCGGCGTGGCCTATCTCGCCATCATCGGCTCGGTCGTCACTTTCCCGATGTACAATGGCCTGCTGCGCGCTTTGGGTCCGGGCCGCGCGGCTTATAACGGCGTGCTGGTGCCGGTTGTCGCGATGCTGATCTCGACCGCGTTCGAAGGCTATCGCTGGTCCTTGCTGGCGGGCGCGGGGGCCACGCTGGCGATGATCGGGCTGGTCGTGGCGTTGAGGGCGCGCAACCCTTCGCGGTAGGTGGGATAGCGCAGCTGCCAGCCCAGCACGCGCTTCGCCTTGCCGTTCGCCACGCGCCGGTTTTCCGCATAGAACGCCAGCGCCATCGGGGATAGCGCGGCCTCCTCCAGCGTCTGCAGCGGCGGCGGGGCAACGCCGAGCAGCCGCGCGGCTTCCTCGATCACGGCGTTCTGGCTCGATGGTTCGTCGTCGCCCAGGTTGTAGACGCCGCCCGGCCCATCCATCCCGGCGATCACGCCGCCCGCGATGTCCTCCACATGGACCCGGCTGAACACCTGATTTTCCAGCGCAATGCGCTTCGCCGCGCCGTCACGCACGCGGTCGAGCGCGCTGCGGCCCGGGCCATAGATGCCGGGCAGGCGGAACACGCGGACTCTTGCGCCGAGCCATTCCTGCCACGCCAGATCCGCCGCCGTGCGGGCAGAGCGCCGCCCGGTGCCGACTTCGGCTGTCTCATCCACCCACGCTCCGCCGGTATCGCCATAGACGCCGGTGGAGGAAAGGTAGCCGATCCAGCGTGCTGGCGCGGCGGCCAGTGCTTCCCCATAATGATCGAGTACCGGATCGCCGCCCTCTCGCGCTGGCGGGACGGATGACAGCACATGGCTCGCCTCGGCCAGCGCCGCCAGCACCGCCGCACGGTCGTCGAACCGCACCGTGCCTTCGCGCCCCGTACTGCTGACGTCCCAGCCTGATGCGCGCAGCCGCGCCGCGATGACCTGCGAGGTATAGCCCATACCGAAGATGAACAGTTTCATGGCCTCGGTTCCTGACTGTCCGACCGTCCCGCCGTCAAGGGTTCATGCCGCGAAGTTTGCCCCGCCGCCGTTTTTGCGCTTCCCCATGCGCTCCGGCTCCCTACATTGGGGCCATGAACGATCTGTCGAACGCCCCCGCCCTGCCTGCCACCGTGATCCAGCGCGCCGATTATCGCCCGCCCGAATGGCTGATCCCTGAAATCGCGCTCGATTTCGCGCTCTCGCTCAACGCCACGCGCGTGAAGGCCGATCTGGTGGTGGAGCGGGCTGGTGCCGCATCCGGCCCGCTGCGGCTCGACGGCGATGGCCTCACCGCGCAGGCCGTGCTGGTGGATGGCACCGCGCACAACGATTGGCGCATGGACGGCCCGGCCCTCGTGATCGACCTGCCGGGGACACGCCACACGGTGACGATCGAGACCGAGATCGATCCTGCCGCCAACACCCAGCTTTCGGGCCTCTATGCCTCGAACGGCATGCTCTGCACCCAGTGCGAGGCCGAGGGCTTCCGCCGCATCACCTTCTTCCCAGACCGGCCCGACGTGCTGAGCCGCTACACGGTGCGCATGGCGGGCGACAAGGCGGCGTTTCCGGTGCTGCTCTCCAACGGGAACCCCACGGCCAGCGGCGACAACGGCGATGGCACGCCCGAAGGCTGGCACTGGGCCGAATGGCACGATCCCTGGCCCAAGCCTTCGTACCTCTTCGCGCTCGTCGCAGGCGATCTGGTGGCCGCGCGCGACAGCTTCACCACCCGCTCTGGCCGCAAGGTCGACCTCGCCATCTACGTCCGCGCCGGGGACGAGACGCGCACCGGGCACGCTATGAAGGCGCTGATCGATTCGATGCGCTGGGACGAGGAGGTCTATGGCCGCGAGTACGACCTCGACTTGTTCAACATCGTCGCCGTGGCCGATTTCAACGCGGGCGCGATGGAGAACAAGGGCCTCAACGTCTTCAACACGCGCTACATTCTCGCCGATCCCGAAACCGCGACGGACGGCGATTACGATGCCATCGAAGGCGTGGTGGCGCACGAATATTTCCACAACTGGTCGGGCAACCGCGTGACGTGCCGCGACTGGTTCCAGCTGAGCCTCAAGGAAGGCTTCACCGTGCTGCGCGACCAGCAGTTCAGCGCCGACATGGGCTCCGCGCCGGTCAAGCGGATCGAGGATGTGCGCGTGCTGCGGGCGGCGCAGTTCCCGGAGGATTCCGGCCCGCTGGCGCATCCGATCCGGCCCGACGCCTATCAGGAAATCAGCAACTTCTACACTGCGACGGTCTACAACAAGGGGGCCGAAGTCATCCGCATGATGACCGTGCTGGCCGGACCGGAGCGGTTCCGCGCGGGCACCGATCTCTATTTCGACCGCCACGACGGCGAGGCGGCGACGTGCGAGGATTTCGTCCGCGCCATCGAGGATGGGGCGGGGCTGGACCTCACGCAGTTCCGCCGCTGGTACGAACAGGCCGGGACGCCGCGCGTGACCGCCAAGCTGACGCATGAAGGCGAAACCGCGACGATCACCCTCAGCCAGACGGTCCCCGCCACCCCCGGCCAGCCGGACAAGCAGCCGATGGTGATCCCGCTGCGCACCGCGCTGTTTGACCGCGCCACCGGCAAGCACGGCGGCGAGGAGCTGCTGGTGCTGACCGAGGCAGAGCAGACCTTCACCTTCACCGGATTTGCGCAGCCCCCCGTGCTCTCGATCAACCGGGGCTTCTCCGCCCCCGTTGCCATCGACATGGCCTTGCCCACCGCCGATCTCGTGTTTCTGGCGGCGCATGATGATGATCCCTTCGCGCGCTATGAAGCGATGCAGCAGCTCATGGTCGGCCACCTTGTTGCTGCCGTATCGGGCGATCTGACCGAGGCCGCGCGCGCCGAAGGCCTTGCCGCGATCCGCGATGTCTATGCGGCGGTTCTGGCCGATACCGCGCTGGATGACCTCATGCGCGGTGAACTGCTGATCCTGCCCGGCGAAGGCTATATCGCCGAGCAGCTTGCCGAGGCCGATCCTTCGCGCATCCATGCCGAGCGGGAGGCGCTGAAGTGCTGGCTGGGCGGCGAACTCGCCGCGCAGTGGCACGCGCTGCATGATCGTTGCAGCGCTGTGCCCTACAGCCTCGAAGCCCCCGCACGCGGCGCGCGCAAGCTGAAGACGCAGGCGCTGGTCTATCTGGCGGCCAGCGATCCGGTGGAAGCCGCCCGCCGCGCCAAGGCGCAGTATGATGCGGCGGACAACATGACCGACCGGCAGGGCGCGCTGATGGTGCTGGCCGGGATCGGGGCCGCCGAATGCAATGCAGCGCGGCAGGCGGCGCTGGCCGATTTCCACGCGCGCTTTGCGGGCAATGCGCTGGTGATCGACAAGTGGTTCTCGATCCAGGCGGGCGCGCTGCATCCCGATACGCTTGCGCATGTCACCGCGCTGGCGGAGCATCCGGACTTCACGCTGACCAACCCCAACCGCGTGCGCGCGCTTTACATGGCGTTTGCCGCCAATCCCTCGGCGTTCCATGCGGCGAGCGGCGCAGGCTACCGGATGATCGCGGACCTGATCCTCAAGCTCGATCCGATCAACGGCAACGTCGCCGCACGCTTCGTGCCGCCGCTGGGCCGCTGGCGGCGGATCGAACCGGCGCGCGCCGCCTTGATGCGCGCCGAACTGGAACGCATCAGCGCTGCCCCGGACCTTTCGCGCGATGTGCGCGAACAGGTGAGCAAGAGCCTGGAAGGATGAGCGAGCAGCAGCCGGAAGTCCTCACGCATCCGGCGCTGGCGGGCGCGGCGCACGGCTTTCTGGGGCGGCGCGGCGGGGTGAGCCTTGGGCTCCATGCCGGGCTCAACGTGAGCTACAGCGAGGACGATCCCGCGCACACTGCCGAGAACCGCCGCCGTGCGGGCGCAGCGGTGCTGCCGGGCGCGCGGCTGCTCACCTGCTATCAGATCCATTCGCCCGATGTGGTCACGGTCAGCGCGCCGTGGGACGATGCGGACCGTCCTGAGGGCGATGCCCTCGTCACCAACCAGCCCGGGCTGCTGCTGGGCGTGCTCACCGCCGATTGCGCGCCGGTGCTGTTTCACGATCCCGAAGCGCGCGTGATCGGCGCGGCGCACGCTGGCTGGAAAGGCGCGATTGGCGGGGTGACGGACCGCACGGTGGAAGCGATGGAAGCCCTCGGCGCGGACCGCGCACGCATCGCCGCCGTGGTCGGCCCGTGCATCGCGCAGAAGAGCTATGAAGTGGACGCCGCTTTCGAAGCGCGGTTCACCGCCGAAGACCCGGATAACGCGCGCTTCTTCCGCGCCGGGCGGGCGGGGCATTCATGGTTCGATCTGGAAGGCTATGTCGCGGCCCGGCTGGCGGGCTTTGGCGTCGGCACGGTCGGGATGCTGGGCGAGGACACCTATTCGCAGCCCGAGCGGTTCTATTCCTTCCGCCGCTCCACCCATGCGGGGGAAGCGGGCTACGGACGGCTGATTTCGCTGATCGGGCTCGCCTAGATCAGCCCCAGTGCGCCGAGGTCTGCCGCCAAGGCTTCCGCGCCCCGCGTGAAGTGATGCACCTGCCAGCCCAGCGCGCGGGCGCTGGCGATGTTCGCCGCGTTGTCGTCGATGAACAGCATCCGCTCCGGCGCGTGGCCGAAGCGCTGCGCGGCGAGGCGGAAGATTGCCGGATCGGGCTTGGCGAGGCGTTCGATCCCGCTCACCACGATCTCGATCATCGGGTCCAGCACCGGGAAAGCCGGGCGAAACATCGCAAAGGTATCCGCGCCGAAATTGGTGATCGCGAACTGCGGCACGCCCTTTGCGGCGAGCGCTTCGACCAATGCGGGGGTGCCGGGGATGAGGCCGGGGATCGTCTCAAGCCAGCGCGGGCCATAAGCCTCGATCAGTGCGCGGTGATCGGGGTATTCGGCGACTTTCTCGGCGATCAGGTCGGCCAGCGGCTCTCCGGCATCGTGCCGGAAGTGCCACGGCAGGGTGACGACGTGTTCGAGGAACCAGTCCAGCTCTGCCGGGTCGTCGATCAGCTTTTCGTAGAGCCCGCGGATCGACCATTGCACCAGCACATGGCCGATATCCCAGACGACTGCATCGACGCCCATGATCAATACGTCCTAACCACAAACAAAGGCGGCACAAACAAAGGCGGCACAAACAAAAGCGCCCCCGCAATCGCGGAGGCCTTCTGCCGGTTCAACACCGTTCGATTGCAAGCTGCTCCGCCGAAGCAGAGCCGCGCAATGATCAGCCCTGACGCGCCTTGAAGCGCTTCTGGGTCTTGTTGATGACGTAAGTGCGGCCGCGGCGGCGGATCACGCGGTTATCCCGGTGGCGATCCTTGAGCGACTTCAGGCTGTTGCGAATCTTCATGGCGAATCCTTATGCCCGAAACCGACCGGGCTGAAATTTGAAGGGTGGCGGTTATGCGCGGAGGTGGGGAAAGTCAACCGGGGACTCTGGTGTCCCTTAATCGGCCAGCGGGCGGATCTCGGTCAGTTTCCTCTCCCACGCCAAGGCGTGGCTGACGATCACATCGAGATCGGCATAGCGCGGCACCCACGGCAAAGTCGCCTTGATGCGCTGGTTGTCCGAAATCAGCGAATCGGGATCGCCTGCGCGGCGGCCTTCCAACTGGCGCACGATCTTGTTGTTCGTCACGCGGTCCACCGCATCGAGCACTTCGAGCACCGAGAAGCCCCGGCCATAGCCGCAGTTCATGGTGAGCGAGCGCTGCGGCTGATCGATCAGGGCTTCCAGCGCCAGCACGTGTGCAGCGGCGAGGTCTGACACGTGGATGTAGTCACGCACGCCGGTGCCATCGGGCGTATCGTAATCGGTGCCGAACACGCCGACATGGCCGCGCTTGCCGAGCGCGGCTTCGACCGCGACCTTGATGAGGTGGGTGGCCCCCGCCGTCGATTGCCCGGTGCGGGCCTCAGGGTCTGCACCCGCCACATTGAAATAGCGCAGCGCGCAATAGTTGAGCGGATGGGCGCGCGCGGTATCGGCCAGCATCGTCTCGGTCATCAGCTTAGACATGCCGTAGGGATTGATCGGCTGTTTCGGGCTGTCTTCCGTGACGGGCGAGACTTCGGGGATGCCATAGGTCGCGGCGGTGGAGGAGAAGATGAAGTGCTTCACCCCGCCTTCGACCGCCGCCGCGATCAGCGCGCGGCTCTTGGCGGTGTTGTTATGATAATACTTCAGCGGGTTTTCGACCGATTCGGGCACGATGATCGAACCGGCGAAATGCATGACCGCGCCGATGCGCTGCTCGGCAATGATCCGCGCCACCAGCGCGCCATCCTCGATATCGCCTTCATAAAGCGGCACGCCTTCGGGGATCGCGAAGCGGAAGCCGGTGGTCAGGTTGTCGATCACGGCAACCGGCCAGCCTGCATCTTTCAGCGCCAGCACGGCATGGCTGCCGATATATCCGGCACCGCCGGTAACGAGAACGGGGACCTTGCCCATGCGAATCAATCTCCTCGTGGTCTGCGTCGCAGCACTAGCAGCCCCGTGCCTAGTGGGAATCGACAAACGAACCGTTCATGACCAAGACAGCCCGCAGGACGTAGTTTCGCCGCCCGTCCGTCCCGAAAGGCTTTGCATGAAGTTTATCCTGCCCTCGTTCGCCGCACTGCTGGTTTGCGGCGCGGCTCCCGCGCTGGCGCAAGGCATGCCCGGCGAGCGTGGCTGGGGCGGGGGTGGCGGCTGGCAGGACACCGATCCGCGCTATCCGTCCGCCCGCCAGAGCGCGCAGCCTTCGAAGAAGATCGACGTCACCGCCTACCGCGCCGCCGATGCCGGGGAACTGCTCGGCAAGGGGCGTATCGTGGTGAGCCGTATGGCAAGCGATGCCGGTGATAACGAGGACGGCAAGCTGCCCGTCTACGAAGCAGCGGTGATCGACGAACTGGCCCGGCGCGGTTACGATACTGCAACTGCCAACGATCCGGGCCAGATTGCCGAAATCGGGGTCAGCCACAGCGTGGCCGTTCCCGAGGAAGCCCCGCGCAAGAAGGTGAGCGGTGCCATGAGCACAACCGTCAGCAATCGCGGCAGCGGCTTCGGCCTCGCGCTCGCGGTCGATCTTACCAAGCCCGCCAAGGCCATCGTCGCTACCCGGCTCGATTTGCGCATTCGCGACAAGGCCACTGGCCGCGTCCTGTGGGAAGGCCATGCCGAAGGCGAAGCCCGCGAGGACGACGGCGGGATCAACAACAGCGAGATGGCCGCCCGGCTGGCAACCGCGCTGTTGAAGCGCTTTCCCGATGGACAGGTGGTCCAGCCGCTTGCGGCGGTGATGCCGTGAAGGCCCGCATCCTTCTTGCAGCGCTTGCGCTGGCGGCAAGCCCGGCCCTGGCCGCGCCGGTCGAAGTGACCCGCTTCCACACGCCGGAAAGTATCACCACGCTTGGCCGCAGCGCGGTTGCCGTTGTCGCCGCACCGGGTGCCGATGCCGCCAGCCTTGAAACCCGCGTCTGGCTGCAGGCGGTCGAGGCCGAGCTGGCCGCGCTGCATTTCGGCACGGCGACCCCCGGCGCGGCCGATGCGGTGGCGGAAGTGCGTGTGGAGCGTGAAGTCCAGCGCGCCGAACGCCAGCGCGGGCCGGTCTCGGTTGGTGTCGGCGGATCCACTGGCGGCTGGAACAGCGGTGTGGGCCTTGGCCTCGGCTTCAATCTTGGCGGCGGCCCGCGCACGCGGGTGATCACGCGCCTCACCGTCACCATCCGCAGCCGCGCCACCGGGCTTTCGCTATGGGAAGGGCGGGCCGATAATATCGAGCGCGAGAAGGCGAAGGACGCAAGCGTGGATCGCGCTGCGCCGCGGTTGGCCCACGCGTTGTTCTCGGGCTTTCCCGGAACCTCCGGGGCGACTATCACGGTGAAATGACTTCAACGCAGACCAGCACTTCCATCACCATCGACGCAGGCTTTGACAGCGGCAACATCGAGGTCCTGAGCATCGACGGCGCCGCCGCCCGGCTCGCCATCCGGCGCGACCATGCGTCCGAGTTCTTCCAGTGGTTCCATTTCCGCGTCGGCGGCTGTGCGGGCCGCGCGCTGGAGCTGAAGATTACCGGCCTTGCTGCGGCCGCCTATCCCGATGGCTGGATCGGCTACCGCGCCTGCGTTTCGGAAGACCGCGACTACTGGGCGCGCGCCGAAACCAGTTATGATGCCAGCGCCGAGAGCGGCACGTTGACGATCCGCTATACGCCGCAGGCCGCCACGTGCTCGTTCGCCTATTTCGCGCCCTATTCGATGGAGCGGCATCACGATCTTGTCGCGGAAACAGCCGCGAGCGAGGGCGTGGAGCACAAGGTGCTGGGCCGCAGCCTCGATGGCCAGCCGATCGATTGCCTCTCGTTTGGGGAAGGCGACAAGCAGGTGTGGCTGATCGCGCGCCAGCATCCCGGCGAATCGATGGCCGAATGGTGGATCGAAGGCGCGCTCGACATGCTGACCGATCCGGCGGACCCGCACGCACGCAAGCTCCGCCAGCTCTGCCGCTTTCATGTCGTGCCCAATTGCAATCCCGATGGATCGCGGCGCGGGCATTTGCGCACCAATGCGGCCGGGGTGAACCTCAACCGCGAATGGCACGAGCCGAGCGCCGAACGCTCGCCCGAAGTGCTCGCGATCCGGGGCGCCATGGACGAAACCGGCGTCGATTTCGCCATCGACGCCCACGGCGATGAAGCGATTCCGGCGGTGTTCTTCGCCGGGTTCGAAGGCATCCCCGGCTGGACCGAAGCGCAAGGCGAAGCCTATCGCCGCTACCGCGCGATTCTCGAACGGCGGACGCCCGATTTCCAGACGAAGCGCGGCTATCCCGTGGCGCGGCCGGGCAGGGCGAACCTCGCCATGGCCACCAACCAGATCGCCGAGCGCTTCGGCGCGGTTTCCATGACGCTGGAAATGCCGTTCAAGGACAACGACGACTTGCCCGATCCGGCGCAGGGGTGGAGCCCGGAACGCAGCAAGCTCTTGGCGCGCGAATGTCTGGCCTCACTGCTCGAATGGCTGGCGTGAGGCCTTAACGCTTCGTTAGGACTGCGGGCGCATGACGAACGCATGGCCCGCGCTATCGCTCTTGTCGCTGCTCCTGCCGCTCCTGTTGTGGAAGTCCTGCGCTCGGCCATCGTGCTCGGATGCGCGCTAGCGCTGATCCTCGCGGACCGCGCTTTCCCGCTGCTCTGAGGCAGGGGCTTCCTCTCATTTTTGTGTAGCGCTGACCGGCCACTGGCTGGTCCGTTTGCATGCGCGGAGAAATCGCGAGCGATTTGCAATAAGGTGCTTGCAAGTGCGAATGACTCGCAATAGACGGGCTCTTGAGAATGTCTCTCAAGAAGGATTGCCTGTGACGACCCCGGCCCGCTCGATCTCCGCTGCCCTGCTCCTTGCATCCAGCGCGCTGCTGCCGATCTGTGCGCGGGCCGAAGTGATGCCGATGGCCGAAGAAGGCGATGTGGGAGAGGGCGTGGATCGGCGGCCGATCATTGTCACTGGCCATGTCGACAGTTACCGCGCCGAAGCCGCCTCGGCCCTGAAGGCCCCCACGCCGCTGCTCGATGTGCCGCAATCGGTCACGGTGCTGACCCGCGAACAGCTCGACGATCAGGGCGTGACCCAGCTGGCCGATGCGCTGCGCTATGTACCCGGTGTCGTGCTCGGCCAGGGTGAAGGCAACCGCGATCAGATCGTGCTGCGCGGTCAGAACACCACAGCCGATTTCTATCTCGATGGCCTACGCGATGACACGCAGTACTACCGCTCGCTCTACAATATCGAACACGTCGAAGTGCTGCGCGGGGCCAATGCCCTGCTGTTTGGCCGGGGCGGCGGCGGCGGTGTGATCAACCGCGTGCGCAAGACGCCATCGCTTGCCGGTCTTGCGGTCGGGGCCAATGCTGCGGTCGGCACGTTCGGCGATTTCGCCCTTGCCGCCGATCTCAATGCGCCGCTGTCGCAAACCGTCGGCGCGCGCCTCAACGGCACTTACGAGGAATTCGACAACCATCGGCAGGACTATCATGGCCGCTATTTCGGCGTGAATCCCACGCTGGCCTTTGCGCCCAGCGCCGATACACGGATCGATCTTTCGTACAATTACGACGATGATCGCCGCACCGCCGATCGCGGCGTGCCCTCGCTCGGCGGCCTGCCGCTCGAAGGGTATCGCGACACGTTGTTCGGCCGCAAGGACACCAATGTGGCCGCCGTGCAGGCCCATATCGTCGAGGCGCGGCTGACCCAGCAGCTGGCCGACAGCCTGACGCTGACCGTCGCCGGGCAATACAGCCACACCGACAAGTACTATGGCAATATCTTCCCCGCCCACGCGGTTGATCCGGTCGCCCGCACGGTGGAACTCAGCGCCTACAACAGCAGCGTGCTGCGCAAGAGCTGGATCGGCCAGGCCAACATGACGTGGCAGGGCAAGACCGGCCCGATCAGCCACACGGTTATTGCCGGGATCGAAGGCGCCGATCAGGCGACCGACGCCGCGCGGACCGAAGGCATTTTCCCCGGCGGGGCGGCCTCGGTCGTGGTCTCGCTGGCGGATCGCATCGCCGTGCCTGCCATCACGTTCGGTGCGCCCAGCCGGTCCACCCACGCGAAGGTCGAAACGTTCTCGGCTTATGTGCAGGATCAGATCGAGCTGGCGCCGTTCCTCCAGATCGTTGGTGGCGTTCGCTATGATGCCTTCAAGATCCGCGCCGACAACCTGCTAAACGCGACCAGCGCCGCGCGCACCGATCGCAAATGGTCGCCCCGTGCGGGCGTGATCGTGAAGCCGATGGCCAATGTCTCACTCTACGGCAGCTATACCAAGAGCTTCCTGCCCCAATCGGGCGATCAGTTCAGCGCGCTCGATGCTGTGCAGGCCACGCTTGCGCCCGAGGAATTCCGCAATCTTGAAGTGGGCGCGAAATGGGACGTAACCCCGGTCCTTGCGCTGACCGTCGCTGCCTACCGGCTTGACCGCGAGAACTCGCGCTTCAACGATCCCGTCACCGGCCTGCCCCAGCTTTCCGGCAAGACTCGCACGCGCGGGATCGAGCTTTCCGCCACGGGCAAGATCCTGCCCCAATGGCAGGTCAGCGTTGGTTATGCGCTGCAGGATGGCAAGGTCCGCTCCAGCACAGCCACGGCGGCCGCTGGGCAGAGCCTGGCGCTGATCCCCGAAAGCCAGATCGCGTTGTGGACGCGCTACGATGTCAGCCCCCGGCTCGGCCTTGGTCTGGGCGTGACGCACCAGTCCTCCGTGTTCACCACGGTCAGCAACACCGTCACGCTCCCGGCGTGGACCCGCGTCGATACGGCGGTGTTCTACACGCTGTCCAAGGCGGTCTCGATCCAGCTCAACGTCAACAACCTGCTGAACGATCAGTATTTCCCGACCGCCCACACGGACAACAACATCTCCACCGCACAGCCCCGCAGCGCGCGGCTGGCCGTGCGGATGGGGTTCTAGAGCACTTTTTAAAGTGCTCTAAAGCCCGGGCGTTGTCGCCGTAGCCGGAACCGGCAGCGGCACGCCGGCCTCCGCGCCCCGTGCGATCCGCCCGGCGCGCTGGATCGTGCGGACAAGGCGCGGATAGACCCCGCAGCGGCAGATATTGGTGATCGCCGCCTTGATATCGGCTTCGGTCGGATCGGTGTTCTGGCTGAGCAGCGCGGCGGCGGCGATGATCAGGCCGGGCGTGCAGAACCCGCACTGGATCGCCTGTTCGGCCACGAAGGCCTGCTGCACCGGATGATTGCGATCAGCGCTGAGGCCTTCGATCGTGGTGACGGTGCGGCCTTCGGCTTCGCCCAGGGACAGGGTGCAGCTGGGCATGGCCTGCCCATCGACGATGACCATGCAGGCACCGCATTCGCCCGTGCCGCAGCCATACTTCGTGCCGGTGAGGTTGGCGGCATCGCGCAGCGCCCACAGCAGCGGGGTATCGGCCTCCAGCTTGATCTCGATCGGCTGGTTGTTGACGGTGAGGATGGCCATGGCGGCGGGGAACTAGCGCGCCGCCCGGCCCGCGGGCAACCTCAATCCCGCCAGGAGCGGTCGATCTGGTCGATCCGCCGCGTCCACGCGTTGAAATCGCCCACACCCGGCCCGCCGCCCGGAGGGTTGGCGAGGCTGAGATCGCGCTGGTGCACATCGATCACGTCCTGCGAAATCATGATCGGCGGACGGCCCATCGAAAGCGTCGCCATCTGGATTTCGCACGCGCGCTGCAGCGCCCATTGCTGCACGAACATCGCCTGCAGGCTCTTCGCCATGACCACCGGGCCGTGGTTGCGCAGCATCAGGATGTTCTTGTCTGCCAGATTGGCCAGCAGCCGCTCGCCTTCTTCGGCGCGCACGGTGATGCCTTCGAAATCGTGGTAAGCCAGCCGCCCGATGAAGTTGCAGGCATAGAAGTTGATAGGCATCAGCCCTTCTTCAAGGCTGCACACCGCCATCGTCGCCGTGGTGTGGACATGGCAGATGGCGTGCGCCCAATCGAGGTGGCGGTGGAAATAGCCGTGCTGGGTGAAGCCCGCGAGGTTCACCGGGTGCGGGTTATCGTCCAGCTTGTTGCCGTCGATGTCGATCTTCACCAGATTGCTGGCGCAGACTTCGGAATAGAGCAGGCCGAACGGATTGATCAGGAACGCGCCATCCTCTCCCGGCACGCGCAGCGAGATGTGGTTGTAGACCGATTCCGACCAGCCCATCAGATCGAAGATGCGGTAGCAGGCTGCCAGCTCCAGCCGCGCCTGCCATTCGGCGTCGCTGCAATGGATATTGGGGCGGATCTGGGTGGCCATCGCGTTCTCTCCCGCTATGCTGGCGTCGGTTATGTGCAATCTCTATCGCATGACGGCGGGCGCGCAAGCCATTGCGCAGCTGTTCCGGGCGGATGCCGCCGGGCGCAACTTGCCTGCGCTGGCGGAAATCTATCCGGATAGCGAGGCGCCGGTGGTGGTGGCGGATGGCGCTGCCCGGCGCTTGGATATGATGCGCTGGGGCTGGCCGCCGTTTGGCGAGATCAGGCGCCCGATCACCAATGTGCGCAATCTCGCCTCACCCATGTGGCGCAGCGCACTGGCCGATCCGGCGCGGCGGTGCCTGGTGCCGGTCACCGCGTTTTCCGAATGGTCCGCCGCGCCCGATCCGCAGACGGGGCGCAAGCGCAAGCACTGGTTCGATGTGCCGGACGATCCGCTGTTCGCCTTTGCCGGACTGTGGCGACCGGCGGAGGATGGCCCCCGGTTTGCCTTCCTCACGTGCGCGCCGAACGAAACGGTCGGCCGCGTGCATCCCAAGGCGATGCCCGTGATCCTGCGTCCGGGCGATCCCTGTGATCGCTGGCTGAGCGCAGACGGCGCAGGTGCGGCGGCGATGCAGGTGCCGCTGGGCGATGCATGGCTGCGCGAGATTGCAGAAGCCGCGCCGCAAGCAGCGCAGGACGTGCAGGGCCGCCTGCTGTGAACGCCGCGCCGGGAATGCAAGAATAGCACGAACATGGCAGCAAAACTGCGGCGCGGCTCTCGCCGTGCAAGTTGCCGTCAGGCGGGTTTGCTGTAGGGTGGCAATACTTGATCGGGGTGTCGTGCCATGTTCGATTTTCTGAAGAAGCAGTTCGTCGATGTCGTCGAATGGCTCGAACAGCCGGGAGAGCTGGCGTGGCGGGTGCCGTTCAAGGACCATGAAATTCAGCAGGGCGCACAATTGACCGTGCGCGAAGGCCAGATCGCGGCCTTTATCAACGAAGGCCAACTCGCCGATTACTTCGGGCCCGGGCTCCATACGCTTGAGACTGCCAACCTCCCGATCCTCACCAATCTGATGCATTGGGACAAGGCCTTCAAATCCCCGTTCAAGTCCGATGTGGTGTTCTTCTCGCTCAAGGAGCAGGCCGGGCTGAAATGGGGCACGGCCCAGCCGGTCACGGTGCGCGATGCCGAATTCGGCGCGCTGCGCCTCCGCGCCTTCGGCTCCTATTCCTTCGCGATCAACGAAATCGCACCTTTTGCGGCGCGCGTGCTCGGCACTTTGCCCGGCTTTGCCGTCAGCACGGTCGAACCGCAGCTGCGCGCCGCCATCCAGACCGCGCTTGCCACCGCGCTCGGCGGCAGCGGCGTGCCGTTCCTCGATCTCGCCGCCGATCAGCGGGCGCTGTCAGACCGGATCAGGCTCGAAGTCGACAAGGCCTTCGCGCAATGGGGCCTCACGTGCCGCTCGTTCCATGTCGAAAACATCTCGCTGCCCGATGCGGTGCAGGCGCATCTGGACAAGGCCAGTTCGATGCGCGTGCTGGGCGATCTGGGCAACTACACCCGCTTTCAGGCAGCCGAAGCGATCGAAGCCGCCGCCGGGGCGGAAGGCGGCCTTGCCGGGCTTGGCGCGGGCATCGGCGCGGCCGGCGTGCTCGGCCAGGCGATGGCGCAAGGGCTGGGTACGGCGCCATCATCTGCCGCTGGCGCGGCGGGGGGATCCTCCCCGCAGGAAGACCCGATCGCCGTGATCGAAAAGCTCCACCGGCTTGTCACCATCGGCGCGCTCAGCCAGCAGGAATTCGATGCCAAGAAGGCCGAACTGCTTGGCCGGATCGGCTGAAGCAGAGCTGACCCGCAAACCGATGAGCCTGTCTGAAGCGTGAGTGACGTGAACTGCCCGACATGCGGGGCCGGTGTGCCGATGCGGGGGGATGGCCTCCCCTATGCCACGTGTGCCTATTGCCGCACGCTGCTGATGCGCCATGGGCTGGCACTGGAGGCAGTCGGCACGGTAGCTGAACTGCCGGGCGATGTTTCCCCCATCCAGATCGGCACGTGCTTCACGGTCGATGCGCGCGAACTGCGCGCGGTTGGCCGCGTGCGCTGGGGGTGGAGCGGCGGTTCGTGGAACGAATGGCTGCTGCTTGCGGCCGATGGCACCCGGCATTGGCTGGGCGAGGCCATGGGCATGTACATGCTCACGGCCGAATACCCTGCCGCGCGCGATATTCCGGCGATCCGCAATTTCGCCGATGGCAACCCGATGGCGGTCGATGCCACGCTCAAGGCGGGCGGGCAGTGGTTCCACGTGGCCGACATCAAGGACGCCACGTGCCTTGGCAGCGAGGGCGATCTGCCCTTTCCCACCCTGCCCGGCTGGGCGATCACGAGCGTTGATTGCCGCAACGATGCGGGCGCCGCGCTCTCCGTGCAGCGCGACCGCGACGGCACGAGCGTGTGGCTCGGCCAGTGGTACGATCTTGCCAGCCTCGCCCCGCAAGGCCTGCGCGTGATCGAAGGCTGGGCGATACCGGGCGGCATGGCATGACGGCCATCCGCGCGATAACCTGTCCATCCTGCGGCGGTACGATCGAGGTGCGCGCGGCGGGCTATACGGTCACGCTCGCGTGCCAGCACTGCGGTTCGCTGCTCGATGCGACGCAGGCGGACGTCCAGATCATCACCGCCTACAAGCGCGCCGCGAAGAACTTCGCCATCGCGCTTGGCACGCGCGGCACTTTGCTCGGCACGGAATGGCAGGTGATCGGCGCGCTCAAGCGCTACAGCAGCGAAAGCGGCGATTGGCAGGAATTCCTGCTGTTCAATCCCTATGTTGGCTATCGCTGGCTCGTCGCGGCGGGCGGCGAATGGCAGTTCGGCACCATGCTGATGGACCGGCCCGATGGGAGCGGGCGCACGGTGGGCTGGCGCGGCCAGACTTATTCGATTGCGGGGACGGAAACCGCGAGCACCAGAACGGTGCTGGGCGAATTCTACTGGAAAGTGGCGCGCGGCGATTCCGCCGCATGCACCACGTATGAAGGCACCGACGAAGTCCTCTCGCGCGAGGAGATTGCGGGCGAGGTGACGTGGACGCAGCTGATCCCGGTCGATGCCGATGATGTCGCGTCGGCGTTTTCGGTCGCGCGCAAGTTCGAGCCCAAACCGGTTCGGTCCTCCTTCGCAGAGCGGTTCCTGAAGTCGCCCGGCCGTGGCGATCATGATCTGCCGATGATGTTTCTCATGGCGCTGGCTGCGCTGCTGGCCATCGGGCTGGTGCAGGAAGTCCTGAGTTACCCGCATGCGTGCACCAGAAGCCAGACCGAAGTCGTGGTCGGCGGTCCCACTTCGGTGCACCGGATCGGCGGAATCGAGGCGCGGCGGCCCTGGCAGTTCGTCACGATCGACGCGGTGAGCGACCAGTTCCACAACCGCTGGGTCGATCTCGACTACAGCCTCGTCAACCGCAAGACCCAGCGTTCGATCGATGCCTATGGCGTGGTCGAATACTACACCGGGACCGACAGCGACGGTCCGTGGAGCGAAGGCAGCTATGCGGCGCAGACGCTGTTTGCCAGTGTGCCGGGCGGGACATACGACATCTTCGTCGATACGGCGGCGCACGGCTGGCCGAGCGATCCGGTGGTTGCGCCCCCCGCCGATGGCACGGGCACCTGGGCTCCGTCCAATGCCGCAGAGCTCGCCGCGTCCGGCACCAATCCCTGGGCCGCACCCGAGAAGATCACGATCTGGTTCGAGGCGTGCACCGGCGGCTTCGCGTGGGACATGTTCTGGATGATGGCCTTCCTGCTGTTTGCCTTGCCCTTCACCATACTGTGGTGGAGGCACAACGACTGATGAGCAAATCGCTGATCCTGTTCGGCATCTGGTGTGCCTTCCTCGTCGCCTGCTCGGGCGTCGCCGCCTGGTATGGCTGGGCGCCATTTCCCGATAACGAACGCCCTTCATCCGCGTCCTATCGCGGCCCCACGCACAAGTAGCCCGCCCTTCAGGAGCCAAGCCCATGCTCAGTATCGATGTTGTCCTTGCCACGCTGCTGTATGCCGGTCTCGGCATCGTGATTTTCATCATCAGCTTCGTGCTGGTCGACAAGCTGACCCCGGGCGAGCTGTGGCGCGAGATCATCGAGCGCAAGAACATGGCCGTCGCCCTGCTTGCCGGGGCGGTCGCGATCGGCATTTCCAATATCATCGCCGCCGCCGTGCATGGCTGAAATCCCTTCGGGTGATGGGCCGGGTGAGGCCGAGGAGGCTGCGCCCGCTGCGCTGGCGGTCATCCTGCTGGTCTCGGTGCTGGTCGTCGCCACCTGCGGCCTGATCTACGAACTGCTCGCCGGCACGCTGGCGAGCTATCTTCTGGGCGACAGCGTCACCCAGTTTTCAACCGTGATCGGTACGTATCTCTTCGCGATGGGCGTGGGCAGCTGGCTTTCGCGCCACATCACGCGCGGCGAGCTGCAGGTCTTCGTGCGGGTCGAAATCCTGATCGCCGCGCTGGGTGGCTGGTCGGCGGCAGGGCTGTTCCTGCTGTTTCCCCATGTCGAGGATTTCCGCATCCCGCTCTATGCGCTAGTGCTGGCGATCGGGCTGTTCGTCGGCCTCGAGATTCCTCTGCTTATCCGCATCCTGCGCCACCGCTTCGCCTTCCGCGAGCTTGTCTCCAATGTCCTGACTTTCGATTATGTCGGCGCGCTCGTCGCCTCGCTGCTGTTCCCGCTGGTGCTCGTCCCATGGCTCGGCATGGTCCGCACGGGCTTCGTCTTCGGCCTCGCCAATATCGGTGTCGCGATTGCGCTGCTCGTGGCGATCCGCAAGCGCGAGAAGGTCGTCGCCGATCTTGCCGCGGCGCTATTGGTCGGTGCCTCGCTCGTCACAGGCCTCGTGCTGGCCGACCAGATCCAGCGCTGGTCCGAAATCGCCTTCTACGGCGAGCCTGTGATCTACGCCCGCTCGACACCTTACCAGCGCATAGTGATGACCCGGCGCGGCGCGGACATGCGGCTCTATCTCAATGGCAATCTCCAGTTCTCGACCCGCGACGAGTACCGCTATCACGAGGCGCTCGTCTGGCCCGTGCTCGGCCGGGTTGCCGATCCGCGCCGCGTGCTCATCCTCGGCGGCGGCGATGGGCTTGCCGCGCGCGAGGTGCTCAGCGATCCGCGCGTGGGTCATGTCACGCTGGTCGATCTCGATCCGGCGATGACGCGCCTGTTCCGCGATGCGCCGCAACTCGCCCGCCTCAATCGCGGCTCGCTGTCTTCCCCGCGTATCACCGTGATCAACGGCGATGCATTCCGCTGGGTGCGCCGCGCCGCTGGCCCTTATGACGCGATCCTGATCGACTTCCCCGATCCCACCGAATTCTCGCTTGGCAAGCTCTACACCGTCACCTTCTACCGCGAAGTGGCGCGCCTCCTGGCCCCCCGAGGCATGCTCACCGTCCAGAGCACGTCGCCGCTCGTCGCCCCGCGCTCCTACTGGACGGTGGCGAGCACGCTCGAAGCTGCCGGGCTCTCGGCGCGGGGCTATCATGCTTACGTGCCGAGCTTTGGCGAATGGGGCTTCACCTTGGCGGCGCACACGCCGCCGGGCGATGCCGTGGCGCTGCCGCAGGGCCTGCGCTTCCTCACCCGGTCGAGCGAGCGCGCGATGTTCGATTTTCCCCCGGACATGGCCCGGCGCGCCGTCCCGGTGAACCGGCTCGACAACCAGGCGCTCGTGCGCACGTTCGCCGAGGAATGGGGCCACTACGATGGCTGAGCCGACCCGCCGGCAAGTGCTGGGCGGTACTTTGGCGGGGGCAGGCGCACTGGCGCTGGGCGGTTGCAGCGAAACCCCGTTTCCCGGCACGCTCGGCGGTGCAAACCGCGAGCGCGGCCACTTGCTGCGCAGCCGCCGATATCCCGCAGTCGAAGGTGCCGCCAAGGAAATCGGGGTGATCATCGCAGGTGGCGGGGTGGCGGGTCTGGCGGCTGCATGGCGGTTTGCCGAAGCGGGCTACACCGATTTCGCCCTGCTTGAACTCGAAGACAGCACGGGCGGCAATGCCCGTTCTGGCCGCAATGCGGTCAGCGCCTATCCGCTCGGCGCGCACTACCTCCCCGTGCCCAACCGCGAGGCGGCTGCGCTGCGCCACATGCTCCGGCGCTTCGGCATCCTGCAAGGTGAGAAACAGGGCGAGAAGCAGGGCGCGCCGGTCTATGATCCCTATCAGCTCTGCGCCGATCTGGAGGAGCGCCTGTTCTGGCGCGGCGAATGGCAGGAAGGTCTCTACCCCGCGACCGGCCTTGCCGCCGCCGATAGCGCGCAGCGGGACCGCTTCAACGCCGCCATGGCCACCTACCGCGGTGCCATCGGCGCAGATGGCAAGCCCGCCTTTGCCATACCCCGCGCGCTCTCCAGCGCCGATCCGCGCTACACGGCGCTCGATGCGCAGTCCTTCAGCCAGTGGCTCGATGCGGGCGGCTACACCTCGGCCGTGCTGCGCGCCTATTTGCGCTATTGCATGCGCGACGATTACGGCACCGAGCCAGAACAGACCTCGGCCTGGGCCGGTATCCACTACTTTGCCGGCCGGCGCGGCTGGGCCGCGGATGGCGATGGCGACCGCGAACTGACCTGGCCCGAAGGCAACGGCCGCCTCGTCTCGCTCATGGCCGCAGCCGTCGCCCCGCACCTCCGCCCTGCGCACAGCGTCTTCGCCGTGCGGCGGGAAGGCGCGGGTGTCACGCTAAACGCGTTCGATCACGTCGCAGCCTGCAGCCGCCGCTGGCACGCGCGCAGCGTGATCCTTGCGGTGCCGCACTTCGTTGCCTCCCGGATCGCCCCTGCCGAAGCGGCGCAGGACGGCTTTCACTATGCGCCGTGGGTCGTCGCCAATGTCACGGTCAGCCGCCATCCGCGCGGGCCGGGCGTGGGCCTTGCGTGGGACAACGTCTCCACCGGCAGCGAATCGCTCGGCTATGTCGTGGCCACGCACCAGAGCCAGAGCAGCGGCGATGGCCCGACCGTGCTGACCTGGTACATGCCGCTCAGCCGCGAGACTCCTGCCGCAGCGCGCAAGATATTGATGACGCGCACGCTTGGCACCTGGCAGCGCCTGATCGCCGATGATCTCCTCACCATGAACCCCGATCTGGCAGGCGCCATCGAGCGGATCGACGTGTGGTGCTGGGGCCATGCGATGGCGCGGCCGTCGCCCGGTTTCCTCACCGATCCCGCCCGGATCGCGGCCATCGCCGCGCGCCCGCCAGTGGTCTTCGCGCATTCCGATCTTTCGGGCCTGTCTCTGTTCGAAGAAGCCCACTATCGCGGAATCGTCGCGGCGGAGGCGGTGCTCGGCCATGTCCACCACCCGTTTGAAAGCCTGCTCTGAGATGGCGCATCTTCCTGCCACCGGCCTCCACCTGATCGCCGATCTCAAAGGCGGCACCGGCCTCGGCGATTGCGCGCGCATCGAGCAGGCGGTTCGCGCCGCCGCCGCTGCGGCCAAGGCCCGCGTGATCGGCGCCCACTTCCACCACTTCGGCGAGGGACAAGGCGTCACCGGTGTCGCCCTCCTCGCCGAATCGCACATATCGATTCACACTTGGCCGGAAACGGGCGACACGGCGGTCGATCTCTTCATTTGCGGCCCTGCGGCAGATGTCGAAGCGGGCCTCGCCGTGATGGCCGAGATGCTGGGGGCCACTGTCGTGCGGCAACAGACCGTGGCGCGGCTGGGGCGCTAGACGACCGGGCCCGTTGTCTGGCTGATGGGCAGACGCCAAAGTTCAGAAAAGCCCGTCATCCTCGTCATCGTCATCCGTACCGCCGATTGCCATGCCTTCCGGCGCAGTGGCGATCACAGTGGCGATCTTTGTGTAGCGGTCATCAAGGGTCTGGTTGTGGACCTCCCGCTCATCGCCCATCGTGTAGGTGCGGGCCAGTTCATCCAGCATGGCCTGCACGGTGCTGGTCGTACCCGGATCGGCCTCGCCTGCTTGCAAACTAGCCTCACGCAGGGAATCGCTCACCTGAAGCATCGGCTGGACGAGCGCCGCGGCATCGCCGAGCGCGGACGTCGCGGAGGATAGATGGGAGCGCAAATCCTGCGCTTCGTCCTCAGCCTGTTGCATTGCCTGCCGTGCAGTTGTGTTGCAGTCGCCGATGGTGGCCAGAAACTGTGCGAGCAGATCGCCTGTCGTCGCACCGGATGGGCTGGCACGCGCCTGCAGGCGATGGCACGGTTCGGACAAGTTCCTTTGGGTCTCGTGGATGCTGTCGGCTATCGCATCGAGCCGGTTTGAGTAAGTCCTGATCTCGTTGGCTATCACCATCACCGGCCGCCCCACCTCTTGCGCAGTCCTGCAGCTCAGGCTGATATTGATCGCCATGTGCTGCACATCCAGCCGCAGCTCCGCTATGGCCTTGGCGCGCCTGGTAACTTCATCGACGGTGTTCAGGATGAGCGCCATCGTCGTCATCCCCTCGTTGTCGGCATGTTCAAGCTGCTGGAGCATGCCGTGGGCCTCGCCCACGCTGCACGCGATCCGGGCCAGAACGTCGGCATCGCCTTCGCCCGATCCGTCAGGTTTGAGATCGCCGAACTTCTGGCATTGCGCGCGAAGACGCTCCAGCGTGGCGGAAAGACTGTCCGTGTCGCGCGCATATTCCCTTGCCGCGGCTTCCGATAGCGCGGCGAGCAGCGCCAGAACCACGCTGGTATCGGCTTCGGGATCGAGCAGACTCAAGCCTTTCAGCACGTGCTCAAGCCGCTGGCGCACGCGATCCCCGATCTGGATTGCGGCAATGGCAGCGTGAAGCTCGGCCTGAATGGCCATGGCAATGGTCGACACAGTGCGCGCCATCAAGCCAAGGCTGGCCTGATGCGCCTGCAGTTTGTCCGCCTCGCCCAGCAGCGTTTCAGGTACCTTGGGAAAGACCCTGGCACATTCCAGATCGAGCTTGCGGTCGTTTAGGCTCATTGCCTGCAGGCTCGTGGTCAGCGCTTGCAGCATCTGGTCAAGACTTTGGCTGCCTGTGACCCCTTGGCCGAGCTTGGTGCGCATGGTGTCGGAAAACTCCATGAACTGCACCAGACCGGATGCCGTGATCTTGACGTTCATCCCGTAGATATCGAGCACCTTCAGGCACCGCAGGACTTCGGCCATACTGGCCCTGAGTTGGCAGGTGGCCCCATGCATGGTCGCGATTTCATCGGATCGCTGCTGGACGACCTGGCGCACGCCGAGCAGCGCGTTCGCAGCGTTCCGCAAGCCGCCGATGGCTTCAGAACCCACACCGCCATCGAAGATGCTCGAGACCTCGGTGAGGGCTGATACGATCCTTTCGATCCTGCCGACCGAGTGGCAGAGTTCCATGCTCGTACTGTTGAAACAACCGTCCAGCGACGCAAGAATTTCCCGAATGTCGTCCTGCAGAAGCCCCCATGCGGGAGCCTTCGTTGGTGCAGGTACGGCGAGTGTCAGTGCAGCCATCGCTCAGCGCGCCGCCGCGCGCAGGATTTCTCCGGCAATCGCGCCCAGGCTCAGGACCTTGTCGGCGGCACCGCGGGCAATCGCTTCCTTGGGCATTCCAAACACCACCGAGCTTGCCTCATCCTGCGCAAATGTGCGCGCACCAGCTTGCTTCATTTCAAGCAGGCCCTGCGCGCCATCGTCACCCATGCCGGTCATGATCACGCCGACCGCGTTCGACCCGGCGCAGCGTGCCGCCGAGCGGAAGAGCACGTCGACCGAAGGGCGATGTCGCGAGACGAGCGGTCCATCGCGGACCGAGACCAGATAGCGCGCCCCTTGCCGTTCGAGCAGCGTGTGCTTCCCGCCGGGCGCAATCAGCACATGGCCGCGCATGACCGTATCGCCTTCTTCGGCTTCCTTGACTGTGACCTCGCACAAGGAATTGAGACGGTTTGCAAAGGCCCGCGTGAACCGCTCCGGCATGTGCTGGACGACCACGATGCCGGGCGAGTTGGCGGGCAGCGCCTCAAGCACCTCGCGCAAGGCCTCGGTACCCCCGGTCGAAGCGCCGATGCAGACGGCCATTTCCGTGGTTCGGCTCATCGCCCTGCCGCTGGGGGGCGGGAGCACGGCATCGGCTGTGAGCTTCTGTTCCGGCCGCAGACGGGGCGGGGCAGGACGCCGCGCACTGACGCGGGCACGGGCTGCGCCTTTGACGACTTCGCGGATCATGTCGCGCGCCTCGGACAAGTGATCCGCTACGTCCATCCGGGGCTTGAGGATCACGTCGACAGCCCCTGCCTCCAGTGCCTGCAGCAGTGTTTCGGAACCCGCTTCGGTGAGCGACGAGCACATGACCACCGGCACCGGGCACTGGCTCATCAGCTTGCGCAGGAACGTGATGCCATCCATGCGCGGCATCTCCACGTCGAGGGTGATCACATCCGGCACCTGGGTCTGGATGATCCGCGCGGCGGCGAACGGGTCTGCGGCGGTGCCGATGACTTCGAGCCCGGGGTCTTCCTCGAGGATCGCTTTCAGTGTCTGGCGGACGCTCGCGCTGTCATCGACGATCAGCACGCGGACCCGGGGGGGGATAATGGGCATCATATCCTCCGGAACACGGTGCCGGCGACCTGTGTGAGGTCGTGCCGAAAGCCGGTGATCGATTCAGAGTGGCCGAGGAAGAGGTAGCCGCCGGGCAGAAGCTTTTCGCTGAGCCGCAAGACGACCTCTTCCTGCGTCTTCTTGTCGAAATAGATCAGGACATTGCGGCAAAAAATGACATGAACCGGCTCGTCGAGAGGGTAGGTATCGCCAATCAGGTTGAGCCGGCCAAACGCCACCTTGCGGCGCAGCTCGGGCGCAATGCGCACCTCGCCTCGCTGCGGATCCTTGGGTTCCAGCACGTAGCGCCTGCGCAAGTGGGGCGGTACGGGATCGAGCTGTTCGCGCGGATAGATGCCCTTGATGGCCGTTGCCAGAACGTCGGTATCGATGTCGGTTGCCATCACGCGGTAGTCCACACTCCGGACACGCGTGCAAAAGTCATCCAGCAGCATCGCCAGCGTATAAGGCTCCGCGCCTGTCGAGCACGCAGCGCTCCAGCATTTGATCTGGCGACAGCCCTCCTCGGCATAGAGCGGCAGCACCGTCTGCATCAGGTAATCGAAGTGCGCTGGCTCCCGGAAGAAGTCTGTCTTGTTGGTGGTGACGGCATTGATCAGGTGCTCGTGCTCGCCCGGTCCGACCGCTCCGCCGATCACCAGATCGCAATAGTCGCCGATGGTATCGAGGCCGAGCGCCTTCGCGCGCCGCCGCAACCGCCCCTCCAGCATCGTTTGCTTGCTGGCCTTGATGCTGATGCCGGTTTCGGCATGGATCAGGTCTGCCAGCACCTTGAACTGGCGCGGCGTGATCCGGTCATCTTCGGATGCCAGATGCATGGAAAGGGTACTGAGATCGTTCACGGTTGCACCATGGCGCCAGAGTGAAGCGAA
Source organism: Novosphingobium sp. PASSN1 (assembly GCF_002278815.1). Classification (NCBI taxonomy): domain Bacteria; kingdom Pseudomonadati; phylum Pseudomonadota; class Alphaproteobacteria; order Sphingomonadales; family Sphingomonadaceae; genus Novosphingobium; species Novosphingobium sp. PASSN1. Next base: position 211,362 of record NZ_NKIS01000002.1, on the reverse strand, counting down.
CGCGCCGCCCGGCTCATGCGGCCCGGCCGAAGTCGCTGTCTTCGTGATCGCTGCCGCCACTGGTCAGGTCGATGGCGAAGCCCTTCAGCCGTTCCTTCTGATGCGCCACCGAATTGGGCGTTGCGGGACGACCCTTGGCCCGCGCCAACGGTGCGGGCTTGGACTTTGGCTTGGCTGCGCGCTGCACCGGCTGGGAAACGCCGCGGCCCTCGTCACTCTGGAAGAATGCGGTGGTCTGCTGCAGTTCCTCCGCCCGTTCCGCGAGGGCATCGGACGTCGAGGAAATCTGCTCGGCAGCGCTCGCGTTCTGCTGGGTTACCTTGTCGAGTTGCTGGATGGCCTCGTTGATCTGCGAAGCGCCGATATCCTGCTCTCGGCATGCCGCGCTGATCTCGGTGACGAGTTCCGCAGTGCGGCGGATGTCCGGCACCAGCTTGCCCAGCATTTCGCCTGCCTCGCTGGCCGCTTTTACGGTCTCTGCCGAAACCGAAACGATCTCGGCCGCCGCAGTCTGGCTGCGTTCGGCCAGCTTGCGCACTTCGGAGGCGACAACCGCGAAGCCCTTGCCATGTTCGCCCGCGCGCGCCGCTTCCACCGCTGCGTTGAGGGCGAGGAGATCCGTCTGCCGCGCGATTTCCTGAACGATGCTGATCTTTTCGGCAATCGTGCGCATGGCGATCACGGCCTTGTCGACCGCGGCACCGGACAGTTCCGCATCGCGCGAGGATTGCCGGGCGATCTTCTCGGTCTGGGCGGCATTGTCGGCGTTCTGTTTGATGTTGGCGGCCATCTGCTCCATCGAGGCGGAGGCCTCTTCGGCGGATGCGGCCTGCTCGGTCGCCCCTTCCGAAAGCTGCTGCGAGCTGCTCGCCATCTGCGTGCTGCCATCGGCAACGTCGGTTGCCGCCGCGCTGACGTTGCCGGCAAATGCGCGAAGGTTGTCGACCAGCGTATTGATGGAATCGCGCATCTTCCGGTGATCGCCCTGGCATTCCAGTTCGACCCGCTCGCCCAGATCGCCGCCGCTGAGCTTGGTCAGGACCCGGTTGCCTTCTTCGATCGGCAGGATCGTGGCATCCAGCATCCCGTTGATACCGCTGATGAGGCGGGCAAAGTCTCCCACGAAACGCCGCTCGTCACCGCGTTCGCTCAGGCGCCCTGCGGTGGCCGCGTCGATCAGTGTCTGGATCTGCGAGGTAACCGCGCGCAAGTTCTGGCGCAGGGTTTCGATGGTATCGTTGATGAAGGCCTTCTTGCCCGGCAACTGCTCCATCGGCGCGTTGAAGTCACCCTCACCCAGCGCCTTGATGCAGGCCATTGCCTTCTTCTTTACCGCGATATGCTGGCTGACCATTTCGTTGATACCACGCGCAACCGTCGCGAAATCGCCCTCGAACTTTTGGTCATCGATGACCACGTCGATGTCGCCGCGCTCGTGCTCGGCCGACATGCGGTTCATATCCGCAATGAGCCCGACAAGGTTCTGCCGGAGCGCTTCGATGGTATCGTTGATGAACGCCTTCTTGCCCGGCAATTGCTCCAAGGGAGCCTTGAAGTTGCCGAGGCTGAACTCCCGGATCACGCTCATTGCCTGCTTCTTGACCGCGATATGTGCATTCACGAGGGTGTTGACGTCGCTTGCCATGCTCTCGATTTCGCCGTGAAACCGCCCGGCCGGGATCACCACATCGATGTCGCCGCGCGCATGCTCTGCCGTCATGTGCCGGATCGCACTGCCAAGCTCGACGAACGGCGAAAGCGACTTGTCGAGCAGGCCGTTGATCGCCTCGATCACACCAGCCGTGCGCGCGTTGCAACCCGGCGATTGCAGCCGCTCGCCCAGCTTGCCGCTGGCGATGGCGCTCTGGACCCGCGCAATCTCTTGCTCGAGAACCATGGGTGAAACCGTGTTGAAGGGATTGATCGACATATTTTTTCCTGTCCTGTTTGGTCATCGCCACAGCTGCGGATCTGCACGCCGTGCTTTGCCGCGAGGCGCTTCATGCGTTGGCCAATTGGCCTTCCCTGCGGACCGCGATGGCATCTTCGGTCGTGAAAATCCGGGCAGCGTCGACGATGACGACGAAGCCCGTGTCCCGGCGCACCACGCCGGTGATGTATTGTGAATTCCAGCGAATCCCGATGTCGGGCGCGGGTTCGATCTCCGCCTGCTCGAAGCTCGTGACACTCAGCACCCGATCAATCACCACGCCCAGGGTGAGCAAGCGATCGGCAAGCGGCACATCAAGAATGAGAATGCGCGTCGCCAGGGTCGGTTCAGCTACCGGCAGGCCCAGCCGTCGGCGGAAGTCCACAGTCGGTACGCCCTGCCCGCGCAAGTCGGTCAGGCCGACGAAGTACGCCGGACCGTTGGGCAAATGCGAGGGTGCGGCGTAATCGAGAATCTCGCGCACCAGCGACACCGGAAAGGCGAAGACCTCATTGCCAAGGCCGAACTCCACAACCTGCATTTCGCCCACGCCGCTCACGCCGCACGTCCGAAATCGGCATCGTCCACATCACTGCCGCCATCGGTCAGGTTGAGCGCGAAGCCGGACAGCCGGTCCATCTGATCTGCCACGGAATGGCGCGCGGCCGGCTTGGCCTGTGATCGCGGCGGCGCTGCGGGCTTGCGTGCCGGTGCAGTCTTGCGCCGGACTGGCGTGTTCTGGCGGATATCTCCGCCATGCTGATTGCCGGTGCGGAAGAAGGAGATGGCGCTTTGCAATTCCTCTGCCTGCGATGCCAGTTCTTCCGATGTTGCCGAGATCTGGTCCGATGCACTGGCGTTGATCTGGGTGACCTTGTCCAGCTGCTGGAGGGCTTCATTGATCTGCGATGCGCCAATGTCCTGTTCGCGGCAGGCTGCGCTGATTTCGGCGACAAGTTCGGCCGTGCGCCGGATATCCGGCACCAGCCGGGTCAGCATTTCGCCGGCATCGGTCGCCACTTTCACCGTCTCGGATGAAACCGAACCGATCTCGGCCGCAGCGCTCTGGCTGCGTTCGGCCAGCTTGCGCACCTCGGATGCCACCACGGCAAAGCCCTTGCCATGCTCGCCCGCGCGCGCGGCCTCCACCGCTGCGTTGAGCGCGAGAAGGTCGGTTTGGCGCGCGATCTCCTGCACGATGCTGATTTTTTCGGCAATCGTGCGCATCGCGCTGACGGCCTTGTCCACCGCCTCGCCCGAAGTTTCCGCGTCCTTCGAGGACTGCCGTGCGATCTTCTCGGTCTGTGCGGCGTTGTCGGCGTTCTGTTTGATGTTGGCAGCCATCTGCTCCATCGAAGCCGAGGCCTCTTCGGCGGATGCAGCCTGTTCGGTAGCGCCCTGCGAGACCTGGTCGGAGCTTGCCGCCAGCTGGCGGCTGCCCGCCGAAACATTGTCAATCGCTGCCGATGTCGTGCCGACTACGCTGCGCAGCCGGTCGATCATCCGGATCAGCGCATTGCCAAGCTGATCCTCATCCGATTGCGCCTTGTAGGCAACGGTGAGGTCTCCGTCGGAGATGCGATCCGCCACTTCTGCGGTCTGCTGCAAGCTTGCCACAAGCGCATTGATGGCATCGCGCATCCGCTGGTGATCGCCATGGCACTGGATATCGACCGTTTCCTGAAGATTGCCGACGCAGACGAGGCGCAAGACGCGATTGCCTTCCTCGATCGGCAGGATGATGGCATCGAGCATCCCGTTGATGCCCGAAACCAGCTTGGCAAAATCGCCGACGAAACGCGTTGCAACGCCGCGTTCGGAAAGTTGCCCGTCCGTTGCGGCTGCGATCAGGCGCTGGACCTCTGCGGTGATCTCGCGAAGGTTTGTCCGCAGCGTCTCGATGGTATCGTTGATGAAGGCTTTCTTGCCGGGGAACTGCTCCAGCGTGGCATCGAAATCGCCCTCGCCAAATGCCCGAATGCAGGCCATCGCCTTCTTCTTCACCGCGATATGGCCCGCGACCATCGCATTGATCCCGCGCGCCACGACGCCGAAATCGCCCTGAAATTTCCTGTCGTCGATCACCACATCGATGTCGCCGCGATCATGCTCCGCCGACATGTGGTTCATTTCTGCCATAAGGCCGACAAGGTTGCCGCGCAGGGTTTCGATGGTATCGTTGATGAAGGCCTTCTTGCCGGGAAACTTCTCGAGCGGCGCCTCGAAGTTGCCTTCGCCGAATGCCTGGACGCAAGCCATCGCCTTCTTCTTGACCGCAATGTGGCCCGCCACCATCGTATTGATCCCGCGCGCTACCACGCCGAAATCGCCGGGGAATTTGGCATGGTCGATGTCCACGTCGATATCGCCGCGCTCATGCTCCGCCGACATGTGGTTCATCTCGGCCAGCAAACCGGCAAGATTGCCGCGCAGCGCCTCGATGGTATCGTTGATGAAGGCCTTCTTGCCGGGCAGCTGCTCCATCGGTGCCTTGAAGTTGCCCAGGCTGAATTCGCGCAAGCAGGCCATTGCCTGCTTCTTCACGGTGATATGCGCGGCAACCAGATCGTTCACCTGCGTTGCCATCGTGCCGAACGTGCCTGGCAGCGCCCTGGCATCAATCACCACGTCGATGTCGCCGCGGCGGTGCTCATCGGTCATCCGCGCAATCTGCGCAGAAAGCTCCTCGACCGGCCTTGCGGCGGCGTCGAGGAGCCGGTTGAACGCGGCCATCACGGCGCGCGTCGGCTCATTGCCGGCGCTGTCATCAAGCCGCAGCGCCAGATTGCCGCCATTGAGCGCCTGCTCGATCCGGGCGATTTCCTGAAGGACCTGCCGTTCGGATACTTTTGAAAAGATGTTGCTCATTGCGCAGCCTCTGTCAGGGACATGAAAATTGCAGGCAGATCGGGAATGACGATGACCGAACCGGGCTGACGCACCAGTTCGCGCACGAATTCGCGTCGCCAGCGCAGGCCCAGCACGGGCGGCTTGCTGCTGTCGGCGCGTTCGAGGATCGTCACCTCATGGACCTTGTCGGACCGCAGGCCGATCTGCAGCACGTCTCCGCCGATCTCGGTCTCGATCACGACGATGCGGTGGTCCGGACTGGCTTCTTCCGCCGCATGGCGCGGTATGCCGAAGGCGACCCGCAAATCGGCAATCGGAATGATCTTGCCCCGGAAGTTTACCACGCTGCCGACAAGATCGGGCGCTCCGGGCACCGGGGTTTCCGGCAGAAGATCAAGGATTTCGCGAATGCTAACCGCCTCGATGGCAAGCCGCTCGTCACCAACGTCGAAGGTCAGCACTTCCAGCTGTCCGTTCGCGTCCCACGGCGCCTGGCCGGCGGCTGTGATGGTTTCACCCTGCAGCACGGAGGCGCTCCTCATGGCTCTGGCCCAGCGCGACGAGCTGGATGACATCAAGAATGAGCGCCACGCCGCCATCGCCAAGGATCGTTGCCCCCGAAAAGCTCGGGATCGACCGGTGCAGGCTCGAGAGTGACTTGATGACCGTCTGGTGGCTGCCGATGATCTGATCGACGACGAGGCCGACGCGCTCTCCGCCCGTGGCGATCACAACGATTTTCTGGAAAGGATCGGGCCGCGTGCCCGTGGCAAAGATCTCGCGCAGGCGCAGGAACGGCACCAGGGTCTCGCGCAGCTGGATCATGCTCCGCCCGCGCGACCGGATGTCCTCTTCGAGGCTCAGCTCAAGGCATTCCTCGACCGCGGCGAGCGGTATCACATAACAGCCCTTGCCAACCCGCACGAGCAGCCCGTCAATGATCGCCAAGGTCAGCGGTATGCGCAGGGTGATGACCGAACCCTTGCCCGGTTCACTGGTGATCTCGATATGGCCGCGCAGGCTTTCGATCGTGCGCTTGACCACATCCATGCCCACGCCGCGGCCCGAAAGGTTGGTGATCTGCGCCGCCGTGGAAAAGCCGGGTTGGAAGATCAGTTGCAGCAGCTCGCTGTCGGTCAGGACTTGGCCCGGCTGGATCAGGCCGCTGGCTTCGGCTTTGGCGCGCACACGGTCCCGGCTGATGCCCCGGCCATCGTCCTCGATGGTGATCAGCACTTCGCCGCCGGCCTGCTGCGCTGCCAGACGCAGACGTCCGGTGGGTGCCTTGCCCGCTGCAAGGCGTTCCTCTTGCGTCTCCAGCCCATGGTCGCACGAATTGCGGATCAGGTGGACGATCGGATCTGCGAGCCGTTCAAACACCGTCTTGTCGATCTCGGTCGTCTCGCCAGCGGTTTCCAGCTCGATCGACTTGCCCGTCTCGCGCGCCAGATCGTGGACCAGACGGCGGAACCGGCCGAAGAGTGATGCGATCGGCACCATGCGCAGCACCATCATCGTGTCGCGCAGTTCGTTGGCCAGGCGCTCGACCTCCTCCGAGATCGAGCGCAAGGCCAGTTCGCCCACGGCCCCGCTGGCACCGTCGGCGGCAAGCTGCGCCAGACGGCTCTGGACGATCACCAATTCACCCACCCGGTCCATCAGCAGGTCCAGCCGGTCGGCCGGAACCCGCACGCTCTCGCTCGATGTCCGTGACACCCGGCTGTTTTGCGCTTCAGCCACGGGAATGGCTTCCGCCGCGGTGCCGCCTGCGAGATCGTGCGCAGAATTGGCGAGCGGAGTGCGGTGGCGGTCGTCATCTTCATCCGCGCAGTCTGCGGCCTCAATCGATAGCTCCATGTCATCGATCACGAAGATGAAGACGTCCTCGATGGCTTCGCGGGTCACCGATGCGGGAAGATCGAGGGTCCATCCGAGATAACACTGCGCGGCGTCGAGCTCATCGAGCGGCGGCACCTGGGAATGATCGACCGCGAGATTCCGCGCGCCGAGTTCGCGCAGCTCATCCAGCAGGATTAGCGGATTCGTGCCGTTCGACAGGGCATCAGGCGGCAACCGGAAGCGCACGTGCCAGCCCCGCTTGTCGTCTCCCGACGGGTCGGCGTCCAACGTGCTTGTCGCAACGGCATCCGGCGCAGGGGAAGCACCGGTCAACCCTGTGCCAAGCAGTGCCTGCAGACGCGCCAGCAGGTCTTCACCGGCCGATCCGGCGCTTATTCCTTCGCGATCGTCGACCAGCTTGCGCATGTGGTCCATCGCTGCAAGCGTGAGGGCCACCAGTTCGGCGGAGGCTGGCATGTGCCCCTTGCGGACGCTGTCGAACGTCGTTTCGCAGTGATGGGTAAACGCGGCCAGCGCATCGAACCCGAACATCGCTCCTGAACCCTTGAGCGTGTGCATCCCGCGGAAGACCGTGTTGATCAGGTCGCGGCTGTCCAGATCATGGCTCAGATCAAGCAGCGCCTGTTCGGTCGCGTCGAGCAATTCGCCCGCCTCAAGCCGAAAGGCCTCGATCGGGTCCTGTCCACTCACTGGCCGAGGACCTTGCGCGTAACCTTGAGCAGGGCGTCTGCCGCGAAGGGTTTGACCAGCCAGCCGGTGGCACCTGCGGCTTTCGCCTGCTGCTTCATCCCTTCGTCGGATTCGGTGGTGAGGAAGATGATCGGCGTCCCGGCCTGCACCGGCAGCTTGCGAATCTCCCGGATCATCTCCAGCCCGTTCATGTTCGGCATGTTCAGGTCGGTGATGATCATGTCGAACTTGGTCGAAGCCGCGCGATCAAGCCCTTCCCTGCCATCCGCCGCTTCGGAAACGACGTGTCCGGCGCCAGCCAGGGCAAGGCGGATCGCCATGCGCACGCTCATGGAATCATCGACAGTCAGTATGTTGCTCATTGCCCGTTCGCTTCGTTCTTGCGCTGCCTGATCCCTGACCAGCCTTCAGGACTTCCAAACCCGGCACGTTCCATCAGCGCCGCAACCGCCGGAGCGGCCGGCTGCGGCATGGTGATCGCTTTGCCGAGGCGGTCCCCGAGCTTGAATGTGGATGTCAGGAGCTGGAGGAAGGTGAGGTCCACGTCCGTGAGGCTCGAACAATCGAGCGCGCAGGCATCGCCCGCATGCATCGCATCAAGGATTGCCTCTCGGATCTCGGCGACGTTTGCCAGATTGACTGTTGGACCTATCGTCACAGGCATTGCCGATCTCCCGCCCCACTGTGGTGACGGCGTTGATATTCCGGCAAAATTGTTGTCTTTTTGAGCGCGGTCTGGTGGTGGCGACTACGACAAGAGCTGGAATGGTATATTAACTTAAATATTTACAACAGTTTCACGGAATCTCGAAAATATAAATATGTCTCGAAATTTTTAATATTCTAATCGGAGTATTAGTTAAATAATAACGCTAATGGAAATATTAAAGCAGATAAACGTCACGGGTATTTTCATGAGATTTGTTCAATGGGCCCTGAAATCGCTATTTGTCCGATTATAACAGTCGCTTCCGCTGTTCGTGGGATGGATCTCGGGTAAGCCGTGCCTTCGGCGCCGTCTGCAACCCGCACACATATTGGGCCGAGCGCGTCGCGATGATGCCATGGTGCGCTCAGCTGGAAGAGCTGCGGAGTGTGGCCAAGGCGAGGCGCTCATGAAAGGCCCCAGATGCGCCCGGATGTGTGTCTTCCCAGGGACCCGCGGCCAGTCACCCACGGAAGCTGCACGCAAGGAAATCTGGGGCCTTGACGCCCTCAAACTCCTGCTCGGAAGAAAAATGGTGCCCAGAAGAGGAGGCAATAATAATAAGCAACAATTTGATATTGTTTTTTAAAGATAATTTGGTTTTTCTTCGTGGCACAAATGGTGGCACCGAAAAAACTATCTTGAGCGGTTCGTTTCCCGATCCAAGCTCAATTCATACTGTCGCAATACATTTCTTTCCGTCTCACGGCAAGCCGAATCGCCTTGTTTGACTTGGGACGCTGTGGACAGGAAGGCGGCATTGCCACCATCAATTGGCCGTTGGCTAAACCCGAAATGCGCACAGATCTCCCAGACTCTGGCTTTGCCACTGTCGCCTCAAGCTGGATCGCTCCGGTTCACGATGTGACTTCATCAGAATCGGCCGTTCGTTCGCCATGCCAGAATGGCAGTAACTGGACCGTGAAAAGATCGACAGGTTCCGGCCAGCGCTTGGGGAAAGCCGCCATTCCCCAGCCGGGTAGCAAGCTGGCGGCTCTCGACCAAAGTCGGCCGTTCAGATCAGCTATCGCGGATGTCCGCTTCTGACAGAACCTGCCGTAGGGCTCTGTCAAGTGGATTGTAAGCAATGCGCACCAGTCCTAGTCGTTGGGACGCATGCACTAGTTTATCGGAAGCGCACGTTAGTCTTTTGGCGCTCGAGTGGCGGGCATTCTCGGAATGCTCCTAGCTGCGGCTGCTGCTTCCCGCTGACATAATCCGCTGGCATCCGCCGCATAAATGAAAACGATTTCCCGAATTTCAGGTGCCTACCTAGTGTTCGGCACGTCAGAACAGAAACAGGGGAGATAGCCATGAGGCCGGTGCTGGAAGGAAAGGTGGTCCTAGTAACTGGGGGTGCCGGAGGTATCGGCGCGGCGGCCTGCTCGGTGCTCGCAGAGGCAGGCGCGCGACTGGTCATCAGCGATATCGCGATCGAGGCTGGTCAGGCCATTGCGGATGGGCTGTGCGCGAAGGGCCACGATGCCATCTTCGCGCCTGCCGACCTGTCGTCGGAAGCGGCAATCGAAGGCCTCGTTGCGGCGACGGTGGCCCACTATGGCCGCCTCGACGGAGCGTTCAACAACGCCGGGATGGAGCAGCACAACACGCCGCTTGATCAACTGACCCTAACGCAGTGGAACAGCGTCATCCAGATCGATCTGACGGCCGTGTTCCTTTGCATCAAGCACCAGGTTCCGGCGATGCTGAAGACCGGTGGCGGCTCCATCGTCAACACGGCTTCGGGGCTGGGGCAGATCGCCATTCCCAATGCGGCCGAATATGTTGCGGCCAAGCACGGCGTGATCGGCATAACCCGCGCGGCCGCAGCCGACTACGGCGCCAGGGGCATCCGTGTGAACGCCATTCTCCCGGGCATCGTCCGCACGCCGATGATCGAACGGCTGACCAGCGAGCCCAGTTTCAGCCAGCATGTCGAAAAGCTGAAAATGCGCCACCTGATGCAGCGATTTGCCGAGCCCCATGAGATCGGCGAGGCTGCCAAGTGGCTCCTTTCGGAAGGGGCCTCGTTCGTGAACGGCATCGCCCTGCCGGTCGATGGCGGCGCGCTGGCAAACTGACCCCGCACAAACCATCACCTGCTAGGATACAGCGCATGCAATGGTGGAGCGACTATTTCAACGACGTGGATACCATGGACCCCGAACGCTTCGGGGCATGGTTCGGTGATGATATCCAACTGCAATTCAACAATGCGCCGGTGATCGAAGGCAAGGCTGCCGTTCTCGCGTTCCTGCATGAATTCACCCGTAATTTCAGCTCGCTCAAGCACATCCACGGCCAGCTTGTCGGCGATGAGACAAGCGCAGCCGGTGAAGCCATGATCACCTTTGTCCGGCCCGATGATGCCCGATATGAGGTGCGCGGCGTGACCATGGTGGCTCGCGACCAGACCGGTTTTCGCCGCATGGCGATCTACGCCGATTTTTCCGAGATCTACGCAGCCGTGCAAGGGGCTTAGTAGGCAAGGGCTTGCTGCCGTCTCGCTTTCCGGGCCTCGCCAGCGTATCACATTAGAAACGTGCGGGATCACCGCACACGCGAGGGGATGTTCAGTGCAACGGTACAGGAGCCTGTTCGGCAAGGACCGCCATGCATTTTGACGGGCTCGATCTCAATCTTCTTGTGGCGCTCGATGCGTTGCTCAGCGAACAGAGCGTAACCCGCGCGGCCTCGCGGCTGTGCGTGACGCAGCCTGCGGTGAGCGTGGCCTTGCAAAAGCTCCGGGTCCAGTTCTCCGACCAATTGCTCGAACGCGTGGGCCGCCGGATGGAGCTGACACCGTTTGCGCAAGACCTTGCGCTCCCTGTGAAGGACCTGCTGCATCAGGTCAGGGCTCTGGTGGAAAGCCGATCAGGGTTCGATCCAGCGATCGACAGCCGCAGTTTCCGAATGCTGATGTCGAGCTCCATAGCGCAGATTTTCGGCGTTCCGGCGCTGCGCGCCATGCGCCAGCATGCGCCCAACGTGCATTGCCAGATCGATGTATTCGTCGCGCCTGATCTACTGCGCCGCTTGCAGGATGGCGAGATCGACTTGTGCATCCAGGTCTTTCAGCCGGGTGTCTGGGACCCGGGTATCGAATTGCAATCGTTCTCGCATGAAGCCCTGTTCACGGACCGCTACGTGCTGATCGGCGACACATCGAACCCACTCGTGTTCGAAGGCATGAGTTTTGATGACTTCTGCCGGATAGACCATGTCGAGACGCGGTTTGGCGGCAATCTCGTGAGCATTCCCGAGCGCAGCCTCAGCGGCATGCCCAAGCGACCCAATACGCCGATTGTCGTTCCGACCTACAACCTTGCGATCGAAGCCGTGATCGGCAGTGCGATGACGGCCATCGTGCCGCACAGGGTCATCGAAGCCGCCGCGCTGGATCAACGCCTGATCATCATCGAGCCGCCATTTGCGATCGGCCAACTCGAGCAAAGCATGATGTGGCACAAACGGTACGACAACGATCCCGGCCATATCTGGTTCCGGAACTACCTTGCGGAATTTGCGCGGACCAACCTGCTGCTTGCAGCTTAGGGTCAGGGCGCAATCCGACCGTCGCCGGTCCATTCCGGCAGATGGATAACCTCAAAAAATATTGGCCATAAAAACAAACCATTTTTCACCCCCATGGGGCGCTCCTAGCATTTCCTCACCAACGAACTTCCGCAGCAGAGCGGCAAGTCGAAAAGCGCCGATCCGGCAAAGTTGGTCCGCCACAAACGCGGGGCTCTGGCCGGATCGGAGACAAGAGGATGATGACATGAGCCTGGAACACCCGATTGCTGCCTCTTATGCCAACCTGACGCTTGAGGCGGCGGGCACCGCTCTGGCGGGCGGCGTGGCCGCAGCCAGTGCAATGGGCATCCCGATGTCCGTGGTCGCGGTGGACCGGGCGGGACAGATCGTTGCGTCAGTGCGGATGAACGGCGCCAGCGTTATGACCATGGACATCGCGTTCAAGAAGGCCTGGACCTCGGCCATGGCCTCTGCCCCCACGGCCTATGTCATGGGCTTTGTCACCAGCGATCAGGGCTCGACGATGTCGATGCCGCACCTCGACAACTTCTCCGTCATTGCCGGGGGCATTCCGGTCACGGTCGATGGCGCTTGCGTCGGCGGGATCGGCGTCAGCGGCGCCAGTGCTGAGCTTGATTTGAAGGTTGCCGAAGCTGCTATTGCCGCACTGCAGGCCTGACCGGCATGTTCTCGACAAACTGGCAGGTCTCGCCAAGGGCGCATGCGGTCCAGTCGCACCTGAACGTGAAGATCGCGATGTCGGACGGCGTCGAGGTAGCCGCGCAGATTTTCAGGCCGGATTCGCCGGGGCGATTTCCCGCCCTGCTCGGCGTCCACGCTTATGATGCAGCCATGCAGTATGCGCCCTCGCGCCCCCAGGCGGTGCAGGGCCGCAATGCCCAGGCCGAGGCGGGCGACCCGCAGTTCTTCGTCCGGCGCGGCTATGCCCATGTCATCGTCAATGCCCGTGGCACCGGCCAATCAGGCGGCGAATATGGCCACTACAGCCCGCGCGAGGTGCAGGATGTCGTCGAAGTCATCGCCTGGATCGATGCGCAGGACTGGTGCGACGGCAATGTCGGCATGTTCGGCGTGTCTTACTTTGCGGTCTGTGCCAAGCAGGTGGCAGCGCAGAACCCGCCTGCGCTCAAGGCGGTCTTCGCGCCTTATGGCTACACCGATTTCTACCGCGACAAGTTCTACCATGGCGGGATTCTTGCGCACAGCTTCCTGACCAACTGGTCGAAGCACCTCGCGGGCGTGCGGGTTCGCGGGTGGTCGCAGGAGGGCCTTGGCGAGGAGGAATACAACCGCCGCCTCGCCGCCTTGCGCCGCAACCGCGAAATTCTCGCCGTGCCCGAACTCGCTGCGGCGATTGCTGCGCCCGAAAAGGGTGCCAATCCCCTGATCCTCGACGTTCTGCTCAACCCGCAGGACGGTCCATATTGGCAGGAGCGCAACCCTTGCCTTGAGGATATCCGGGTACCGATGCTGATCGGATCCTCCTGGGACATGTACTTCCTGCATCTCCCCGGCGAATTCCGCGCCTGGGAGAAGATCTCTGCACCCAAGAAGCTGATCGTGGGGCCGCCGATCTATCTCGATCGCCCGGTCTACCAGTATGCCTTTGAATCGCTTCGCTGGTTCGATCACTGGCTCAAGGGTAACGATACCGGCTACATGGACGAGCCCGATGTCCGCGTGTTCGTCACCGGCGGCGACGGGCGGTGGAAGACGAGCACGGCCTGGCCGCTGCCCGAGACGTTGTGGCACCCCTTCTATCTGCACGGTGGCGGATTGCTCAGCGAGCATGAGCATTGGCCGCACGAAGGAGCGACCAGCTACGAGGATAACAATTACAATGCCCGCGGCGGGGCGGCGTTTGCGACCCCGCCGATGGTCGAGCGCACCGAGGTAATCGGGCCGCTGACGGCAACCATCTATGCCTCGACCAGCCAACCAGAGCTGCTGCTGTTTGCCTCGCTTTGGGATATCGCCCCGGACGGGACCAGCCGCCTGCTCACGCGCGGCTGGCTCAAGGGATCATTGGCCAAGACCAATCCCGAAACCTCACGCCCCTGGCTCTGGCAATATGATTTCACCGATCCGCAGCCAGTCGATACCACCGCGCCCCAGCGCTTCGACATCAATCTCGTGCCGACGGCGAATGTCTTCCAGAAAGGCCACCGGATCGGCTTGCGGATTAGTTCCTCCGATCAGGACCCGGCGGCGAGCCTGTTCGACATGCTGGGCCAGGGGCATCTGCTGCAGCAGGCACCTTCGTGGGTGACAATACATCACGACGCCGAGCACCCGTCGGTTCTCCATGTGCCGATTACCGAGGGGAACCGGATCGGCACCTACATGTCGGGCGGTACCGGCGCGAACCGCATGCCGGGCGCGCCCGCTACCCCGGCTGCCAACAGCACTTCATGGGACGAATGGCGATGAGTAATCCTTATGCCGAACGCGCACGCGATTTGCGCGATCTGATCGAAACCGAGGCGTCCAAGCCCGAGAACGCGGCTACCATGTCGCCGGTATCTGTCGCCGCCTTGCGCGATGCGGGGCTGTTCTGGCTGCTGGTGCCTAAAGCGCTGGGCGGCAGCGACGTATCGACCATGACCTTCATCGAAATGGTGGAGGAACTGGCCTCCACCGACGCGCCCACCGCGTGGTCGCTCATGGCCAATTCGGTGGCCACCATGGTCGCGGCGACCTACAGCAGCGATGCCCATGTGGAGCGGATGTTCGGCGGGGACCGCCTGCCGATCATGTCATCGACGTATGCGCCGACCGGAAAGGCAACCTTTGCCGATGGGCACTACCATGCGAGCGGCACGCACAATTGGGGCACCGGGATCGGCCATGCCGACTGGGTTTCGGGGGCCAATGTCGTGTTCGACAATGGCGCACCTCTCATGCAGAACGACGGAAAGCCTAGGGTGGTCGGTGCGTTCCTGCGCAAGGACCAGATCCGGCTGGCGGGCAACTGGGATGTCATCGGCCTGCAGGCCACGGGCAGCGTCGATTATGTCGTGCCCGAGCAGGACATTCCCGAGGACTGGACCTTCAACCAGTACTGGACCGAGCCGCAGCGTGCGTCGAAATCCGCCAGCCTCGGTACGCTGGTGGTCGTCTGCGCAGGGCATACTGCGGTCATGCTCGGCATTGCCCGGCGTGCCTTGAGCGAGGCGGCCAAGCAGGCTTCCAAGAAGAAGCGGCTCTATTCCGCCGATTGCATCGCGAACACGCCGGTATTCCAGAATGATTTCCTGAAGCATGAGGCGCTGTTTCAGGCGGCCCGCGCTCTCACGAGCAATGTGTTTTCGGAGGCTGATCGGCTGGCCGAAGCCGGTCAGGGCTTGTCCGATCTCCAGATCCAGCGCGTGCGGCAGGTGACCACGTGGACCCACCAGGTCTGCAAGGACGTGGTCAACTATGCCTTCGGATCGGTATCTTCCGCGCTGCGCAATCCCAGCCCGCTCGGCAAGTGCCTGACCGACGTTGCGGTTGCCGCGCACCACATCATTGCCGGCCCGATGTCGCTGATTGATGCTGCGCCGCCGATCATCGCCGGCTGGGCGGAGGATCGCTGGCCGACCTGAGTGCCGGCGGGCGCCGTTCATACGAAACCAATGCAAAACAAGGACACCAAGGCATGACAGGGCAGACGCCTCAGGGACAAGATCAGGGGCATGTCCGCATCGCCATCATCGGCGCAGGCATGGGCGGCGTGCTCATGGCCATCAAGCTCAAGGAAGCGGGGTTCACTGATTTCGTGATCCTCGAAAAGGGCGACCGCGTGGGCGGCACCTGGCGGGAGAACACTTATCCTGGGCTGCACTGCGATTTTCCCTCGCATTTCTACAGCTACTCGTTCTTCCAGAACCCCAACTGGTCGCGCCGCTTCTCGCCGGGGCCGGAAATCCGGGAGTACCTGGAGAGCGCTGCGCATGTCTTCGGCGTGCATGATGCCATCCGCTTCAACAGCAAGGTGGTCGACGGGCAGTGGGAGAACGATGCCTGGACGATCACGCTGGACAGCGGCGAGACGCTGGTCGCCGACATCCTGATCACCGCGACCGGCTATCTCCATGTGCCGAATTTCCCGGATATCGCGGGGCTTGAAAGCTTTGCCGGCGCGAAGTTCCACACCGCGCAGTGGGATCATGCGGTGCCGCTGGCCGACAAGCGGATCGGGATCATCGGCACCGGCTCGACTGCGACCCAGTTGGTTGCCGAACTGGCCGGGAAAGCGGCAAAGCTCACGGTGTTCCAGCGCACGCCGCAATGGGTCGCGCAGCAGGACAACCCGGCTTATACCGAGGAAGAGAAGGCCGCATTTGCCGCCGACCCCTCGTTGCTTGCAAAGATGTACCAGGACGAGAAGGCCGAGATGGTCACACTCGCCGACGGGGCCATTCTGGGCGGGAACGCCGATGCGCGGGCCTTTCTCGAAGGCAATGTCCGCGGCAATCTCGCGCGCGTGAAAGACCCGGAGCTGCGCGCCAAGCTGACGCCGGACTACGCCCCCGGTTGCAAGCGCATCGTGATCTCGCCGCGCTTCTATGAAGCGATTCAGGACCCCGGCTGCGAACTGGTGACGGACCGCATCACCGCCGTCGAGCCAGGCGGCGTCCGTACCGATGACGGCGCGCTGCATGAGCTTGATGTGCTCGTTCTGGCAACCGGCTACGACACGCAGGCCTACTTCAGGCCGCTGCGGCTGACGGGAGCAGGCGGTCGGCGAATCGAGGACATCTGGTGCGAACGGCCAGTGGCGTTTCGGACTATGACCGTGCCGCACATGCCGAACTTCTTCATGGTCGAGGGGCCGTTCAGCCCGATTGGCAATGTCTGCGCTTTCCTCACCGCGGAATTGCAGGTCGCGCATATCATCAAGCTGATCCACATCGCCGCTGATGAGAGCGTGGCGCTCTCCCCGCGCGAGGATGCGACCGCAGCGCTGCTGGCGACCTACCGCGATGCGGCGCGCACCACGATCTGGGCCACGGGCGGCTGCGTCAGCTGGTATCAGGATTCCGAAGGTGTGCCGACGCTCTATCCGTTCCCGAACCAGACTTTCGAGGCGGAGATGACCGCTGATCCCGACCTAGCCGAATATGTCGTCACGCCGCGCCGCGTGGAGGTTCCGGCATGAGCGGGCGCCTTGCGGGCAAGGTCTGCGTGATCACGGGGACCGGCGGCAGCATGGGGGGAGCTGCCGCCGAGATCTTTGCGCGCGAAGGGGCGAAAGTCGTCGGCTGTGATGTCAATCCGGAAGCGGCCCGGGCCTGTGTCGAGCGGGTTCACGCGGCGGGCGGCGCGATGGTCTCGCTGGAGCCTTGCGATCTGCGCGATCGCGCAGCATGTGACGCACTCGTCGCGCTGGCGCTCGAGGCGCATGGCACCATCGACGTGCTATTCAACAATGCTGCTGACGCTCAGTTTGGCTGGATCGAGGATCTCAGCCACGAAGCGTTTGCCGCCACGCTCGATGCCGAAGTCCAGATCGTCTTCAATCTGACCAAGGCCGCCTGGCCGGTCCTGAAACATCGCGGCGGTTCGATCATCAACATGGCCTCGGTTTCGGCCTGGAGCACCTACAAGGTTCTGCCCGGGCTGGCCCACGCGGCGGGTAAGGGCGCCGTGCTCTCGATGACGCGGCATCTCGCGCTCGAAGGGCGGCATCACGGCATCCGGGTCAATTCGCTCTCCCCCGGCCTGATCGAGACCGGCGCGACGCGGGCGCTTCTGCAGATGCCCGAATTTGCCGAAACCATGATCGACAAGATCATGCTGGGGAGGCCCGGACAGCCAAAGGAAGTCGCGTCTGCCGCGCTCTTCCTTGCCTCGGACGAGAGCAGCTTCATGACGGCCGCCGATATCCGCATCGATGGCGGAACGACGGCGTGGTGAGGGAACGAAGGGCGGGAGGACTGACATGGCTGTTCTAGGTGTTGCCGGATATGCGCTGGACGTCCCGGACCTCGATGCCGGGATTGCTTTCTACAGCGCGGCCGGGTTGGTCCCCGCGCGCTCGGGCGATCGGGCGCTGCTGTCTTGCCCCGGCGCGCCAAGCCCTTGCGTGACCCTGCTGCGCGCAGGAACGCGGATGCGGTTGCATCATGTGACCCTGCGGGCTGACGGGCTGGACGAGATGGCGAAGTTGGTGCCGCCGCACGGCGGCGCGGTGGTCGATGCGCCTGACGGATGGGACGCCACAGGGCTATGGGTCAGCGATCCACACGGCGTGCTGTTCCACCTGATCGAGGGCGAGGCCGCTGCGGTCGAACCCGTCGGCGAACGCTTCGTTATCAACGCGCCCGGCGCAATCGTGCGGGTTCGCCGCTCGGCCATGGCGCCAATGGCCAGCTATGCCCCGGCGCGCCCGCGCAAGCTCGGCCATGTCGCGCTGTTCACGCCCGATGTCATGGTGAGCGTCGCCTTCCTTACCGATGCTTTCGGCATGGGCCTCGCCGACCGTGCGCAAGACATCGTAGCCTTTTGCTGCGCGCGCCAGAACAGCGACCATCACGTGATTGCACTTGCGAAGTCACCCGGCGCCGGGCTGCATCACGCCAGCTTCCAGGTGGCCGATCCCGACGAGGTCGGCCGGGCGGGCCAAGCGCTCGCAGACAAGGCCGGACGCGGGCACTGGGGTTTCGGGCGCCACACGATCGGTTCGAACTTCTTCCACTACATCCAGGACCCCTGGGGTTCGTGGTTCGAATACTACGCGGACATGGACTTCATCGACGACCACGCCCTGTGGGAGCCCACCGTCTACGGCATGGAAGATGCCATGGCCAACTGGGGGCCGCCGGTGCCCGCTGATTTCGTTCACAATTATCAGGCTGAAAGTGGGCAATGACCGGCACCGCTGGCGAAAGTCCTGTCTGCGCCGTTGTCGGCGTCGGCCCCGGTAACGGAGCGGCCCTCGCTCGGTGCTTTGCAGCGGCAGGCTATGCCGTGGCGCTGATCGCGCGCAGCACAGAATTTTCCGCTGAGCTGGCCGGGCAGCTCGAAAACGCGAAGGCCTATGCTTGCGACATTGCTGACGCAGTGGCGGTTGCGGGCGTTTTCCGAAGCATCCGCGAAGAGCTTGGCGAAGTCGACGTACTGATCATGAACGCCGGCACCGGTGCATGGGGTTCAATCGAGCACGTTTCCGCTGCCCAGTTTGAAGCGGCTTGGCGCACCAGCGCGCTTGGGACATTCTTGGCCAGCCAGCAGGTTATCCCGGCGATGAAGCAGAGCGGGCAGGGCACGATCATTGTCATCGGAGCAACAGCATCGCTCCGAGGCGTGCCGAATACCGCAGCGGTTGCGCCTGCCAAGGCCGCCCAGCGCATTCTGGCCGAATCAATGGCGCGGACACTCGGACCATCAGGGATCCATGTCGCGGTTCTGATCCTCGACGGCGTAGTCGATATACCTGCCACCCGCGGCTACTTTGCGGACAAGCCGGACGATTACTTCATCAGGCCCGCTGCAGTGGCAGAGGCAGCCCTCACCCTTTCGCGGCAGGATCGTTCCGCGTGGTCGTTCCAGACCGAATTGCGGCCATTTGGCGAAAAGTGGTGACTATCATCCAGCCAACCTGTCGTCAGCGGACCATGTACCCGCCCTGGGACAGCACCAGAATCAGCGTTTTGGGAGTTATGTCATGAAGATTGCCTCGTTCGATGCGGGTGACGGCCCTGAAACCGGGGTCGTGATCGGTGATCGCATCCATTCGACCGGCATTGGCGGTTCGATGATCGACCTCATCGCGCAGTGGGACAAGGTTCGGGATGCCGTTGTGGCCAATGCGGAGCGCGATCCCGGTCTGGCGCTGGATGACATCCGCCTGCTCGCCCCCGTGGCCCGGCCCGGCAAGATCTTTGCGATCGGGCTGAATTACGCCGACCATATTGCCGAGAGCGGGATGGGAACGCCCGAGAAGCAGGTATGGTTCACCAAGGCAGTCACATCGGTCAACGCACCCGGTGATCCGGTGCTGATCGCAGCGGGTACGTCTGCGGTCGATTATGAAGTCGAACTCGTCGCGGTGATCGGCACGCGCGGCAAGCATATCGCGCGCGAGGACGCGGCAAGCCACGTGTTCGGTTATTGCGTTGGCAACGATGTCACCGAACGTGCCTGGCAGCATGCGACACCGCAGTGGTCGCTGGGCAAGTCGTTCGATACCCATGCGCCGATCGGGCCGTGGATCACCACAGCCGACGAGATCGGCGATCCCCATGCGCTCGATCTGCGCTGCCTCGTCAATGGCGCGGTGCGGCAATCCTCCAACACGCGGCATCTGGTTTTCGATCTGTGGGACCAGATTGCGCACCTCTCGCAGGCGATGACGCTTGAGGTGGGCGATCTGATCTTCACCGGCACGCCCGGCGGCGTCGGTGCGGCGATGAAGCCGCCGCAGTTTCTCAAGGCGGGCGACGTCATGCGCTGCGAAATCGAACGGCTCGGCGTGATCGAGGCGGTCCTGCAGGACGAAGGGACCGCCTAATGGCTGAGCACGACTGCGAGGTCCTCATCGTCGGGGGCGGACCGACCGGCATCACGCTCGGCCTGTTTCTGCAGGACGCGGGCGTGGCGACGATCATCGCCGAGAAGGAGCAGGATATCTATCCGCTGCCGCGCGGGGCCCATATCGATCACGAGATCGTCCGCATCCTGCAGAATGTCGGGGTGGCCGATGCGGTCATGGCGACGAGCAAGACGGGCGGGCGCTATGAGTTCCTCACCGCCGACCGGCAGATCCTGCTGAGCTTTGACTGGACCGAGCCCGGGGCTTCGGGCTGGCCTTACTCCAATATGATCCATCAGCCCTCGCTTGAGGCGGCGCTGCGCAAACGGCTCGTTGCGGTGCACGGCGCGAGGCTGCACACCCAGTGGGCGTTCCAGTCGATGGAACTCGATGACGGCGGCGTGACCGCCCGCTTCGCGACTCCGGACGGCGAGGAAACGATCCGCGCGCGTTATATCGTCGGCGCGGACGGCGCACGCAGCCCGGTCCGCGAGGCGGCGGGGATCGCCATCGACGATCTCGGCTTCGACGAACCCTGGCTGGTCGTTGATACCATCGTCCACGATCCTTCCCGCCTGCCCGACCGCAATCTGCAGATCTGCGATCCGGCGCGTCCGACGACCTGCGTCATGATGGGCAACGGTCGCCATCGCTGGGAATTCATGATCAAGCCGGGCGAGACGAGCGAGGATGTCCTCGATGACCGGTTCATCGCCGATCTGCTGAAACCCTGGAATGTCGAGGGGGCCGTGAGCCTAGAGCGCAAGGCCGTCTACCGCTTCTACGCCCGCCTTGCGAAGCAGTGGCGCAAGGGGCCGGTGCTGCTGGCCGGGGATGCGGCGCACCAAATGCCGCCGTTCGCGGGGCAAGGCATGTGTTCGGGCATGCGCGATGCGGCGAACATGTGGTGGAAACTGGCCGAAGTCATGCAGGGCGGGGCGGACGACCGCCTGCTTGATGCCTATCAGGCTGAACGCGAGCCCAATGTGCGCGGCATTGTCGACATGGCGATCCTCATGGGCCGCACGGTCTGCGTGACCGACCCGGCGGCGGCGGCGGAACGCGATGCCGCGATGCTTGCCGATCGGGCAGCTGGGCGCAGCCCCGATGCTCAGGCTGGCTATCCGCCGATCAGCGCAGGCCGGATTCTCGGCGGAAGCGCCGGGGCCGGCGCCTACTTTCCGCAGCCGTGGTCGGACGATGAACCCGCCCTCCGGCTAGACGACGGGACCGGCGCTGGCGCGGTACTGTTCAGCCGCGGCGGCACCCCGCCCGCAGGCAACAGCGGCGTGCGGGTCATGGATCTCGCCGATCCCGCCATCGCCTTTGCGAGGTCCGCGCTCGAAGGCTGGCTCGTTCGGCATGATGCTGATGCCGTGCTGGTCCGGCCCGATCACTACGTCTTCGGCAGCGGCGATCCGGCCCGGCTGATCGCGGCGTGGCAACCCTGAGTGCCGCCGTGCCGCAACTTCAAGTACACCCCTGAGAGGAACACCCATGGAAAATTCACCGTCCGGCCAGACCGCAACGCCACGGCGCGTGCTGGTCGTGGGGGCCACCGGGTTCCTGGGTGCCAAGATCGTTTCGAACCTGCTGCGCGATCCCGCCGTCACGGTCCGCGCGATGTCGCGCAAGGGCGCACCGGCCGATGCAGCGCCGAGTGCGGAATGGGTGCGCGGCGACATGATGGACCCCGCCTCGCTCGACCGCGCGCTGGACGGCGTGGACGTGGTGGTCAGCTCCGCCAATGGCTACATGAAGGAAAGCATCGAGATCGACTTTGCCGGCAACCGCAATCTGGTCGAGGCGGCGGCGCGGGCCGGGGTGCAGCGCTTCGTGTTTCTCAGCATCGTGGCCTGCGAACAGGCGGCGGATGTCCCGCATTTTCATGCCAAGAAAGTGGCGGAGGACCTCATCAAGGCCGCCGCCGTGCCGTACGTCTTTGTCCGCGCGCCCGCGTTCCTCGATCAGAGCGACGACTACATCGCCAAGGCCGTGAAGGGCGGGAAGTTCTACGCAGTCGGCGACAAGAACACGTGCTGGTCCTACGTTCTGACTGACGACCTCGCTACCAATCTGGCGATGGCGGCGGCCTATCCGGGTTATGAAATCACCGGCCTGACGATCGACGTCGGCTGGCGCGACGGCCCGAAAAGCCAGCAGGACATCGCCGACACTATCGGAGAGCTACTCGGCAAGCGGCTCAAGATCTGGACCGTGCCTTGGGCGGTGTTCAGCGTACTGGTCCGGCCGGTGCGGCTGATCTCGGAGCTCGGCTACGATCTCATGCGCATGTTCCTGTTCTTCCGGCGCGGCGTGTTCGTGTCCGATATCGCGCGGCAGGAGCGCTTCTTCGGACCAGCACCCTCATCAAGCGATGCCATTGCGCGCTGGGCGCAAGCAAACGGCCTGCTCTGACCAGGGCTTACTGCCGGACAGCACCGCCTCTCCCCAGCCGACAAGGAACCAGCCCATGTATCCGCTTGAAGACGGCAGCTTTGCCCCGCGCAATCAGTGGTATGTCGCCGCATGGTCGCAGGAGATCAAGCGGTCACCGCTTGAGCGGGTCATTCTGGACAATCCTGTGGTGCTATACCGCACGACAGACGGCAAGGTGGCCGCGCTCGCCGCATTCTGCCCACATCGCGGCTTTCCGCTCGCCAAGGGCGACGTGATCGCAGACGACATCGAATGCCCGTATCACGGATTGCGGTTCGGCCCGGACGGCGCCTGCACGCTCATTCCCTCGCAGGATGTCATCCCTGCCGCGTGCCGCCTGCGGGCCTATCCCGTCGCAGAGCGCTGGCAATGGGTCTGGATCTGGGTAGGTGATCCGGACCTTGCCGACGAAGCGCTGATCCCCGATCATTTCGAGGCCCGGCTGACCGACCCCGCCTATCGTAACGCTGGGGGCAACTACTTCGAAGTCCCGGGCCGTTACGTACTGCTCCACGACAATCTGCTCGATCTCAACCACGTCCCCTACCTCCACAAGGCCACATTCGGAGGCGATGGCGGCGGCGCGGTCCAGATCCCCGAGGTGGTGGCAAAAGAGACCACCATTTCCTGCACCTTCACGCAGCCCGCGATTGATTGTCCGCCGTTTCTCTCCGCGCTGTTTGGTTATTCCGGGCCGGTCTCGCGCACGTACGTGAGCTATTTCTACGCACCCTGCCTGCACGTCATCGTCGATTCCATCAGCCGGCTTGACCCGGCGACCGGGGTGACCGAACAGCTGGGGGACCTCCTGCACATTCACGCCGTCACGCCGGCAACCGCTACCACCGCGCACTACTTCCAGGGCGAGGGGCAAAATTTCTCGCACACCGAGCCCTGCCTCTCAGAAGCGTTCCGCTCGAGCGAGATGGTCCGGGCGGCGCTGGAGGAAGATGTCTCGGCGACGCGATTTATCGAGCAAAGCATCGCGATGAACCGCGGCCGCTTGTCCGAAATTCTGCTCAAGGCCGACAAGGCCGCGGTGCTGGGCCGGCGCATGTTGCAGGCGCTGATCGATGCCGAAGCGCCAGCCACACGCTGATGGCGGCTCGCATTCCTGCCGGAAATCAGGGCCTCGCGCCCGGATGAAGCTGCCTGCCGAAACGGTTTCCGCCGGAGCGGACTTACCGATAACCGAGCAGCATTATCGGCATAAATATAAACAATTTTTGCAAGGCACAGGCACTGCCTAAGCCGGTTGCATCAAGGAAGCAGAAGTTTCCGGACACGGTCGGTGGAGGGCCTGAGATGAGCTTACGTGTACCAGCGGGCGCGTGCCTGGCAGCGATCGCCTTTTGCCTCGCGGCACCCGCGCAGGCCCAGTCGGCAGCCGGAGCGGAGGCGGACAGCGCTGAAACAACCGGGGTCGCCGATATCGTCGTCACCGCGCAGAAACGCTCCGAGCGCATGCAGAGCGTGCCGGTCGCGGTTTCGGCCTTTTCGGGCGATAATCTCGCAGCCAAAGGGGTGAGGTCAATCACCGATCTCGGCGCGATCACGCCAGGGCTCGTTATCCCAACCGCCGGCATCGGCGGATCGCCGCGCATTCGCGGCGTCGGCACCCAAATCTCACAGGGCGGCAACGAGAACTCCGTCGCGATCTATGTCGACGGCGTTTACTATTCTTCGCCCGGCTCCGATGTCATGTCTTTCAACAACATCGCGCAGGTCGCGGTGCTCAAAGGACCGCAAGGCACCCTGTTCGGGCGCAACGCGACTGGCGGTCTGCTGCAAATCACCACGCGTGACCCGGGCAAGACCTTCGAAGGCAGCGCGCAGGTCGGCTACGGTAATCTCAACACCATTACCGGCAGCGCCTATTTGTCCGGCCCACTTAGCGGCGGCCTCTCCGCCGACATCTCAGTGGACTACAAGAACCGGCAGGACGGCTTCGGCAAGAACCTATTCAACGGCCTCGACGTCGGCACGATGGAATCGCTCTCGGTGCGAAGCAAGTGGAAGGCCGAGCTTGGTGAGGCAACCAGCGCAACACTGATCTTCGATTACAGCAAGCTCAAGGGGGCCTTCCCGGCCTATCGCCCCGTGCCGGATGAGCTGCCACTCACCGGGGTTCCCTTCGCCGGCCGCAAGTTCGACGTCAATTCCGACGTCCAGCCGCTCGCCGACAGTGAGGACTACGGGGTTAGCCTCAATCTCACCCACGAGTTCGCCGGGGCGAAGCTCGTCAGCATCTCGGCCTATCGCCATGGCAACTGGAAATTCGCCTTCGATTCCGAATCGCTGCCGCTGCCGATCCTCAGCGCCAACGGCGCGGTGCCGAACAAGGCGTTCAGCCAGGAACTGCAGCTGATCTCGAACGGGTCCGGTCCGCTCAGCTGGGCGCTCGGGCTCTACTACTTCAACCGCAAGAGCGGCTTCATTCCCGCCCATCTGGTCGCCCCCGCGCTGGGCTTCCTGCAGGACTTCTCGACATTCCAGAACACCGAATCCTTCGCCGGTTACGGGCAGGCAACTTACAAGGTGAGCGATGCGACCGCGCTCACCCTCGGCCTGCGCCTCACCAGCGAGACCAAGTCCTACTTTGCCGAGGGCGTGTTCCGCAATCTCTCGCCCGCGTTCAACGTCCCGCTGGGGCCAACGTCGGATAGCAAGAAGGTCACCAAGCTCACCTGGCGGGCGGCGCTCGATCATCACTTCACCAAGGGTGTGATGGTCTATGCATCGTACAACCGCGGCTTCAAGAGCGGTGGCTACGATCCAACCAGCGTAGCCGTGGCGTCCTACATCCGGCCGGAAGTGCTCGACGCGTTCGAAGTCGGCCTGAAGAGCGATCTGCTGGATCGCCACCTGCGCATCAACGCTGCTGGATATTACTACAGTTTCAAGGACATCCAGCTCAACACCTATCTGAATGGCCTGCCGGCGGTCTACAACGGCAAATCCGCCAAGATTTCTGGCTTTGATCTCGACGTCACCGCCATTCCCGTCACCGGCCTCACCCTGACCGCAGGTCTTGGCTATGTGCATGACCGCTTCGACGATTTCTCGATCGCGCGGACGGGGCTAATCCCGACCGGTGGCATCACCCAGCTTGCCAACATCAGCGCCAAGGGCAAGCGCCTGCCCAATACGCCGGACTGGACCGTCAATCTCGGCGCGGAATACAAAGTGGCGCTGGGCTCGGCCAATCTCGCGCTGGCGGCGGACTATTTCCACTCCACCAAGTGGTACAGCGATCCGGAAAACCGGCTGGCGCAGGAGGCCTACTCGCTGGTCAATGCCTCGGCCACGCTCTCGTTCGGCGAAGACCGCTACAGCGTGAAGGCCTGGGGCCGCAATCTGGGCAACGTGGCCTATGCCAGCCAGCTGTTCCCGCAGGTCCCGGTGGCCGATGTGGTCGCCTATGCCGAAGGACGCACCTTTGGCGTAACCTTGGGCGCGAAGTTCTAAGCGCTGCCGCTTGTCTGCCCGGCACGGCGCCGGGCAGACACTCCGCCATGGACGGGTTCCAGAAAGACGCCAGATGAGCAAAGTATTCCCCGATGCGGCCGCCGCGCTCGAGGGGCTGCTGCACGACGACATGCTGATCGCGGCAGGCGGCTTCGGACTCTGCGGGGTTCCGGAGCGGTTGATCGACGCGGTGGAGGCCAGCGGCGTGCGCGGTCTGACGATCGCCAGCAACAATGCCGGCCTCGATGGCCAGGGCCTCGGCAAGCTGCTCCGCAGCCGCCAGATCCGCAAGATGATCGCGAGCTACGTCGGCGACAACAAGGAGTTCGAGCGTCAGTACCTCGCCGGCGAACTCGAGGTGGAGTTCTCGCCGCAAGGCACGCTTGCCGAACGCATGCGCAGTGGCGGCGCCGGGATACCGGGGTTCTACACCAGGACCGGCGTCGGCACCCTCGTCGCCGAAGGCAAGCCGACGACGATGTTCGATGGCGAAGTGTATCTGCTGGAACGCGGCATCGTCGCCGATCTGGCGCTGGTGAAGGGCTGGAAAGCGGACACCGCCGGGAACATCGTTTTCCGCAAGACAGCGCGCAATTTCAACGGGCCCGCAGCGCAGTGCGGCCGGATCTGCGTCGCCGAAGTCGAAGAAATCGTCGCCCCCGGCACGCTCGGGGCGGATGCTGTCCATCTGCCGGGCATCTATGTGCACAGCCTCATTTGCGGCGCACCATACGACAAGCCGATCGAATTCCGCACCACGCGCAAACAGGACGCTACCTGATGGCTTGGACACGCGATCAGATGGCCGCTCGCGCCGCAAGGGAACTTCGCGAAGGCGACTTCGTCAATCTCGGAATCGGCATCCCGACCCTCGTCGCCAATCATGTGCCCGAGGGAATGACGGTGACGCTGCAAAGCGAAAACGGAATGCTCGGCATCGGGCCATTCCCTTTCGAAGGCGAGGAGGATGCCGACCTCATCAACGCGGGAAAGCAGACCATCAGCGAGCTGCCGCAATCGACCTACTTCGATTCCGCACAGAGTTTCGCCATGATCCGCGGCGGGAAGATCGACCTCACCGTGCTCGGCGCGATGGAAATCTCGCAAGGCGGCGACATCGCCAACTGGATGATCCCGGGCAAGATGATCAAGGGCATGGGCGGCGCGATGGACCTCGTCGCCGGGGTCAAGCGCATCGTCGTGGTGATGGAGCATTGCGCGCGCGATGGCAGCCCCAAGTTCCTGCCCGCCTGCACCCTTCCGCTAACGGGACGCAATGTCGTCGACATAATCATAACCGATCTCGCTGTCTTCGATCGGCCCGATCACCAATCGCCCTTCCGGCTGATCGAGGCGGCACCGGGCGTGACGACCGACGATGTTGCTGCGCGCACGACGGCCTCGTTTGTGTACTAGGCTGTGATTGGCGAATGACGCCTGGCCGTCTTGGCTAGGAGAATGTCCGCAGCCCTGGAGAATTACTGAACGCGGTCAGGTTGCAAGCGACACAGTCGTGGTCGGTATATGGAGCCTGTCGGGCGAACGTCGGATATCGGGTATTGGCAATAAACCTGCCGCAGGACTATTCGCCAGCGAACGAAGGCTTTGTCCCAATTCTCACCGATCGAGCGCAAGTAAATCAACGTCAGCTTTGGGCTGGATTGTGTATCTGCTCCAACAACCGGGATGGAACGAGTTGCTGACGCTGGAATCGAACAACTGGAACGGCGGCTATCGGCCTTTGCATCTCGGAAGCTGCCTTCCTTCCACCTCCATGCGAGCCGCAGCAGGTGGCGAGCGATGCATGATTTCAATCTACCTCAAGCCGACTCGGGGCTTCCTAAGCGCCTACTCTTAACGAGCAATCGACGGCATGGCGGTCCTTGGCAGCCTTGGCTCTACAACGTGTGAGGACTTCACGATTTTCGCGCTCCAGCCGCTCCGTGTCGAGCATCGCAGCCCAAGCCTCCGGATTTTGAGACCGGATCAACCTAATGCCCGCCTCCAGCACCGTTGGCGCGCCCATGAGACGCGCCGCCATACGCTCCGGCCAAAGCCAGCTTTCGGGCATGCTGCGGGCAATGGTTCCAGGGAGAAAAGACCATAGCAGGATACCTGCAAGCAGTGCTCCGCCAGCAACTTTGAAAAGTTGCTGGCGCTGATCGGCGACGGTGCGCGCATGCTCGGTGACACTGCGCAACGCTTGGGCGGCATGATGCAAATCATTCCGGGCCTGGCTGATCCGGTCCTGTTCGGTCCGGCGTGCCGATTCGGCAACTGCTGCGATCCGGTTGCCTATGCTGTCGGGCGTCATCTGCATGGCCGGATGTTCTGCCATGTTCTTCACGGACTTGTCGATCTCGCCCAACCATTTGACCGTATCAGTCAGCGTGGCTCGATAGTCGGGTATCACGATATCCGCGCGCTCGGCGGCGAGGTGCTGAACGGCGCGGCGCATCAGGGCCAGTTCGCCTTCAAGGCGCGCAAAAGCCTCAGCGGCGGGATCGCCTGCGGCCTGTGTGACAGGACGATCGGGTTCCGGCTCGAGATCCAGTTCAAGTTCCACGTGTTCGGGATCGGCATTGTCCATTTCGTTTCTCCTACAAGCCCATTTCAATTGACCGGCTCCGTGCCATCGACACGGAAGCCTCAAGGTCGCGGACCAGATCGCGACCGAGTTCTGGTTTGACGCCAAGCTCGCGGGTCCGACCGTGCAGCAGGGATTCGACCTGTGCGTCCCGCTCCAGGCCCTTCGCCATGTCAGTCATGCGACTGGACACTTCCCGCGCGCCCTTCGTGTCGCCGTCCTGCTGCATGACCGTGCGCGCCTGCCCGAGCCGCTGCCAGTCGCTCACAAAGCGATCGGCACGCTGCGCGGGATCGGTGCGGATTGCAGCCTCAACCTGCATGGCGCGGACTGCGCCTTGGCTGTGGCCATCGACAGCCTCACGGGCCAGTTCTGGCTGGCGCTGCAGGGCGCTGGCAAGGTCGGCTGCGGCATTGGGTCGGATCGCGTCGAGCGCCTTCGCGGCCTTCTCCAGCGCCTCGCGCTGGTGGGGCAGGATCGGCAGTCCCTGTTCGCGCATCTGCCCGATGTCGGTGGCGGCGCGCGCGTAGCGTTCGACGACACGGCGTTGATCAGACAGCTCGGTCTTTTCGATCGGCAGCGCTTCGAGCTTTTGTACCTGGGGACGGAAACCCGCAAAGATCGACTTCGCCCGCTCCGGCAACTGCCGTGCGATTTCGACAATGCGCTCGCGGAAGGTGATCCCGCGCCGCTCGGCAAACTGCTGTTCGGGCTTGTAATCGCTGGCCATGTCTTTGCCGCGCTCGCGGCTCAGCGTGCGGACAAGCTTTGACTGATCGGCGAAGTCATCGCGGCCATAGTGCAGCGCCATGCCGTCACGGTGGCGGGACAGCGCGACGTAAGCACCGTGGCTGTCCATGCCTGGCGTAGCAAGCACATGGGTGCGGTCCACCGTCATGCCCTGCGCCTTGTGGATCGTGGCGGCATAGCCATGATCAATGTGGGCATAGTCCTTGGTGCCGAACGCAACGCTGCGGCCATCGTTGGTGCGCACCGCCATGCGCTGCGGCGTCACCTGCTCGATGGTGCCGAGTGTACCGTTCTTGACCCCAAGCCCGCGCTCGTTGCGCAGGAACATGATGCGGTCGCCGCTGGCAAACTCACGCTCGCCGCGCTCGGTGCGGATGGTCACGTCGTTGCCCAACTCGCCGCTCGCACGCAGTCGTCCGCGCGCCGCGTCATTGAGTTCGCGCACTTCGTTGTTGGTGTGGGTGAGGATGATCCGGGTATCGCCGGGGCTGGCCTGCCGATCGTGATCCCAGCGCTCGATCAATTCGCCCCGCGCCGCTTCCCGCGTGTCGGCAGAATGGACCAGATCGCGCTCGCCATAGGCCTGAAGGGCAAGACCAGTGCGCGCGGTCGCAAGATGCCGTGTGGCGTCCTGCTGCCAGCCCTCGTGCTGACGGCGGACCTCGCTGATTTCAACGCCGCCGTGCCGTTCGTGGATCGCGCGGAATGCCGCTCCAGCTTCGATGGCCTGAAGCTGTTGCGGATCGCCGACCAGCACCACTTTCGCGCCTGCACTTGCGGCATGGGACAGCACGCGCTCCATCTGGCGCGTACCGACCATGCCCGCTTCGTCGATGACGAGGACGTCGCGCGAAGTAAGCTGTTCGCGGCCCTGGCCCCACTGATGTTCAAGGCTAGCGATCGTGCGCGATGCAATGCCCGAACCGTGCTCCAAGCCCTCGGCTGCAATGCCGGACAGCGCCGCGCCGTGAACGGTATAGCCCGCGCTCTCCCAAGCATCGCGCGCAATGCCCAGCATCGCGCTCTTGCCCGTCCCGGCATAGCCAACCACGACACTGAGGCCGCGACTATTGGTCACGTGCTCGAACGCCGCGCGCTGCTCGCCGGACAGGACCAACCCGCGTTCCGCCGCTCGCGCCAGCGCTCCCTTTCTGTCTTGCGGATCGACTCCATGCCGCTCGCGCTCGGCCATCGATTCCGAGGCGCGCCCAAGCCGCTGCTCGGTCTCGATCATCTGCCGCGATGTGAACCGCTCTTCGCCGCGACCATCCTTGCCCAATGCGATCAAGTCGGACGATCCGCGCATCGCGCTCATCGCCGCATCGAACTGCTCCTTCCCGTCGCTGTGCCGATGCACGAACATGGCAAGGTCGCGCTTCGTGAACGTCGCTTGGCTGTGGGTGATCGCATCAAGCGCGACGTTCGGATTGGCGATGATCCGCTCGCCATTGCGCTGCGCGACGGCGCGGTGTTCCTCGATCCGTTCAGCCTCAAGTCCGCGCACGCCCATGCGCGATGCGGCGGGGCCGATCTTGTCCTGCGGCTCCAGCGCAATGCCCTGCGCCTCCAGGCTGCGGTGATCGATCCGCGCGTCGATGTCGAGTTCGGCCAGACGCTGATTGACGTGATCGGCCCAGCGCTCGCGCCATTGCTCGACCAACTCAGCCTTGTTCCACTCGCGCACCTTCGCGCTGAACCCGTCTTTGCCGACCTCGCGCATGGTGAGCATGACATGGGCGTGGGGCTTGGCCTTGCCGTCCTTGCCGATATCCCAATGGACATTGAGATCGGCGATCATGCCCTTCTCGACGAACTCGACTTCGGCAAACTCCCGCGCCAGCTCGATCGCTTGTGCCTTGGTTAGCTCTCGAGGAAGCGCGAACTCTACCTCGCGCGCAAGCTGCGCGTCCTTGCGCTTCTCGGCGGCCTCGACCGCGTTCCAAAGCTTTTCGCGGTCGGCAAACTCCTCTGGTGCGCCTTCCGGCAAGAGCACTTCGGAGTGGACGACGCCGTCCTTGTTGGTGAAGTCATGGTCGCGGTCGAGCCGTTCGTCGTGCAGCCGCTCGCCCCCGCGATAGGCCGCTGCCGCCACAGCGCTGCGCCCGCTCGAACGGCTGATGACTTTAACGGAGAGGTGGAAGATCGCCATAACGGCAATCCATCTACGCCATGAGCGCCACGTCGGCACGACGTATAAGCGCGCCCTCCCTCGAAAATTTCTCGCTCGGGACTATGCTGTATCAGTATGTCTCAACGACTCTGAAGCAATGAAGGCCACTCGATATTATCATGGGCGCATCACCTCTCAAGGGAGAACTTCGATGCGCAAACCTCGTGACTTTGGTTCGGAGCTGAAGGCGCTTGCCGACAAGGCAAAGCAACTCAAGGAACGCCGCGTGCGGCAGCTTGGCGAATTGGTCATCGCCACCGGAGCCGACGCGACCGATGCGGAAACGCTGGCCGGAGCATTGCTGGTCATTGCGGAAAACAACGAACCCCAAAGGAAGGAGGCGTGGCGCAAGCGCGGTGCGGCCTTCTTTCAAAGCAAGGCCCGCAAGCGTGGCGAAGGACCTGAGCGCCAGCCGGATGGCACTCTGCCGTTTGACGGCGGCGCGGCATCGGCTTGAGGCACGAAAGGCAAGGACCGACATGCGCGAATGGCAAGTGAAGCGCCGCGATCGCACGCGGCAACTCATCGAACTTGGCGGCCTGGTCGTGAAGGCCGGACTGGTCGAACTCACCGACGATGATCGCGCAACACTCTACGGCGCGTTCCTTACCATAGCGGCCAAGTTGCGCGGCGACGAACGGGAGCAGGCGCTCGCGCTTCTGCGGCGCAAGGGCAAGCGGGCGTTTGAGATGGAAGCCAAGCCCGATCAGGCGGACCGCTAACAGCGGTGCTTCTTCGTGGGAGCACTATTGCGCGGCGAATGATGCACACCGGGCGGCGCAATACCGGCGAGCCACGTTTGCAGCGCGAGGGCGTCATCTTCGAGGGTGCCGCTGACGCGGTGACCTCTGCCGCCGGCGGCGATGTGCAGAAGATGTTCGGGCAACATTTGCGGCTCAGACCCAAAATACCAAGTTGCCTTCTGATCGAAGATCAGAACGGGGGCGGTGGTGTCCTTTCGAAACTCATCTGGACCGGGGTGGTACTGCGGTCGCAGTCGCTTAAATCCCCCGCTCGGCAGTTCCCGATATACAGCGTCGGCGCGACCCCCTCGCCGCTTGCAGCTATGCAGGCGTTCGTACTCGCCGACGTTGATGCATTCGGCGACTTGGCCGGCCCAAACGGCGAGGCCGCGCTGGGCAAGACTTGGGCGAAAGCCGACTACCCATTCGCCTGGCTTCGCGCTTGCCCTGATCTTCGGTTTGCATGTTGCCAGCGACACCAGCCCATGGTCGATGCACGGTGCCATTCCGGTATCGTGCTGTAAAATGTAGCGCAGTATTCTTGTCATGATCGGATTGTCTCGATGGTCCGATGCAGCCACTCGCGAGCAGGCAATTCATCGCCGATGTTTGCGACGAATTCCTGGCCGCGCGCCACGATCTCAAGTCGGTCGTCGGCCAACCAGCGCTCTGGCTTGCCATGGAAAGACAGGCCAATTGGCCGAAGCCAACTGGGTACAATCCAATGGCGCAGAGGACCGCCTGGCTGGGTCAAGCGCAACTCTTCATGATCCTTGGTCGCCACTGCGCCAGGGCCGCGATAGACAGTATTGTTGTCGTTCCATTCGCCCAGCGTGTGGGGATGTGGTCTGTCCAATGGTCCAAGCTCGCTAACAGCGGGCGAAATCATGTCCGCCACTTGGAGGTAGCCAAAAATGCGGTGGTGGCGGTCGCCAGTGCGCTCGTCGGAGAACAAGCCGAAAAACAGAAATACATCGCCAATGCCAACGCCCTGGTTCTGGAGGTGCGATTGAGCCGCACCAGTCTGGCCGAACATGCATTGGCCGCGTGTGAACATGGGGTCTTCGTGGCAAAGGTGATCTCGCGCAATCCTGCCCCGTGTAACGCGCTCGACAATCTCGCCAAATCCGAGATGGTCATAGGTTGTTATCGACCGGCGGCTGGTGGGAATCGGTAGGCTGATCGGCTTGCCGCCGATGATCGGCGAAGCGGTGCCACCGGAACCAGTGTCGAACCCCTTTCGACTGAAGACAATTCGCACCGCGCCCTCCAATTCCAAGACTCACGCCATCCGGAACATCGGCCCCGCGTAGCTAGTTACATAAACAGAACTTTCTCCAGCACATCGGCCAGTTCACGCCGCCGATTGGCAATGAGCCGGTCCAGATTTCGTTGCTTCCAAAGGATCGCAGGCAAGAGCTGGGCTTCCGGTACACCGAGAAGCTCCCAGTTCGGCTCGCCGCGCTTAAAACCTAGAAGGAAATGCCGATGCGCATCGGGCATGTCCGTGACCATCGCTGCGATGATTTCCTCACGTGCCGTTTCAAGATCGGCAAGCGCAACAGGTTCCTGCGTCATGCCCGCAAACCCCCGTGCAAATTCGTCCGCCAGTGGCTTGCGGGTTGGCGCCAGGACCTCGGCCATCGGGCGGTTGTGGCTGATGAGATAGACAAGGAATGCGCGCCGCAGTTCATTGCTGATACCTTCGTGCGCCAACAGGTCTCGAACGTCGAAAAGATCGCGCGGATGCTGGCGGTCGAGCGCTGCCACGATCTTGCCTGCATAGAGGTCGGCGAAGGACACGACCTGCATTTCAGCAAAGCCGAACTCGTCTTCCACGACTGGCACGACAGCTGTCACCGCAGGATCGTAAACCGTTCCGCGCAGCACGGGCGTAATTTCGATTTTGATCTGCACGTCCCCAGCCCGCACGATCAACTTGGTGACGACTTTCTCGTCTGCCGAGCGGGATGGATTGACCTTCGCGCCAGGGATTCCGGCCTCGATCCGTTCCGCGATTCGCAGCATGGCTGCGTTGATTGCGGCAAGTGAATTGGTGCGATCCTCGACTGGCAGGTATGTCAGGTCGATGTCCACAGACAGGCGCGGCATGTCGCGCACGAACAGGTTGATGGCTGTGCCGCCCTTGAGCGCGAATGCCGTTTCCTTCGCCACGAAAGGAATGGTGCGAATGAGAAGTGCGACCTGCTGCCGATAGATGTCGAGAAAGGCCATGAGTTCACTGCCCTCCCAGATCGGAAGGTACGGTTATCTGGTAAGTGGGGTCGAGCTTGCCGCCTTTGGCAAGGACGCGCTTGCCCGATCCCAGATCAACGCGTGACACGTCGAGCCGGGACCGCCAAGTATGACGGTGGCGGTCGGCAAAGAACAGGAACAGCCGCTTCACCTTCACGCTGGCGCACGATTCCAACAGGGTTTGCAGGCGGCGCGGACTGAGGTCGCTCAGGCCCTCCATCAGTGCGTCAACCTGGTGGAAGCTCTCACGATCGGGCAACTCGTCCAGCAGCTCCAGCACGGCGCGCTCCTTGCTCGAATATCGGATCGGCAAGTGCATTCCTGCGGCGCTGACTATGACAGGACTCGGCTCTGGCGGTGCATCGGCATCGCCGGGAAACAGGCGCAGGCTGTTATGCCAGTGGAAGGTAACTTCGAGCGGCAGATCGCCCATCCATGTCGGCACTCGCTTCGGCCCGTAGAGATGTACCTCTTGCATTTCAGCCGACAGGTAATGCGCATAACCTAGTTGTTCGAGCGCGGTGCGCCCGCCAACGGCCAAGGGCAATTCCAGCAATGTCTGGAGAGAGACGACCACCTGTTGCCAAGTCAGCGGCGTGCGCGAACGGCGATAAACTCGCCGCGCCGGGCTTTCGAGCCAGCCAGCACGAACATACTGGCTACGGAGCGCCGATGAATACCCGTGGGCTTCTAGCCAGCCAGCATCGGCTAGGAGACCGTCGGGGAGTTCCTGCTGGAGCCGGTTTAGTTTTCCATCAGAACGCGTAGCCATGCTTAGCATTTTGGCATATTTTCAAACTAGCGTCTAGTTTGCAATTCTGCAATTTCACTAAGTCAAACTTAGCATTTCCGTGCAATTATAAACCGTCGGCAAGCTTCACTAAGTTTGTGTCATGGCCGAGCAAGCC
Organism: Novosphingobium sp. PASSN1; assembly: GCF_002278815.1. Lineage (NCBI taxonomy): Bacteria > Pseudomonadati > Pseudomonadota > Alphaproteobacteria > Sphingomonadales > Sphingomonadaceae > Novosphingobium > Novosphingobium sp. PASSN1. The sequence continues at coordinate 175,929 of NZ_NKIS01000002.1, read as the reverse complement.
TCTCTCTGTGCAAACAGGAGGACACTGGCACGGCTACCCGCAGTTAGAAAGCGCGCGATTCGCCCGCAAAAACCGCCACTTTCGGCGGACATCTACGCCAATCATGGCAGTGATCGCGGCCCATTGGTAACACCCTTAGCGGCAGACCAAAATTTCGAACCGCAATTGACCGCCCCATGTGGGCGTCCGTTTTCATCTCTAGCCGTCCGTATACTTCTCCAGCCGTCTCACTGTCATTGCATCCGGACCGCATTGGAAGCTGGAGGTTGCAATATCGCGCTTGCACCCATGTTTCCGACCGTCAATTCTTGCATCCAAGGGGGTGCCAACGACTGTCAGAGAATGGAAGAGCGTCCAATGTCCAACCTTGAAAAAATCATCCGTATCAAGACCGTGCTCGCCCGCACCGGCCTGTCCCGTTCCACCCTTTACCGCAAGATCGCCGAAGGCACGTTCCCGTGCCAGGTGAAGATCAGCATCCACGGTGCGGGCTGGCGGGAGTCGTCCGTCAACCGCTGGATCGCCGATCCGATAGGCTTTCGCGAAGATCAGCTCGGCCAGAATTCGTAGTGCGCCGCTTTGAGTGCTGCGTCGCCGGGATACAGGGCAGGCGCTAGGCGCGCGCCCTGATCTTTTCTGGTTGGCTGATCGGCGCGGCGGCGCGCATCTCGTCGAGGTAGTCGCTCCACCACTGATGCATCGCAACGCGCTCCTCCCAATAGCGGCCCCGGTTGTAAACACCGCGAATGCTGTTGGCGTCGGCATGGGCGAGCGACCGCTCGATGGCATCCGAAGACCATTTCCCGCTCTCGTTGAGCAAGGTCGAGGCGGTGGTCCGCAATCCGTGTGCGGTCACTGCTCCAACGGCATAGCCCATGCGCCGGAAGCACTGATTGACGGTGTTCTCGCTGAGCGGTCGCCGCGATGTGTGGAACGCGGGGAAGACATAGCCATCCGGCCCGGTCATTGTGAACAATTCGTCCAAGTAGGCCAGCACCTGCCGCGAAAGGGGAACTTCGTGGGGGCGGCGCATTTTCATGCGCTCGGCAGGGATTTTCCAAACGGCGTTTTGGAGGTCGAACTCGGACCATTCCGCCATGCGCAGTTCGCCGGGGCGCGCCATCACGTGCGGCGACACCTGCATGGCGAGGCGGGTGATTGCATGGCCGGTGTAGGCATCAATCGCGCGCAGCAACTCGCCCATCTGCTTGGGCTCAAGGATCGCCGCGTGATGCTTCACCTTCGGTACAACCAGCGCGCCACGCAGGATCGAACTGGGATCGCTCTCGCCGCGCCCAGTAGCGACGGCATAGCGGAACACGCGACCGGCAAAGGATCGGCACCGCCGCGCCGTTTCATACTTCCCTTTGGCCTCGATACGCTTGAGCGCGGCCAGAACGTCGATCGGCTTGAGGTCGGCCACCGGGCGAGCGGCGATGGGCTCCAGTTGCTCCAGCAGCCAGTTGGCCTTCTGCGTGGTGGTATCGGCCTGACCCTGCGCCACCTGTTTGTCGATATACTCCTTGGCGATTTCGCCGAAGGTATTCGCGGCCTTGAACACGGCGACGAGTTTCTCGTGCTTGCGTTCGGCCAACGGGTCGGTTCCGGTTTCCAGCTGCCTGCGAGCATCGTCACGGCGTTTCCGCGCCTCAGCCAGACCGACATCGGGATAGCGGCCAAGGGCCAGCCGCTTCTGCTTGCCCATGTAGCGGTACTTGTAGCGCCACAGCTTGGACCCGTTGGGATGGACCTCCAGATAGAGGCCTCGCTCATCCGTGCATTGGGTCACTTTATCGGTCGGACGGATGTTCCGGATTTGCAGCTCTTTCAGCGCCACGGTCGAATCTCCTCAACGGGTCCGGGAGAGGACCAGCGAGGGCAGTTCCAGGGGCATGGGGCCATCGATTTTTGCCTGGGGCCATATCGCCCCAGCCGTGGCACCTCATGGCCCCGGATCGCCTGATATCGCTTGGCACAATCCGGGATTGGTGAGGCTTAAAAATGGCAGATTTCCGCCGGTTTGTCGACCCTTGCGGGATGCCCTGACACGGAAAAATGGTGCCCAGAAGAGGACTCGAACCTCCACGCCCTTGCGAGCGCCAGCACCTGAAGCTGGTGCGTCTACCAATTCCGCCATCTGGGCACGGTAGCGAGCAGCAAGTGCGCTGTTCGCCGGGTAGGAGCGGGCCGATAGGGCACCGCCGGGCTGCTTGTCAACCGCAGGTTTGCATTTGTGCCGCAACGGCGTGGTAAGCCATTGAAGTGGAGGGCGCGGGTGTGGCAAGGGCGGCTCGAAACCAGCATGGGCGAAGCAACGATGAGCAAGGATATGGCGCACGATCTTGATGGGCAGCTCATTGCATTGGTGGGCGGCAGCGGTTTCATCGGCACGCATGTGGCGCAGGCCCTGCTGGCGCGGGGCGCGCGGCTGCGGGTGTGCAGTCGCCATCCTGAGCGCGGCTACCGGGTGAAGACGCTCGGCGGGCTCGGCCAGGTCCAGCTGGTCGCGGTCGACGTGACCAAACCCCATACGCTGGAAGTGGCGCTCACCGGGTGTGACGCGGTGGTCAACCTTGTCGGCGCGTTCAAGGGCAAGCTCGATGCGGTGCAGGGTTCGGGCGCCGGGCAGCTTGCGGCGATCGCGCGGGCCAAGGGCGCCAAGGCGTTTGTCCATGTTTCGGCCATTGGTGCCGATGCCGCATCTCCGGTTGGCTATGCCAGCAGCAAGGCGGCGGGTGAGGCAGCGGTGCTGGCCGCCTTCCCCGATGCGGCGGTGCTGCGCCCTTCGGTCGTGTTTGGCGAGGATGACGCCTTCATCAATCTGTTCGCCGGGCTGATCTCCAGCGCGCCGATCATGCCGGTGTTCGCCGCGGATTCGCCGTTCCAGCCGGTGTTCGTGGATGATGTGGCCGATGCCATCGCCAATGCGCTGGCGGCGCCCGCGCGGTTCGCTGGCCAGACGTTCGAGCTGGGCGGCCCGGAAGTCATCACCATCGGCGATCTCAACCGCCGCATCGCCAAGGCTGCGGGCCGCGCGCCGCGCTTCCTTGAACTGTCTGACGGCCTGTCGTCGCTGTTCGTCGCCCTTACCGGCTGGCTCCCCGGCGCACCGATGAGCCGCGACCAGTGGGTGCTGCTGCGGCAGGGCAACGTGGCCAGCGGCACGCTGCCGGGCCTGGCCGAGCTGGGCGTGCAGGCGCGGCCGCTGGGGCTGTTCCTCGATCGCTGGATGGTGCGTTTCCGCAAGCATGGCCGCTTTGGCGCACGGGTGAAATCGGCCTGAGCCGCGCCCGCTGCGGCGGGTTCTGTAGCCCTATCCTCTTGTCAGGCCGCGCGAGAGCGCACAGTCTGGCCGGACAAGAAGGAATGGAGGGGGTAGCGATGCGTTCTGGCGCGCGTGCAATGCGTTTGGCTCTTGTGGCAGCGGCTGTCTGGCCCGCAACGGCGCTGGCCGCTCCTCCTGCTGCCGATCCGTTGCTCGCACCAAAGCCTGCCAGCCCCGCGACTATCGCCGCGCAGCAGGCTGCCCATGCCGCGTTGCCGCAGGAGGACGGGCGCGATGCCGCCTTTGCCGCGCAGGGCTTTGTGGCAAGCGCAGCCGATCCGGTGATCCGCGACGGTGCGGGCAAGCCAGTGTGGAACCTTGCGGGCTATGATTGGGTGCAAGGCCCCGCGCCCGCCAGCGTCAATCCTTCGCTGTGGCGCGAGGTCGGGCTGCTGAAAAAGCATGGTCTGTTCGCCGTGGCGGACGGGGTGTGGCAGGTGCGCGGGTTCGATGTTTCGAACATGACCGTGATCCGGGGCCAGACCGGCTGGGTGCTGGTCGATCCGCTGACGACGAAGGAAACCGCGGCGGCGGCGCTGGCGCTGGTCAACGCGCAACTGGGCGCGCGGCCGGTTTCGGCGGTGATCTACAGCCACAGCCATGCCGATCACTTTGGCGGGGTGCGCGGTGTGCTGGCCGAGGCGGACGTGGCGGCGGGCAAGGCGCTGGTCATCGCCCCGGCGCAGTTCATCGAAGAAGCGGCGAGCGAGAACATCCTGGCAGGTTCCGCGATGGGGCGGCGCGCGCAGTACCAGTTCGGCGGCGGCCTCGCGCCGGGCGCGCAGGGGCAGATGGGCAGCGGGATCGGGCTTGGCGTGTCTTCGGGCACGATCACGCTGATCGCGCCCAGCGATACCATCAGCCGCACCGGCGAGACGCGGACCGTGGACGGCGTGGCGATGGAGTTCCAGATCGTTTCGGGCAGCGAGGCGCCGAGCGAGCTCAACGTCTATCTGCCGGGGGCGAAAGTGCTGCTTTCGGCGGAGATGAGCACGTGTTCGCTGCACAATATCCTCACCCCGCGCGGGGCCAAAGTGCGCGATACGCGGGCGTGGGCGGGCTATCTCGATGAAGCGCTGCGGCTTTATGGCGGGCGCAGCGATGCGGTCATCTCAAGCCATTGCTGGCCGCGCTTCGGGCAGGCGGAAGTCAGCCGGATGCTGGCAAGCCAGCGCGACAACTACCGCGTGCTCCACGATCAGACGCTGCGGCTGATGAACCGGGGCGAGACTCCGGCGGAGATTGCCGATGCACTGGTGCAGCCGCCCGCGCTGGCGGCGGACTGGTTCAACCACGGCTATTACGGGACGTACAATCACAACGCGAAGGCAGTCTATCAGTTCTACCTCGGCTGGTATGATGCAGTGCCCGCGAACCTCAATCCGTGGCCGGCGGCAGAGCGGGCGAAGCGGCTGGTCGCAGCCATCGGCGGGGCGTCGAAAGTTCTGGCGCAAGGGCGGGCGGCGATGAAGGCGGGCGATTACCGCTGGGCCTCCGAACTGCTGAGCGCGGCGGTATTCGCCGATCCTGCCAACAAGGCGGCGAAGGCCTTGCTGGCCGACAGCTACGAACAGCAGGGTTATCAGGCGGAAAGCGCAATCTGGCGCAACCAGTTCCTCGCCGCCGCGAGCGAACTGAGGAACGGGCGGATTTCTTCCGCCACATCCAGCCAGAGCCAGGACATGATCGCGGCGGTGCCGACGCAGCTGCTGCTCGATTCGGTGGCGACGCGGCTCGATCCGGCGAAGCTGGCGGGGCGGCGCATGGCCATCAACCTCGTGATGCCAGAACGCGGCGAGATGGCGGGCGTGGAGCTGACCGGTACGGCCATGCTGGCACGGATGGGCGCGGCCGCCGGTCCGCAAGCCACGCTGACCGGTCCGCGCCGCCTGCTCTTGGGGCTGCTGTTCCTGAAGGTGCCGCTGGCGCAGCTGGAGGCCGCCGGGCTGAAGGTGGAAGGCGACCGGGCGGCGGTCGAGGCATGGCTCGCCGCGCTCGATCCGCTACCGGGGGCGTTCAACATCGCCGAGCCGTAAGCAGCGCGACGGTCCATACGAGGGAAACCACCGGCGCATGATCTTTGAGGCTGGGGCGTGTGGAATAGTGTTTGGGCGGATGTGCTGGCCTCGCTAGACCGCTCTGCATGACGACCGTCTATCTGCACGGCATGCCCGGATCACCGCGCGAACTGACGCTGTTTCCCGCGATTGATACAACGGGCTGGCTCGCGCCAGACCGCTCCGCACTGCGCTTGCAGGGCGAGCAGCGGGAGCGGCTCGACGTGTTGACCGATCTGGTGCGCGAGGTTTGCGGTCAGGGGCCCGTGCGGCTCGTGGGCTTTTCGCTGGGAGCCTGCACCGCGCTGGAAATCGCACGGGGCTTGCCCGCAGCCCCGCTCTCGCTCCATCTCGTCTCCGCAGCTGCGCCGCTCGAGAGTGGTGGCTTTCTGGACGACATGGCAGGCAAGGCCGTGTTTGCTGCCGCCTTGCAGAGCCCGCACCGGTTGTCGCTGTTGGTGCGCCTGCAAGCGGGTCTTGCGCGGGGTGTGCCGGGCCTGCTGGCCCGCATGCTGTTTGCCTCGGTACAAGGGAACGACCGTCTGCTGGCGAAAGACCCGGCCTTCCGAAGGATCATTGCCGATATCCTGCGCGATTGTCTGGCGGCCGACACTGCAAACTACCGCGCCGAGCTGGCTGCTTATGTCAGGCCTTGGGCGCATTGGCTCGGCGAAGTCCGCCATCCCATCACGCTGTGGCACGGCACGCGTGACACATGGGCACCGCCGGCAATGGCCGACGCGCTGGAGCGCCTGCTTCCCAACGTGATCGCCCATCATCGGTTCCAAGACTCGTCGCATTACTCCGCGCTGGGCGAAGCGCTGATGCGCCTGACACGGGGCGATGGCGCGCGTTGAACGCGGGAGCCATGAGGGCGCTGTAGCGACTGGCCTTCAGACCATCTTTTCGATCAAAATCGCGGCCCAGACCAGAAGGGTGAGCGCGCCGCCCGTGATGGTCCAGCGGATGGCGAGGCGCAAGTGCCGGGCCTGCGCATCTATGGAGTGCACGAAGCTGGCGAACAGGCGCTGGCGCAGCGCAGCATCGCCTTCCAGTCCCTCGGCGTCGAATTCCTCGCCCAGCAGCATGGCCCGCAGCGCGAGGAAGCAGGAGACCACGAGCGGCGCGAGCCCGACCAGGCTGGCGATCACCAGCAGGGGCTGGGTTGCGGCATCGACCGAAAGCGGCGCGCCGGGGCTAGCTGAGATCGGATGCGTGCCGATGGTGATCATCAGCGCATTGAACCCGAGCATCGCGCCCAATCGCACCGAGAGATCGAGATCGCGATTTTCCAGAAACTCGAGATCGGCAATGAACCCTCCGTCCGGCGGATCGCCGCGCATTTCGCGAAAGGCGCGGAGCCGGGAGCGGAAGGAATTGGGCAGCATCAGCGCAAGGGTAGTGCGGTTTGGACGGCGTGCAAGAGGGTGCGCTCAGCCCTTGTACAGTCCGTCGATCCTTGCGCCGTAGCGTTCCTTGATCTTGTGGCGGCGGATCTTCATCGAGGGGGTCATTTCCTCGTTGTCGATGGTGAAGGGTTCGTCCGCCAAAGCGATCTGGCGGACCTTTTCGATCACCGAGAGGTCCTTGTTCACCCGGTCCACCGCCGCGCGGATCGCGCTGCGGAAGGCGGGGAGATCTTGCAGGGCGGCCATATCGAACTTCTCGCCCTGCGCGCGCGACCATTCCACCGCCCATTCGGCATCGGGGACGATCAGGCCGACGATGTAGGGCCGCTTGTCGCCCGAAACCATCGCCTGCCCGATCTCCGGCTGGAGCGTGAGCATCCCTTCAATCCGCTGGGGGGAGACGTTGTCGCCCTTGTCGTTGACGATCATGTCCTTCTTGCGGTCGGTGATCTTGATGCGGCCCTTGGCATCGAAATGGCCGATGTCGCCGGTGTGGAGCCAGCCGGCTTGCGGCCCGTCCTGCGGGATGGCGCGCAGGGTTTCGGCATCGTTGCGCCAATAGCCGTGCATGACGAGTTCGCCGCGCACGAGAATCTCTCCGTCCTCGGCGATCTTCACCTCGACCCCGCGCAGCGGCGGGCCGACCGTGTCCATCGCCAGGCCGACGCGGGGGCGGTTGCAGCTGATGACCGGGCCAGCCTCGGTTTGGCCATAGCCCTGCAGCATGGTGAGGCCCATCGCATCGAAGAACAGGCCGACATCGGGATTGAGCGGTGCGCCGCCCGAGACGAGCGCCTTGAGGCGCCCGCCGAAGCGCTGGCGGATCTTGGGGCGCAGCGTGCGTTCGATGAAGAAGTCCATCGGCGCATCGATGATCCGGCGCACGACACCGCCGCCGTTCGCCTTGCGCGCGCCGATGGCGAGGGCGCGGGCCATCAGGTAGTTCGGCAGTTTGCCCTGCTTTTCGACCTGTTTCATGATTCGCGCGCGCAGCACTTCGAACAGGCGCGGCACGACGACCATCAGCGTGGGGCGCGTCTCCTCGATATTGCTGGCGAGCTTTTCGAGCCCTTCTGCGTAGTAGATTTGCGCGCCGAGGCCGATGGGCAGGAACTGCCCGCCCGAATGCTCGTAGGCATGGCTGAGCGGGAGGAAGGAGAGGAACGCTTCGGCCTCACGGCCCGAAGTGTCCCAGCTCAGATCTTCCGCCACGACATGCGCCGCGCCATCGACATTGCACAGGATCGCGCCGTGGTGCTGGCACACGCCGCGCGGCGCGCCGCCCGTGCCGCTGGTGTAGATGATGCAGGCGGTTTCCGCGCGCCCGATGGCGGCAACGCGTGCGGCAACCGAAAGGCGCGCCTGCGCGGCATCGCCGCTGGTGTGCGCGGACCAATCGTGAAAGTGGAGCCGCTCCGACTGGATTCGGCGCAGCGGCTCGATGCCGATGACATGCTCCACCCCGCGCGCGCTGAGGCAGGCGGCGAGTAGCGGCTGGGCCAGCTTGGCGTTGGAGACGATGACCGCGCGCGCGCCGGAGTTTTCAAGGACGTGGAGGTGGTCGCGCTCGGTGTTGGTGACATAGGCGGGCACGGTGACCAGCCCTGCAGCCATGATCGCGTGATCGGCAATGCACCATTCGGGGCGGTTTTCGGACACGAGCACCACCCGGTCGCCGGGATTGAGGCCGAGGCCGCGCAGCGCCTCTGCCAGCAGGCAGACCTGATCCGCCGTCTCGCGCCAGCTCTGCGATTGCCACGTCCCTCCGCGCTTGGCCCAGAGGAAAGGACGATCTCCGAAGAACTCCGCCCGATCGAGGAACATGGCGACGAGGTTAGGATAGGACGCGAAATCGGAAAGCTGCACGTTGCGGTGATCCCCTGGCCCGTTGAACTTATGGTTTGGACGGGAAACTAGGAGTGCCATAGCGGAAGGGCAAGGCGGTCTATGGATATGATCCTAAGGGGAGGCCGCAGCGCCTTCGCTGCGCGGATCAGCGGCACCGACCCAGTGGCCCTTGCCTTTCGCATCACGAATCCATTCGATGGCATTGGCCTTGAGCCGCATCGGCACCGTGACGACCTTGGCGTGGCCGAGCGCCTGCAAGGCGGGGACGAGGGCGGCTTGCGGGGTACCAGCCTCTAGCGCGATGACGCCGCCCGGGGCGGGCATGATGATGCTTTGCGCAATCGCCTCGCGCGCGGGCAAGTTCCAGTCGAGCGTGCCGATGATCACGCGGATCACTTGCGGCGGAATGGTGTATCCGCCTGCCGCACCGGCAACGAGGCGGATGTGGCCATCAGGACCATAGACGACCACTGGGCTCATCGAACTGCGCGGGCGCTTGCCGCCTTCGACGCGGTTGGCCGTGGGTTTGCCATCCTGGTTCGGATCGAGGTTGAAGTCGGTCAGTTCGTTGTTGAGGTAGTAGCCGCCGACCATCAGGCCGGAGCCGAATGCGCTCTCGATGGTGGAGGTGTAGCTGGCGGCATTGCCCCAGCGGTCGACTGCAGCGAAGTGGGTGGTGCCGTGTTCGGGCACCGGGCCGCCCATGGCAAACTGGCCGGTTGCGCCAGCGGGCTTGCCGGGGGCAGCAGTGTTGATCGCCGCCGTTTCGGAAATCAGCGCAGAGCGGGCCGCGATATAGGCCGGATCGATCAGGCCTGCCGTGGGCACGGGCACGAAATCGGGATCGGCGAGGTAGGCGTCGCGGTCGGCAAAGGCGAGGCGCTCGGCCTCGGCAATCAGGTGCCACGCGGTGGGGGAGGTGCGGCCCATCGCCTTCAGATCGAAGCGTTCGAGCGCGCCGAGCGTCTGCAGCACGATGATCCCGCCCGCAGAGGGCGGCCCCATGCTGCACACGCGCCAGACACGGTAGCGGCCGCAGACCGGATCGCGCGATTTCGCCTTGTAGGCTGCAATGTCTGCGGTGGACATCGGCGCGGGATTGCGCGGAGCGGTGCCGACTTTGGCGGCGATGGCCCGCGCATTTTCGCCAGTGTAGAAGCTGTCTGCGCCAAGGGCAGCGGCTTTGGCGAAGGTTTCCGCCAGCGCCGGATTGTGCACCACGGTGCCGGCAGGGAGCGGCGCGCCATCTGCCCCGAAGAACAAGGCGCGGCCTGCGGGATCAAGCCCGGCAATCTCCGGTGCCATGGCAAGCGTGCTGGCAAGGCGCGGGGTGATCGCGAAGCCGTCACCCGCAAGGCGGATGGCGGGGCCAAACAGCACGCGCCACGGCAGCTTGCCGTGCAGTTTGTGCGCCGTGGCGGCCAGGCGCAGGTTGCCGGGCACGCCGACGCTGCGGCCACCGGGGACAGCATCGCTGTGGCTAAGCACTTTGCCATCGACCTTGAACCAGTCTGGCGAAGCGGCCGCGGGTGCCTTTTCACGCCCGTCGAAGCTTTCAACCGTGCCTGCGGAATCGGCGGTGACAAGGAAGCCGCCCCCGCCAATGCCGGAACTTTGCGGCTCGACCACAGTGAGCGCGAGCATCATCGCAATCGCGGCATCGGTGGCGGAGCCGCCAAGACGCAGCATTTCGGCGCCGGCAGCGGCGGCGCGGGGGTCGGCGGCAGTGGTGACCCCTAATTTGCTGGCCGGGAGGGCGGGCTTCGGCAGCTCGGACGCCGCAGGCTGCGCCGCATTGGGTAGCGGCGCACAGGCCTGAGCCAGAACGAGAAGCGCGGCAGGCGCGAGCGAGCGAGCAAAGCGGAAAGCCATGTACGCAGCGTTATTCGCTGCCGACGGCCTCTGCAATGCTGCTCATGCCTTCGGCGCTGACGCGCTGGGCGAGGCCGTCGACAATCCGTCGCACCAGCCCCGGCCCTTCATAGACCAAGGCGCTATACAGCTGGATCAGGCTGGCGCCCGCGCGGATGCGCGCCCAGGCATCATCGGCGCTGGCAATTCCGCCCACCCCTATGAGCGGGATCGCGCCGCCCGTGGCCGAGCGGAAATCGCGCAGGATCTGGAGCGCTAGCGGACGCAGCGGTTCGCCTGAAAGGCCGCCCGCTTCGCCTGCGTGGGCCGAGCGTAGCGGCGGGCGCGTGATCGTGGTGTTGGTGACGATCAGCGCATCGAGCCGCTTGTCGAGCGCAATCCGGCAGATCGCGTCGATATCCGTGCTGGTGAGATCTGGCGCGAGCTTGAGGAACAGGCGGGTGGGCAGGGTGCCGCGCGCCTCGATCACCGCATCGAGCAGATCGGCCAGCGCGGCGGGATCCTGCAACGCGCGCAGGCCCGGCGTGTTGGGCGAACTGATATTGACCGTGAGATAGCTGGCGAGCGGGGCCATGATCCGGGCCATCGCCGCATAATCGGCGATGCGATTCGATGAATCCTTGTTCGCGCCGATGTTCGCGCCGACGACACCGGGACGCGCCTGCCGCGCGGCGAGCCGGGCCGCGACGACTTCTGCTCCGGCATTGTTGAACCCCATCCGGTTGATGACGGCCCGGTCCTCGACCAGGCGGAACAGGCGCGGCTTGGGGTTGCCTTCCTGCGGGCGGGGCGTGACGGTGCCTGCCTCGACAAAGCCGAAGCCAAGCCCGAGCAGCGCATCGGGCACTTCGCCGTTCTTGTCGAACCCGGCGGCGATACCCACCGGATTGGGGAACACCAGCCCCGCGACTCGCTGGCACAGCAGCGGCTGCGGCGCGGCGCGGCTGCCACGCGGGGCGATGGCAAGCCCGGCAACCGTCAGGCGGTGCGCTGTTTCGGCAGGAACGCGGAACAGCAGGGGGCGGCAGATCGAATAGAGCATGCTTGGCGGTTTCCCTCCGGCCCGGCGCCGGATGCCTATGGCGGATGCCTGCGGCGGTTGAACGTAACGGTAAGGCGGCTCTATTGCCGTCTCGGGCATGCCCGCCAAGCCGCAATTGTAACCAGATTGTCAGTTAACCGCCGGTTAAGCATTGAATTCACTCGGCTGTTGCATGTCTGCCACCGATTTTGTCGAATCCGTACAATTCTTCCGGCTGGCGGTGCCGTAGCACACTCATGCGACCCGAAGGGCTCGGTGCAGCAATGCTGCCGAGTTCTCGACTTCATGGCGACCGTGCCTTGGCACGGTCGCCTTTTTTTGTGTTTTGCGCATGCCCGCGGTTGCACATGGCTCGGCAAGCGCTTGCGCTTGGCGAGCCATGTGCCTAGATAACCGGAACAGATCAGTCCGATTTCAGATCGGACCTATTTTCGGGAACAGCCGCAATGCGACTTTCGAGCATGGCAGACTATGCTGTGGTGACGATGACCGCCGCCGCGCGCCATTGCGGGCAGCACGGCGCAGGCGGCGTGCGGGTATCGGCGCAGCAGCTGGCGGACGAGACCGGACTCCCGGTGCCCACGGTGCAGAAGCTGGTCAGCAAGCTTTCGGCAGCGGGCTTGCTCAAGTCGTCACGCGGGCTGGGCGGCGGGCTCAAGCTGGCGCGTCCGGCAGCGGCGATTTCTCTGGCCGACATTGTCGAGGCCGTCGAAGGCCCGATCGCGATGGCCCCGTGCAGCCAGCATGGCCGCCACGATTGCACGCTCGAAGCCGATTGCACGGTGCGCCCGCATTGGCCGCAGGTCGATGCCGCGCTGCGCGGCGCGCTCGCGGGCGTGCCGCTCACCCAGTTTTCGCGCCCGGCTCAGTTTTCGCGACCGGCTGGGGCCGCAGAGGTGACGGCATGAGCGACAATATCGAAGTGAAGGATCAGGCCGCGCGCGATGCAGCAGCCCGAGTCGCGGATTACGAACACGGCTGGTCTTCGGATATCGAGCAGGAATACGGCCCCAAGGGCCTGTCCGAAGATACGGTGCGCTATATCTCGGCCAAGAAGGACGAGCCGGAATGGATGCTCGAATGGCGGCTCAAGGCCTATCGCCATTGGCTGACGATGCCGAACCCGGAATGGGCCAAGCTGAACATCCCGCCGATCGACTATCAGGCGGCCTATTATTGGGCCGCGCCCAAGGCCAAGCCCAAGCTCGGCAGCCTTGACGAAGTCGATCCGGAAATCCTGCGCATCTATGAAAAGCTCGGCATCCCGCTCGAGGAGCAGAAAGTGCTCGCGGGCGTCGAAGGCGCGCGCAAGGTCGCGGTCGATGCGGTGTTCGACAGCGTTTCGGTGGCGACGACCTTCCGCAAGGAGCTGGAGGCGGCAGGCGTCATCTTCCGCTCGATCAGCGAGGCGATCCGCGAATACCCCGATCTGGTGCGCAAGTGGCTGGGCAAGGTCGTGCCGATGCACGACAACTACTTTGCGGCCCTGAACTGCGCGGTCTTTTCGGACGGGACGTTCGTCTACATCCCCGAAGGCGTGCGCTGCCCGATGGAGCTTTCGACCTATTTCCGCATCAATGCGGAAAACACCGGGCAGTTCGAACGCACGCTGATAGTGGCCGACAAGGGCTCATACGTCTCGTATCTGGAGGGCTGCACAGCCCCCCAGCGCGACGAGAACCAGCTCCATGCCGCCGTGGTCGAACTCGTCGCGCTCGATGATGCCGAGATCAAGTACTCCACCGTGCAGAACTGGTATCCGGGCGATGCCGAGGGCAAGGGCGGGATCTACAATTTCGTGACCAAGCGCGCGCTGTGCCAGGGCGCGCGCAGCAAGGTTTCTTGGACGCAGGTCGAGACCGGTTCTGCCGTCACATGGAAGTATCCCAGCTGCGTGCTGAACGGCGAAGGTTCGGTGGGTGAGTTCTATTCGGTGGCGGTGACCAACAACCACCAGCAGGCCGATACCGGCACCAAGATGATCCACAACGGGAAGAACACCCGCTCGACTATCGTCAGTAAGGGCATCAGCGCCGGGCATTCGAACAACACCTACCGCGGCCTCGTGCGCGTGGCCCCGCAGGCCGAAGGCGTGCGCAACTTTACCCAGTGCGACAGCTTGCTGCTGGGTGCGGACTGCGGCGCGCATACGGTGCCCTATATCGAAGTGCGCAATCCCAGCGCGACAATCGAGCACGAGGCGACCACGAGCAAGATTTCGGACGACCAGCTGTTCTACGCGATGCAGCGCGGCCTTGCGCAGGAGGACGCCATCGCGCTGATCGTGAACGGGTTTGCGCGTGAGGTGTTGCAACAATTGCCGATGGAGTTTGCCGTGGAAGCGCAGAAGCTGCTGGGCATTTCGCTTGAGGGGTCAGTCGGGTGAGTGATGTGATGAGCCTGACGGTGCGCCCGGTTGCGGCGGACGATGCAGCGGCGCTGGCAGACCTGCTCAACGCGGTGATCGCGGCGGGCGGGACGACTGCACTGGAGGAGCCGTTCACGCCTGAGGCGCTGGCGGAGACTTATCTCACCGGGCCGAACGTGCACTGCTGCTTTGTGGCAGAGGACGAGGACAGCACGCTGCTCGGCTTTCAGACGCTGGGGCGCTACCCCGGCCTGCCGGATGACGTGGGCGATATCGGCACGTTTGCCCGCCTGGGCGCGGCGCAGCGCGGGATCGGTTCGGCGCTGTTTGCCGCGACGGCCAGCCGCGCCGCCGAACTCGGCCTCAGCGCGATCAACGCGACGATCCGGGGCGACAACACCGGCGGTCTTACGTTTTATGCCAAGCAGGGTTTCGTAGATTACGGCGTGACCAATGCCGTGGCGCTGAAGGACGGCACACTGGTTGACCGCGTGCACAAGCGGTTTGTTCTGCCCGCAATCGAGGCTGAGGCCCCGGCCAAACGCAAGCTTTCCCTGCGCTTTGGCGAGGACGATGCGCCGACCCTGCAGAAGAAAGGGCGCGGCTGGGCGATTTCCGAATCGCGGCTCGATGCCCTGCACGAACGCTCGCGCGAGATGCGCCGCAATCCCAGCCCCGCGCAGGAAGCGCTGGCCGATGCGCTCACCCGCGTCGAGACCGGCGGGTATACCTTCAAGCGGCAAGCAGTGATCGGTTCGGCCATCGTCGATTTCGCCTGCAAGCAGCTGATGCTGGTGGTCGAACTCGATGGTGACGATGACGCCGCCTTCACCGCCGCGCGCGACAAGAGCCTTGCCGAAGTGGGCTACCGGGTGGAGCGCATCGCTGCCGCCCATGTGCTCGCCGATCCTGATGCCGCCGCGCAGCGCATCTCCGATGCCATGCGCGCGCTCCACACCGAACGCCGCGCAAAGCGGTCTGCAACCCGCCGCCCTGCGCCGCGCCGTCCTCGGGAATACTGATGCTTACGATCAACGATCTTCACGCCACCGTCGCGGACAAGCCGATCCTCAAGGGCCTGTCGCTCACCATCAACGCGGGCGAAATCCACGCGATCATGGGGCCGAACGGCGCGGGCAAATCGACGCTTGGCTACACGCTGGGCGGCCGTCCGGGCTATGAAGTGACCGGCGGCTCGGCCCTATTCGACGGGCAGGACCTGCTTGCCCTCGAACCACACGAGCGCGCGGCGGCGGGGCTGTTCCTTGGTTTCCAGTATCCGGTCGAGATTCCCGGCGTCTCCAACCTGCAGTTCCTGCGTGAGGCGCTGAATGCGCAGCGCAAGGTGCATGGGGAGGAGCCGCTTTCGGGCGCCGCCTTCATCAAGCTGGCCAAGGAACAGGCGGGCCTGCTGCGCTTCGACATGGACATGCTCAAGCGCCCGGTGAACGTGGGCTTTTCGGGCGGCGAGAAGAAGCGCGCCGAGATGGTGCAGATGGGCATTCTTGCGCCCAAGCTGGCGATCCTCGACGAGACCGATTCGGGCCTTGATATCGATGCGCTGCGCATCTGCGGTGAGGGCATCAACGCGATCATGAGGAAGCCGGACAAGGCCGTGCTGTTGATCACGCACTATCAGCGCCTGCTCGATTACGTGAAGCCGGACTTCGTGCACGTGCTGGCGGGCGGACGGATCGTGAAATCCGGCGGGCCGGAACTGGCGCTGCAGCTCGAAAACGAAGGCTACGAGGCCGTGGCGGCATGAGCCTGCTGCTCGCCCTTGCGGCAGCGGCGCAGGCTGCCGAACCGGCTGCGGACCCAGCTCCGGTGGCCCCTCCGGCCGTCATGCCCGCGTCGTTCCTCGGCGAATGGGCACCCTCTGCGGACGCCTGCGCCGACAAATATGCGCGCCGCATCGTCACGGCCTCGATGAACACCGAGGGCGATTACTGGGGCGTGGTCAAGGCGGTGGACGCGCTGGGTGAGCGGCATGTCGTGGTCCGCGAAGGCGACGATGATTTCGCCGTGGCGCTGACGGCGGACTATGTCCTCAGCCCGGACGGGCGGCTGATGGTGCTGCATGTGCTGGAACGCAACGGCGCCAAAGTTGCCGAAGCGCCGATCCCGCTGGTGCGCTGCGAGGTGACCCGTGGCTAGTCTGGCGCTCCCCACCCGGAAGGACGAGGCCTTCCGCTACGCCGATCTGGCCGCGCTGGAAGGCGTTTGGCCGGTCGCCGTGCAGGAAATCCATGTGCCCGCCGGTGAAAGCCGGGCGCTGGCCATCACGGCGCAGTCCGATGCGGCCGAAGCGCGCGAAATCGCGATCACGGTGGAAGTTGGCGCGAGCTTCGACTTGCGCGTGCTCAATGCAGGCACCGCCTATGGCCGGATCGCGGTGACGGCGACGCTGGGCAAGGGCGCTTCGTTCCACTTCGGCGCGGCGCAGCTTGGCGGGGCAGAACAGACGCTGGAGATCGTGACCGAGGTGCGCCACCTGGCCCCCGATGCCGTCAGCCGGCAGGTCGTGCGCTCGGTGCTCGGCGGCCATGCCACGGGCACGTACCTCGGCAAGGTCCATGTCGCGCGCGGGGCCATCGGCACGGACGGCGAGCAATCGATCCGCGCGATGCTGCTTGAGCGTACCGCGACGGCCAATGCGCGGCCCGAACTCGAAATCTACGCCGACGACGTGAAATGCGCGCATGGCTGCGCGGTGGGCGAGCTTGATCCGCAAGGGCTGTTTTACCTGCAATCGCGCGGGCTGCCGCCTGCCGAAGCGAAGAAGCTGATGCTCCATGCGTTCATTGCGGAGGCCTTTGTCGGCGCTCCCGAGGGTGAGACCCTCACCGAAGCGGCGCTGGCCGCACTGGACGGCTTGCTGTGAGCACCGCGACCATGACCCGCACCGCAGAATGGCCCGGCCTCCTCAACGCAGAGGGCCAGCGCTGGCACTACCTCGATACTGCCGCGACCGCGCAGAAGCCGCAGAGCGTGATCGATGCAATGGTCCGCGCGATGGGCGCTGACTACGCAACCGTGCACCGGGGCGTCTATACCCGCTCGGCCGAGATGACGCTGGCCTATGAATCCGCGCGCCGCACCGTGGCGGCGCTGATCGGCGGGCGCGAGGACGAACTGGTGTTCACGCGCGGCGCGACCGAGGCGATCAATCTCGTTACGCAGTCGTGGGGCACGGCGAACCTCAAGCCCGGTGACCGCGTGCTGCTTTCGCAGCTGGAGCACCATTCGAACATCGTGCCCTGGCAGCTGATCCGCGCCCGGACCGGCCTTGAAATCGACGTCTGCCCGCTGACGGCTGATGGGCGCATCGACCTCGACGCGGCGGAGCGCATGCTCACCCCGGCGCACAAGCTGGTGGCCTTCGCGCATGTGTCCAACGTGCTCGGCTCGGTGCTCGATGCGCCGCGCGCGGTTGCCTTGGCGCATGGTGTTGGCGCAAAGATCCTGCTCGATGGCTGCCAGTCGGCGGCGCGGTTGCCGGTGGATGTCGCGGCGCTCGGCTGTGATTTCTACGTGTTCTCGGCCCACAAGCTCTATGGCCCGACCGGGATCGGCGCGCTGTGGGCGAAGAAGGATCTGCTGGACGCGATGCCGCCGTGGCAGGGCGGCGGCTCGATGATCGACCGCGTGACCTTTGCCGAGACGACCTGGGCGCCTGCGCCGCAGCGCTTCGAGGCGGGCACCCCCGCGATTGTCGAGGCGATTGCCTTTGGCGCGGCGGCGGATTTCCTGACTGCAAACGGCCTCGCCGCGATCCATGCCCATGAAGCGCGGCTCGTCGCCATGGCGCGCGCGGAACTGGGGCGGATCAATTCGGTGCGCCTGTTCGGGCCGGAAGACAGCGCCGGGATCGTCAGCTTTGCGCTCGAAGGCGTGCACCCGCACGATCTTGGCACGATCCTCGATGAGGAAAATGTGGCGATCCGCGCGGGCCATCACTGCGCGCAGCCGCTGATGGAGCACCTTGGCGTGCCCGCCACCGCGCGCGCCAGCTTCGGCATCTATAGCGATGAAAGCGACATCGCCGCGCTGCTGCGCGGGATCGAGCGGACCATGAAGATTTTCGGGTAAGGAAATGTCGATGAACCGGATCGAGATCGAGGAAGTCGAAGGCGTCGAGCCGCCGCGCCGGGCGCGCGTGGAAGAGGCCGTTGAAACGCCTGCCGAGAAGCTGGAGCGCAAGCGCGACTATCTGGACGGTTTTCTGGCTGAGCAGCCCGCCGCCGCCGCGCCGGGTGAGCCGGGCGGAGACATCTACGAAGGCGTGATCGCCGCGCTGAAAGAGATTTTCGATCCGGAAATCCCGGTCAATATCTACGATCTGGGGCTGATCTACGGCGTCGATGTGGAAGAGGGCGGCTCGGTCATGGTGACGATGACCCTGACCACGCCGCACTGCCCGGTGGCCGAATCGATGCCCGCCGAAGTGCAGCTGCGCGTCGAAGCCGTGCCCGGCGTGCGTGATGCCGAGGTCAATCTGGTGTGGGATCCGGCGTGGGATCCGCAAAAGATGAGCGATGACGCGAAGCTTGAACTGGGAATGCTTTGAGCGATACCCATATAGGTGAAGCCATGACCACAGACACCACCACTCGCCCGAAGATCCGCCAGCGCCCTGCTGCGGTCATCCTCACGCCATCGGCAGAGGCGCGCGTTGCCAAGCTCATGGCGGAAGCGCCGGAAGGGGCCATCGGCGTCAAGCTTTCCACCCCGCGCCGCGGCTGTTCGGGTCTGGCCTATTCGGTGGACTATGTTTCCGCAGCCAATCCGATGGACGAGCGGATCGAGACGCCGGGCGGCACGTTCTTCATCGATAGCGGTTCGGTGCTCTATCTGATCGGCAGCACGATGGACTGGCAGGAAGACGATTTCACCGCCGGTTTCGTGTTCCAGAACCCCAATGCCAAGGGCTCGTGCGGCTGCGGCGAAAGCTTCACGGTCTGACCGGAGTGGCCACACCGATCGCCGAATTGCGCGCCCGGATCGCGGCGCAGCGGACCGACAATCCGGCGATGTATGGCGCGGTCGATTTTTCGGTCCAACCCGAGCGCCTTTTGCTGGATGGCGATATTGCGGGCAGCGAACTGCGCGGCCACCCCAAGGTCGCGGCCAAGCTGCTGGAAAATCGCGAACTCATGGAGCGCATCGGCGCTTACACCATGATGGGCGATGCGCTGGCCGATCCCTATGCCGCGCTGATGCCCGAACATGGGTTCAAGCGGCTGGTCGATATGCTGGTCGAGGCCTGCGACAAGGGTGTCGAGGCGGTCGAGGGTGCGCCTGCCGAGCTTGTCACCTTCATCCGCTCGATGGAAGCCACGCCCGCGTGGGTGGACATGCAGATGGTGGAAGAAGGCGCGCGGCTGCAGCGCGTGTCCTTTGCCAATGTCGCGCCCTGGGCGATCCGGGGGGCGTTCATCGCCACCTTCATGAACAAGTATGCCGCGCTGCCTATGGCGCTGACGGGCACGCTTTCCAACAAGACCGCCGCGCGCCGGATCAAGGAAACCGCGACGTTCTTCGGCACGTCACTGCTGCCCGGCGCGCTCGCTCGCTTCGGTGCAGGCTTCAAGGCGGCGGCCATGGTGCGGCTGATGCATTCGATGGTGCGCTTCAATGTGCTCTCCAACAGCCAAGGAAACAGAATGCGCTGGGATCAGCGCATTTATGGCATTCCGATCCCGCAAGTGGACCAGATGCCCGCCGGGCTGATCTCGGACTTCCTGATCTCGTCCAAGGTGCTCAAGGACGGGCGCGAGGATTTCACGCCCGAGGAACGCGCGCAGATCGAGCTTTCGCGCTATCGCTGCTTTCTGCTCGGCCTGCCGGAAGACTTGCTGGCGCAAACCCCGCGCGGGATCGTCGATGCATGGAACGCCCGCGCGCTTTCGCTGCGCGCCGGGTTTGACGAGGCGACCTGCGGCGGCCTGCTGCGCGCGACGATGGAGGCCGATCTCGTCGATGCCACCACGCCGCAGGGCAAAGTGCGTGATCGGCTCGAACGCTCGTTTGCCAAAGTCTATTTCATGCAGAACTTCTGCGATGGCAGCGAAAAGGCTGCAGCGCGTTTCGGCGTGAAGATCCGCGCGATCGACAAGCTGCGCGCGGCGGCGGTCGGTGTGGGCCTGATGGGGCAGATGCGGTTCTACGGCGTTGCCGCCAAAACGCCGGTGGTGCGGCACTTTGCCGACCAGCGACTGGTCGGCAAAGTGCGTGGTTACCTCGGCAGCCTTGGGCACGCCGAGTTCACGACCGACGCGGCGAAGTACAAGCCTGCCGCAGCGATCAAGCCAGCAGCTTAGAGCCTGCGCAGGCGGATAGGTGCGGGTTCAGCCAGAAGCGCATCGACCTGCCGCGAACCCAAAGGCCGCGTGAATTCAAGGCCAAGGCGTGCCCGATCTGACCAGCGGATGATCGCGCGGGTGACCACCGTGCCGAAATCGATCTCGACGAACTGGCCATTGGCCCCGTCCGCAAGGTCGCCCGATTCGATCTGGCAGCCATAGCGGGAAATATCGAAGATGCGCTGAACGCGCCCGCCAATCTGGCCCTGCTGCGAATCGACTGCGCGCATGCGCTGGACCCGGCGGCTTTCGCCCACCTGATCAACCGGCAGCATTCTGGCTGGCATCTGCATACGTGTCCCCACTGCAACGGCGCGATGATGCGCCGCAGCGGGTAAACGTTTCCTGTGCTTTCAATACCTAACGCGGAGTAAAGGACGAAATCATCCTTCGGCGAGGAACGCGATCAGCGCCTCTTCCAGCGGGTCGGTGCGGCCATCGGCCTCGATGCGGCCATCGAGCCAGGCTTTCTCTGGCGAGGTGAGCGCAGCATCGCTGTCTGCTTCCCCGGCATAGTCGCGCTCAGCTGGCTGGCCGCCGCCGAACACATCCCGTGCGGCGCGGGCCAGATCGCTGCCGCCCACCTGGCTCATGCGGCCGAAGAAGCTGCCAAGCCCGTGGGAGTGCTCGTTCATGAAGCTTTCGAGATGAGCGGCGCGGTCGCGGCTGAGGGGGCGGCCACCGGTCCAGCCTTGCAGATAATTGCCCACGCCCTGCACGAACAGGCGCTGCCATTCGGCGGCATTGGGCGCGCCAAGGCTCGCGTCCTTGAGGCGGAAGAGCATCTCCGCTTCGCGCTGGCTCACCGCAGAGGGGCGATCCCCGCCGCTGGCGAAGATCACGCGGCGCAGCAGCTTGCATTCGGCCTCGGTGATCGAACCGGCGCTGAGCGTACCGCCCCCAAGTATACCGGCATCGCGCGTCGGGCCTTCGCCCGTCAGCACGGCGCGCTCGATCTGGGCGAGGGCATAGTCCTTGAGCCGGTCCGGCGTGCCGAGTGCCTTTTCGAGCACGCGGACGAGAAGTTCGAGTTCTGCCTGCGAATCCAGCCGCCCGTCGCGGTCGAGCCGAGCGATCAGCCAGTCGGCGGTCTCATCCGCAACATATCCGCGCGGCTCCGTGCCATTGAGGACATATTCGCCGACCGCTTCGACGAGGAAATCGATCCATTCGGGGCTTTTCGTGCTGACCACATCGTTGATCGCGAGGATGGCTTCGGCCTCGGGCTGATCGATCCGTCCGTCGGGCCAGGCTGCGCGGCGCATGGCCAGCACTTCTTCGGCCGTAATGACGCCGTCAGCAGCCGCCTGCCGCGCGAGTTCGGGGAAGTTGATCGTCATCGGCTGTCCGTCCGCTGGTCCTGTGGCGGACACCTATGGACCGGAGAGGGTTTATTTGGCGTTACCTATGGCGGACCAGCCCGCAGGCCATTCAGCCGAGCAGCCGGACCACTGCCATGAGCCCCGAAAGCGCCAGCAGGAACCCGACAAAGCCGCGCCACAGTGCATCGCTCACTTTGCCGAAGGCTAGGCTGCCGAAATGATTGCCGATGAGCACGGGCACGAACAGGATCAACGCAAACACTGCATCGCGCCACGAAGCGAGCCGCAGCGCGAGCGCCGCTGCGGTGCTGGCAGTGGACGTCAGCAGGAACACCGTGAGCATCGAGGCGCGCGCCACCTCGCGCGGGATCGGGCGGCGCAAGTAATAGGGGACGACGGGCGGGCCCGGCATTCCGGCGAACCCGGTCAGCAGGCCTGCCGCCGCGCCGGTCAGCCCGGTTTCAATCTTGCCGGGGGCGTGGCCGGGTTTGGCTGGGAGCAGCACCAGCAGGAACGCACCGATGGCAACCAGCGCGATCAGCACGCGCGCGGCGGCAGGCGGCGTTGCGAACAGGGCGAGGAGGCCCAGCGGGGTCATCAGCATGGCGAGGCCGCCGATCACCCCGGCGCTTTTCTCGCCTGCGTGCCACACCTTGCGCGCGCCGACGAGGCCGATGAACAGCCCCAGCATGTTGGACACCACCACCGCCTCGCCCGGCGGGATGACCAGCCCGATCAGCGGCACGAGCAGGATCGCCATGCCGAAACCCGCCATGCCGCGCACGAAAGCCGCGATGAACGCCGCCAGCGCGCACAGCGCCAGAGACAGCGTTGGCAGATCGAGAAGCTCGATCAGGCGCGAAGATCCGGCGGGGTCGCTTCAGCCTTCAGCATCGCGATGGCTTCGGCCAGCGGCACGACCTTCTGGTGCCGTTCACCCAGCGTGCGGATCGCTACAGTGCCTTCCTCCGCCTCGCGCTTACCGACGACCAGCAGGTAGGGGACCTTCTGCAAGGAGTGTTCGCGCACCTTGTAGTTGATCTTCTCGTTGCGCGTGTCGGTCTCGGTGCGGATGCCGGCGGCGCGCAGCGCGGCGGTCGCCTCGTGTGCATAGTCGTCAGCATCGGAGACGATGGTCGCGACCACCGCCTGCACCGGGGCGAGCCATGCGGGCAGGCGGCCCGCGAAATGCTCGATCAGGATGCCGATGAAGCGTTCATACGAACCGAAGATCGCGCGGTGCAGCATGACCGGGCGGTGCTTCTCGCCATCCTCGCCGACATAGGCGGCATCGAGGCGGTCCGGCAGCACGCGGTCCGACTGGATCGTGCCGACCTGCCAGGTGCGGCCGATGGCGTCTGTCAGGTGCCATTCGAGCTTGGGCGCATAGAACGCGCCTTCGCCGGGGAGTTCCTCCCAGCCATATTCCGCCGTGGCGAGACCCGATTCGACCACGGCGTTGCGCAGTTCGGTTTCGGCCATGTCCCACATCTCTTCGGTGCCGAAGCGCTTTTCGGGGCGCAGCGCGAGCTTGATCGAATAGGTGAAGCCGAAGTCCTTGTAGATCCGGTCCGCCAGTTCGCAGAAGGCGCGCACTTCGGACACGATCTGGTCCTCGCGGCAGAAGATATGCGCGTCGTCCTGCGTGAACTGGCGCACGCGCATCAGCCCGTGGAGCGCGCCGTGGGGCTCGTTGCGGTGGCAGCAGCCGTTTTCATAGAGGCGCAGCGGCAGCTCGCGATAGGACTTGAGGCCCTGCCGGAAGATCAGCACGTGCGCCGGGCAGTTCATCGGCTTCAAGGCCATCCAGTCGGCCTCGCCGCTGATGACCGGGCCTTCGTCCTCGGTGTTCGGCACTTCGTCGGGGATGACGAACATGTTCTCGCGGTACTTGCCCCAGTGGCCGGACTGCTCCCACTGGCGCGCGTCCATCACCTGCGGGGTCTTGACCTCGCGGTAGCCCGCACCATCGATGGCGCGGCGCATATAGGCCTCCAGTTCGCGCCAGATGCGGTAGCCCTTGGGGTGCCAGAACACGCTGCCGTGGGCTTCCTGCTGGAGGTGGAACAAGTCCATCTCCGCGCCCAGCTTGCGGTGATCGCGCTTGGCGGCTTCTTCGAGCCGCGTGAGGTGCGCGTCCAATTGCTTCTTGTTAAGCCAGCCGGTGCCGTAGACGCGGCTGAGCATCGCGTTGGCCTGATCGCCGCGCCAGTAGGCACCCGAAACGCGCGTGAGCTTGAAGGCGGCGGGATCGAGCTTGCCAGTGGAGGCCAAGTGCGGGCCGCGGCACATGTCGAGCCAGTCGCTGCCCGACCAGTAGACCGTCAGTTCCTCGTTCTCCGGGAGCTCGGCAGCCCATTCGGCCTTGAAGGTCTCGCCCTCGGCCTGCCAGCGCGCGATTAGATCGGCGCGGCTCCACACTTCGCGGCGGAGCGGCTTGTCCGCCGCGATGATCTTGCGCATCGCTTCCTCGATGGCGGGGAGATCATCCTCGGTGAAGGCGCGGTCCTTCGGGGCGAAGTCGTAGTAGAAGCCGTCGTCCGTGCTCGGGCCGAAGGTGATCTGCGTGCCGGGGAACAGGCTCTGCACCGCTTCGGCCAGCACGTGGGCAAAATCGTGGCGCACCAGTTCGAGCGCATCGGCTTCATCGCGCGCGGTGACGAGCGCGAGCGCGGCATCGCCTTCGAAGGGGCGGGTGATGTCGAACAGCTCACCGTTCACGCGCGCGCCGATGGCGGCCTTGGCCAGGCCCGGGCCGATCGCGGCGGCAATGTCTGCCGGAGTGGTGCCGGGCGCTACTTCGCGGCTCGAACCATCGGGCAGGGTGATCTTGAACATTTCGGACATGGACGCTCTCGCTGATATTCAGCGGCGCTTTGGCAGAATCCGCCGCTTGGCGGAAGGGGCAGTTATGCCTTCCGGGCCATGCGGCGGCTCAGCCATTCGGCCAGCACCCACCCGGCTGCCATGCAAACGAACGGCATGACCGGGTAGTGGAACCGCGATTGGCCCGAAAAGACCATCGCGATGGCGCTGGGATAGAGCGCGATGCCGTAGGGCAGCAGCCACCAGTCGATGACGCGCGCGCCTTCTGCGCGGCGCTGACGCACCATCAGCACGGCGGCGAGCGCGAACAGGCCGAGCAGCGCGAAGTACCAAAGCTGGTTCACCGCGCGCAGCAGAGTGAAGGCCCATGGCGCGGCCTGCCATGCCGGAGAGCCGGTCTCATAGGCCCACTGCCCTTCGCCGTCCGGCCCCCAGAGGCGGAAGAGCTTCATCGGCATCAGCTTCGCGAACTGCGCCGGGTGCGCCTTGATCCATTCCTTGCCGAGGCGGCTGGCTTCGGCATCGTATTCCATCTCGGTGAGGCCGGTGCG
This sequence comes from Novosphingobium sp. PASSN1, assembly GCF_002278815.1. Lineage (NCBI taxonomy): Bacteria > Pseudomonadati > Pseudomonadota > Alphaproteobacteria > Sphingomonadales > Sphingomonadaceae > Novosphingobium > Novosphingobium sp. PASSN1. Next base: position 150,944 of record NZ_NKIS01000002.1, on the reverse strand, counting down.
CGCATCGAGCGCCTTCACCACCGCGTCGTCCGGCGTGAACCCACCGCGCGCGCTGTCGTTGTTGCCCGTCAGCAGCGTGATCCCGCCATTGGTCGAAACCGGAATCCAAGCGCCCATCACCTCGTGGTTGCGGATCGTCCACGGCGCGACGACCAGCGCGGCGACTGCGATGATGAACGCCCCGCGCGCGATCACGCCGGGGGTGCGGCGGATGATCTGGCCATCGCGCAGCAGGCCGATCAGGCAGATCAGCGGAATGACCACCAGCGTCTGCGCCTTGACCAGCGTGGCGAGGCCGAACACCAGCCCTGCAAAGACTAGCCGCAGCGCCCCCTTGCGCGCGATCAGCAGCCAGCAACCCGCCAGCAGCAGGGTGGTGTAGAACACCTCCGTCAGCGCCAGCGGCACATAGAGGATCGAATTGGGGTAGACCGCCAGCAACAGCAGCGCGAGGCGGCCCGCCAGTTCGGAGCCAAACAGGCGGCGCGCCAGGTCGTAGGTCAGCCACCCCGCCAGCACGGCGCTCGCCAGATTGAGCAGGCCGACGGTGAGCGTCGAGGTGCCCAGCACGCGGAAGGCCACGCTCATCGCCATCGGCCAGCCCGGCGGCCAATAGGCGGTGGGCGCGCCGTTGATGCTCACATAACCGAGGCCAGCGGCCAGATCGGCCGCGCGCTTGTAGTACCAGTCCGCATCCGAAGTCGGCGTCACATCGAGCAGGATCGCCGCCCCGCGCAGGGCCGCGAACAGCGCAAACAGCGCGATGAGGGCGCTCCGGCTGGCGGTGAACCAGCCTTGCGCGGCAGACAGACGGTCGTTCATGGCCGCCGGTTTAGCAGCGGGGCGTAAAGATAGCGTTTGTGAGCATTTGACCGTTGCGCCCGCGCTGGCAAAAGGGTTGCATGATCCAGCACTTCACGCTGCCTTCGGGCGAACGCATGGCCTATCGCTACCTTGAGGGCGCAGGCCCCGTCACCGTGTTCCTGCCCGGCTACATGTCGGACATGAGCGGGGGCAAGGCGCAGGCGGTGTTCGCCCATGCGCAGACCAGCGGGCGGGCGTGCCTGTTGCTCGATTATACCGGGCTGGGTGAGAGCGAGGGCGTGTTTGCCGAAAAGAGCCTTCCGCAGTGGTGCGATGAAGTGATCGCGCTGCTGGACGGGCTTGGCATCGCGCGCGTGATCCTGTGCGGATCGAGCATGGGCGGCTGGCTGATGCTGCTGCTGGCCGAGGCGCTGGGGCCGCGGGCCGCGGCGCTCGTCGGCCTCGCGCCTGCACCGGATTTCACCGACTGGGGCTATGACGACGCCCAGAAAGCGCAAATGGCGCGCGGGGAAACGCTACTGCAGCCCAACCCCTATGGCCCCGAGGCGACGCCGACTTATGCGAAGTTCTGGGCGGCTGGGCAGGACAGCTTGTTGCTGGCGCGCGGCCCAAAGTCCGTCATCGCCTTCGAAGGGCCGGTGCGGCTGATCCACGGGCAGGCCGATGGCGATGTGCCGTGGGAGATTTCGCTGAAGCTGGCCGCCGCGCTGCGTTCAGCCGATGTGCAGGTGACGCTCATCAAGGACGGGGACCACCGGCTGTCCCGCCCCGCGGACATCGCCGTGCTGCTCGCCGCGCTGGACGCGCTGGCTGGCGCGCGGCAGTAAGGATTTCGTGATGCTGCTGACCCTCGCTCTCGCTTTTGCCATGCCCGATGCCATTGCGGCTGGTCCTGCGACGAGCGGACGCGAGGTGTGGCACCAGATCGGCCCCAATCCGCGCCCGATGGAGCCATCGCCGCTGCCGATCCCGCGCCGCAAGCGCGCGACCGAAGTGCCGCCGCCGCTGCCAGGCGCGGCGCAGCCTGCCACGCAAAGCGCCAATCCTGCCCCTGCCTCTGCCCCGGCGCGCCCGGCGACCTCGCGCTATTCTCGCTGTCTGGCCGCCGCGCGGGAGAACCCGGCCGCTGCGATCACGGCGGCGCGGACCTGGTTGGCGCAAACACCGGTCGCTCCCGCCAATCCGGAACGCGGCGCGGCGGCGCAGTGCCTTGGGCAGTTGCTGGTGGATTCGGGTGACTATGCCGGCGCGGAAACCGCCTTTGCGACAAGCGCCGAGCAAGTGCCCGCAACCGATATCGCCGCGCGCGCCGCGCTTCAGGCCATGGCCGGCAATGCCGCGCTTGCTGGCGGGAAGACCGATGCCGCGCTGGCGTGGTTCGAGAAGGCCCTCGCCGATCCGCCGTCCAAGGCACCGAGCGCGGAGGAGAACGCCAGTCGCGGCGCGGTGCAGATCGATCGTGCCCGCGCGCTGGTGGCGCAGAACCGCCTGCCCGAGGCGAGCGGCGCGCTGGAGGAAGCGCACCGGCTTGCGCCCAATGATCCCGAAGGTTGGCTGCTCTCTGCCACGCTGGCCCGGCGCGACAAGAACTTCGAACGGGCCCAGCGCGATATCGAAGTGGCCGCCAGCCTTGCCGCGCACGGCGATCCGCTGGCCGGGCAGATCGGGCTTGAAGCCGGGGTGATCGCCATGCTCGATGGGCGCGAGGATGCGGCGCGCAAATCGTGGAACTCGGTCGTGGCGCTGGCGGCGGACAGCCCGGAAGCCTTGACCGCGAAGGGTTATCTTGAACAGATCGGGCCAGCCCCCAGATCGGCTGCACCTGCCGTACTCCCTGCTGCCGCACCACCGGAGACACCGCGATGAGCCTCTCTGATCTCAAGCTGTCGGTCCTCGATCTCGTCCCCGTGCGCGAAGGCGGCACGGTGAGCGAGGCGATGGCCGACGCCGCCGCGCTGGCTCGCACGGCGGAAGAGCTGGGCTACAATCGCTTATGGGTGGCCGAACATCACGGCATGGAAGGCATCGCCGGCGCGGCGGTTTCGGTGGTGCTCGCGCATCTCGGCAATGCCACGTCGCGCATCCGGCTGGGTGCGGGCGGGATCATGCTGCCCAACCACAACCCGCTGGTGATTGCCGAACAGTTCGGCGCGCTCGATGCGCTGTTTCCGGGGCGGATCGACTTGGGGCTGGGCCGCGCGCCGGGGGCCGACCAGCGCATCCTGCGCGCGCTGCACAAGGATATCCATGCCGCAGCGGAGAGCTTTCCCAACGACGTGGTCGAGATCCAGCTGCACTTCGCTGGCGATCCGCGCCTGCCGCTGCAGGCGACGCCCGGTCTCGGCGCCAATCCGGAAATGTGGATCCTCGGCTCCAGCCTGTTTGGCGCGCAGCTCGCGGCGATGCTCGGTCTGCCTTATGCCTTCGCCTCGCACTTCGCGCCCGATCACCTCGATGCGGCGCTGACTCTCTATCGCGAGCGGTTCCAGCCTTCGGAGCGGCTGGACAAGCCGTATGTCATGGCGGCGATCAATGTGATTGCGGCGGATACGGATGAGGAAGCGGTGCTGCTCGCCTCCTCGATGGACCAGTCGTTCGTGCGGCTGCGCACCGGATCGCCGGGCAAGCTGCCGCCGCCCGTGCCCGGCTACCGCGAGAGCCTGCATCCCTCCTCGCTCGCCATGCTCGATCACATGCGGCAGGTGAGCGCCATCGGCTCGGTCAAAACCGTAAGGGAGCGTTTGGCCGCTTTCCGCGCGCGCACCGGGGCGGACGAGCTTATCGTTTCGGGCTCCACCTTCGATCCAGCGCTGCGCCATCGCAGTCTGGCGCTGACGATGGAGGCCCTGAAGGCGGAGATGCCCATCGCGGCCTGATACCCAATCTCACTTAATTCCTAAGGCTTCTCCCGCTTGCCTCTGCGCTGATGCCGGAGTAGGCTCCGCATGATTAGTTCATGGGTGTGACATATTATTGCGCACCCGAGATGACAAGAAGGCGCGCCGCCGATCAGGTCTGACAGCGCCGGGATGCAGGAGCGACCATGGCTACCAAGACCGCCGACGCAGGCGTGGACGCAATACTGGCGCAAGCCCTGGCTGCGCGTTTTGCCGGAGCCCTGCTCCCCACCGAGGCAGCGGATTTCGATCCGGGCCGCATTGCCGAAGCGGCGCATTTCACCCTGAGCGCGGCCGCGCAGCGCAAGGGGGCCGAACCGGCCATCGCGATCGAGAGCATCAGCGGGCCATCGGGCGCGGCGGGCGGTTCGCGCTATCTGCGCATCGCGGTGATCAATGATGACATGCCGTTCCTCGTCGATTCGATTGCCGGGGCGATCTCGGCGCAAGGGCTGGCGATTGATCGGCTGGTCCATCCGGTGGTCGCGGTGCGGCGCGATCCCGAAGGCAACCTGATCGGCCTGCCCGAAGGCGATGCCGTGGGTGAGCGCCGCGAATCGATTGTCTATCTCGAAACCGAGCGCGTTGATGCACGGGAGCGCCGCGCGCTGCTTGCTGCGCTGCGCGCCACGCTGGCCGACGTGCATGCCGCCGTCGCCGATTGGCCGCGGATGCAGGCGGCGATGCAGGAAGATGCGCGCACCCTGCCCGATCAGGAAGGCGCGGCGCTGCTGCGCTGGCTGGCGGACGGGATGCTGACGCAGCTCGGCCATGTGGTGCGCCGCCGCGATGGGACGCTGGGCGAGGCGCTGGGCATCTGCCGCGCCAGCGATGAACCGCTGTTGGCGAAGTCCAGCTACGATCAGGCGTTCAAGTGGTTCGACCGGCTGGGTGAACGCGGCGCAGATGCCCCGCGCAGCCCGCTGATCGTCAAGGCCAACCGCATCGCGCGGGTTCACCGCCGCGTGCCGCTCGATCTGTTCATTGTGCCGGTGATGGAAGGCGGCAAAGTCACCGCGCTTTCAGTTCACGCCGGGGTATGGACCAGCGCCGCGCTGGCCGCCGCGCCTGATCGCATTCCGCGCATGCGCAGCCAGCTTGATACGCTGATGGACAAGTTCGGCTTCGCGCCCAACGGCCATGCCGGCAAGGCGCTGGCGCACGCGCTCACTGCGCTGCCGCATGATCTCCTGATCAGCTTCGACGATGCCGATCTCGAACGCGTGGCAACCACGATGATGACGCTGATCGATCGGCCGCGGCCCCGGCTGGCCCTGGTCGCCGCGCCGCTCGCCCGCCACTTGTTTGCCTTCGTGTGGCTGCCGCGCGATGTGCATTCGGCAGAGTTGCGTCACCGCGTGCAGGCCCTGCTCGAAGCGGCGACCGATGCGCCGATCCTCGATTGGAGCCTCTCGGTCGAGGGCAGCACGCTGGCGGTAATGCGCTTTGTCATCGACATCCGCGATGGCGCGCCCGTTCCTGACGAAGCACCGCTCGATGCGGCCTTGCAGGCGATGGTGCGCGGCTGGGGCGCGGCGGTGGAAGCCGAACTGGCCAAGGGCGAAGACCCGGCGCGCGCCGCCGCGATTGCCGCGCGCTATGCCGATGCGTTCCCGATTGGCTATCGCAGTGCCTATGGCCCGGCGGAAGCGGCGGGCGATATCCGCGTGCTGCGCGCGCTCACCCTCGTAGGCGCTCCCCGCCGCGCGGCGCGGCTCCACCGCCTGCCGGGCGAGGAAGGCCTGCGCCTCAAGCTCTACCAGCGCGAGGGCGCTATCGTGCTGTCTGATGCGGTGCCGGTGCTGGAAAACTTCGGCTTCCGCGTGCTGGAAGAAGTGCCGACCGCGCTCGACAAGGGGCGGCTCGGCTTCATCCATGATTTCCTCGTGGCGCTGCCCGAAGGGATCGATGCCGAGGCGCTGCTGGCGCGGGCCGAGGCCATCGAGGAATCGCTGGCCGCCGTGCTCAATGGCGGAGCGGAAGACGACCTGTTCAACCGCCTGATCGTCACCGCCGGGCTCACCGCGCGCGGCGCGAACTGGATGCGGGCATGGTATCGCTATCTGCGGCAGGCGGGGATGACCTTCTCGATCGCCACGGCGGTTGAAGCCCTGCGCAGCGCGCCTGTGGTGACACGCGGGCTGATCGGCTTGTTCCTCGCGCGCCACGATCCCGCCTTTGCGGAAGACCGCGCCGCGGCCGAAGCCCGCTTTGCCGAGCAGATCCGCACCGGCCTCGCGGGCGTTGCCGCGATCAACGATGATCGCCTGCTGCGCCAGTTCCGCGCGCTGGCCGAGGCGATCCTGCGCACCAATGCCTTCGCGCCCGCCGCTGCCGAGGCGCTGGCCTTCAAGATCGATTCGGCGCTGGTTCCGGGCCTGCCCAAGCCCGTGCCGTGGCGCGAAATCTTCGTCTACAGTCCGCGTGTGGAGGGCATCCACTTGCGCGCTGGCCCCGTCGCGCGCGGCGGCCTGCGCTGGTCAGACCGGCGCGACGATTTCCGCATCGAAGTGCTTGGCCTGATGAAGGCGCAGCGCGTGAAGAACGCGGTGATCGTGCCAACGGGCGCGAAGGGCGGCTTCTATCCCAAGCAGCTGCCCGATCCGGTCCGCGCGCGCGATGCCTGGCAGGCGGAGGGCCGCGCGAGCTACGAAGTGTTCATCCGCACGCTGCTTTCGGTGACGGACAATATCGTTGGCGGCGCGGTGGTCCATCCAGCGGGCGTGGTGATCCGCGACGGCGAGGACCCCTATTTCGTCGTCGCCGCAGACAAGGGCACCGCGACGTTCTCCGACATCGCCAATGCCATCGCCGAGGCCAAGGGCTTCTGGCTCGATGATGCGTTCGCCAGCGGCGGCTCCAAGGGCTATGACCACAAGGCCATGGGCATCACCGCGCGCGGCGCGTGGCTTTCGGTGCAGCGCCATTTCCGCGAACTGGGCGTCGACGTGCAGACCCAGCCGATCACGGTGGCGGGCTGCGGCGACATGTCGGGCGACGTGTTCGGCAACGGGATGCTGCTCTCGAAGGCGCTCAAGGTGGTGGCGGCGTTCGATCACCGCCATATCTTCCTCGATCCCGCGCCAGATCCGGCGGCGAGCTGGGCCGAACGCGCGCGCCTGTTCGCGCTGCCGCGTTCGAGCTGGGACGACTATGACAAGGCGCTGATTTCTTGCGGCGGCGGCGTGTTCGCCCGGTCGATGAAGCAGATCCCGCTCACGGACGAGATTCGCGCGCTGCTCCGCATCGAGGACGCTGAACTCGATCCCGAATTGCTGATTACCGCGATCCTCAAGGCGCCGGTCGATCTGCTCTGGTTCGGCGGCATCGGCACGTATGTGAAGGCCTCGAGCGAAAACAACGTCGCGGTGGGTGATCCCGCCAACGATGCCCTGCGCGTGAACGGTGCGGAAATCCGCGCCCGCGTGATCGGCGAGGGCGCGAACCTTGGCACCACGCAGGCCGGGCGCATCGAATATTCGCTGGCGGGCGCAAACGGGCGCGGCGGGCGTATCAACACCGACTTCATCGACAATTCGGCGGGCGTCGATTGTTCGGACAATGAGGTCAATATCAAGATCGCGCTCGCCTCGGCCAAGCGCGCAGGGCGTCTCGACGAGGAAGGCCGCGTCGCGCTGCTGACCGCGATGACCGATGACGTCGCCCAGCTCGTATTGGAGGACAACCGCCTGCAGGCTCTCGCGCTCTCCATCGCCGAACGCGGCGGGGCAGGGGCGGCTCCGGCCTATGCGCGGCTGGTCGATGTGCTCGAAGAGAACGGCGACCTTGACCGCAAGACGGAAGGGCTTGCCTCCAGCGAGGACATGCTGCGCCGCGCTGCTGGCGGGCACGGCTTCACCCGGCCCGAACTGGCCGTACTGCTGTCCAGCTCCAAGCTGGTGCTGCAGCGCGCGCTGGAAGAAAGCGCGGTGGTCGATGATCCGGTGCTGGAAGCCGATCTCTTCGCCGCCTTCCCGCCACAGATGCAGGAAACCTTTGCCGAGGACATCCGCAGCCACCGCCTCCGCCGCGAACTGATCGCGACCAAGCTGGCCAACCGGATCGTCAACGATCTCGGGCCGGTGCATCCCTTCGAACTGGTTGAAGAGGAAGGCGTCAGCCTTGCGCAAGTGGCCTCGGCCTTCGTCGTGGCGGCGCGGCTGCTCGATCTCAAAGGGATCTGGGCGCTGCTCGATGGACCGGACGGCGATGCGATGCCCGAACAAGTGCGGCTCTCGCTCTATGGGCGCGTGGCCGCCGTGCTGCGGGGCCATATCGCCGATGTGCTGCGCGCCGGGCATGGCAGTACCGAACCGGGCAAGCTCATCGCGCAGCTCGCCCCCGGCGTCTCCCAACTGGCGGCTGCCACTGGCGAACTGCTGCAGGGCGAGGCCAAAGTGCAGGCGCGGCGCATGCTGGCGGAGCTGACCGACGCCGGTGTGCCAGAGCACGTGGCGCAGCGTATTGCGCATCTCGTCGATATGGACGGGGCCATTGGCCTCGCGCATCTCGCCGCCACGCGCGCGATCGATCCGGCCTTGCTGACGGCTGCGTTCTCCGCCCTCGGCTCGGCGCTGGGGCTCGATTGGGCGCAGCAGGTGGCCAGCCGGATGAGCCCGTCCGATCCGTGGGAGCGGCTGCTCGTCGCGGGCCTGGCGCGCGATTTCCAGCAGATGCGCCTCGATTTCCTCGCCCGCGCTGCCGGGCAGGATCCCGCTGTGGCGGTGGCGCAGTGGTTGGAAGCGCAGACCGCCCCGGTCCGCAATTTCCGCGCGCTGACGGGCCGTGCGCAAGGGGCGGGCGGGGTTGCCCCTGCGATGCTCGCGCAGCTCGCCAGCCAGGCGCGGACGCTGCTGGCGCGGTAAACGGCTGGGCCGCGCCGGACATTATCATCGGCGCCAGTTGACGCAGCCGCCGTTTTCGCCAAATCCGCGCTCACGAAAAGGAGTGCGGGCATGAGCGAAACGGATCTGGCGGCGGATGTGGTGATTGTCGGTGCGGGCCACGGCGGCGCGCAGGCGGGAATCGCGCTGCGGCAGAACGGGTTTGCCGGGACGATCATGGTGGTGGGGCGCGAGCCGGAGCTGCCTTACGAGCGCCCGCCGCTCTCCAAGGAATACCTCGCGCGCGACAAGACGTTCGACCGCATCATGATCCGCCCCGAAGCGTTCTGGGCGGACAAGGCGGTGACGATGCTGCTCGGCACCGAAGTGACCGCGCTCGATGCCGCCGCGCATGTCGCGACACTGAGCGATGGGCGCAGCCTCAAGTATGGCCACATGATCTGGGCGGCGGGCGGTGACCCGCGCAAGCTGACCTGCGAGGGAGCCGATCTGGCGGGCGTCCACGCGGTGCGCACGCGCGCGGATGTGGACCGGCTGATGGGCGAGCTCGATGCCGGGGCCAGCCGCGCCGTGGTGATCGGCGGCGGCTATATCGGGCTTGAAGCGGCGGCGGTGCTGACCAAGCTCGATTGCCATGTCACCTTGCTCGAAGCGCTGCCGCGCGTGCTGGCCCGCGTGGCGGGTGAAGCGCTGTCCGCGTTCTATGAGGCAGACCACCGCGCGCACGGCGTCGATCTGCGCACCGGCGTCGCGGTTGATTGCCTGGTGGGTGAAGGCGGCAAAGTCACCGGCGTGAAACTGGTTGATGGCACCGTTCTGCCCGCTGATCTCGTCATCGTCGGCATCGGCATCATCCCTTGCGTCGAGCCGCTGCGCGCGGCGGGCGCGGAAGGGGCCAATGGCGTGAACGTCGACGCGCAGTGCCGCACCTCGCTGCCCGATGTCTATGCCATCGGCGACCTCGCCGCCCATGCCAACGCCTTTGCCGATGGCGCGGTGATCCGGCTGGAATCGGTGCAGAACGCCAATGACATGGCGACCGTAGCGGCCAAAACGATCTGCGGCGTGGAAGCGGCTTACCACGCGGTGCCGTGGTTCTGGTCGAACCAGTATGACCTCAAGCTCCAGCCCGTCGGCCTTTCGACCGGGCACGATACGGTGGTCACGCGCGGCGATCCGGCCACGCGCAGCTTTTCGGCGATCTACCTCAAGGCCGGCAAGGTGATCGCGCTCGATTGCGTCAACATGGTCAAAGACTATGTTCAGGGCCGCAAGCTGGTGGAAGCGGGGGCGGTGATCGCGCCCGAGAAGCTGGCGGACGCGAGCACGCCGCTCAAGGAACTGGCCCAGTAACATTTAGGGCCTCGGCCAGCCGGTCCAAGGCCCAGCTGGCGGCTTCCGCCACGGCAGGGTCTGGATCGGCCAGCAGGCGCTGCACCGGGCGCATCAGCGCGGCCTCGCCGCTGTTGCCCGCAGCGTAGAGGCAATTGCGCACGAACCGGTCACGCCCGATGCGCTTGATCGGGGAGCCGGCGAAGAGCGCACGGAAGGCCGCGTCATCCAGCGCGAGCAATTCGGCAAGGCGCGGTGCGGCGAGTTCGGCGCGCGGCAGGAAGGCCTTGTTGGTTGCCGCCGTGCTCGCAAAGCTGTTCCACGGGCAGACCGCCAGACAATCGTCGCAGCCATAGATGCGGTTGCCCAGCGCCCGGCGGAACTCCGCAGGGATCGGCCCCTTGTGCTCGATGGTGAGGTAGGAAATGCAGCGCCGTGCATCGAGCCGGTAGGGCGCGGTGAAGGCGTCCGTCGGGCAGGCCGTCTGGCAGGCGGTGCATGTGCCGCAGCGGTCTGCATGGGGCGCATCGGGCGGCAGATCGAGCGTGGTGTAGATCGCGCCGAGGAACAGCCATGAACCGTGGCTGCGGCTGACGAGATTGGTGTGCTTGCCCTGCCAGCCGATCCCCGCCGCTTCGCCCAGCGGTTTCTCCATCACCGGTGCGGTGTCGACGAAGACCTTGACCTCGCTGCCGGGCACTTCCGCCACGATCCACCGCGCCACCGCCTTCAGCGCGCGCTTCACCACGTCGTGATAGTCCGCGCCTTGCGCATAGACCGAGATGCGCGCGCGGTCCTTTGCGGCGGCCAATGCCAGCGGATCGGCGGCAGGGGCATAGCTCATCCCCAGCGCGATCACGCTGCGCGCGGCGGGCCACAGCGATTGCGGGCCGCGCCGGTGATCGAGGCGGGTTTCCATCCACTCCATCGAGCCGTGGTTGCCGTCTGCCAGCCACTCTTCCAGCCGCGCCGCGCGCACCGGATCATCGGCGGCGGGCGCGATCCCGCAGGCCGCGAAGCCGAGCCGCGCGGCCTCCTGCCTAATGCGCCCGGCGAGGCTGGTTTCCGCGCCGTTAACCATACTTGCTGCGCCCCTCGTTCATTGCTTACGGTTAACGGCATACGCCATGAAGATCGAACCCTTTGCCTCCTTTACCGGGACGCCCGTGCTGGACAACGCACCTTCTGTTGAACTCGCAATTGAGGCTCGCGGCCTCGTCAAACGTTTCGACGGCTTCACGGCAGTCGACGGCGTGGACATTTCGGTGCCGCGCGGCGCGATCTACGGCATCCTTGGCCCCAATGGCGCGGGCAAGACGACCACGCTGCGTATGCTGCTGGGCATTATCGACCCCGATTCGGGCTATCGCCGCGTGCTGGGGCATGAACGCCCGACCGAAGTGGCTCGCCGCATCGGCTATCTGCCCGAAGAGCGCGGGCTTTACCCGGCGATGAAGGCGACCGAGGCCATCGCGTTCCTCGCTGCGCTGCGCGGGGTGCCGCTGAAGGATGGCCGCCGCAAGGGCCGTGAACTGCTCGAACAGCACGGCCTCGGCTATGCGGCTGACCGGCAGATCCGCCAGCTTTCAAAAGGCATGGCGCAGCAGGTGCAGCTGCTCGGCACGCTCGTGCACGAACCCGATCTGGTGGTGTTCGACGAGCCGTTCTCGGGCCTCGACGCGCTCAACCAGGGCAAGCTGGAGCGGATGATCCGCAGCCTCGCGGAGCGCGGCACCACGGTGATCTTCTCCACCCACGTGATCGCCCATGCCGAGCGGCTGTGCGACCAGATCGCCATCATCGCCGGGGGCAAGGTGCCGTTTGCCGGTCCGGTGGACACTGCGCGGGATCGCCTGCGCCCGCAAGTCCGCCTCGAAACGCGCGCCGCAGACGGAGCGTGGCGGGCCGCGCTGCCTGCTGAAGCGCGCCGCGAAGGCCGCTTCTGGCACTTCACCCTGCCCGAAAGCGGGACCGAGCCGCTGCTGCGTGCGCTGATCGAAGGCGATGCCGGGATCCTCAGCCTCTCCATCGAGCGCCCCGGCCTGCACGATGCGTTCGTCTCCATCGCTGGCGAAGCTGCGGCTCGCGCATTGGAGGAATCGGCGCAGGAAGAAGCCGAACGCGCCACTGAAAAGAAGGGTCGCCGCTGATGCTCCGCAACCATCTCGCCGCCGCCTGGGTGATCGCCCGCCGCGATTTCTGCGCGGTGATCTTTTCCAAGACCTTCATCTTCTTTCTGATCGGTCCGCTGTTTCCGGTGTTCATCGGGGCGATGGCTGGGGCCATCGGCGCGCAAGTCTCACGCGATCTCGATACGCCGGTGATCGGCCTTGCCATGCCCGCGCACCAAGGCGATTCGCTGGTCGCCGCGCGCAATGGTCTTGCGCCGAGAATGGCGGGCTTCGTGCCCGAATACACCGTGCTGGCGCGGCTGGAGCCGGGCGAGACGTTCGATGCGCGCACGGTGCTGGCGAGCAAGGGCGTGAAAGGCGCGCCGCAGTTGGCCGCCGTGGTGACCGGCACGCTGGACAAGCCCGTGCTGACGGCGACGACCGAACGCGTCGATCAGTGGCGCGGACAGATTGCGCTGATCGCGGCAGAAGCCGGGTCTGCGGGTCCGCGCACATATCCCGAAGTGACGGCCGACAAGATCGCGATGACGGCGGCCAAGCAGCATGTCGATCTGGCGGTGACGGCGCAGGCGGGGCAAGTGCTGCTGTTCCTCCTCACGATGCTGCTGGCGGGTATGGTCCTGTCCAATCTCGTCGAGGAAAAGGCCAACAAGATCATCGAAGTGCTCGCCGCGTCGATCCCGATGGACGCGCTGTTCCTTGGCAAGCTGTTTGCCATGCTCGCGGTCAGCCTTGTCGGCATTGCGGTCTGGGGCTCGGTCTATGGTGCGCTGATGCTCGGCGGCATGAAGTCCATCCCGCTGCTGGCGACGCCTGCTGTCGGCTGGCCGATGTTCTGCCTGCTCGGCTTCCTCTATTTTGCGATGGCCTATCTGCTGCTGGGTTCGCTGTTCCTCTCGATCGGCGGCATGGCGACCACGGTGCGCGAGGTGCAGACGCTTTCGATGCCGGTCACGATGATGCAGCTCATGGTGTTCTTCTTCGCCAGCTACGCCCTCGCCCGCCCTGGCACGTGGATCGAGACGGCGAGTCAGGTCTTCCCGGTCAGTTCGCCTTTCGCGATGCTCGCGCAGGCGGCGCAATCGCCGGTGCTGTGGCCGCATCTGCTGGCGCTGGTGTGGCAGGCGGTGTGGGTCGGCGTGATCATCCGCGTGGGGGCGCAATTGTTCCGCCGCACGGTGATGAAGTCGGGCCCGGCGCGCGGGCGGCGCGGCTGGCTGCGGCGTCCGGCTGCTGTCACCGCACGATAAGCGTTGCGTGCAGCCGCTAGCTTATTGACAGGAGTGTAGGTTGCAAGGATAGTATCCTCCGTTTGAAGAGCGGCCGATCACGAGCCGCCCGCATCGGAAGGATTGCCATGGCCACGCAGCTCGCGCCCGAAGCCCCGTTCACCTACCGCTCCTCGCCCACCGCGATCGAGGCCTACGAGGAATGGCTCGCCGCCAATCCGCAAGCCGCGCCGGTCCACACCCAGCCGTGGGACGTGAGTGCATCCTCGATCTATGTCGAGGACCGATGGGGCCCGATCTTTGCCGAGATGCGCGCCAAGGCACCGATCAACAAGGTGACCGGCACGCCTTATGGCGATTACTGGAACGTCACCACGCACAAGGCGATCCAGCACGTCGAATCGCTGCCCGAGCTCTATTCCTCCGGCTGGCAGCACGGCGGCATCACCATCGGCGATCCGCCCGCCGGGATGGACCCGGCCACGCTGGCCGCGCGCCAGATGCCGATGTTCATCGCGATGGACCGGCCCGAGCACACCGGCCAGCGCCGCACCGTCGCGCCCGCCTTCACCCCCGCCGAAATCGCGCGGATGGAAGCGGAAATCCGTGCACGTACCGGCGAAGTGCTCGATAGCCTGCCGTGGGGCGAAAAGTTTGATTGGGTGGACAAGGTCTCGATCGAGCTGACCACCGGGATGCTCGCGATCCTGTTCGGATTTCCGTGGAAGGACCGCCGCCTCCTGACCTTCTGGTCCGATTGGGCAGGCGATGTGGAACTGACCCTCGCGCCGGAACTGTCCGACCAGCGCTTTGAAATCCTTTCGGAAATGGCGCGCTATTTCCAGGGCCTGTGGATGGAGCGCATGGGCCAGGCGCCGACGCCCGATCTCATCTCGATGATGATCCATTCACCCGCGATGGCGACGATGAGCCCGCTGGAATTCATGGGCAATCTCGTGCTGCTGATCGTGGGCGGCAACGATACCACGCGCAACACGATGTCGGGCATCGTCCACGCGCTTGATCAGTTCCCCGATCAGCGCGCGCTGCTTGAAGCCGATACGTCGCTGATCCCGAATGCGGTGCAGGAATGCCTGCGCTTCGTGACCCCGCTGGCGCACATGCGCCGCACCTGCACGGCAGACAACGAGCTGTTCGGGCAGCAGATCAAGGCGGGTGACAAGGTAGTCATGTGGTACCTTTCGGCCAATCGCGATGAGACTGTATTCGAAAACCCCGACAAGCTGATCGTGACTCGCGAAAACGCCCGCCGCCACCTCGCGTTCGGCTACGGCGTCCACCGCTGTGTCGGTGCGCGGCTGGCCGAACTGCAACTGCGCGTGCTGCTCGAAGAAATGCACGAGCGCCGGATGCGCGTGCGCGTGGCGGGCGATGTGAAGCGCGTGCGCGCCAACTTCGTCCATGGCTTCCGCAAGATGGAAGTGGTGCTGGAGAAACGCTGAACGGAACCTATCCGATTCGGTCAGATTCGGTTCAGGTAGACAGGGTTAGGAAGCAGGGGTCCCGCCGGTGGGTTACCCCGCCCCCCTCCCCGGCCCATCTGGCGGGACTATCCCCTCACCAATGGCAACTTGAACCAGCGTGGCAGGCAGGGGATGACAGGGCATGATCCTTTCTGATGAACCGGACGCCATGAACCCCTCGCGCCGCAATTTCCTCGCCTTCCTCACCGCCACGGCGGCCATGACGGCGGCGGCCTGCGGATCGCCCGCCGCCGCAACGCGCAAGGGCACCTTCCCGCTGCGCCACACCGAAGCGGAATGGCGCAAGCTGCTGACCCCGGCGCAATACTATATCCTGCGCGAGGAAGGGACCGAGCGTCCGTTCACCTCGGCGCTGCTCAAGGAACACCGCAAGGGCACGTTCACCTGTGCGGCGGACGGCACCGCCGTGTTCGCCTCTTCCACCAAGTTCGACAGCGGTACCGGCTGGCCCAGCTTCTGGGCACCCATCAAGGGCGGCGTCGGCACGTCGAGCGATACCTCGTTCGGAATGACGCGCACCGAAGTCCACTGCATCCGCTGCGGCGGACACCTTGGCCACGTGTTCGATGATGGCCCGCCGCCCGCGGGCAAGCGTTATTGCATCAATGGTGATGCGCTGAAGTTCGTGCCCGCCTGACAGGGCCCGCGCGCACTGGTCAGGCCCGGCCCGCTGTGGCAGGCCGCTCGGCCATGCGCGCGCTCAAACTGGCCCTGCTGATCCTCGCGCTCGTGCCGACAGTGTGGCTGCGCGGGATAGCGCCGGTAAGGGCGCAGGGCGGGGCGATCCAGCTTGTCGATCTGATGCCCGCGCTGGGCCGGAGCCAGCCCGATACCGGCGCCCTCCAGCTTCTCGGTGCGTGGCAGATTCGTGGGCTAGATCGCAACCTCTCCACCCTGTCCAGTCTGGCGTAGACGCGGGGCGGCTTTGTCGCCGTGGGCGACCGGGGCGGGGTGCTGTGGTTTGCGCGGCCTGATCTGCCCGGCCCGTGGCATGCCCGGCTGACGCGCCTCGTCCACCTGAACTGGCGCAAATACCGCTATGCCACGGATGCCGAGGCGATGGCGGTCGATCCGCCGACCGGCGACCTGATCGTGGCCTACGAAGAAGCACCGATGCTGGAACGCTACAGCCCCGACCTGACGCGGCGGAGCCGGATAGCGATCCCGGCGCTGGCCGAATGGCCAGAGAATCAGGGGCCGGAGGCGATGACGCGGCTGGCCGATGGGCGGACGATGATTGTGGGCGAGACTTATGCCCACTGGCTGGACCGCGCGCGCCATCCGGGGCTGCTGTTCCCCGGCGTGCCCCGGTCTGGTGAGAGCCCCGCCCGCTTCGAACTGGTCATGCCCGCAGGCTACCGGCCAAGCGAACTGGCGCAGATGCCCGATGGGCGCGTGCTCGTGCTGGGGCGGCATTTCACCCTCGCCGGGTTCCGCTCGGTCATCGCGGTCTTCGCAGCCGAAGAGGTGCGGCCCGGTGCGGTGATCACGCCAAGGGTGATCGCACGAATCGCCGATCCGCGCCTTCGCGACAATTATGAGGGGATGACCGTGACGCGCGAGGCCGATGGCAGCCAGATGGTCTGGCTCCTTTCGGACAGCAACGAGATGATCTGGGCGCAGCGAACGCTTCTGCTCAAGCTGCGAATCGGGCCGGAAGTCCGTTAGACCCCGGCCCGTTCAGCACTCACTGGCGGCAAACACCGCCAGTCAGATCAATCAGGCAGCAACAGCCTTGGACAGCTCGCGCTTCACCTTGAGGGCGCGCGGGCTGAGCTTGGCGTCCGACTGCTTGAGAAGCCAGTTGTCGAGGCCGCCGTTGTGCTCGACCGAGCGCAGGCCGTGCGTCGAAACGCGGAACTTGAAGCTGCGGTCCAGCTTTTCCGACATCAGCGTGACGTTCTGCAGGTTGGGCAGGAACAGACGCTTGGTCTTGTTGTTGGCGTGGCTCACATTGTGGCCGACCTGGCGGCCCTTACCGGTCAGTTCGCAGATACGCGACATGGCTGAAAACTCGCTAGAATGGGTTCGATCATGGATCGGGAAGGGCGCGCTCTTGCCGATCCGGAATGCAAAGTCAAGGATTCGCACGTTGCGCGCGCCGCCCAATGCGCGCTAGCCCGCATGGCATGACCCGCTGGCCCCTTCCCGAACCCATGCGCGCCGCGCTCGATGCCGCCGCGCAGGCCGCCGCTGCGGGCGAAGTGCCCATCGGCGCGGTGATCGTCAAGGACGGCCAGATCATCGCCGCCGCGCACAATACCCCGCGTGAGGACCATGATCCCACCGCCCATGCCGAAGTCCTCGCGATTCGCGCCGCCGCAGCGATGCTGGGGCAGGAGCGGCTGACCGGCTGCGATCTGTGGGTGACGCTGGAGCCTTGTGCGATGTGCGCGGGCGCCATCGTCCATGCGCGGCTGGCGCGGGTTTATTATGCCGCCAGCGATCCCAAGGGCGGCGCGGTGGAGCACGGCGCAAAAGTGTTCGATGCGCCGGGCTGCCTGCACCGGCCGGAGGTCTATTCCGGCATTGGCGAGAGTGAGGCGGCAGAGATGCTCAGGAATTTTTTCCGCGAACGCCGTTAACTGCCGCGCCAGATCTTCAGCGGAGCGCTGTCTTCGGCTCCCCGGTCGGCGCAAGGCGCGGGCATGAAGCCCTTGTCATAGCAGACGTGGAGTTCCTGCAACCAGCCGCGCTGATTCGCCTTCACGCGGATGGCGCTTACGGGGAGGAACGGCGTCGCCTTGCGCAATGCCGCGCGCAAGTCTCCCGCAGTCAGGCCGGGGCGGCGCGAGAGGCCAATCATGTCGGGAAAGCGCAGCGAACCCACCAGCGCGGCGCTGGCCCTGAGATAGCCTTCAGGCGTACGCGCCATGCAGGCGCCGTGCTTGGCCCATTCGTGCGTGATGAGATCGGGCGAGGGCATCAGGCACAAGTTGCGGCGCACCGTTTCGGCGGGCACCGGGCGCGCCGCGCACCATTGTGGCCATTGGCCGGGGCTCGATTCAGGCCAGAGGCCGTGGAGTATGAAGCCGAACCGCCCCAGTTCACCCCCGCACTGGAACGCCGCGCGCGGATCACGACCGCGCGTGCGGCAGTATTCGGGCGACCAGCTCAGCGCGAGCGTATAGCCCGCGATGGGCAGCGCCCGGCGCGGACCATCGGGCGCGGGCAGCGCCGGGGCCGTGACCTGCGGCGGCAAGCGGCAGGAAGGTACTTCGGCCTGTGCCGGGAAGGTAGCTGCGAGCGGCAGTAGCCCCAGCGCGGCAGAAAGCGCCCGTGCCCACTTCACAGCGGCGTGAAATCCAGCCCGATATCGGCGGCAGGCGCGCTCTGCGTGAGGCGGCCGACCGAGACGTAGTCCACGCCCGAGGCGGCAATGGCGCCGATGGTATCGAGGCGCACACCGCCCGAAGCCTCACAGTGGACACGCCCCGCCACGAGCGCGATGGCCTGCCGCAGCAAGTCCGGCCCCATGTTGTCGAGCAGGAGGCGGGTAGCACCTGCTTCCAGCGCGGGTTCGATCTGGTCGAGGTGGTCAACCTCGCAGATCACCTCGCGCACGCCGGCTGCCAGCGCGCGGCGCACAGCCTCGCCCACGCCGCCTGCCACGAGCACGTGGTTGTCCTTGATCATCGCCGCGTCCCACAGGCCCATGCGGTGATTGTGCCCGCCGCCGGTGCGCACCGCGTACTTTTCCAGATGGCGCAGGCCGGGGATCGTCTTGCGCGTATCGAGCAGGCGCGCCTTGGTCTCGCCCATCGCATCGACATATTGGCGCGTGAGCGTGGCGACGCCCGAGAGGTGCTGCACGGTGTTGAGGGCGCTGCGCTCCGCCGTCAGCATCGCGCGCGCCGAGCCGGTGAGCCGCATCAGCGCCGAGCCGGGCTCCACGCGCGCGCCTTCATCCACCAGCACTTCGATTTCCATCGCCGGATCGAGCGCGCGGAAGAACGCTGCGGCAATGGGCAGGCCGCAGACGGTGATCGCATCGCGGCTGTCCATCACCCCGGCAAAGCGCGCATCCGCCGGGATCACGCTCTCGCACGTCACGTCATGCCCGCCGCCGGGGAGGCCCTGCCCAAGGTCCTCGGCCAAGGTGGCGGCCACGAAAGCTTCCAGATCGAAGCCGGGAATGGAAAAATCCGTCATGCAGCGGGACTAGCTAGGCCCGATCCCGCTGTCGAGCATCAGTACCAAACGTCAGTGAACGAAGCGCGCCACCACATCGCGGTAGGAGCGTGAGACTTTCACTTCCGAGCCGGAGTCGAGCACGAGGAAGCATTCGCCGTTGGTGTGCGGCTTCACCTGCCGCACCCGGTCGAGGTTGACGATTTTCGAGCGGTGGACGCGCTGGAACACGCGCGGATCGAGGCGGCGTTCGAGGTCCTTCATCGTTTCGCGCAGGATCAGCGAATTGTCGCCGGTATAGATGCACATGTAATCGCCCGCCGCCTCGATCCGCTCGATCGTATCGACGTCGACGCGGAAGATCTGGCCGCGATCTTTGATGTTGATGAGCTTCTCGAACCGGCCCACGGCGGGTTCGGCTTCGTCGGGAATGCCGTCCATCGCATCGGGGGCGACTTCGGCCAGCACCGTCTTGAGCTTCTCCGCCTCTTCCAGCCCGCGCTTTTCGGCAAGGCGCGTGCGCGCGCGATCGAGCGCATCGGCGAGGCGCGCGGGTTCGACGGGCTTGAGCAGATAGTCCACCGCATTGGCCTCGAACGCGCGGATCGCATGTTCGGAATAGGCGGTGACGAAGACGAACAAGGGCGGATCGATCTCGATCACGCCGCTGACCACGCTGAACCCGTCGAAGCCGGGCATCTGGATATCGCAGAACACCAGATCGGGCTTCTCGGTCTTGATCTTGCGGATCGCCTCGCGTCCGTTGGAGCAGGTGTCGATCACCTCGACATCGGGGAACGCTTCCAGCCGCAGCTGAAGACCCTGGATGGCGAGCTTCTCGTCGTCGACGAGGATCGTGCGAATGGTCATGCGCTACCTTTGCTGTGGGACGAGCGAGGCGGACTGTGCGGAGGCTGGCGCTTCTTTTGCTTCGAAGGGCAATTCGATCACCACCTGAAAGCCTCCGCCCGGCCGCTCGCCGATTTCGAACCGCTGGTTCTCGCCATAAGCCTGGGCAAGCCGGTCGCGGATATTGGCGAGGCCGACGCGCGTGGAATCCATGGGAGAACTGGTCACGCCAAACAATGTCGAGGGGTCGGTGCCCGGTTGCAAGCCCGGGCCGGTGTCGGACACGGTGACCCGCAGCACCGAGCCGACGAGTTGCGCCGCGATGGTGATCGTGGCCCCTTCCTCCAGCGGGCTGACGCCATACTTGATCGCGTTTTCCACCAGCGGCTGGAGCAGCAGCGAAGGCATGAGGGCCGGAGAGGCATCCTCGTCGATGCGGAATTCGGTGCCCAGCCGTTCCTCGAAACGCATCCGTTCGATATCGAGGTAGAGCTTCAGCGTCTCGATCTCCTGCGCCACCGTCACGCGGCCGGTCGGCTCGTTGATCAGGGTGTAGCGCAGGAACGAGGACAAGCGGCTGAGCATCGCGTTGGCAGGCTCGGTTTGCTTCAGCAGCACCAGCGTGGAGATGGAGTTCAGCGTGTTGAACAGGAAGTGCGGATTGAGCTGATAGCGCAGCATGGCGAGCTGCGCGGAGGTGGCCTGCGCTTCCAGCCGGATCAGCTGGTCGTTCTGCTCTTCCACCTGCACGTAGAAATTGATCGCGTAGTACAGCGCTGACCACGCGCCGAGCAGCGTGAGATCGAGGTAGAACACGCCGAGGAACAGCTGGGCAAAGCCGGAATCGCCATCGGTGCGATAGAGGCTGATCACCCACGAATCGATGAACGCATAGAGCCCCACCGCCACCGCCAGCACCACCGAGGTGATCCCCCAGGTGATCAGCGGCGTGCGGTTGATCAGGTTACGGTAGATCACCGAAAGGATCAGCGAGATCGAAAAGCCCGTGATCGTGGCGATCAGCACGATGATCAGGAACGACCACGGCTGCGCATTGGCAAGGCTGGAGAGCGCGCGCAGCAGCATCGCTCCGCCCCAGCCGAGCATCTGCAGGCGCCAGAAAGCGCGGTTCTTGTTGCCGAAGAACGGCGTGGGGTGCAGCGGCAGCTTCATTGCCATGGGGGGTGTGTACCGCACAGTTTTGCAGAGCGCCACAGGCGGGCTTTGCGCGGCCTCGCAAACCGGTTAGTCTTCCCCGCAAAAGGGAGAGAACCATGGATCATCACGGCGATTCCGGTGCGCGCGCGCAGTTCCATTCGATGGAAGAAGGCACGCAGGAAGATTGGTCGATCATCGCGCGCGACTATGTCGGCTTTGCCGCGGGTCTGCCGGACCGCGTGCTGGCGCACCTCAAGCTGCTCGATGGCGATTTCGGCGGCTTTCCGATCGACCGCCTGACCCATAGCCTGCAGACCGCCACCCGCGCCCACCGCGATGGCCGCCCGGAAAGCTATGTTGTGATGGCGCTGCTGCACGATATCGGCGATACGCTGGGTTCGTACAATCACCCTGAAATCGCCGCCGCGATCCTCCAGCCCTTCGTGAGCGAGGAAGAGCACTGGATCTGCAAGAACCACGGCGCGTTCCAGGGATACTACTACTTCCACTACCTCGGCATCGATCGCAACGTGCGCGAGAAGTACCGCGAAAGCCCCCATTTCGATGCCTGCGCCGAGTTCTGCGCGAAGTACGATCAGGCCGCGTTCGATCCTGATTACGACACGCTATCGCTTGATTTCTTCGAGCCGATGTTGCGCCGGGTCATGGCCCGCCCGCGCAACGAGACGGCGATCACCGCGATGGAAACCACCGCCGCCAAGGCTGGCGTTCCAGCCTAAGGCCTGACCCTAGGGTTCCCGGCGAAACCGCAAGGCCCAGTCCCGGTCCGGCGCGGCGTTCATCGCGGCGATTTCCGCCGTCATGACCTGCGCGCGGGTGCTGGCCTTGCCGTGGGTGGGCGCTGCCACCACGAACAGGCCGTGCGGGCTGATCAGGCGGATCATCTGCGGGGCTGCGGCGGGATCATAGCCCGCCTTCGCAAGGATCCACACCGAAAGCCGGTCCGCCTCGCGTTCGGTGCGGCGCACGGCCTCAACCGTGCGCTTGCCGGGGCCGAGCACGGTTTCGTGATCGAGCGCGGCGTGGGCCAGTTCATGTGCGACAAGGGCGGCGACCAGCGCATCGTCTTGGCTTAGCCGGGCGAGCGTCTTGCGGCCGATGCGCACTTGCGCGCGCGTTGCCCCCGCGTTCCCCTTGGCATCATCGAGGATGAACCGCACCGCGCAGGACGGGGCCGCCTTTACCGTGATCACCCGCCCGCCAGCCAGCGTCAGCGCCACTTCGCCGGTCTGCGCTGCCGTCTGTTCGAGCCGCGCCTGCAAGGCCCAGACCCGGTCCCAGCTGCCGCGCGGCGGTGGTGGGCCGATTGCCTCCCCGGCAACGGCGGTGATGACCATGTTGGCGGCAAGGCCTGCTGCGGCAGCGGGGCTATCCGCGGCGACTGCGGCGACGGCGATATCGCCGGAGAGGCCATAGGCGGCTCGGGCCGCCGCCGGATCGTTGAAGGTCTGCATATCACCCAGCAGGATACCGATCCCCGGCGCGCCGCGCGGGCATTGCTGCGCGTTGGCGTGGCTCAGCCGCCAGCCAATCGTCTGCACGCGTTCATCGGCGGCTTGCAGGTCATCGGCTGGCTGCGCGGCAGATGGGGTGGCCAGAAACAGGGCAATCCCGCCTGCCCATATGCCATGAAGCCGCATCAGCCCTTGCGCGCCGCATCGACCGCCTGCTGCAGCGCCTCGCGCCCGATCGCGCCGGTCAGCAGCTTGCCGCCCACGCTCCACGCCGGAGTGCCGCTGATGCCAAGCTGGCGCGCAAGGCCAAGATTGCGCTCAAGCTCCTGATGCACCCCGGGCGTCTGCGTGAATGTGCCAGCCGCCGCGCTATCCAGCCCCGCGGCACTGGCGGCAGCGGCGATGCTGGTGGAGCTGGGGCGTTCGCCTGAGAACATTGCCTTGTGGAACGCGGCATACTTGCCCTGCGCGGCAGCGGCGAGGCCCATGCGCGCGGCGGGTTCGCTTTCGGGCGCGATGATCGGCAGTTCGCGCACCACCACCTTGAGATCGGGATTGGCCTTCACCAGCGCTTCGACATCAGCCACGCTGCTGCGGCAATAGGTGCAGGCGAAATCGGTGAACTCCACCAAGGTGATCTTGCCCTGCGGATTGCCCATGACCGCGCCGGGAAACGGCGTTTCCACCGCGCCGCGCAAAGGCGCAAGCCGGGCTTCGGTTTCGCGCGCCTGCAGCTTTTCCATCGCTTCGGGCAGGATTTCGGGGTGTTCGAGAATGTAGCTGTGCACCAGCGCCTCGATCGCGCCGCGCTGGCGGGCGTCGATCCCGGCCTCGGCCAGCTGGCCTTCCAGCTTGCCATCAGCGGCGGCGGCCTCTTCAGCTTCCGCGTTGCTGCCATGCATCGCCCACCAGCCGCCGGCGACGCCTGCTCCGCCAAGGGCGAGCGCGAGGGCAAGGAAGGGCGTGAAACGCATCTGGGAAACTCCTGAAGTCAGCAAGAACCGCTAGCGCGACTTGCGCATGCGCTCAATCATCGCGCGGGCAGACATCGCGATATCCTGCGCGCGCAGCCAATCGGGCGTGCCCTTGGGCAGCGCGCCTTCCGCCGCTTCGGCGCTGCGCAGCGCTTCGGGCAGGCGCATTTCGCCCAATTGCTGCTCGGCGCTGGCCAGCCGCGCGCGCGGGATATCGCCCTGCGCTTCATACACGACGCCAAGCTGGTACCACGCGAAGGGATTATCCCGGTCCCGCGCCACGGCGGTGCGCAGCACGCGCGCTGCTTCGGGGAAATTGGCCTTGTCTTCGGTGGCGAGCAGCGCATGGCCCAGCGTGGTGGCGATCAGCGGCGCGTTGCGGGTCAGCTCGGTCGCGCGGCGCAGCGGTTCGATCGCGTCTTTCGGCTTGCCGGATTCGAGCAGGACCTGCCCCTTGAGTTCCAGCGCATAGGGATCGTTCGGGTCCATCTTCAGCAGCGCGTCGGTTTCCGCCAGCGCCTTGTCCATCAGCGCTTCCTTGTGGAAGGCATAGGCCCTGGCGAGGTGCGCAGGCGCATCCTGCATCCATTCGGGATAGGCGGCGAGTGTGGCCGCAGGCTCAGCCAGATAGCCGACGAGCTTGGCCTTCACCCGCAGGAACCGCGCCTGCAATGCGGGATCGGCTGGCTTGGTCCACGCCGCATCCTGCGAGAAGGAATCCTGCAGCGTCGTCAGGCGGTCCGAGGTCATCGGGTGGGTGGAATAGAACTCCGCGTCGCTGTCGCGCTTGAAGCCATAGCGGAACTCCATGTTCTGCAGCTTCTTGAAGAAATCGATCGAGCCCTTGCCCGAAATGCCCGCCTTGGTGAGGAAATCGACGCTGGCGGCATCGGCAGAGGATTCCTGCGCGCGGCTGAACGCCAGGTACTTGCCCATCGCGGCCTGCTGCCCGGCCATCATGATGCCGATCCCGGCCTCGCCCGAACCCGCCGCCGCCGCCGCCGCGCCCAGCAGCAGGCTGAGCAGGGTAATGCCGGTGGCGGGCTTGCCGCCCTCGTCGCCCCGGATCACGTGGCCGCCGGTGATATGGCCCAGTTCGTGCGCGAAAACGCCCTGCACTTCCTGCGCGTTGTCCGCCGCGCTCAGCAGCCCGGAATGGAAATAGACCGCCTGCCCGCCCGCCACGAAGGCGTTGATCGAAGGATCGTTGAGCAGGATCACATCGATGGTGCGGGGATTGAAACCTGCCGCCGCCACGATGGGCGCGGCCATTTCCTGAAAGAACGCTTCGGTCTCGGCATCGCGCAGCACCGATTGCGCGGCCGCCGGTGCGGAGCCGATCACGGGGGCAAGCGCAAGTGCCAGAGTGGCCGCGAGGGTGCGGCCGATGCGGCGGGGAAGGGAGCGTGTCACGACGCTGCCAGCTTATCCGCCGCTCGCCTGAACCGGCGGTGAAGCGGTGACTTTCGCGAGGAACGGCAGCACCGCATCGATCGCGCGCGGATCGCGTGAAAAGGGCCGCGCGAACATCATGATCAGGCCCTCGTGCGTCACGCCGTCCAGCAGCACGGCCTGTGTCGGCGCTCCGGCGCGGGTCATCGTGCGGGCGAGGCCCACCGAATTGCGCGGGCGCACGCGGGTATCGGCGGTGCCGTGGACCAGCAGCAGCGGCGGCCCTCCGGCGCGGGCGTGGGCGACCGGCTGGGTCTCTTCCGGATTGGGCGCCTTGCCGAAGCTCAGCTTCGTTGCCGCGCTGTCGAACGGATAGAAATCATAAGGTCCGGCAAGGCCGACAACCCCGCGCAAGGCATTGGCGGAAAGCCCCCGCGCTGCCAGCCAGCGTTGATCCAGCCCCAGCATGACCGCGTTGTAGGCGCCGGCGGAATGGCCCATCAGCACAATGCGCTGCGGATCGCCGCCGTACGCGGCTGCGTTGTTGGCCACCCAGCGCAGCGCCGCCGCGCCGTCCTCCAGCATCCCCGGATAGCGCGCCTTGGGATAGAGCCGGTAGCCCGCGAGCACCACGGCATAGCCTTCTGGCGCGAGCGCGCGGGCGATGAAGCGGTAGTCATGCGGATCGCCCGAACGCCAGCCGCCGCCATGGATGAACACCACAATGGGCAGCGGGCCCTTGCGTGCGGCGCTATCCGCCGGAACGATCATCTCCAGTTTCTGCGCGGGATCGCTGCCATAGCGCACCGCCGCCACCACGCGGATCGCGCCATCGCCGCCGCGCAGCACGCGGTCCGCGGTGTCGAGCAAGGCCACGGCTTCGGTCGCCAGCGCCTGACGGTAGAGGAGAAACCCGCCAACGCCGAGCAGCGCCAGCACCGCGAGTGTCCACCCCAGCCAGCGGCGGCGTGATGTGCGGGGCGTGCGCGTCAAAGTCGGTTCGTCTGCCATGGGCCATGGCTAGACGGTTTTGTGACGGCGGGAAAGCAGCCCTTCAGCCCAGCAAACGGCGCGCCGCGCGCTCCAGCATCGGCTGATCGTCGGCAATTTCGCCCAGTAGCACGGCAGAGCCACCCGCAAGGCGGCGCACCAGCACCAGCGCGAACTCGGCGCCTTCGGGCTCCAGCGCATAGAGCGGCTTGTGATCGAGCGCGCGCAGATCCTCGGCCAGCGATGCGCCGGGCTTGGCCGCCGCCTTGCCGGTTTCCTCACGGCGCAGCTTGCGTTCCAGCGAAACTACGCCCTTCAGCCCGCCGGGCGTCTTGGATAGATAGCCGCCCAGTTGGCCATAGCCGAGCGCAAGGCGCTGCGCGTGGGTGAGGGCGGTGGTATATTCGGCAATGCGCGTCTTGTCGTAGTCTGCGCCGAACACCAGCTTGACCAGCGGGGTCAGCGGCGCCCGCACCTGACTTTTCAGGCCGGCATCGGCCACCATCTCGGCGAAGTCCTCGGGCGCGTCCTGCGCGGCCAGCGCGAAATCCCATGCCCGCCCGATCGCGGCATAGAGCGCGCCGCGCGTGCGGTCCTCGTTGGTATGGGCGATGTGCGCCAGATCGCGCGCGGATGCGAGCCAATCGGCCAGCGAGTCAGGCTCCGGCTCGGCGGGCGCGAGGTCGAGGACGGGGAGGGCGTCGCCGGGAAGGATCTCTGCGCCGAATTCCGCCAGATCGAGCGGGGCGAGAGCATCGGCCTCATCGTGCAGCATGTCGCTGTCCGGCCCATCCGCCCAGCCGCCCAGCGGCACTTCGGCACTTCTACGCGGCACGAACGCGGCGCTGCCGGCGCGCTGGTCGAGCGCCTGGTCGATTTCCAGCAGCAACGCATCGGTGGTCTGCTGGTCGGCCAGTTCCTTCCAGTTGATCACGCCGTAGAGGTAGTCGATGGTCGCGTTGTCGGTGGAGAAGGGCAGCAGGATGCCGCGATAGAGGATCGTGCGGCCGCGCTGGTTGACGAATTCCGCCTCGAATCCGATGGGCGCCTGATTGGCGATAATCTGCAGATAATGATCGGTGATACGCGAAAGCAGCGAGCGGCCGGGAATGTCGCTCAGGCGGCGCAGCGGGCCGCCCGTGTCGCATTCGTCGGCCAGCACTTTGCCAAGAAACGGGATCGCCGGATCCTCGATGCCGTGTTCGAAATGCAGCAGCACCGAATGATCGGCGAAATCCGGCAATTGTCCGTCGAGCAGCGACTGGACGGGGGGAAACGGACCGGAATCGAGCAGGCTGGCCCAGAAATTGTACGCGCGCACCTGCATGCGGCGCTCGTCCTGCCCGATGGCGGGCGGCGGCGCGGCAACAGGGCCCTGTTCGTCGATCGATTCCTCGTAGCTGGCATAATCAGCCGTGTAATCGATGGGCCCGCGGCCCTCCGATCCCTCCGT
The DNA here is from genome assembly GCF_002278815.1 of Novosphingobium sp. PASSN1. Taxonomy (NCBI): domain Bacteria; kingdom Pseudomonadati; phylum Pseudomonadota; class Alphaproteobacteria; order Sphingomonadales; family Sphingomonadaceae; genus Novosphingobium; species Novosphingobium sp. PASSN1. The sequence goes on along the minus strand of NZ_NKIS01000002.1, from coordinate 123,758 downwards.
GCTTATGCCGCGATACGTATCCATGAACCCGTCCCCGTGGTCGTGTGATGGGGCCTGTCATGGCGCAACATGGTAAAGATGTGTTTAAGTTGCGCCGCCGATCCGCGCGCAATTGTTCGAATGTGGTTTCGTTTGGTCGGACAGCGCGTTAGCGCGCCGCGATGGCCGCCGCCTTGGTCAGCAGGCGCACCGCCATATCGCGGTGTAGCAGTTCGGCCATCTTGCCGTTCACCTTCAGCGCGCCCTTGCCTGCGTTGGCGGGATCGGCAAACGCTGCCACGATGGCGGTCGCTTCAGCCACCGCCGCTTCGCCTGGCGCGAACACGCGGTTGGCGGTTTCCACTTGCGAGGGATGGATGAGGGTCTTGCCATCAAGCCCCAGATCGCGCGCCTGCGTGCATTCGGCCTCGAGCCGCGCGGGATCGTCGATCGCGTTGCACACCCCGTCGAGCAGGACGAGGCCATAGGCGCGCGCGGCCATCAGCGACTGGACCATGACCGGCACGAACCCGGCGCGGCCAGGCAGTTGCGCCATCCCGGTTTCCTTGGCGAGATCGTTGAGCCCGAGCACGAAGCCGCCAAGCCGCGAAATGCGCGCGGAGGCGGCAATCCGCTCAAGCGCCAGCACGGCATGCGGCGTCTCGATCATCACCCACAGGCGCACGGCGGGATCATAACCGGCCCCGTCCATCGCCACCGAAAGCGCCACGACATCGGCGGCATCATCCACCTTGGGTGCAAGGATGGCACCCAGCGGACATCCGGCCAGCGCGGCGAGATCGGCCTTGCCCCACGGCGAGCCGAGCGGGTTGATCCGCGCGATCATCTGCCGGTGCCCAAATCCGCCTGCGGTCAGTTCCTCGACCAGCGCGGCGCGGGCTTCGTCCTTCATTTCGGGCGCGACGGCATCTTCCAGATCGAGCGCGACCGCATCGCAGGGCAGCGCGCGCGCCTTGTCCACCGCGCGGCGGTTGCTGGCAGGCATGTAGAGCAGCGAGCGCAGCGGCTGCGCATCCGAAACGGTTTCAGACAAGTGGTAACTCCAGCGGAAGGCGCATATGGCTTTGCGCCCTTTCCTCAAGCGTCGGCGCGGCGCAAGGAAATGTTACAGGAGATAACGAACCTTGATCGCGGTCCGCAGCTGCGCTGCACCGACCTGGAACGAAGCCGCGCCAAAGCGGGGCGGGCCAAACACCAGCGGCGCATCGCGCGAGAAGCCGAAGCCCTCCTTCGGCAGCATCATCATCTTGTCCATGCGGCCGTTGCCGTTCTCGTCATGAAACAGGGCGATGGCATAGCGGCCCTGCGGCACGTCCTTGAACTGCACCGTCTCTCCGTTCAGCGCCGGCACGGTGAGGTGGCGGGCTGCCGGATCCTTCTGGCAATCGGGGAAGGTCTTGGGGTTCGCGGTCATGCAAGCCATGATCTGGCCGTGGTTCGAACGCAGGCCGCCGATCTCGACCAGAATCGAGCTGGGTGCACCTGTGGCCACGGCCTGCACTTGCGGGATCGCGGCCAGTAGCGGAGCGCCTGCGATCAACGGCGCGGCCAGCAGCGAGGCGGCCAGCGCCAGACCCGCCTTGCGCGTCATGGCGCCGAAACGCCCTTGTCCGTCCCGCACACGTGATCCCAGAACCGGAAATAGAGGCCATAGTTGCATCGATAGAGCTCGTGATGACGGTGATGATGACTAGCTGTTATCACCCATTGCCCTACTGGCGAATGAACGAGCGACCCCGGAAACATCTCCCAGCCCATATGATTGGTCACGCCCATCACGGTCATGACCATCAGCACGATCCCCAGCACGCCGGCGTGGATCGGCACCACGAAGACCAGCGCGGGGATGAACAGGCCGACGATGGCGGCCTCGGCAGGATGGAAATTCATCGCCGCCCACGCGGTGGGCGGGCGGCTGGCGTGGTGCACGGTGTGGACCGCGCGGAACACCGCCGGGCGGTGCATCCAGCGGTGCGTCCAATAAAACCACGTGTCATGTAGCGCGAGATAGACGAACAGCGATGCCGGCAGCCACCACAGCGGCCAATCGTTCACATCGGTATAGACCCGCGTCCAGCCATAGTGCTGCCAGCCCCAGGCGATGATCCCGGCGGGCACGCCATAGATCGCGGCGGAGGTAAGGCTCCAGCTGATCTCGCTGCGCATTTGGGGGCCAAGGCCCGCGTAGTGGCCGGGCCGCACCCGCGCGGTGATCCACGCGAAGACCCCGCTGACCGCGAGATAGCGCACGCCGACGATCACCGTCATGACGAGGGCGGAGAGCCACATCTCGTTCATGCGGGCCGCGCTTCGGTCGCGCTCAGGGCAAAAGAGGAAATCATGATAAAGGCTTATGCCAGCCCCGCGCGCTTGTGGACAGCCCGCACTCGGGGCAGTCCACAAGACGGCGCGATGCATCAGACGGCGCGGCGAACCTTGTTGCGGTGCTGGCCAACGCCGCCACCGCCGCCATTGCCGCCACCCGGGCGGAAGCTGCGGGGCTTGTCGCCCTGCGGCCGATCATCACGGGGCCGCTCACCCTGCGGCCGTTCACCGCGATCCGCGTGGACGGGATTGCCCACCGGCCCGCGATCAGCACCGGCACTGCGCGGATTGGCATCGCGCGGACGACCATCACGGCCCTGCGCGCGGCCACCGGGCGTGCGATCATCGCGCACCCGTTCACCGCCTCGGCCCTGACCACTGCCCTGGCCGCCGCCGCGATTGCCACCACGGTTGCCGCCCCGATCACCAAAGCGCCCGCGTGCATCGCGGTCATCGCGGCGCGCATCGCGCTCGGCTTCTTCGGGTTTGCGGCTGACGGCGGGGAGCTTCGCGGCCTCGGCGAGGAAGCCTTCGGGCAGCGGCAGCGGCATCAGCTTGATGCCGGTCAGCTTCTCGATGTCCTTGAGGTAGGGCTTTTCATCCGGCGCGCAGAAGCTGATCGCCTCACCGTCCGCGCCCGCACGCGCGGTCCGGCCGATGCGGTGGACATATTGCTCGGCCACGTTGGGCAGCTCGAAGTTGAACACGTGGCTCACCCCGGTCACGTCGATCCCGCGCGCGGCGATATCGGTGGCGACGAGGATCGGGCACGAACCCTGACGGAACGCGTCCAGCGCGGCGGTGCGCTGTGCCTGGCTCTTGTTGCCGTGGATCGCGCGCGCGCTGATCGAAGCGGCAGAGAGGTGGCGCACCACGCGGTCCGCGCCGTGCTTGGTACGGGTGAACACCAGCGCGCGGTCGAGCTTGCCATCGGCCAGCAGCGCCCGGATGCGCAGCGTGAGCAGCGCCTGCTTTTCCGCCTGATTGACGAACGTGACGAACTGCTCGACGCGCTCGGCTGTGCTCGCCTGCGGGGTTACTTCCACGCGCACCGGGTTGTTGATGAACTGCTTGCCGAGATCCGCGATCGCCTTGGGCATGGTCGCGGAGAAGAACAGGCTCTGGCGGTCCTTGGGCAGCAGGTTCGCCACGCGCTTCAGCGCATGGATAAAGCCGAGGTCCATCATCTGGTCCGCTTCATCGAGCACGAAGATCTCGACCTTGCCCAGCGTGAGCGCGCGTTGGTCGATCAGATCGAGCAGGCGGCCCGGCGTTGCCACCAGAATATCGACGCCCGGCACGAGGCGGCGGGCCTGCTTGCCCACCGGCACGCCGCCGAACACGCAATCGACGACAAGGCGCAGGTTCTTGGCATAAGCCGCGATGTTCTCGGCAATCTGGGCGGCCAGTTCGCGCGTGGGTGAAAGCACCAGCATGCGGCACGAGGCCGGCTTGCGCGGCTGGGGATTGGCGGCCAGGCGGTGCAGCGAAGGCAGCGCGAAAGCGGCGGTCTTGCCGGTGCCGGTCTGCGCGATGCCGAGGAGGTCGCGGCCTTCGAGCAGCGCGGGGATGGACTGGCGCTGGATCGGCGTCGGGTCGGTATAACCCTTGGTTTCAAGGGCGTGGAGAATCGGCTCAGCAAGGCCGAGATCGCGGAAATAAGACATGGGAATCCAATCGTTGTGTGGCGCGCGCGGCGAGATGCGGCGCGCAGGCAGGGGGTCGTCCATGCGACCCATGCGTGAAGGGGAAGCCAAGCGAAGCAGCTGTTAAGCCGGGGCGGGTCTCGCCCTGAAACGGCGGTCCTCACGCTTGCCCGGGCTTGCGGCGGAAAGTCCGCTCGCCAGTCCTGCTGGGGTGCCGCTTAAACGCAATTGCGCGGGAAAGCAAGGAAATTGCGCAAACGGGCAGCGGGCTTCCCAAGCGCGGCCCTGTCGCTCTATCAGGGAATCATGCAAATCCGCCTTGCCGCTGCGCTCCTCGCAGCATCGCTTCTCCTGCCCGCCACGGTCTGCGCCGCGCCCGCGCTGTCCGCGCCGGAGCGCCGCATGGTGGCGGCTGTCGAAGCAAACGCGGGCCGCGATATCGCACTGCTTGAGAAGCTGGTGAACCAGAACTCCGGCTCCCGAAACATCGCCGGGGTCAAGGCGGTGGCTGAAATGCTCCGCCCGGAATTCGAAGCACTGGGCTTTACGGTCAAGTGGCTGCCGATGGAGCAGACCGGCCGCGCCGGGCACCTCGTCGCCAAGCATACCGGAAAGCCCGGAGCAAAGCGCCTGCTGCTGATCGGCCACCTCGATACGGTGTTCGAAGCCGATTCCCCGTTCCAGACGTTCGCCCGCAGCGGCCCGTTCGCGACCGGCCCGGGCGTTGCGGACGACAAGGGCGGCGTTGTGGCCATGCTGGCGGCGCTGCGGGCAATGGCGGCGGCGGGCACGCTCAAGAATGCCAACGTGACCGCCTATTTGACCGGCGACGAGGAAGACGCCGGCGATCCGCAATCCGCCGCCCGCGCCGATCTGATCGCAGAAGGCCGGAAGGCCGACGTCGCGCTCGATTTCGAAGGGCTGGCCCGCGATGTCGGGCCTGAGGGCACGCTGATCGACATGGGCTCCATCGCCCGCCGTTCGGCCTATAGTTGGACCATCGAGGTCGAGGCGAAGTCCGGCCATTCCAGCGGCGTGTTCGGTGCCAATGGCGACGGCGCGATCTATGCCCTCGCGCGCATTCTTTCGGCGATTCGCGCCGAAGTGCCTGAGCCCAACCTCACGCTCAACGTCGGCATGATCGCGGGCGGGGCCGAAGCCGCGCTTGCCGCCGATCAGGCGCATGTCAGCGCCACCGGCAAGACCAACATCATCTCCGCCAAGGCTATCGCGCGCGGCGATCTGCGCACGCTTTCGCCCGAACAGAACACCCGCGCGCAGGAGCGCATGGCCGCCATCGCCGCGCGCGCCTATCCGGGAGCCACCGCCCGGATCACGTTCGAGGACGGCTATCCGCCGATGGCCCCCACCGATGCCAACCGCGCGCTGCTGGCGCGGCTCAACGCTGTCAACGCCGCGCTCGGCCTGCCCGCGATGGCTCCGCTCGATCCGTTGAAGCGCGGTGCAGGCGATATCAGCTTTGTCGCCGCCGATGTGCCGGGGCTCGTCGGCCTTGGTCCGGCAAGCCAAGGCGACCATACGCCCGAAGAGACGGCCGATCTCGCCAGCCTCACCTTGCAGGCCAAGCGGGCGGCGCTGCTGATGAGCCGTCTGGCTGCGGAACAGAAATGACGGATCATCCCGCCAGTCCCTGCACCGGCACTTGCACGCTCGATCCGCTGACCCGGCTGTGCCAGGGCTGCGCGCGCACGATGGGCGAGATCATGGCCTGGCCCAGCGCCAGCGCAGCGCAGAAGCATGCCATTCTGGCCGCCATCGGGCAGCGCGGTCAGAGCGTCAGCGTCAGGTCGAAATAGCCGTAGAGACTATTGCCGCTGGCGGGCGCATTCGGCGCGCTGCGCAGCACCCCGCGCTTGAACAGCACCGCACCGCCGGTTTCGGCCTGCAGCAGATCGGGCACCAGCCAATGCCGCAGCCGCACTTCGGCCTGATGCCCGGCAAAGCGGCCCGAAGCGCCGCTGCCATCTTTAACGCCGGTCGTGGCGAAAGCATCGCGCGGGTTCTCCAGCCATAGCGCGCGGTAACTCACCATCACGTCGCTGCGCTTGTCCGGCACCAGTTCCAGTCGCAGTCCGGGTGAGATGATATTGGTGCGCTGAAGCGCGCCATAGAGCGCCGTCGGCCCGAAATCGAACCGCCGCGCGCCATAAAGCGTATCGAACCGGCCAAAGCGCCCGGCCTTGCCGCCATCGCCGCTGGCGGCATCGAACAGCGCGGCCACGCGCGGGTGCCAGTCTTTCTTGAGCAAGCCGCTTTTCAGGGTGTATCCCGCTTCGGCGTGCACGAACCACGCCGAGACATCGAGATCGGCGGTATCCGCCGCGCTGGTGCTGCGCCGCGCCGTGCCGAACTGATAAGCTGCCTCGATATCGTGGTCCCACTTCCCCGCCGCAGGCCGCGCGAAGGCCCGCCCGCCCAGCGTCCAGAGGCGGCGGTTGCGCGTCAGCCGGTTGTCGACATCCTGCTCCGCCAGCCGGAAGCCATAGGCCTCCAGCGTTCCGCCCAGCACGTGCGGCAACGTGGCGTGCGCGCCAAAGAACTGGACGCGCGTTGTCTCCAGATCGAACTTGACCTTGTTGTCCTGCAAGCCCTGCGCATCATCCGGGCGGCGGATCTGCGGCATCATCCAGAACGCCTGCAGCCGCGTGCCGCCATGTGTGGTCCATTCCAGATCGGCGCCGGTGAAGGCATTGGTGGTCTGGCGATAGCGGTTGCGCGCCACCAGCCGGCGCGAGCCGATGTCCATCGTCTGGCGGCCCAGCGTCAGCAGCCCGCGTCCGCCTTTCGCGCCCTTTTTCCCATCGCCCAGCTCGATCTTCGCATAGGCCTGCACCAGTTCGAGCGTGTTCACGTCGGACGTGGTGATCGAAGACGTCGCCGCTTCGCCATAGGCCCGCGAATCCCACAGCTCGCCGCCGAAACGCACCGGCCCCGCATCGTATTCGATGGCCAGCGTGGTGCGCAGTGAAACCATCGAATCGGCCGCCGCCGGGCTCGGGCGGAACTGCCCGTCGATCCCTTCGGCCCGCGCCCGCACGGTGGCGCTGATCGATAGATCATCCGGCGCGCCGAGCGCCTTGGCGAGCGGGCCGGGCTTGGCCGTGGCGGTGGGGGCAACGCTGAGGGCGGCGCAGGCCGCGGCAGCAAGGATCGCTCTTCGGGTCAAAGTCGCTTCCTGGTTCGATTGCGCAACCTTCTCCCGTGGCCGGGTCGGCAATGCGTTGCTGTATTCTATGGAATACAGGAATTCGTAGCTGCGTCCAGATATTATGGGCCGCCGCGCCCTGCGCAAGCTGCCTTGCGAGATCGGGCTGCGGCGATTAGGGCGTGCGCTGTCACTTGGGGAGTAGCCGCTGCGCAGCCCCGCGCAGTCCCCTGCCGGATCCGTCCGGCGCGTCAACATGCTTGGCCGAGAGGCCATGGCGCAGGCGGCAGGAACGGAGCCTTTCGGCACCACCTGCTGGGCGAGACCAATGGCACCTGTTTCCCTGTCCGGCCGGGCGGGGGAAGCTGGGTGCCGTTGTCTCGATCGCTCGCCCGGCCCCGGAATTCATCATGCTCGAAGCCCTGCTCACTTCCACTACGATCGTCGCTCTCGCCGAGATAGGCGACAAGACCCAGCTCCTCGCCATCGTGCTCGCCGCGCGGTTCAAGCGGCCCATGCCGATCATTCTCGGCATTCTGGTGGCAACCCTCGCCAACCATTTCCTCGCGGCCCTGTTGGGTTCGGTGGCGGCCGGATGGTTCGATGGCCCGGCTTTCCGCTATGCCGTTGCCGTCGGCTTCCTTGCCATGGCGGCCTGGACGCTGGTGCCCGACAAGTTCGATGATGACGAAGCCCCCTCCGTCTCGCGCGGCGGCGCGTTCCTGACCACGCTGATCGCGTTCTTCCTGGTCGAGATGGGTGACAAGACACAAGTCGCCACCATCGCGCTGGGCGCGCGGTATCACGATGCGATTGCGGTCACGGCAGGCACCACGCTGGGCATGATGCTGGCCAATGTCCCGGCGGTGCTACTCGGCGGCGAACTGGTGAAGCGCGTGCCGCTGGGCGTGGTGCGCACCGTGGCGGCCGTGCTGTTTGCCGCGCTCGGCCTGTGGTTGCTGCTGGCGACGGCGGGTATTCTCTAACCCTCCTCGCCCCACCCGGCGCACTGCGGATCACCCGCCACCACCAGCCGCCGCAGCGCCGCGCGCGCCAGCCGCTCGGTCTCGGCCTTGCGGCGGGCGGCGGCGAGCGGCAGGCTGGGGGCTGGGCGGATGATCTCCGCGTCATAGCCATCGGCCACGATCACCCCGCAAACCTCGGGCCGGAACGCGGGGGTTTCGAGGCAGGCGCGGTCAAGATGCGGGGCAAGGCCCCAATAGAACCTGTCGCAATAGTCCAGATAATCCGGCCACTTGGCATCGCCCAGCAGGTCAGCGCGCGCCACCTTGATCTCCACGATCACGATGCGACCCTTTGTATCGATGCCCATCAGGTCCGCCCGCCGCCCTGATCGCAGGGGCATTTCCGGCAGGCACCAGATCCCGTTTCGGGCAAACAGCCGCCCGATCCCGCGCGCCACGGCCTGCGCTTCACGCTCTTGCGACGGCGGGGCTACAGCGGGGAGAAGCGAATCGATCATAGCTGCAGTTTAAGAACAAAAATGGAACAAGAAAAGCGCGGGTTTTCCCTAACGCTCGATCCCGAGCGGCGGGATCAGGGCCAGCAGCGCGGCGCGGGCGGCGTGGAACTCCTGCCACAGCGCCTGCGCCGCCGCTCCGGCTGGCGCGCCGCTGCCGTGCAGCGCAAGCAGCGCGGCAAGCCCGGGTTCGAGAATGGCAGCAAGATCATCCACCCCTTGCTCGGCCAGACGCAGCCGCCAGCCGCCGGTATCGCGCATGATCGCAGGGAAATTGCGCAGATCGGGGGTGCGGTATTCGGGCGCATTCCCGGCCAGTTCGCCCACCGCCGATGCCGCTTCGTGAACGGCAGTCCACTTCATCGCCATCGGGCTGGCCGCCAGCCGCGCCGCGCCGCGATTCGCATTCGGGGAAGGAGGACGTGCAACCATGCGATGCGGCATAAGGCAGCGCCCGCTACCAAATCGCTAAACTGCAATCCTTCGACCACAAACTTGGGGCCACAAACTTGGGGCCACAAACTTCTGGCCACAAACCACTGGCAACCCGCGCGCCGCGCTGCTAGGCGCTCTTGGCCAAGCACCCGTAGCTCAGCTGGATAGAGCGCTGCCCTCCGAAGGCAGAGGCCACAGGTTCGAATCCTGTCGGGTGCACCAAAATCACCATACAATCTCAATCACTTACGGGATTTACAAATCTCGCAAAGCTCGAGAATCGTCGATTTTGGGCGTTTACAAACTCTATACAAAAATCGGTATCAACTCCCGAACATCCTGATAATTTTGCCGAAAGTGGCAAACGTGCAGGAAGCGTATGGCAGCGTATCAGGAGCTGATTGATCTACGCGGTGACGGGCGGATCATGCTCTACAAGCGAGATGGGTTGAAAAACCCAAAGTGGCAGGTCCGCATACGGGTGCCGAACGCTGCGGGTTACAAGATCGTCTCCACCAAAACGGACAAGCTGCGGGACGCTGAGCGGTTCGCGGAGAATCTCTACGAAGAGCTCTACATGCACGTCAAAGCGGGTGGATCGATCCAGTCGCGGACGTTCAAGCAGGCGTTCGACGACTGGAAGAAGCACGTCACCACGATGGGTCACACTCGGAGAGGTGGGTCATGGCAGGGAACGATTGAACGTGTCGAGACATACGCTCTGCGGTTCTTTGGAGGGATGAAGATCGAGGCGATTGGTCCGTCGGATTTCACGGACTACTGGGCGTGGCGCAAAACGAACTTCAACAAGAAGGAACCGTCAAACGGCACGTTGCGGCGTGAACGCACGAGCATCCTGCCTGTCTTCAAGTATGCCGTGTCGAAGGGGTACATCCCTGCGATTCCTGAGACTGAACCGCCTAAAGCGCAGTTGGAGCGGAGACCGACATTCACATTGGATGAGTGGCGCAAGCTTACGGTCAAAGCACGAGCATGGGTCAAGGAAGGCGAATCGAAGGCGACATGGCGCCATCGGTTCATGACGCAGCAGTATGTGCTGATCCTTGCAAACACTGGGATGCGCGTGGGCGAATTGCGGGGTCTGCGCTGGAGCGACCTGCGGACGGTCAAGACGGATGACGGGACCAGATTGGTCGCAGAGGTGCGCGGCAAGACGGGCGTTCGCGAGGTGGTGTTTCAGCAATCGGCGGATCAATATGTGAAGCGGGTCTACGATCTGCGGGTCATGGAGTTGAACGATCTGCCAGGCGATTCGACCGACCGTGATGTTCCGCCTGATGAGGCGATTTTCTGTCACAAGGACGGGACACCGATCCAGACGATGAAGACGGCGTTCAAGTCACTGCTCGCGTTTGCCAAGATTCCTATTGAGCGGAACGGCGGATCGAGGACGATCTACTCGCTGCGACATTTCTACGCGACCATGCGCCTTAGCCACGAGACCAGTCCATTCCTGCTTGCGAAGCAGATGGGTACGTCGGTCGAGATGCTGGAGAAGTTCTACGGGCAGACCGTCAGTTCAGCACTGGCGGCGCAGATCACGAAAGCAGGTGCTGCTCGTGATTCGATCAAGCGCGACACTGCGTATCCGTTCGAGTGAGGTTGGGGGTCACTGAGTGTCATCAGTGAGAGGCGGATTTCCGATCAGAAACTGGCGGTTGAAGCTCAGGGGTATCCGCGGGGATGACTGCGGGTGGCGACAGTTCGAGGGCGAGTGATGGCATTGTCATTGATCTGTAAGATTCCGCAATGACAGGACCAGGGTAAGGGCGTGCGAGCAGTTTGCCGCGCGGGATGTGTTTGTGGGGCGAGAGAGATGCCGGTACTTAAGCGGGTCGGAACTGATTTTGTGGTCAACACCGAGACATCGGGTGAGCAGACAAATCACAGCATCAGAAGGCTGACCCACAGACGAACTCATGCGAGATCAACTTGTTGGTCAGAATTATTAGTCGCGGTAATTTTGACATTTTGTCCGATAAATTTTGCATTCGCGCAACAGTATCAAGGTCAGAAACTCGACCAATACGAGGGTCGCAAACTCGAGCAAGGCGATTACGATAAAATTAATGACCTTCGATCTGAAATTTTTGAAAAAAGCCAATCCCTGCATGTTGAGACGACTCGCGAGTTTGATGAAGAGTGGGAAAATAAGCAGTCTAGAGATTTAAAATGCGCCGATATTAATAATCGAGGAGGCTACGACAATAGTCTAGAAGTCGAACAGTGCCAACTTAATAACACCCTAAGATATATTAACTACCTTGAATCATATTTATCCAAGGTTAAACAGGAAGGCGCCACCCAAATTGCGCTTTCTGCAGAGAACTCTGCTCAAGGAGCGGGTCCTGCTTCATCAGAAACGGCAACCTCAACCGCCAGAGCTGAAGTTTATGCCAATGACATTGCGCCACCGTCGAATGCGGGTTTCGTAAATTCAAATAGCGATGAAAATAAATCCAATTCCGTTTTCAACAATATTGGCAATAACCCAGATAATATGAACTCTGCACGAGATTCATTGACTATTTTGTTTATATCTATTCTGCTACTTCCATTTATGTATTTTGTAGTCAAAGGCTTTTCGGAGGATTGGGCGAGATCTAGCAAGCACGAATCGGATGAAATCAATGATGTTTTTGATGCATCGCAAACATCTGACTCGTTTTCGTCTTTAAATGATAATCAAAAGATAATTCGAAATAGATCCTTGGAAAAGGCACTTAGTTCCGTTGATTTTTGGGACAGCATGCGCACAATGACCCTTTTCGCATTGAGTTATGGCGCTACTTTATTTTCGGTATTTGCAATATGGGGCACTATTGTCGCTGGTTGGATCGGCGTCATATTGTCCCCAATTGTAATTCCATGCATAATTTTTTACACCGTAAAAGTTCGACGTGTTTTGGAAAAATTCCAGCAAGAATTTCCGAAATCGAAAGCGCAAAGAACTAAGAAAAAATTATTCGATAAGGGCAAAATTTTTACCTGCTTTAAATGTAATGCAGTGTTTGCACTGTCTTTTTGGGAATCTGACCGAACGCTTGTGGCGGCGGTCCCTCGTCATTCCACACGATCAGCAGGTACCGATTCTAATGGGCGCCAAAGGATTATAGAAAGAACGTGGACTGAAGCTCGCTACACATACATCGACAACACCAAATGTTGCGTGTGCGGCGAGCACACTCGTATGAAGCGGGAAGTGACTAAGGAAGAAAATGTTCGGAGTCACGAGCGAATGGGCTGATTACGTGGACATGGCGGCTAATTCTCCAAAGGAGAATAGTTAGGCGACAAGTGTAACTCCACTATCAGCGCGAAGGCGCTTCGTCTAACCAACCGCCACTGAGTGTCATCAGTGAGAGCGGATTTCCGATCAGAAACTACCCCATATAAATATCCAAAACCAATCCAACTCATGGGGTAGTACGATGGACGTATCGAAAGCAAAAGCACCAAAACTGAAGCGATTCAAAGAGTTTATGGCGGAACAGGGCGGGTTTCAATTTAAACCGCGTGACCCGATCAGATCGAGAATTCCCCGCCGTACCTCGCTGTCAGTCGATATCTCGATTACCCCTGCCTGATCAACGCTGCGGTTGCTGAGGTCGAGGTGACCAGCGACTGCATCGTGTCCAAAGCGGGAAGTCCATCGGTACCAATACGGCACCACTGAACGTTTTCAGCGCAGTCCTTAGATCCTATGCAATGGATAGATACTTTTCTGTGACGATGGTGGTCCATGTCAAACGATACAACGGCAAATGACCTTGCGCCTTACATTATATCATCACTGAAATTAATGAAAAAAATTCATAGAGTGAAATTAAAAATTTCCCTACTCATATTTGAAGCAGAGTGCAAATTTGGGGAAAACTCAGAAGAGGTTTCATTGCTAAGGCGCCTTTTTGCCGAATAATTTTTATTCAAAACTACGGCAGAACGGAATAAATAGCCGCAGCGCAATCTGAACGGTAACGACAGAGACTGCCCTGATTACTTTTCCGGCATCAGCGCTCCCGAAGCTGACCACACCAGTTTGGTCGGACCCTGCCCCTATAGCGCCATGATGTATGTCACGGGTGATGCTTGTGGGGACATTGAGATCGATCTAGCCGATCTCGTGGATGATTACCCCGAGAAGCTGATCCACTGCCGTGAAGCGGTTGCCGATCCTGTCCCACATTTCCAGCGGACACGGGAACTGGAGGGTACGTTCTACGAGGCGGAGTTCGCGGGAGATGACTTCGTTTGGGACAAGCTGTCGGTCGGCATGACCTACTTTGACGGCGCATACATGATCGATTTGGTAGAGTATGACGGCGTGACGATTGAGATTGAGCTACCTGATGTGACCAGCGATTGCGTCGTGTTTAAAGCTGGGACAGCGCCCCGATAAGACAGACTTATCCTTCCCAGTCTCCGCCACCTCGAGTATGATTACATTTTTGAGACAGCAGCGGATTCGGGAGCGTTTTGTGACCACCATCGTTATGGGCAATATCGAGTCTCGCGTAGTCGCCATCGATAAAATACAAAGCGAGATTTACAATCTCAAGAAGAAGATAGCCGCCATCTTGCTGCAGACCGAAGATGAATTCGGCGCAGAATCACAAGAGGCAACGACAATCAGGACAATGGTTTGGGGTTAGCATCTTCGGAAAAATTCATAGTCCTGCCGTCAACAGGCAAAGGTCTTTGAGTGGCAGGATACAGGAAGTGAGTTTCAATCGAAACTCAACTGCATAGTCGCTGGCAGCATTGGGGGGAAACCCCACGCTTAGTACGTGCCAGGGAAGACTCCCATCGCAACATTTGCCGCGAGTTTCCGAGCAATTCGAATGTCGCGCACAATCTGCCGTCTCGCGTTTTCCGCATTGCCCATATCGGACAGAACCTGACTGGTTCCGCTTTTGCGCCCACCCGCATCGAGATAGCCAACGAAGACCTTGTAGAAATATGGGATCGGCGTGACGCGGCGGCGTGATCCCGCTTTGATCTTCGCCTCCCATCCTTCGTACCAGCGCACATAGTCCCGCGCCGCACGTTCAATCCGCTTTCGTGGATCGGCGTCTGCATGACGCAGCCAGTAGCTGTACAAGCGATGATAGCGCCGCGCCTTGTCCAGCTGCTTCAGAAATCCATGCTCGTACCCAAGCGATAGCGCAAAGCGACCCTGCCGTTTGAGGTTCACTCCTTCACGGTCGAGATAGGCGGCGACCTGAGCGAGAACTTCATCGCTGTGACCTGACAGCGGAATGGTCAGGGTGATGCTATCAGGTTCTGATCCGACGACCGCGCCAGCATCCAACCGCTCGACCTTGCTGCGCACGGCAAAGAGTGAGCGCCAGTGTCCGCTCCACCAACGACTGAATGTCGGACTGCGGTAATCGCCCCAGTCTGCATAGACCGTCTCGTCGATGGTCACCTCGGGATCGGAGGCGGCAAGTTTGAGAAACTCGAACCACAGCCGATACGGTTCCACCGTCGCTGCTGGCAGAACGTACTCGCCATCGCCCTTCCACCGCTCAAACATCACGCCCTCATTTCTGATCGGAAATTATCGGAACAGATCCGATTTCAACGGCTTAGTTCAAGTGACAATTTCCATTTTCGCGTAAAGTTAGGTCATCGGGAGACGGAAAACACTCTCGATTTTTCAAAAACGTGAAAGGAAATGAATATGACTAACATCTCTAACATGATTGCTCCGACTGAATTCAGCTACATCATCAAGACTGAACTCGAAAACAGCACGATCTCTTGGAAAAAGATCGCTCAAGCATTTTGCGATGCTGGTGATCAGTTCGGTACCGATTCCGATGCTTTCAAGTCCATTCTGAAAGACACTCGCTTCTCACTCGCAACCGCGACCAAGCTCGTCAAGATCGCTCAGAGCGACCGCTTGAAGCGACACGCAGATGTGTTCAGCAAGGTTCACGCGTGGACCGTGCTCTACGCGATCACGACACTCACCGATGAACAGTTCGACCGCCTTCTCGCGTCGGTCAGCGATGGTGCGGTGGTTACGTCATCGATGGTCACGAAGGCGAAAGCTGAGAAGAAGCAGCTCGATCCGTACAAGACCATTTTCAACATCCGTATTGATGAGAATGCTCTGCGCGGTGATCTGTTTGACGGTGAAGATTATGCGACACTGCACAGTCTGATCGAAGAGATCGAAAAGTTGATCCCCTACATCCGCATTGACGCCATCGACCGCTTTGAAAACAACGCCGTCTGGGAAATGAACTGCATTCAGAAGCACTACGACAAAATTACAAAGCGCAAGTTCAACGAAGCGATTGCGTCCTACAAGAAGCACTCGCCTGAGTGGTCAACTTACGCATCGAACTCGAAGAACCGTACCAAGCCGCGAATCGCCAACTTCGACGACGCAGCTGATGCTCACGCAGCCATGCTTGAAAACCCCACTGCAGCGTTTGCCGCTCTCGGTTCAGACCTCTACGATATGAGCGTGATCTGGACCGAAGCATGTCAGGCGTTTGCCAAGCAGACCGCTGAGTACGCCGCGAAAGCGAACACCGAGTTCCGCATCGCCAACGCGGTCACTCCCGCCGAGACAAGTTCCGCTGCTGAGTCGCCCAGCACGAGCGTGAAACTCGCCGCCTGACAGAGACCAATTTCTGATCGGAAATTACCCCCGCTTCGTGCGGGGGTTTTTGTATGTGCGCTGCCGACGCCCGATCCAGCATTGATGATATAAGTGACAAAATATCATCAGTGCGGCTAACCGATTGAGACTGAATCAGGATTTATTGCGCTGAACCGGTGTCCCTATTTTGCTGATTATAATACCATAAATCTGTTGGTTTTATAATCAGTTACGAGGCAAAGCATGGGTATCGGAAAGCAGGCGAAGGTGCTGTCGCGACCTCAGATTGAGGCGGTGTCGGATCAGATCGGAAAGCGGCGGCATGGTCTGCGCAATCAGGTGATTTTCCTGCTGTCGGTCCGAGCAGGGTTGCGAGCGAAGGAGATCGCCAGTCTGAGATGGGAAATGGTGGTGGATGCGGACGGGGAGATCAGCACCATGATCAATCTCACCAATGTTGCGTCGAAGGGTCAGTCTGGGCGGATCATTCCGATCAACCGTCAGCTGCGGCAGACCCTGCTTCAGCACTACCAGAGTGTGAGGGGTGAATGTGGTTCACCGTATGTGGTGACGACCGAACGCGCAGATCGCACATCCGCCCAAGCGATCGTGAACCTGTTCCACCGTTGGTACGCCGACCTGGGGCTGGTTGGCTGCTCATCACACTCGGGTCGGCGGACCTTCATCACGAACGCTGCTCGCAAGATTTCCACGGTCGGTGGGTCACTGCGGGATGTGCAGTCACTGGCGGGACACTCCTCACTTCAGACCACACAGCGCTATATCGAAGGTGACAGCGAAGCGAGGAAGCGGGTGGTCGATCTGGTGTGAGTGGGGGTCACTGATGACCATCAGCGGGAGTTGATTTCCGACCAGAAACTGCCGCTTGGCAGCTAACGGTCACCCGATGATGATCACTGTCTGCTTCGACCTCTCGATCATGTCCTTCGATGGGAGTCCGCGAAGATCGCTTCCCTCGTAGACCATGACCGTCCTGACATTCGCCTGACCCAGCGCCTTGATCAATTCCTGCTTGGTTTTGGGTTTTTGGACCTTGGTCAGCATCACCAGTCTCCATCATCACTGGGACCAAGCAGGTCGAGCGGTCCGTCATCCGTCACGTTCTCGTTTAGCATCAGCGCCGTGTCGATCAGGTCGAACTGGCGGCTGCGGTGGGTCAAGAGGTCGGCTTGGGACAGGATGAAGTCGTTCATCAACTCAACGAGGACTGACGTCCTCGTCCTACCAGATATTTGGCATATCCCATCAAATCTGGTTTTGGTTGCACTAGGTGCGATGAAATTAATCAATGCAGATGCTAGTTTCATTTGGTTCTCCCGATAATTTATTTAATAAGTTTCAATTTCCTAAAATTGAGGTTGGTTGACATTTTTATAATCCATGGATTTTAGTTACAACTAACCAACAAGGTCAACCTAGTGATTGCTTGGCGATTGGGTTTGAAGTGATTGCAGGGGCGGAAGGAGACTTTGCTCAACGACCGCAGGGTATCACTGAGCGGTCAGACTCGGCATGTTGAGGTTCTGCAAATCTATGGAATCAAAAAAGTCGGGTTTGGAGTACGTCTTCGTGATGTAGTCCAGCCACCCGTCATCGTAGCACTGCTGCACGTGGGTGTGACCGTAACCCCACTGCGTCCGCAGCCATTGATCCACGAAGAGCGGATATGCTTCCTCAAGATCAACCTTGGGCGGCAGGTCGATCAGCAGGTGGTAATGTAAACGATGGGTCGTTCCGCCTTCGACCACAGGGACCACCTGCAATTTCCTACCGAAGCGGCGAGCAGCATTGCCGTGAAAGTGCTTGTTCAGGCGATTGAGCAGGTGGCGCAAATTCTGGGAGGCGGATTGCTCATCGAGACATTGCGACGCAAAACCCCTGTCTGTCACCACCGTAGTTACCTGCTTGAGGTTGAGGGTGACAGCGTAGGGGTTTGCCCACTTGCTCGAAGCTAACCAATCTCTGGTGGCGGATTGGATCATTTTCTGCTGAGCGAATGTTGTCATATAAACAGTCCATAATATTGATAATTATGAATTATTTATAAATGATTTTCTTCATAAATCGAAATATCAACAATATTATGCTATATTGCTCGTAATTTTTCTATAATCTGTTTTTTATATTGCCTCGCTTGCGGCGAAAGGTGATGACTATATACTAACCATATTGGAATTATTGCGGGTGTGAGCCAAATAACCCACGGATTAAAGGCTAAAAAAGTTATTGCAGAAAGCATAATCCAAACAAATATTAAACTATTTATTACAGATCCGTCAATAAAGCTAAATCCTGACGCTTTTGACGGAACTAGATTTTTTACAATTACCTCATCATCTGGATGTATCAAATCTTTTATGTAAAAAATATTACACCTTCCGTCCTTTAGCAATGCTTCCGATCCGTCTTTCATGTGACGTAGATGTGTCTCTAGTTTCGATTCATTTTTAGAGGCGGACAACTCCATAAAATCTGCCAGAAAAGCATTTTGCTTCCACACTGTGTATCCTACTACAATGTCACCCCGAGCTTGCATCATGATATCCGCAATGATCGGGCTGTCGAAGTATACATTGCGCAATCGTTTCCCGCCAATGACAACTGATGACATTATTTTTTCCGAAACCCAGTCGCCTGCGTCTTGAAACTCGCCAGTTACGTATCCAAAATCAGACATTACAGAATCCCGCTTTTTATTTAAAGGCAAGAATGATTGAAGCTATGCCTAGCAAAGTTGATAAGCCGCCAAGATAAGCTGATATGCGAACCGCATTATCCACGTGAACGAACGGGATGCGAATCGCTTGGTGCCATTTCACTGTCGAAATTTTAAGGTTGAGCGATTTCCCGAGATCGTCAGCATCAGGCTGGAGATCAATCCAGCCGCCCCAATCGATGACAATGCCGTCTCTTGGCACGGTCGGAGAGAATCGGATAATCCTGTAGATGGTCCGCTGATCGGATTTGATCGCAACCCATCTGCCATAGAGTTTTCTGCGTTCCGCTTTGCCGGACAGGTGATCGTGCCGAATGACGATCCAACCCTTTTGCAAATCGACGGTGGCGCCAATCTGCTTCGTCGGACAACTGAAGAATTCCGCGTCCGCGATTTCCATGCGACCCCCGCTGCCACCCTCCTTGGGCGACATACCCCGGAATGCATATCCCAATATGGGATATCCCGAAAGGGGTTTTAGCGATGGAGAATGCCGCCTTCGCTCTTTACCGAAGCATACCAGTGCTTGATCCAGAGCATAGTGGCAGCTCGGCAATCGGCGGGTCTGCGTCAGGTCGATCTCGCGAAGTTGCTCGGCAAGCCGCAGTCATTCGTGTCCAAAATGGAAACGGGAGAGCGGCGGTTGGACGTGATCGAGTTTCTTGTCATCGCCCGTGCGATGGGATCCGATCCGATCCAACTGATTGGTGAGGTTATCGCAGCGATGCCGTCCGATACCACAATCTGAAACAGCGCCGCTAACGACCAACAGTGGGATCGCCGATTTCCGATCAGAAATTGCCCGATCTGGAAGGCAGTTGACCGAGCGGGCAAACCTCCCTAAAACATTGGTATAACGTTAAAAAGGAACCGCTCTCCGAAGTTGTCAATTTTAACAAAACATTTACACGTGCTCAGAGCGTATCTTAACATATTGAAAATATACGGTAATACCAATCAATCACTGTTCTCCGAAGGCAGAGGCCACAGGTTCGAATCCTGTCGGGTGCACCATCTTTTCAATGATTTAGGTGGCCTGCCTGTTGTCTGTACGGAAATGGTACGGAAAACATTTGCACTTCGCTTGATTGCCTCGTTCCATGATGCGCTCTCAGTTCTTTTTGGGAACCTTTGAGGGCGCGGTGACTTGAATGACCAATCCGTGATCGCGCGCGCCATCTCGAAGCGATCGTGATGGCGCTCGGTGATTCGAACAGGTGAGCGAAGGATAAAAGTTTGGCTGGCATTGGCATTCACGAGCTCATGATTGAATGCGGTGTGGCATTCGGCACGAGCGGTGCACGCGGCGAAGTCGTCGCCATGACCGACCGTGTCTGCTACGGTTATACGCAGGGGTTTCTTACGTACCTGGCTGAGCAGGGCGAGTTTGGCGCCGATCGCAGGGTGGCGATTGCTGGAGACCTCAGGCCCAGCACCCCCAGGATATTGGCAGCATGTGCTCGTGCCATACGTGATCTCGGGGGCGTACCGGTCTTCTGTGGGTATGTGCCGACCCCTGCCCTCGCACTCTTCAGTTTTGCCGAGGGCATTCCGAGTCTCATGGTCACAGGAAGTCATATCCCGGCAGACCGGAATGGCATTAAATTCTATCGGCCAACCGGCGAAGTTCTGAAGGTCGATGAGGCTGGCATAAGCCGGCAAATTGTGTCGTTTCCGGCTGATGCCTTCACCGATGCGGGTGCCCTTGCGCAAGATGAAGTGCTCCCACCCATCACCGATGTCGAGGCCGCATACGCACAACGTTACATTGATCACTTTGGCTCCGGCGCGTTAACCGGCATGCGAATTGGCGTCTATCAGCACTCGGCTGTCGGTAGAGATTTGCTTGCGGCAGTTTTGTCTGCGCTCGGAGCCGAGATCACTCTTCTGGGAAGATCCGAGACATTTGTCCCGGTCGATACCGAAGCGCTTCGACCTCAGGATATAGAACTTGCTCGCGAATGGACGGAAAATGGTGAGTTCGACGCGATTGTTTCAACCGATGGTGATTCGGATCGACCGTTGCTCTCGGATGCGCGTGGTTCGTGGCTGCGGGGCGATGTCCTTGGCATTCTTTGTGCGGCAGGGATCGGAGCGACATCGGTCGTTACGCCGATAAGCAGCAACACAGCTCTGGAAATGTCCGGCAAATTTCTCCGGTGTCGGCGCACGCGCATCGGATCTCCCTATGTTATCGCTGCAATGTCGGAAGAGCAGTTGGTCGGCTCCTCGATCGTCTGCGGATACGAAGCGAACGGTGGGTTCTTGCTTGGGACCGACATCGCAGGTGCCAATGGCTCGGTTACCAGGGCGCTGCCGACGCGCGACGCCTTCCTGCCTCTCCTGGTCGTGCTGGCCAATCGGGATTTGAGCATAGCTCAGCAATTAGAAAAACTTCCTCAGCGGTATACTTTCAGTGACAGAATTGCGCCATTTCCACCTGGTATGAGTGAACGTCTGTTCGAATTGCTCAAGGCCGGTGAAGAGGAAGATCAACTGGCATTGCAAACTCAGCTGTTCGGCCATTTTGCTGGTGAAGCTCGGTCGATCGATCTTACAGACGGGGTTCGTGCAACTTTTTTGAGCGGCTTGGTTGTTCACTTGCGTGGTTCCGGCAATGCTCCGGAATTGCGATGCTATACCGAAGGGGACACCGAGGTCATTGCCAAGGAAGCAAATCGTCTCGCGCTAGATCAGGTCCAGTCGATGTTTAGCGAGGCATGAGACATTCACGTGGGGTGTTGAACGCAACCCGCCGCAAAACTGACGCGCCACCCAGTTTTCCACCAGCTGGGCTCAGAGCCGGGCGGTTTGGCTGCACTTGACCTGCTGCGCCGTGGCAGTGGCCGTCACCGCAAAAAGTCGGTGTGTGAAACCTGCATGAAAAGCTGGGTGCGTCCTGCGCCGGATTTTGCGTAAGCGCCCCCCGCATGTTTGCGGTTCGGACGCTGGGCCATGCTGTCCCGCCATGCGAAGGCTTGCCGCACTGGAAGGATGACCCATGACTTCGCTACGATCCGTTGCAGCCCTGTTGGGCGGCGCGCTCATTGCTTTTGCCGGTGACGCTCACGGCGCAGACGCGGCAGATGCAGCGCCCGCGAATCAACCAGAGGCGATCGTGGTCAAGGCCGCTCCTCGCGGGGAAACGATCTGGACCTACCCCGGCAACGCCACCGTGATCGGTGCAGATGATCTGCAATCCCGGCAGTTCACCACGCTGGCCACGCTCAGCCAGGTCACGCCCAATGTGTCGCTCGATGAGATCGGCACGTTCAAGGGGGTGGCCAACTTTGCCATGCGCGGACTCGGGGTCAACAGCTCGATCCCCTCGATCGATCCTGCCGTGGGTCTCTATGTCGATGGGGTCTATATCGGCATCAACGGCGGTTCGGTGTTCGATTCGCTCGATGTCACCCGGGTCGATCTGCTGCGCGGGCCGCAGGGCGTGGTCTATGGCCACAACACCACCGGCGGCGCGGTGATCGTCTCCACCGCAGACCCGGCGCGCGGGGGCTGGGAAGGGCATGGGCGGCTGGGCGCGGAAGGGCCGGTCGATGGCGGACGCGGATCGCCGCTGGGCACGGCCCGGGCGGTCGTTTCCGGCCCGCTCAGCCAGCGTCTGGCGGTGCGCCTCGGCGCGCTGCGCACCAGCGATGGGGGCTATTTCCGCAACAGCTTCAACGGCCATCACATCGGTGCCTATGACAACACGGTGCTGCGCGCAGGCGTGCAATGGGATGCGGCCGAGCGCCTGACGCTGACCTTGAAGGGCGAGTGGAACCGCAGCGACGGCGATGGCGCGCCCACGCACAACAACGGCCAGAATGCCCGTGACCGCTTCGACCTTGCGATCAACGAGGAAGGCTATCACCACTCGCTTGCCCGCTTTGGGGTGCTGCGCGCGGAGTACGAGACCGGGGCAGGGCGGATCGTCAATGTCGCGGGGTGGCGCAAGTATGACCTGCGCACCCGCAACGATATCGATTCCTCGCCGCTCACCATCTTCCATTCGGATACGCGCACCGCGCAGGAGCAATGGTCGAACGACCTCTATTACACGCAGAGCCTCAGCGGGCTGGACCTGACCGCGGGCGCCTACCTGTTCCATCAGCGCATCGGGTATGAGGAAGTGCGCTATCTCGCCGCCACGCAATTTGGCGGCGGGCGCATCCGGCATGATCAGGCCGAGCTTTATGGCCAGGCCGTGATCGCGCTGACGCCCGGGCTGAAGCTGACGGCAGGCCTGCGCTGGTCGCACGAGGAGAAGCAGGCGCGGATCACGTATGTCCGCCCGCGCGCCGCCTGCTCTGCCGTGGACGGCACGTGCCCGCTCTCGGGCAAGAACCCGGCAAACCCGGCGGAGAACAACGGTTTTGCCGACAAGCGCAGCTGGAACTCGCTGTCCCCGCGCCTCGTGCTGGGCTGGCAGGCGGCGGACAATGCCTATGCCTGGGCCGGATGGTCGCGCGGGCAGCGATCGGGCGGCTACAACTTGCGCATCACCCAGCCTGCTGCGTTCGAGCAGGTTTCGGCAGCGCTCGGTTCCCCCGCCTATGGGCCAGAGTGTGCGGACAGTTTTGAAGCAGGCGTGAAGCTCAGGCTGCTGGACGAGCGGCTGGGGCTGTCAGCGGTGCTGTTCGATACCGAAGTCGCTCATCTCCAGCGTGAGATCAACGTGCCCTCGGCGACATCGGGTCTCGCGCAATCAATCTACAACACGGCGGACGCGCGCCTTCGCGGCGGCGAGTTCGAAGCCAGCCTGCAATGGTCGCCCGCTGTGCGCCTGTCCGCGAGCCTCGGCCATATCGATGCGCGCTATCGCCATGTGCGCTTCGACATCAATTCGGACGGCGCGATCAATGCCCTCGACGCCGAGCTCGCCCTGCCGCGCGCCCCGCGCTGGACATGGGGGCTGGGCGGGCAATACCGGACAGACCTCTCCGCAGCGGCCAGCCTGTCCGCCCGCGTCGATTTCCAGCACCGTGCCCGCATTGCCTACACAGACAACAACTGGGGCTTCAACGCCGCATCAGACCGGCTGAACGCAAGCCTTTCGCTGAACCTCGGCAAGCCCGCGATCCGCCTGACGGTGTTTGGCCGCAACTTGCTCGATCAGGTGCAGTTCGGGGGAGATACCCAGCTGCCCTTCGCAGGCGGCGCTTTCTCCGATGGCAACAACCGCCCGTTCGATCCGCGCCCGGCGGCGGGCACGTTCTCCCCGCTGGAAAAGGGGCGGTCATTGGGCGTGGAAGTGGCGCTGGATTTCTAGCGCCAGGACGACGCCAGCCGTGCCAACCGGAGGGCCGGGCGGCCCCCGCACTAGTGCTGATTTTGGGGCAGGAAACTGGAGCGGGCGAATGGATTCGACCCCCAGCGTAGCGGCTAGCCGCGAAGCGCACCAAAACAAATGAGGGTTCCCAACCGAAGGGCGGAACCACTCAACATAGCGCTGCAATGGGAAAGAAACTGGAGCGGGCGAAGGGATTCGAACCCTCGACCCCAACCTTGGCAAGGTTGTGCTCTACCCCTGAGCTACGCCCGCTCGTGCGTTTCTGGCCGGGTTCCCGAAGGCCCCTGACCGGGGTGAAGCGCGCCCTTAGCTGCCCTGCGTGGTGCGTGCAACAGCAAAAATGCGCCTTGGCCAACACAGTGGCATGACTTGCCCGCAAATGCCCTTGCCGAACGGCCCGTGATGCCCACATGGGGAACTCACCAATTGTTCCAGTTTCAGTTGCGGAGACCATCCAGTGGCAAGCCTCGGCCTCAATCTCGAAGAACAGAAAGCGGTGGACCGCTTCCGCAAGGCCGTGGTCGAACCTTCGATGACCAAGCTGGTCGTGCTCGATTTCTGGGCCGAATGGTGCGGGCCGTGCAAGGCGCTCACCCCGGTGCTGGAAAAGGTCTGCGGCGAATATGCCGACAAGGGCGTGATTCTCGCCAAGATCAACGTGGACGAGGACCAGTTCATCGCCGCGCAGTTCCAGGTGCGCTCGATCCCCACGGTCTATGCGATGTTTCAGGGCCAGCCTGTGGCCGATCTCACGCCTGCCCGCAGCGAATCGCAGCTGCGCCAGATGCTCGATCAGATGCTGGCGCGCCTGCCGATCCAGGCGGGCGATGAACCTGCGCAGGATATTGCTCCGCTGCTCGCCATGGGTGAGGAAGTGCTGGCGGGCGGCGACGGCGAGCGCGCGATCGGGATTTTCGCGCAGATTGCCGAAATCGCGCCCGATAGCGCGGCGGCCCATTCCGGCCTGATTCGGGCGCTGCTGCTGGCGGGTGACAAGGCGGCTGCGGAGGAAGTCCTCGCCGGGCTTGATCCCAAGCTGGCCGAAGACCCGGCGCTGGCGCAGGCGCGCTCCGCGCTCGCGCTCGCTGCCGATGCCCCTGAACCCAGCGAGCTTGACGGCCTGCGCGCCGCCGTCGCCGCCAATCGCGGTGATATGGACGCCGAACTCGCGCTTGCCAACGGCCTCTATGCCGCTGGCGACCGCGATGGCGCGGCCAGCCTGCTGCTCGGCATGGTCACGCGGGACCGGGCGTGGAACGAAGGTGCCGCGCGCACCCGCCTGCTTCAGATCTTCGAAGCCATCGGTCTCGAGGATCCGTGGGTTGCGGCCACCCGGCGCAAGCTTTCCACCGTGCTGTTCGGCTAGAGCGATGGGACAGGACAGCCGCCCTGTGCGCCTATCGATCTTTCCGCTGACCGGGGCGCTGCTGTTCCCCGGGCTGCAATTGCCGCTCCACATCTTCGAGCCGCGCTACCGGTCGATGATTTCCGATTCGCTGGTGCGGGATCGGCGCATCGCGATGATCCAGCCGCAGGGCCAGTATGATGGCGCGCCGCTGTTCCAGATCGGCTGCGTTGGCAAGATCGGCGAAGTCGAGGCGATGGAGGACGGGCGCTACAATGTGATCCTCGAAGGGATCGCCCGCTTCCGCCTGCTGCGCGAGCTGGATGTGACGACGCCGTTCCGGCAGGTCGAGGGCGAACTGATCGAGGACGACGCGGGCGCGAGCCTCAGTGCGGTCGAACGCGCCTCGTTCGAGCGCGAGGCCCGCCGCTTTGCCGAAGCGCAGGGCTATTCGGTCGATTGGGATTCGGTCGGCCGGCTTGATGATGTCTCGCTGATCAACGGCGTCTCCCAGATCGCGCCGTTCGATGCCGCAGCCAAGCAGGCGCTGCTGGAAGCGGACAGCCTTGCTACGCGCTGCGAATTGCTGGTGCAGCTGATGCAGTTCTTTGGCCGCCGCGATTCGGATGATGGACGGGTGACGCTTCAGTAGATGCGCCTTGGGCATGCGGCACCGGCCCGCTCCCCCGCCCGGCCACCCACGAGAGTACCCTGAATGGCCGGGCGGGGGAGCGGGCCGCTGCCGCCTCCCGCGTGAGCGGGAAAAAGACTCAGAACTGCGCCTTCAGCCCATCGATCACGAATTGCGCGGCAAGCGCCGCCAGCAGCACGCCGAGCAGGCGGGTGATCACCGCCTCCACTTGCGAGCCAAGCGCCCGGATGATCGGCCTTGCGGCGACCAGTGCGATGAAGCTGAGCAGCATGACCGTTGCCAGTGCGCCAAGGATCACCAGCGTTTCCGGCAGGCCATGCGCCCGCGCGGTGAGCAGCATGACCGATGCGATCGAGCCCGGCCCTGCCAGCATCGGCATCGCCATCGGGAACACCGAAACGTCTTCCACATGCGGCTGTGCCGTGCGCACCTTCTCGGCCCGTTCTTCGCGCCGCTCGGTGCGCTTCTCGAACACCATGTCGAGCGCGATCATGAACAGCATGATGCCGCCCGCGATGCGGAAGCTGTCGAGCTCGATGTGGAGCGCACCCAGCAGGTCCTCGCCGAACAGTGCGAACACCACCAGAATGCCGCTGGCGATCAGGCAGGCGCGCACCGCCATGATGAAAGCCTGGCGCGGCGTCGCGTTGGCGGTGAGCCCGGCGTAGATCGGCGCGCAGCCGGGCGGATCGATCACCACGAACAGCGTGGTGAAGGCGGAAAGAAACAGCGCCCACATCGGATCAGCCCTCGTTCTTCGCGATTTCGGTGCGCTTCAGCACTTCGTTCATCTTGCCGTCCTGCCACAACCATACGGTCCATTCACGCGTGCCGCCGGGCAGCACGGTGGAGCGCCATGCGAGCGTGCCGTCGATCGAGCGGCCATCCTTGCTGTCTGCTCCGGGCACTGCGACCAACACCGGGATCGGGCCTGCCAGCGGGCGCGGGGGAGGCGGCGCGTCCTTGTCGGGCTTGCGCTGGCCTTTGGGCGGAGGCGGCGGATCATCCGCCAGCGGATTGCGGTGCGGGCGGGGCGGGCAATCGGCCACTTTCCCGGTGATGAAATCGGCGCCCGCCAGCGGCGCAGCCAGATCGCCGCCCTGATCGAGTACCCACTTGTAATCGCCCTTCTTCTGCCGCTGCCAAACAGTGGAGAACCAGCCCGTGCCGTTGCCCTGAAATGCGCCAAAAGTAACGCCCGCGCTGCCATCGCAGCTGATCCACACGGTGCTGGGCTGCCATTGCACGGCCTGCGGCAGATTGGCCCGGCCCTTGAGCCACACCTTGGCGAGCACCCGCTGCGGCACGAACATTTCGGCTTCGTCGGTCGCGGTGGCGGCAAAGGCGGTCCACTGCCCTTTCTCGCGCGCTGCCCGCGCAAAGCCGCTTTCCGCCGCGATCAGCGCGCTGGGATTGCCGATGGGCGTCACCGCGGGCCGGCTCTCCTGCGCAGCCGCAGGCAGGGCAAGGGCAAGCAAGGCGAAAGGGATCAGCCGCTTCATGCCATCCTGCCTAGAGCAGGCAGGCGGCAATAGAAAGGCAGGCTTGCGGACCGCCAGTCATGCGGGCCGGGCCTCAGATCGCGTCCGCTGCCAGCTCCAGCCCGGCACCCCGATAGGCGGCCACCAGCGCATTGCGCAGCAGCACCGCGATGGTCATCGGGCCGACGCCGCCGGGCACCGGGGTGACCGCGCCCGCGATTTCCATCACGCCCGCATAGTCCACATCGCCGACCAGCCGCGTCTTGCCTTCCTCTGCCGCCGGAACGCGGTTGATGCCCACGTCGATCACGGTTGCGCCGGGCTTGATCCAGTCTGCCTTGACCATTTCCGGACGGCCCACGGCGGCCACCACGATATCGGCGCGGCGGACGACGGCGGGAAGATCCTTCGTGCGGCTGTGCGCGACGGTGACAGTGCAGCTTTCGGCCAGCAGCAGCTGCGCCATCGGCTTGCCGACGATGTTGGAGCGGCCAATGACAACTGCATCGAGCCCCGAGAGCGAGCCCAGCCGGTCCTTCAGCAGCATGATGCAGCCCAGCGGGGTGCAGGGCACGAAGCCCGGCAGGCCCACGGTAAGACGGCCCACGTTGGTCACGTGGAAGCCATCGGCATCCTTGTCCGGATTGATCGCGGCGATCACCTTCTGCTCGTCCATGTGCGCAGGCAGCGGCAGCTGGACGAGAATGCCATCGACGGCCGGATCGACATTCAGCTGACCGATCAGCGCGAGGAGATCGGCTTCCGGCGTCTCAGCGGGCAGCTTGTGCTCGAAGCTGGCCATGCCCGCTTCCACCGTCTGCTTGCCCTTGGAGCGCACGTAGACCTGGCTGGCGGGGTCTTCGCCGACCAGCACGACGGCAAGGCCCGCCTTGCGGCCTGCCTTTGCCTCGAACGCGGCAGCAAGCTCTCCCACCTTCACGCGCAAGTTCGCGGCAAAGGCCTTCCCATCGATGATCGCGGCAGTCATGCGCTTTTCCCGTTTCGTGTTTGGATCAGACCGACGTGGCCGCTAGCGCGAGGTAGTAGAGGAGCTGAACCAGCAGGCGCAGGCCGAAGATCAGGATCATCGGCGAGAAATCGACGCCCCCGGTGTTCGGCATGACCCGGCGGATCGGATTCAGCAGCGGATCGAGAATGGCGTTCAGCGCGGTCCACACGGCGGAGACCGCCTTGTTGTGGGTGTTCACCACGTTGAAGGCGATCAGCAGGCTCAGCACGAACTGCACGATCACCACCATCACGACGATATCGATCAGCTGCGAAATGGCCGAGACCAGCGTGAACAACAGCATTGCGCATTCCCTATGTCAGCGAGGAGAGCACGCTCCTAGCCGACCCTCTCCCAAGGCCACAAGGGCCCCCTCGCCGAACGACCTACGGCGACGGACAAACTTGTATGTGTTGCATACAAAAATGTCCAGAGCTGCAGCACGAGATTTGGGCGATTTCAGGGGGCCAGCGTGGTGCTCTCGATATGCCAGCGCAATTGCTCCGGAGTGGCGCCATCGACGTCGTTGGCCCGGCGCAGCACGATCTCGCCGGTGATCACCCGCGCGCCATCTGTGATCGTGATCGGCGCGGTATAGTAGAGCGAACCCGCCGCACCTTCGCTCGTGCCCTTGGCCAGCGTCACTTTCGGATAGTGCAGCCCGGCCCAACGCGCCGCAAAGTCCTCTTCTGTCAGGCCGCTGCGCGCGCCCTGATCGCCCCAGAAAGCGCGGGCTGTCACCCAGTCCCGCGCTTCAAACGCATCGCCCCACGCGCGCAGGACCACATCGGGATCGCGCGAACTGGGCGGCCGGGCGGGTGATGGCTGCGGGGGGCTGGCAAACTTCGCGCCCGTTGGCTCGGGCGGAGGTGTCGGGGCGGCTGCGTTGCAGGCGCAAAGCGCCAATAGCGTGACCGTGCAAAGAGCGTGTCGGATCATGTGATCCAAACGCCGCGCCATCAAGCCGGTTCCCCGCACCCGGCCAAAGTTCAGGCGCGGATGAGCGTGCCCGCGCCGCGTGCGGTGAAGATCTCGATCAGCATGGCATGCGGTACGCGGCCATCGAGCACGACCGCGGCCTCGCACCCGGCCTCAACCGCGTGGACGCACGTTTCGAGCTTGGGGATCATGCCGCCGCTGATCGTGCCATCCTCGGCCAGGCGGGTGATGTCCGCAGGCGTCAGATCGGTCAGCAGGCGGCGCTCCTTGTCAAGCACGCCGGGAACGTCGGTGAGGAGGAACAGCCGCGCCGCGCCGAGCGCTGCGGCAATCGCGCCCGCCATCGTATCGGCGTTGATGTTGTAGGTCTCGCCGTCTTCGCCCACGCCGATGGGGGCGATCACCGGGATCATGTTGGCGGCGGTAATCGTGTCGATCACCGTGGTATCGATTCGCGCCGGTTCGCCCACGAAGCCCAGATCGACGACAATCGCCTCGCCGCTTTCCGCATCGTTGATCGCCTTGGGGGCCTTCTTGGCTTCGACCTTGCGGGCGATGACCATGCCGCCATCCTTGCCGGAAATGCCGATGGCCTTGCCGCCCGCGCGGGCGATCCAGCTGACGAGTTCCTTGTTGATCGCGCCGGCCAGCACCATTTCGGCCACTTCGGCGGTCTGCTTGTCGGTCACGCGCAGGCCGTCAACGAAGCGCGATTCGATGCCGAGCGCCTTGAGCATCCGGCCGATCTGCGGCCCGCCGCCGTGAACGACGACCGGATTGATGCCGACCGCTTTCAGCAGCACGATGTCCTCGGCGAAATCCTGCGCCAGTTCAGGATCACCCATCGCGTGGCCGCCATATTTCACCACGAAGGTCTTGCCCGCGTATCGCTGCAGGTAAGGCAGCGCCTCGGTGAGGGTTTCGGCCTTGGCGAGCATCGCCTTGTGATGGGCGGCGTCGTCGGCTGCGGGATCGTGCGTGGTTGCCATGATGCGCTGCGCTTTGGACCAAGCAGCCCCAAGGTGCAATATCAGCGCGTGCTGTCGAGCTTGCGGCCCAATTGCACGAAGGCCCAGATCAGCGGGGGCACCATGATCGTGGAGAGCACCAGCTTTGCCGCGATCTGCCCCGCCATGATCTCGCCGATGGGCAGCGGTACGCCCGCTGCGTCCTTCACCCCGGCGAACGAGATGGTGATGAAGATCAGCGTATCGACCATCTGGCTGAGCAGGCTGGCAATCCACGCGCGCAGCATCAGCAGTTTGCCCCGCCCGCCAGCGAGCTTCGAAAAGACGTAGACGTTGAGCGTCTGCGAGGTGCCGTAGGAAATGAGGCCCGCAAACTGCATCCGCGCACCCTGGCCCAGCAGGCGGGCATAAGGTTCCTGATCGCTCCAGAACGGTGCGGGAGGCACCACGTTGATCACGAAAGTGAGCAGCAGCATCGAGGCGATGAGCGGCACGAAACCGAAGCGCACCAGCCGGTTGGCGGCGTCCTTGCCATAAAGTTCGGCCACGGCGCTGGCCATCACCACCAGCAGCAGGAACGCGAAGATGCCGCTTTCCACCGCCAGATCGCCCAGCAGCGGCCAGTGCCCCAGCGCCGCGATCTTGGTTCCCAGCACACCTGCCAGCACCACCAGCCCGCCATAAAGGAGGGCAAAGGCGAAGAGACCGGTGGGAATGGCGGGGGCTTGGTCCTGATCCTGCATGGCCAAGAGCTAGCGGGATTTTGACCCTGCGCCAAATCCCGCTTAAGCCGTGGTGCACAGGGGTACTGGAGGGGAGCGGCCAGCTGGCGATGCGCGTATTGATGAGCCTCGCCGGCATGGCGCTGATTCTGCTGGCGGCCCTGCTGCTTTCGTCCAACCGCCGCGCGATTCGGCTGCGCGTCGTGGCTCCGGCCTTTGCGCTGCAGGTTGGCTTTGCCGCGCTGGTGCTGTGGTTTCCGCCGGGCAATGCCGCGCTGCAAGGCGCTGCGGCGGGGGTCGAAGGGCTGCTTGGCTATGCCAAGGCGGGTGTTGCCTTCCTGTTCGGTCCGCTGGCCGATCCGGCCATTGGCGGGCGCAGCTTTGCCATCGCCGCGCTGCCGACCATCGTGTTCTTCGCGGCGCTGATCTCGATCCTCTACTACCTCGGGATCATGCAACTGGTGATCCGCTGGATCGGCGGGGGGCTGGAAAAGGTCACCGGCATCAGCCGGGTCGAGGCGCTGTGCGCGGCTTCCAACATCTTCGTCGGCCAGAGCGAATCGCCCTTGGTGATCCGGCCCTATCTCGCCGCGCTCAGCCCTTCGCAGATGTTCACGGTGATGAGCGTGGGCATGGCGGGTGTCGCGGGCACGATCCTCGCCGCTTATGCCGCGATGGGCATCCGCGTGGACTATCTCGTCGCCGCCGCGTTCATGTCCGCGCCGGGCGGCGTGCTGATGGCCAAGCTGATCATGCCCGATGTGCCGCCGCCCGAGCACGCGCATGACGATACGCCGCTGCACAATCCACATATCGCAGTAGTATCCACGCCGGACGAGGAACGCCCCGCCAACCTCATCATGGCCGCCAGCCAGGGCGCGCAGACCGGTGTGAAGCTGGCAGTGGCGGTGGGCGCGATGGTGCTCGCGTTCGTGGCGCTTGTCGCGATGGCCAATGGCATTCTTGGCAGCATCGGCGCATGGATCGGACAGCCCGGCCTGTCGTTCCAGCAGATCCTCGGCGCAATCTTCGCCCCCGTATTCCTCCTCCTCGGCGCGCCCAACTGGGCCGAAGCGGCGCAGGCGGGCGGCCTGTTCGGCACCAAGATCGTGCTCAACGAATTCGTCGCCTTCATCGATCTGGGCGCAGCGAAAGACCTTTCCGCGCACACGGTGGCCATTGTCACCTTTGCGCTGTGCGGCTTTGCCAACTTCAGCTCGATCGCGATCCAGATGGCGGTTTCGGGCAGCCTTGCGCCGAACCAGCGCCCGGTGATCGCGAAGCTGGGGATGAAGGCGCTGGCGGCAGGCGCGCTCAGCAATTTGATGAGCGCGGCGCTCGCAGGGCTGTTTCTCGGCGTATGATGGCATGACCGGCAGCGCCGCAATCAGGTCGGGCGTTGCCTTTGGCGTGTTCGGTTTCGGGTTCGGCTTTATGTTTGGCGTGGTGCGGACATTGCTGGTCGCCCCGAGGATCGGCGCGTTCGCGGCGGTTGCCGTCGAAGTATCGCTCATGCTGGCGGCCTGCACACCGCTGGCGCGCTGGTGCCTTCGCCGCTGGGCCATTGCTGCGCCGAAGACGGCTTCCGCAATGGGCTTGGTTGCATTCGCAACGGGCATGGCTTGCGAAGTGGTATTCGGCCTGTCTCTCGGACAAACGCCGCAAATGATGCTGGAAGCGATAGCCAGGCCCGCAGGCATGCTCGGCCTCGCCGGTCAGATCGGCTTCGCGCTGCTGCCGCTAGGCTTGCTTGCGGCGCAGCGCCTGCCGCGCGAGTAGCGGCAGCCCCAGCAGCACGAACGGCGCGGCCATGAAGCCCCAATAGCCGTTGTCGGGCCTACCGAACACGGTGAGCGCGGCAAGGAACCCTGCGCTGCCGATGGCGGCGGTGCGCTCCATTTCGCGGCCCCAGCGCAGCATCGCCGCGAGCGAAGCAGCGACCAGCGCCAGCACCAGCGGGCCGGGCAGGCCGGTGAGCACCAGATTGCGGCGTAGCGCGTCGATCACAAGTGGGAGGCCGCCGAAGCGCACCCAGCCGGGGGAGGTGAGGTCTCCGGGCTGGATCTGTGCTGTCACAAATTGCGCGTGGATCAACCATAGCCCGCCTGCCACCACGATGGCGCTAACTGCCAGCCCCGCGCGCTTCCAGTCCCGCTGCCACAGCCCATACACCGCAATGGCCGCCAGCCACGCCAGCGCCGTCTCGCGCACCAGTACCGCCAGCAGCGCAAGGCCCACCATCAGCCACGCCCGCCGATGCGCGGCGAGCGAGAGCATGATCAGCAGCACGCTCCATTGCTCGTGCAGATAGACATTGTCCGGAAAGAACGCGCCGAACAGCCCCGCGACGGCCAGCACTACCATGCCGAGCGCCTCGGCAGTCGGTCGGTCCGCAAGGCTCTGCCGCAGCGCAATCAGCGCGCCGAACAGCAGCGCGATCAGGGCGGCGGTGCGTGTGGCCGTGCTTGGCAGCAGCGCCAGCAGCCACGTCATCGTCGGCGGGCGGACGGCGAGCGCAGGCTGCACCGGGTATTGCCGTGCGCGCTGCGCCGCCATCGTCGCCGGGTAGAAAGTCTCGCCCTCGCGCACCCGTTCCACCACGGTGCGATAGAGTTCCTGATCGAGCTGGACCGGCTGTTCAGGGGCCTTGGCGGCCAGCGGAACCGCCAGGCACGCCAGCAAGGCCAGCAGCAAGGCGCGCCGCACGCTCACAATTCGCGCTTCAGATCATACAGCAGATCGAGCGCGGCCTTGGGGCTCAGCGAATCGATGTCGATGGCCCCCAGCTTCTCGCGCAGCGCATCGACCTTTTCCTCGGCGGCTTCGATCGCAGCGGCGAACAGCGGCAGATCATCCAGCCCCGCCGCCAGCCCGCCGGTCGCGGCGCGGCCCTTTTCCAGCCGGTCGAGCACCGACTTCGCGCGCTTCACCACTGGCGCGGGCACTCCGGCGAGGCGCGCCACGGCAAGGCCGTAGCTCTTGTCTGCAGGCCCTTCGGCCAGCTCGTGCAGCAGCACCAGATCGCCCTTCCATTCCCGCGCGCGGACATGGTGGAGCGAAAGCGCGTCGCAGCTTTCCGCCAGCCGCGCGAGTTCGTGGTAATGCGTCGCGAACAGGCAGCGCGAACGGTTTACTTCATGCACCGCTTCGGCCACGGCCCACGCCAGCGCAAGGCCATCATAAGTGGAGGTGCCGCGCCCCACTTCATCGAGGATCACGAAGCTGCGTTCGCCTGCTTGCGCGAGGATCGCCGCCGTCTCGACCATCTCGACCATGAAGGTCGAGCGCCCGCGCGCCAGATTGTCCGCCGCGCCGACCCGGCTGAACAGGCGGTCGACAATGCCGATTTCGGCAGCCACGGCAGGCACGAACCCACCCGCCTGCGCGAGGATCACGATCAGCGCATTTTGGCGCAGGAAGGTGGACTTGCCGCCCATGTTCGGCCCGCCGATCAGCCAGAGCCGATCATGCGGCGAAAGCGCGCAGTCATTGGCGACAAAGCGCTCCCCGCGCCCCGCCAGTGCGGCTTCGACCACCGGATGCCGTCCGCCGCGAATGTTGAGCGCGGTATCGTCCGAAAGCTGCGGCAGGCACCAGCCGCCTTCCGCAGCGCGTTCTGCCTGCCCGGCAGCCACATCGATCCGCGCCAGCGCCGCCGCCGTCCGCGCGATGGCTTCGCGTGCGGCCACGGCGCGGGCGGTCAGGTCCTCGAAATGCGCTTCTTCCGCCGCCAGCGCATGGCCGCCCGCTTCGGCGATTCGGCTCGCTTCCTCGTGCAGCGCCAGCGCATTGAAGCGCACCGCGCCCGCCATCGTCTGGCGGTGGGTGAAGCCGCTGTCCGGCTGCATCAGCCGGTCGGCATGGCGCGCGGGCACTTCGATGAAATAGCCCAGCACGCCGTTGTGGCGGATCTTGAGCGCGGGCGTCCCCGTCTCCTCGCGGTAGCGCGCCTCCAGCGCCGCAATCGCGCGGCGCGAATTGCCCGCTGCATCGCGCAAGGCATCGAGCGCCGCGTCATAGCCCGCCGCGATAAACCCGCCGCTGGCGCGTTCGGTCGGCGGTGCGGGCACGAGCGCGCGGGCAAACTGATCGATCAGCGCGCCATGTCCGCCCAGTGCGGGAACGAGCGCATCGGCCAGTGCGGGACGGTCGCTGCGCGCGGCCAGCACGGCCTGCACCCGCTGCGCCTCACCCAGCCCGTCGCGCAATTGCCCCAGATCACGCGGGGAGCCGCGCCCCGCCACCACGCGGCCCAGCGCGCGGCCCAGATCGGGCGCGGCGCGCAGCACGGCGCGAAGGTCGCCGCGCAGCAGCGGATCATCATGCAGCCAGCTGACGAGCTCCAGCCGCGCCCGGATCGCGGCAAGGTCGGTCAGCGGCGCGGCAAGGTCTTCGGCCAGCAGCCGCGCGCCCGCGCTGGTCACGCAGCGGTCGATCGCCTCGATCAGGCTGCCCTTGCGCCCGCCCCCGCTGGCGCTGAGGATCTCAAGGCTGGCCCGCGTCGCCTCGTCCATCGCCATGAAGGCGTTCGCTTCGCGCACCACCGGCGGCAGCAGCAACGGCAGGGTGCCGCGCCCGACATGTTCCAGATAGTCGATCAGCCCGGCCGCCGCCGCCAGCATCGCGCGGCTGAACGTGCCGAACCCGTCCAGCGTTGCCACGCCGTGCAGCGCCATCAGCCGGTCTGTGCCGCGCTGCGAATCGAAGGCGCGCGCGGGGCGCGGGCCCGCTTCGGGGAGATCGAGCCCGCATTCCTCCGCCATCACCAGTTCGGTCGCGCCCAGCCGGGCCAGTGCAGCGGCAATGGCTTCGGGCGCGCATTCCTCCAGCTCCATCCGCCCGGTGGAGATGTCGCAGGCGGCAAGGCCCGCGGTCCCGCGCACCACGCACACCGCCGCGAGCACATTGGCGCGGCGCGGTTCGAGCAGCGCGTCTTCGGTCAGCGTCCCCGCGGTCACGAAGCGGACGATATCGCGCGCCACCAGCGCCTTCGAACCGCCGCGTTTGCGCGCTTCTTCGGGCGTTTCGGTCTGTTCGGCGATGGCCACGCGGCACCCGGCGCGAATCAGGCGCGCGAGATAGCCTTCCGCCGAATGGACCGGCACGCCGCACATCGGGATCGGCACGCCGCCGTGTTCGCCCCGGCTGGTCAGCGCGATATCGAGCACGCTGGCGGCGATCTTCGCGTCCTCGAAGAACAGTTCGAAGAAATCGCCCATGCGGTAGAACAGCAGGCAGCCGTCTGCTTGGGCTTTCAGCGCCAGATATTGCGCCATCATCGGAGTTGGGGCATGGGGGCTCACGCGCTGGTGGCTAGACCAGCTGCAGCGGTTTCTCAAACAATCGGCACCGGATATGAACATCTCCGGGCATGGGCAGGCGGAATGCTTCAAAGGATCTTGGGGAGCGGGTGCTTCCGGGGGTCTGTCAGGATGATGTGCCGGGACATCTCGGCCAGACTGGTAGGGCGGTGAGGCCGATACGAGAGTGAACTGAGGTCAATGCAGGTTCGCGACAAGACATTGATGATCAGCCTGAGGGGGCTTTGGGAACGGGCGGCGGCGCTGCCCTGGCTTAGTGTGCCCGGTATCATCATTGCCGTCCTGCTGGTGTGCCTGCCCTTCGCGCTGGTCGAAGTGCCGCCGCTGATCGATGTGCCGGGCCACATGGGTGCCGCCGCGATCGAGGCGGCGCGGCCGGGCAATCCGCTGCTCAAGTATTTCTCGTGGAAGTGGGTGTTCACGCTCAACATCGGCGGCGATGTGCTGGCAAAGCTGATCGGCGCGCAGTTCGGCATCCTCGCTGCGGGCTGGTGGAGCACGGTGCTCGCCACCGGACTGTTTGCGGGCGGCTGCCTCGCCACGATCCGCGTGCTCAATCCCAAGGGCGGGCATGGCGCGCCGTGGGCGCTGATGTTTGTGTTCAGCTTTCCGCTGCTGACCGGCTTCCTCAACTATATCCTCGCCACTGGCCTCTCGCTGATGGCTTTCGCGGTCGCCGTCTGGCTGGAAGACAAACCCAAACAACGCGCGGCCCTGCTGATCGTCGCGCAGCCTGTGGCGATGCTGTGCCATGCCATCGGCGGCCTGCTGCTGGGCCTGCTGGTCGGCGCCAATGCCTTGGGCCGCGAGCTTGATCGGCTGCCTGCGGGCTGGTGGCGTCCGGCGCAGTGGCAGCGCCTGCGGGATGAACAGGACTGGCGCGCGATGGCAAAGCGGCTGTTCGTGCTGTGCTGGCCGCTGATCGCCACCGTCGTCACGATCGTGCTGTGGAAGTATTTCTCGCCCGATCCAGCGCACAGCATGAACCGCTGGCGGTGGGATCAGAAGGCCTGGTATTTCGTGCTGACGCTGCGCGATCAGTCGCAGCTGCTCGATGGCACCACTACCATTGCCTGTTTTGCGCTGATCCTGCTGGGCTGGCTGCTGGGCGCGCGGTGGAACTGGCAGCTGGGCCTGCCGGGGCTGCTGGTATTCCTGCTGTTCATCGCGATCCCCAGCGATATCAACGGCAGCGCCTTCGTCGATGTGCGCCTGCTTCCCGTTGCCTGCATGCTGCTGCTCGGGCTTCAGGACTGGAGCGGCGCGGCCTTCGAACGGGCGCGGATGATTGCCTTTGCCGGCATGCTGCTGCTGGGCACGCGCCTTGTCGTCACTGCTGCCAGCTTCGCCGATTATGCCGACGATTATCGCAAGCAGCTCTCCGCGCTCCATCATGTCGAGCCGGGTAGCCGTGTGCTCGCGTTCGTTGAACATTCTTGCATCGAGGAATCGTGGCGCAACACCCGGCGCGATCACCTCGCCAGCCTCGCCAGCCTTTACCGGCAAGCGTGGGTAAACGACAACTGGGCCGTGCCGGGCCTCCACATGGTGATCCCGCGCTTCCGTCCGGGGCGCAATTTCACGGCCGATCCTTCGGAATTCGTGTGGTCGCGCGCGTGTCAGGGCGGGCGGATGCGCAGCGTTGATACCGCGCTGAAGTATGCGCCGATTGATCGGGTGGACTACGTATGGCTGATCGACACCGGCCTTCCGCGCCATCCGGATTCGCGGCTACAGCTGGTCTGGCAGGAAGGCCGCAGCCTGCTTTTCGCGGTGCGCCCCTTGGGTTTTCCGAACTGGCGTTCTAAGGATTTGTAATCAGTTGAGTGCTTGAGGCGCGCTCCCTGCATCGCGGGGTTTGCAGCGGGCCAACCAAGCGCGCGCCAGGGGGGATTGGGATGACCGACGAGAGCAATGTTCGCTTCACCGAACGGGAAGCGCTGTTCTATCACAACACGATCCGTCCCGGTAAGATCGAGATCATCGCTTCGAAGCCGATGGCGACGCAGCGCGATCTCAGCCTCGCCTATTCGCCGGGCGTCGCCGTGCCGGTGCGCGCCATCGCCGAAGATCCCGCCACGGCTTATGATTATACCGCCAAGGGCAACCTTGTTGCGGTGATCTCCAACGGCACGGCCATCCTCGGCCTCGGCAATCTTGGCGCGCTGGCTTCCAAGCCGGTGATGGAAGGCAAGGCGGTGCTGTTCAAGCGCTTTGCCGATGTCGATTCGATCGACATCGAACTCGCCACCGAAGATCCGCAGGCGATCATCGATGCGGTCACGCTGATGGAGCCGAGCTTTGGCGGCATCAACCTTGAGGATATCAAGGCGCCCGAATGCTTCATCATCGAACAAGCGCTGAAAGAGCGCCTCAAGATCCCGGTGATGCACGATGACCAGCACGGCACCGCGATCATTTCCGCCGCCGGCCTGCTCAATGCCTGCTTCCTCACCGGTCGCAATCTGGCCGACGTCAAGGTCGTGGTGAACGGCGCGGGCGCGGCGGCCATTGCCTGCACCGCGCTCATCAAGGCGATGGGCGTGCGCCACACCAACGTGACGATGTGCGACAGCAAGGGCGTGATCTACATCGGCCGCGCGGGCGTCGATCAGTTCAAGTCCGCCCACGCCATCGATACCCCGCACCGCACGCTCGAAGAAGCGATGCAGGGGGCCGATATCTTCCTCGGCCTTTCGGTGCAGGGCGCGGTCACGCCCGAAATGGTCAAGAAGATGGCTCCCCAGCCGATCATCTTCGCGATGGCCAACCCTGACCCCGAAATCACCCCGCCCGAAGCCAAGGCGGCGCGGCCCGATTGCATCGTCGCCACGGGCCGTTCGGACTATCCGAACCAGGTCAACAACGTGCTGGGTTTCCCCTTCATCTTCCGCGGCGCGCTCGATGTGCGGGCCACCGCCATCAACGAGGAAATGAAGATTGCCGCCGCCCGCGCCATCGCCGAACTGGCCCGCGAAGCGGTGCCCGAGGAAGTGGCCGCCGCTTACGGCCAGAACCATACCTTCGGGCTCGATTACATCATCCCTGCGCCGTTCGATCCGCGCCTGATGGAAGTCGTCTCCTCCGCCGTCGCCAAGGCGGCGATGGATTCGGGCGTCGCGCAAAAGCCGATCGAAGATTTCGACGCCTACCGCACCGAACTCAAGGCGCGCCTCAACCCCACGACTTCGGCGCTCACCAGCGTCTACCAGCAGGTCAAGGAGAACCCGAAGCGCGTCGTCTTTGCCGAAGCAGAGAACGAAGTCGTGCTGCGCGCGGCGATCCAGTACCGCGATTTCGGCTATGGCACCCCGGTGCTCGTCGGCCGCACGCAGGCGGTGCACAACCTGCTCACCGAACTCGGCGTGGGCGATCCGGACAGCTTCGAGATCCACAACTCCGCCGTTTCCCCGCTCGTGCCGGAAATGGTGAAGTACCTCTACGAACGGCTCCAGCGGCGCGGCTTCCTTGAGCGCGATGTGCGGCGCATGGTCAATCAGGACCGGAATGTGTTCGCCTCGCTGCTCGTCGCGCTGGGCCATGGTGATGCGATGATCTCGGGCATGACCCGCACGTTCGCGCAGACCATCAAGGAAGTGCGCCAGGTGCTCGATCCCAAGGCTGGCCACCTGCCGTTCGGCATCCACATGATGATCGCGAAGAACTACACCGTGTTCCTCGCCGATACGACCGTGAACGAGCGCCCGAACGCCGCCGAACTGGCCCACATCGCCACCGAAACCGCCGCCGTCGCCCGCCGCATGGGCCACGAACCGCGCGTGGCGTTCCTCTCGTACTCCACCTTCGG
Source organism: Novosphingobium sp. PASSN1 (assembly GCF_002278815.1). Lineage (NCBI taxonomy): Bacteria > Pseudomonadati > Pseudomonadota > Alphaproteobacteria > Sphingomonadales > Sphingomonadaceae > Novosphingobium > Novosphingobium sp. PASSN1. The sequence continues at coordinate 83,797 of NZ_NKIS01000002.1, read as the reverse complement.
CAATCCCAGCGGCCGCTGGCTCGATGAAATCCGCAGTGCCGTCGCCATTCTCGACGAGCAGAAGCCGAACTTCGAATACGAAGGCGAAATGGCGCCCGATGCCGCGCTCAACCCCAAGGTGATGGCCAGCTACCCGTTCAGCCGCCTGTCTGGCCCGGCCAACGTGCTGATCATGCCCGGCCTGCAATCGGCCAACATCTCCGCCAAGCTGCTGCGCGAACTGGCGGGCAACGCGGTGATCGGCCCGATGCTGATCGGCATGGAAAAGCCCGTGCAGATCGCGGCAATGACCTCGATCGCGCCGGATATCCTGACGCTGGCGGTGCTGGCGGCAGCGGGGATTGCGGGGTAGGCGCGACGCGCAAGTCGATTGACAATGTACTTTATATGGTGCATTTAGAGTCATGGTCGATGGCGTAAATCCGTCGCGTATCGAACTCGTCTTCTATCAGACGGTCGCAGGCAATGTTCCGGTCCGCGATTGGCTCCTCGGTTTGCCGCCAGCCAATCGGCGGGACATCGGACAGGACTTGCAGCGTGTCCAGTTTCGTTGGCCGATTGGTATGCCGCTGGTCAGGCCTATGGGTAAGGGCTTGTTTGAGGTGCGGACATCGCTTGCCGATGGAACCATCGCCCGCGTGCTGTTCTGCTTCCACGGCGGTGAACTCTATGCGGTGCATGGGTTCATCAAGAAGTCGCAGAAGACGCCCGCGCCCGATCTGGCACTGGCCCGCAAGCGGCAGAAGGAGATTGAAGATGGCTGACAGCAAGCCTGAGAACCGGCATCGGGGTCCGAGTCTAGACAGCTTTCTGGAAGAAGAAGGCGTTCTGGCCGAGTTTCAGGCCAAAGCCATCAAGGAAGTCATCGCCTGGCAACTGGCTGACGCGATGCGCGAGCGCGGCCTTAGCAAATCGAAGCTGGCGAGCCTGATGCACACCAGCCGCACGCAGATCGACCGGGTGCTCGACCCGGCTGACGGCAATGTCACCATAGAAACGCTGCAACGTGCCGCAGCGGTGGTCGGGCGCCGAATCGAACTCGCGCTGGTTTGAAGGGGCGGCACAGCTCGGCCTGTCAACTGCATGAGGTTCGGCGGGAAATGGTGGGAAGCGGCCGTTGCGAACGACATAGCGTCATGGCAAGATGTGTCCGAAGGAAGGTCGGATGTCCGGAAAATTTCTAAAGCGCAACGCGATCATCGACACACTCAAGAGTGTCGAGAAGGTGAACAGTATACAGGCCCGCGAGGGCAAGGAACGATACCACGTAGACACCATTCCGTGTGGCTGCCCGGACGACAACTGTGGCGCATATCACATCGTAAGAACTGATCGACCATTGCCATCGCCAACAGAGGCGAATGCGACGCTTCTGGTGCGGCGTCGGGAAAAGCGCAGTCGCAGTCTCTGATTGCGATTTTTAGGGCATCCGAGCCCGCTTATCTGACGTCCGCATGGGCGAATTCCGACAAAAGTCTCCTGATCAAATCAACCCCGCCAGCGGACTGCTAGGATCGGCATACTTGCGCGTGCCCATGCGCCCCGCCAGATAGGCGTCGCGCCCCGCTTCCACGGCAGCCTTCATGGCGCGGGCCATGCGGATCGGGTCCTTGGCCTCCGCGATGGCGGTGTTCATCAGCACGCCGTCGCATCCCAGTTCCAGCGCCACGGCGGCATCGCTTGCGGTGCCAACTCCGGCATCGACCAGCACCGGCACTTTCGCGCCTTCCACGATCAGGCGGATCGTTACGCGGTTCTGGATGCCGAGGCCGGAGCCGATCGGCGCACCCAGCGGCATGACTGCAACCGCGCCCGCGTCTTCCAGCTGCTTCGCCGCGATGGGATCGTCCACGCAGTAGACCATCGGCAGGAAGCCTTCCTTGGCCAGCACTTCGGTGGCGCGGATGGTTTCGATCATGTTGGGATAGAGCGTGCGCGCCTCGCCCAGCACTTCGAGCTTTACCAGATCCCAGCCGCCCGCCTCACGCGCTAGCCGCAGCGTGCGGATCGCGTCTTCGGCGGTGAAGCATCCGGCGGTGTTGGGGAGGTAGGTGATCTTCTTCGGGTCGATGAAGTCGGTCAGCATCGGCGCCTTGGGATCGCTGACGTTGACGCGGCGCACCGCGACGGTGACGATCTCCGCGCCCGAAGCTTCGACCGCCGCTGCGTTCTGCGCGAAGTCCTTGTACTTGCCGGTGCCGACGATGAGCCGCGAGCGGAACGTCCGTCCGGCCACGGTCCACGTGTCGTCAGCCTGTCCGCCGCCCACGAAGTGCACGATCTCCAGCACATCGCCATCGGCAATCGCCACGGCTGCCAGTGTCGAGCGCGGCACGATCTCGCCATTGCGCTCCACCGCGACCTTGGCAGGATCGAGTGCGAGAGTCCGGACGAGATCGGCAATCGAACCGGGCGCGGCGCGGCGCGGTTCGCCGTTGATGGTGAGGGAAAGTTCTGAGGACATGCGCCGGGCTTTAGCGCCGGTTACGCCTGTTGCAAGGTATCAGGCGGGCAAGCGGTCAGCAGCCGCTCCGGCGCAGGTTGACGATATGGGCAGATGCCACGAGCACCACGCCGCAGATCGTCAGCAGCGCCTCAGCCGTGCCATGATCGCTGGCGATGGCGGCGGCCATCAGCGCAAGGCCAGTGGTGCCGAGCGCCAGCGGCAGACGGTGCCCGTGGCGCAGCGCGCCCGTACCGATGGTGACCATGCCGACGATGAACGCAGCCACCAGCCCGAAGCGGTGGATCGCCGGATTGAGCAGCGCACCGCCGCCCAGCCCCAACACGCCGATCAGGAACAGCCCGGCAAGGCAGTGCACCATGCACAGTCCGCTGATCAGGACGCCCAGCCGGTCGAATCGGCCGCGCGCACTGGCGGGAAAGAGATCGGGGCCCTCGGTCATCGTCAGGGCTATATGTAATAACATCACATAACGCAATGCTCATGCGGGACTCTGGCGATTCCCGTATTCCCAAGGCCATGCATGCCCCCATTGGCGCTTGCGTTTCGGCTGTCTCGCGAGCAGAGGCGCGGCCATGGATGCTGCTGCCAAGGCCCCGGCCCGTTTTCGCACCGCCAACCCTGCGCCGCTCGCGCTGGCCCGCTGGCTGCTCGTGGTCGCCCTCATGATCATCGCCATCGTGGTCGTGGGCGGGATCACGCGCCTTACCGAATCGGGCGTCTCGATCACCGAATGGAAGCCCGTCTCGGGCGCGCTTCCCCCGCTGACGGACGCGGATTGGCAGGCCGAATTCGCGAAGTACCAGCAGACCCCGCAATACGTGCTGGTCAATGGCCCGGCGGGCATGACGCTGGCCACCTACAAGTTCATTTTCTTCTGGGAATGGGTCCACCGCCTGCTGGCCCGCGCCATCGGCATGGCCTTTGCGCTACCGCTGGCGTGGTTCTGGATGCGCGGGCAGATCCCCGCTGGCTACAAGCCGCGCTTGCTGGCATTGCTGGCGCTGGGCGCGTTGCAGGGCGCGATCGGCTGGTGGATGGTCAAGTCCGGCATCGTCCATGATGTGAAGGTCAGCCATTTCCGCCTCGCTGCACATCTCCTCGTCGCGCTCACCACGCTGTCGGGCGTCACCTGGACCCTGCTCGATCTGCGCGCGCTGGCGCGGGGTGAACCGCGCGCCCGGCTGACCGGCTTTGCCGCGCTCGCGCTCGTCATGCTGCTGGTGCAGTTGTTCTACGGCGCGCTGTTGGCGGGGATGCGTGCGGGCACCGTGGCGGGCGGCGGCTGGTTCAATTGGGATGTCTGGCCGCTGATGCAGGGCGCGGTTTTCCCGGCGGGTATCGAATGGTCGCTGGGCGCGGCGCACGCCTTGTTCTCCGATCCCTACCTCGTCCACTTCATCCACCGCTGGTGGGCCTGGGCGGTCGTTGCCGTGCTGGTGGTGATGGGCCGCAAGCTCCGCCATGCGGGTGCGCGTCCGGTTTCGGTCGCGATCCACAGCGCGTTCGGCACGCAGATCGTGCTCGGCATCGCCACGGTGATGAGCGGCGTGACGATCTGGATCGCTGTCCTCCACCAGCTGACGGGCGCGCTGCTGGTGGCCTGCGCAGCATGGGGCGCGCACCGGCTGGGGAAGCCAGTTTAAGCGAGAGGTATTATTTTACCTCTCCGAAAACCCGCCGTTTGCTTGACTCTTTCGCCCGCTTGCAACAAAGGCGCGCTTCCTCGCCATGGGTCGGGCTTCGGCTCGCCTGTAGCGTATCACTATCCTAGGATGGGTTTCAGCCATGAAGGCGCTCACGAAAATCACCCGGTCGATCAAACCGGCTGAGGTGGAAAAGAAGTGGCATCTTATCGATGCCGATGGCCTCGTTGTCGGCCGTCTCGCGGTGATCATCGCGAATCACCTGCGCGGCAAGCACAAGCCGAGCTACACCCCGCACGTCGATTGCGGCGATCACGTTGTCGTGATCAACGCCGACAAGGTGCGTCTGACGGGCAACAAGCTCAAGGACAAGATCTACTACAAGCACACCGGCTATGCCGGCGGCATCAAGGAAGTCACCGCGGACAAGGTCCTCGGCGGCCGCTTCCCTGAGCGCGTGCTCGAAAAGGCGGTTGAGCGCATGATCCCGCGCGGCCCGCTCGGCCGGGCGCAGATGCGCGCGCTGCATCTCTATGCCGGCGCTGAACATCCCCACGCCGGGACGCAGCCCGAGCCGCTCGACGTCGCTTCGATGAACCGCAAGAACAAGGTGGGTGCGTAAGACATGTCTGAAACCGATACCGTCTCCAGCCTCGCGGATCTCAAGGATCTGACCTCGGCTGCTCCCGCCGCTCCTGCCGCTGCCTCGGACACCCCCGAAGCGCCCCGCGCTCCGACCGGCCCCGCCGCGCCGCTGCGCGAGCGTGAGGTTGACGCCCAGGGCCGTTCCTACGCCACCGGCCGCCGCAAGGACGCCGTTGCCCGCGTGTGGATCAAGCCCGGCTCGGGCAAGATCACCGTCAATGGCCGCGATCAGGAAGTGTATTTTGCACGTCCGACGCTGCGTCTCGTCATCAACCAGCCGTTCGAAGTCGCTGACCGTTCGGGTCAGTACGACGTGATCGCCACCGTCAAGGGCGGCGGTCTCTCGGGTCAGGCCGGTGCGGTCAAGCACGGCATCTCGCAGGCGCTCTCGAAGTTCGAGCCCGCGCTGCGCAGCGCCGTGAAGGCCGCCGGGTTCCTCACCCGCGACCCGCGCGTTGTCGAACGCAAGAAGTACGGCAAGGCCAAGGCGCGCAAGAGCTTCCAGTTCAGCAAGCGCTGATCGGCAGCAAGCCGCATTGCTACAAGGAAGGGCGCGGGGGGCAACTCCCGCGCCTTTTCATTTGGATTCGGCGCCTGGCCGATCTGTAGAAAATGGTACGCGCAATCGTTTCGTCTGCGCGGATCTGCGCCATCTCTCAGGCTGAAAATGGCTTGGGGATCGTCACCTATACCTAACAAGACGGCGCAGGTCGTTAACCAGTCTCATTACCGGATGGCAAGGTTTCCGCAGTTAAGAGGGCCTCCATCGGGACTATGGGAAAGTACGCAGATGGCTCAGACACTTTATGGCGATGTTGGCGGCGTCAGAAACGACTACATAGTTGGCAATAATGGCGTAGATTTGATCTATGGTCTCGATGGTGTCGACGAGCTGCACGGTCGCGGCGGCGATGACCAGATTTTCGGTGGCAACGGCGAAGACACGCTGTTCGGCGAAGATGCCAACGATACGCTCGATGGCGGCGGTGACAATGACCAGCTTGATGGCGGCTACGGCAACGACACGCTGATTGGCGGAAGCGGCGATGATCTGTTCATCGTCAACGATGATACCGACACGATCAACGATCTTGGCAACGGCAACGACGACCTCAGCGTCGGACCGGGCGCCATCGCCAATGCAACTGCGATCGCGGCGTGGGCCGCAACGGCTGCGACGATCAACGACGGCACGGTGAACATCACCACCGCCGGCTTTGCCATCGATCTCGGCCTTGCTGGCGGCGGAACCGGTTTTGCCGTGACCAATACCGGCGCTGCAGTCGCGCTCACGGGTTCCGCCCAGAATGATACGCTGACTGCGGGTCTGGGTGCGGACAAACTCACCGGCGGTGCAGGCGACGACTACCTTGTGAGCAGCGCACATCTCGCCGCTGCGATCTATGCCGGCAACGAAGCCGACTACACCCTCACCAAAATTGGTCGAAACACCTGGCAGGTGGTCGATACCAACACGGACGACGGCGATGATGGCACCGACACGCTGGTCGGCATCCCCACCGTCAAGTTCGCAGACACGACCATCACGCTTCAGCTCAACCAGGCTCCGGTCCTCGCCGCGTCGATCACCGACGTCTCGATCGAGGAAGACAGTGCGCTGAGCTTCACGGTTCCGTCCGGCGCCTTCAGTGATCCCGATGGTGATGTGCTGACGCTCTCCGCCACGCTGGCCAACGGCTCGCCGCTGCCGGCATGGCTGAGCTTCGATGCCGCGACCCAGACCTTCACGGGCACGCCGCCCGCCAACTTCACGGGCCAAATTGTCCTGAAGGTTGCTGCCAGCGACGGCGAATACACGGCCACCGACACGTTCACGCTGACCATCGACCCGGTCAACGATGCACCGCTGATCACCTCGGGCGGCGGAGGCTCGGAAGCAAGCTACACCGTGCTCGAAAACAGCCGCACCGTGGGCAGGATTGTCGCAAGCGACGTCGACCCCGGCGCAAGCCTGACCTATTCGATCGTCGGCGGTGCGGATGCCGGCAAATTCCAGATCAGCTCGAAAGGTGCGCTCAGCTTCATCACGGCGCCGAACTTCGAGAAGCCGACTGATGTGGGCGCCAACAATGTTTATGATGTGATCGTGAGGGTGAGCGACGGACAAGTGTCCGATACACAGACGCTGCATGTCTCCGTCGGTAATGTCATCAATGAAATCCTGAACGGCACAGTCAGGAATGATATCATTCAGGGCTCAGCTGGGTCAGACCTCATCTCCGGCTTCGGCGGCGACGACCTGATCAGCGGCGGCCGCGGCAACGACAAGATCTATGGCGGGCTCGGCGATGATCGCCTCGGCGGCGGCGTGGGCGACGACAAGCTTTATGGCGGTGAGGGCAACGACTCTCTGTCCGGCGGTTCGGGGCGCGACTATTTCGTGTTCGACGTTGCGCCGACAGCCGACAATGCCGACACCATCAACGACTTCTCCCATTTGCAGCGCGACAAGGTCGTACTCAGCATCGCCATTTATGATGGCTTCGGTGCGACCGGCTTGATCACCGCCGATCAGTTCCACGCCGCAGCGGGTGCCACCACGGCGGCTGATGCCGAAGATCGGCTGGTCTACAACACCAGCAGCGGCGCGCTCTACTATGATGTGGACGGGGTGGGCGGCGAGGCCGCAGTCCAGATCGCGACCATCGTGAACTACGCCACGGCGGGTCTGGCCTACAACGATTTCGCCATCGTCGCCTGATCAAGCATGACCTGATCTTTCGCACTTTCGCAAGTCGAAGTGCCAGAGACGCGCGGCGGCCCGCTCTTCCGGGGGGAGAGCGGGCCGTTCCGCGTACAAGCGGTCAATGCCCCGGAGCGTTGCGTTTCATGCTCTCGGCCATGCGGGCAAGCTGCTCGGGCGTGGCCTCGGTCTGGTAGCGTGTCTTCCATTCATCGGCGGCAAGGCCGTGGATCACTTCGCGCGCTGCGCTTTTCTCAAGGCCTGCGCCGGCATCGTTGATCCAGTCCGCCAGGCAATTGCGGCAGAATCCCGCCAGCCCCATCAGATCGATGTTCTGCGCATCATGCCGCTGGCGCAAATGCCTGACGAGACGGCGAAATGCTGCCGCCGCCACAGCGTCGGGCAGCGCATCAAGCGCATCGGGCGATGTCAATTCTGCATTCGTATCCATGTGCTTCGTCCTTGGGTTTTGCAGGTAGGTAGGCCATAGGGCGTCCGCATTCAATTCGAGGTGATGGACGTGGCAAGACTGGATCCCCGTGGGCGCAAGGTGAAAATCCTTGCCACAGTTGGCCCTGCCAGCCGGTCGCCCGAGATGCTCGAAAAGCTGCTGCGCGCCGGGGTCGATGCGTTCCGCGTCAACATGAGCCACGGCGATCACGCCGTCCACGCTGAAACGATCACTGCGATCCGCGCGCTGGAGCGCAAGGTGGGACGACCCATCACGATCCTGTGCGATCTGCAGGGCCCCAAGCTGCGCGTCGGCCAGTTCAAGGATGGCCGTGCGGTCATCCGCCATTCCGCGCACTTCACGCTCGATCGCAATCCCGAACCGGGTGACGAAACCCGCGTTCAGCTGCCGCACCCCGAACTGTTCGGCATCCTGCGGCCCGGCCAGCGGCTTCTGATCGATGATGGCAAGCTGCGCCTGCGCGTGATCCGGGCGGATGACAGTGAAATCCTCTGCTCGGCCGAAGTCGGCGGCGTGATTTCCGATCGCAAGGGCGTCAATGTCCCCGATGCGGTGATCCCGGTTCCGGCGATGACCGACAAGGACCGCCGCGACCTTGCTTTCGCGGTGGCGCAGGGCGCGGACTGGATCGCGCTCTCGTTCGTCCAGCGCCCCGAAGACGTCGCCGAAGCCCGCCGCCTGATGGGCGGCCACGGCGCGCTGATGGCCAAGATAGAAAAGCCCGCGGCCATTGCCCGGCTAGACGAAATTCTTGAAATCGCCGACGGCCTGATGGTCGCGCGCGGCGATCTTGGCGTCGAGCTCAATCCCGAACAAGTGCCGCCGCTGCAGAAGCGCATCGTCGAAAAGGCGCGGCGCGAGGGTAAGCCGGTGGTGGTCGCGACCCAGATGCTCGAATCGATGATCGAGAGCCCGACGCCGACCCGCGCCGAAGTCTCCGACGTCGCCAACGCCGTCTACGATGGCGCCGATGCGGTCATGCTCTCTGCCGAAACGGCGGCGGGTGCCTGGCCGGTCGAAGCGGTGACGATCATGGACCGCATCGCCAGCGAAGTGGAAAACGATCCCGGCTATGCCGCGCGCGTCCACTTCATCGAAACGCGCCCCGATCCGACTACCGCCGATGCGCTGGCCGAAGCCTGCGCCAGTATCGCCAAGGCGCTGCCGATTGCGGGGATCATCGTGTTCACCGGATCGGGCTCCACCGCCCGCCGCGTCGCGCGCGAACGCCCGGACGCGCCCATGCTGGTGCTGACCCCTTCGTCGACGACCGCACGCAAGCTGGGCCTGCTGTGGGGCGCGCATGCCGTCACCACCAAGGATATCGGCAGCTTCGAGGAGATGATCGCCAAGGGCAAGCGCATGGCGCTGCGCCACGCTTTCGGCACGGCCGGTTCGCGCCTCATCGCGCTGGCCGGTGTGCCCTTCGGCACGCCGGGCTCGACCAACCTGCTGCACATGGTGACGCTGACCGGCGACGAACTCGCCAAGCATCAGGGCTAGGCGCGGCGGCTTACCCGCGCGCGCCGAACAGCGCCGAGCCGACGCGCACGTGCGTCGCGCCCAGCATGACCGCCGTCTCGAAGTCGTCGCTCATGCCCATCGAGCGGGCGGACAGGCCGTGATCGTCCGCCAGCTTGGCCAGCAGCGCAAAGAACGGCGCGGCCTCGATCCCCGCGGGCGGCACGCACATCAGCCCGATCACCGGCAGCGCCGCCGCGCGCGCTTCGCCCAGCAGCGCGGGCAGATCGGCCACTGCGCAGCCGCCCTTCTGCTCCTCCGCGCCGATATTGACCTGCACCAGCAGCGGCACCTGGCGGCCCACTCTGTCCATCGCGCGGGCGAGTGCTGTCAGCAGCGAGGGCCGGTCGAGCGAGTGGATGCAATCGAAGCGGCGCACCGCCTCTTGGGCCTTGTTCGATTGAAGCTGCCCGATCAGATGGAGCCGCACATCGGGATGGGCTTCTTGCAGCGCTGGCCACTTGGCATCGGCTTCCTGCACGCGGTTCTCGCCGAACACGCGCTGCCCTTCGGCGATCAGCGGGAGGATCGCCTCTGCCGGATGGGTCTTGGACACGGCCACCAGCGTCACGTCCTCCGCCTTGCGCTGCGCGATTGCGGCTGACCGCGCGATGCGTGCCCGGATTGCCGCCAGCGGGGTGAGGTCGGAAGCAAGCGGGGCGTCAGCGGTGTCTGGATCGATCATGGCGCGGTGCTATACGCGCGGCATGGTTCGGTGTCATCCTGTCCCGCAGACGGTTCTGCTGAGCGATGCGCGCAATGACGAACGGCTGGAATCCGCCATTTCCCGCCTGCCGCGCGGCAGCGCGTTGGTGTTTCGCCATTATCATCTGCCCCCCGCTGCCCGCCGCGCGCGGTTCGCCGTGCTAAGGCGGCTCTGCCAGCGGCGGGGCGTGCTGATCATCACCGCCGGAGAAGCGCGCGGGTGGCGCAGCGATGGGCACTATGGCGCGCCGCAGACGCTGCGCCGCGCTCCCGGCCTGCGCCTCGCCACCGCGCATTCGCTGGTAGAAATCGGCGCAGCGGTCCGCGCGCAGGCCAGTGCCGTGCTGCTCTCGCCAGTTTTCCCGACCCGTTCGCACCCCGGCGCACCCGTGCTCGGGCCGCTGCGCTTCCTCGCCCTCGCGCGCCGCTCGCCGCTTCCGGTGATCGCGCTGGGCGGCATGACCCCCGCGCGCGCGGCGCGGCTGCCGGTGTGGGGCTGGGCGGCTATCGACGGCCTTGCCTGAACCGGTCGAAGCGAAGCGACTCGCGGGAATTCCTAGGGTTTGGCCCTCCATGAATTCTTGACGCCATGCCCTGATCGGGCGCATGAAGAGCGCGAGAAGGGACAGGTTTGATGGCATCTCGGGCACTCGTTTCCCCAGCCGGGGGGCGCAATGCGAAAGTCGCGGCCAGAGCAGGTGATTGGCGCGCGATCCTGCGCCGCAGCTTCCGCCGCAGTGCGGAGCTGATCGGCGCGGCGCTGCTGTTTGCCGCGATGATCGCGCTCGGCCTTGCGCTGGCGAGCTATACCCAAACCGATCCTTCGGGCAGCACGGCATCGGGCAGTCCGGTCGAAAACTGGATGGGCCTCCCCGGCGCGTGGGCGGCGGAGCGCGTGCTTCTGTTCTTCGGCCTGCCCGGCGTGCTGCTGTTGCCGCTGCTCTATGTCTTCGCGCGGCGGCTGTGGGATGCGGCCGGCGATCTGATCGACATGGACGAGGAAGACGAAGGGTTCGCTCCGCTTCCCGCATGGTGGCGGCTCGCGCTCCTGCTCGTCCTCGCGATGGTGCTGGTCGGCACCGCCTTTGCGCTCATGTTCACGGCTCCGGGCGGCTCCCTCCCGGCAGGCGCGGGCGGCGTCGGCGGCTTGTTTGGTGCAGCGGCGATCCGGGGCGTGGCGCACCTGCTGCCCGGTGCTGAACTGTGGATCGTCCGCGCGGCTGCCGGGCTTTCGGCCATCGCCGGGCTGGTCGTCACCGCGCAAGTCTTCGCCTTCGATTGGCACCGCCTGCCGCGCATGCCCGGTTTCCTGCGGCGCGGTGATCGCCCGGTGCGTGAGGCTGCCACAGGCGTGACCGCGTTCCTGCCCAAGCGCCAGCCCAAAGCGCGCGCCGAGGCGGAGGACGACGACGCTGAGGCAGCGCCTGCCGCGCCGGAAGCCGGTTCCGCGCGCCGCCGCCCGACCGAGATCACCGATCCCTCGCGCCCGCCTGCGCCTGCGCAGCTGGCCGGCAAGGCGCGGCAGGGCGATCTGTTCGATCAGTACGAGCTGCCCGGCCTCGACATTCTCGAACCGTTGCCCGTCTCCACCGGGCCGAAGATCGACAAGCTGGCGCTCGAACGCAACGCGCGCCTGCTCGAAAACGTGCTCGACGATTTCAACGTGAAGGGTGAAATCACCGCTGTGCGAACCGGCCCGGTCGTCACGATGTACGAACTGGAGCCCGCCCCCGGCATCAAGGCCAGCCGCGTCATCGGCCTTGCGGATGATATCGCCCGCAACATGAGCGCCATTTCCGCGCGCGTCTCCTCGATTCCGGGGCGCACGGTGATGGGTATCGAACTGCCCAATGCGGTGCGCGACATGGTTTCGTTCCACGAGCTCGTCTCCTGCGACAAGTTCGTCAATTCCAAGGGCATGTTGCCGATCATCCTCGGCAAGGACATCGCGGGCGAGCCGATCGTGGCAGACCTTGCCACCATGCCGCACCTGCTGGTGGCGGGCACCACCGGCTCGGGCAAGTCGGTCGGGCTCAACTGCATCCTGCTTTCGCTGCTCTACCGGCTCACCCCGCAGCAGTGCCGCCTGATCCTCGTCGACCCCAAGGTGCTCGAGCTCAAGTCCTACGACGATATTCCGCACCTCCTCTCGCCCGTGGTGACCGAGCCTTCGAAGGCCGTGCGCGCGCTGAAATGGGCGGTCGAGGAAATGGAACGCCGGTACCGCATGATGTCCTCGGTCAGCGTGCGCAACATCGCCGGTTTCAACGAAAAGGTCCGCGCTGCTGCCAGCAAGGGCAAGCCGCTCGGCCGCCGCATCCAGGTCGGCTTCGATCCCGATACGGGCGAGGAACTGTTCGAGGAGCAGCAGCTCGATTATCAGGTGCTGCCGCAGATCGTCGTTATCGTCGACGAGCTCGCAGACCTCATGGTCACCGTCGGCAAGGAAATCGAAGTCCTCATCCAGCGCCTTTCGCAAAAGAGCCGCGCCGCGGGCATCCACCTCATCATGGCGACGCAGCGTCCTTCGGTCGACGTCATCACCGGCGTGATCAAGGCCAACCTGCCGACCCGCATCTCCTTCGCCGTGACGAGCCGCATCGACAGCCGCACGATCCTGGGCGAACAGGGCGCCGAACAGCTGCTCGGCAAGGGCGACATGCTCTACAAGCCCAGCACTGGTGCAATCAGCCGCGTCCACGGCCCCTTCGTCAGCGACGAGGAGGTGGAGCGCGTCGCCGATCACTGGCGCGGGCAGGGCAGCCCGGACTATGTCGACAGCGTCACCGAAGAGCCGGAAGACGGCAGCTTCGGCTTCGACGATCTGGATGCGACCGCCTCTGACGCGCCCGAGGAACGCAAGTACCGGCAGGTCTGCCAGCTCGTGTTCGAAAGCCAGAAGGCTTCGGCCAGCTGGGTCCAGCGCCAGATGGGCGTTGGCTACAACACCGCCTCCAAATGGATCGAGCGCATGGAAGCGGACGGCTTCGTCGGCCCGGCCAACCATGTCGGGCGGCGCGAGATTTACCGCGACAAGGACGGAAATCCGCTCTGACGCACGGCGCGTCCCGCCACTTGCCTTAAGATTTCCACGTTGCGCCCGTCCTCTTGTGATGACCGGCGGCAGAGCGAACTGCCCGCAGCCCTGCCGCCGGTTTCCCGGTCCGTGGGCCCGGGATCCGTCGCAACGCGTGGAAAGGCCAAGGCGTGCCCTATGTAGCCCTGTCCCAGTGCTGGTTCACACGGCAGCATCAGCCCACGGCTTGGCGCGCGCACGAGGATGATGGCGCGATCTACAGCATTTGCCGTCATTGCGGCCGCCGCATCGTGACGTATGGCAAGCATCGCTGGTCGATTGCCGACGGGCTCGATGTTACCCGGCTTGCCGAAACGGTGACGACGCGGTTTCTCACCGTGCTCGATAGTGCAGACGAACTGGTGGTGCGGCGCTTCACCGTCGATCACCTGCCGGACGAAGAGGCCATCGCAGCGTTCAAGCTGGAACTGCGCGAACGCTATGCGATGGACGAGCCAGGCAGCGACCTGACCCTGCTCGACAGCGCGGACAAGAAAGCTGATCGCCCGCGCAAAGCGCCCCCTATGCCCGTCCGCCGGGAACCGGATAGCCCGCGAACCGCTTGATCCGTCTGAGCGAAAAGCTCGACCGCATCGAAGAGACGCCCGGCAGCCGCGCGAGGCAATCGCGGTGGATGTGGTCATACTGATCGAGGTCCGCCGCCGCCACGCGCAGCAGATAATCCGCCCCGCCGGACATCAGGTGGCATTCCAGAATGTCATCGAAATCGCCCACGGAGCGTTCGAAGCGGTCCATCGCCTCGCGGCTCTGGCTGGTCAGCGTGATTTCCACGAACACCTCCACCGCTAGGCCGATCCGGCGCGGTTCGATTCGCGCGGCATAGCCGTCGATCACGCCCGCTTCCTCCAGCGCGCGGATGCGCCGATGGCAGGCGGAGGGTGAGAGCGCGACAGCTTCTGCCAGCGCCGCAATCGGCCGCGACGAGTCGCGCTGCAGTGCATCAATCAGCGCGGCATCGATCCGGTCCATGCAAGAATTTCCTGTCAGAATGGCTTATCGCGGGAAATATCACCGAAACAGCGCATCGCAAGCCATCAATCAGGTGAAACAGTGCGCGGCATCGGGCGTATGCTGGCGCAAGCGGCGATCCAGAGGAGCCTGTCATGCGTGTCGGTACTGTCCGGGAAATCAAGAACCACGAATACCGCGTCGGCCTCACGCCCGAGAGCGTGCGCGAACTGGCTGCGCATGGCCACGAAGTCTGGGTCGAAACCGGTGCCGGGCTCGGCATCGGCGCGCCGGACCGCGACTATGAAGCGGCTGGCGCGGCCATCAAGCCCGATGCCGCCACGATCTTTGCAGGCTGCGAACTGGTGGTGAAGGTCAAGGAGCCGCAGGCAGTGGAGCGCGCGCAGCTGCGCGAAGGGCAGATCCTGTTCACGTATCTCCACCTCGCGCCCGATCCCGAGCAGACCGCCGATCTGGTAAAGTCGGGCGTCACCGCCATTGCCTATGAAACCGTCACCGGCCCCGGAAACCAGCTCCCGCTGCTGAAACCGATGAGCCAGGTTGCCGGCCGCATGGCGATCCAGGCCGGGGCGACCGCGCTGGAGAAGGCCCACGGCGGGCGCGGCGTGCTGCTGGGCGGCGTGCCGGGCGTGCTCCCGGCCAAGGTCGCGGTGATCGGCGGCGGCGTAGTCGGCTTCAACGCGGCGCAGATGGCCGTCGGGCTCGGCGCGGACGTCACCATTCTCGACCGCGATCCCGAAGTGCTCGAACGCCTTGCTACCCATTTCGAAAGCCGCGCCAAGACACGCTTTTCCAACCGCGCCAACTTGGCCGATTGCGTGGCGCAAGCGGACCTCGTGATCGGCGCGGTGCTGATCCCCGGCGCTGCCGCGCCCAAGCTGGTCACGCGCGAAATGCTGGGCACGATGAAGCCCGGCGCGGTGCTGGTCGATGTCGCCATCGATCAGGGCGGCTGCTTCGAGACCAGCCACGCGACGACCCATGCCGAGCCGACGTATCTGGTCGATGGCATCGTCCACTATTGCGTGGCGAACATGCCCGGCGGCGTTGCGCGCACCAGCACGTATGCGCTGGGCAACGTGACCCTGCCGCACACGCTGAAGATCGCCGATCTGGGCTGGAAGGCCGCGCTTGCCGCCGACCCGCATCTGGCCGCAGGGCTCAACGTCCACGCGGGCAAGGTGACGTATGCAGCGGTCGCGCGCGAGCTTGGCTATCCGCATCGACCTGCGGGTGAATTGCTCGCCTGAATTAACCTCGCTCTAAGTTCATCTGTGCCAGTCTTCGCCGCATGGACTGGATCTGGCGCAGATGTGTGCTGTTCGGGCTGGTGGCGCTGCTATCCGGCCTGTTCGCCTTGCCTGCCGCGGCCGCGCCGATTGCGGCGAGCCAGACTTGCCATGCCTCGGCCCATGCGCGCGAGGGCTACGCCGATCTGCGCCGTGCGCCGGATCGCTGGATCTGCGCAGCATCGGAATACGATATCGGGCCTGAAAGCCTGTTTCTGCGCTTCCGCCTGACCGATCCGGCCCAGCCCCGCGCGCAAAGCCTTGTGACCCATGCCTCGCCCTTCCGCGCGGTCACGATCTGGGTGGTGGACGAGACGGGTGCCGTGCGCACCGGGCACTACACCTCGGCTTCTGTCCGTCATCTCATCGCCGGGCCGCTGATGGTCTTGCCTTTGCCGCAAACCGCGGCGCGCCCGCGCCTCGTCACCGTGCGCATCGACCAGCCGTGGAACAAGACGATCGCAAGCGAAGCCCGGCTCGACAGCGCGCCCGAAGGCAGTGGCTGGGACATGGCCACGGTTGTTGCCATGGCCGCGATCTGCGGCATGCTGGTCGTGCCGCTGCTGCTCAACGCGGGGTTCTACCTCGTGCTGCGAAAGCCCTTCGTGCTGTGGCACCTCGTCATGGTCGGCCTGATGCTGGTGCAGACGATTTTCGCAACCGGGTTCGTCCACATCGCTGGCGATCCCGAAGCCGCGACCGAAATTGCGATCAACAGCTTGTGCTTTGGCGCGGTTGCCGCCGCCGGGTTGATGTTCCTCGTCACGTTCCTCGAACCCGAAGCACTCTCGCCTTTGCTGCGCCGGGCGTTCCCCATCAGCGCGCCCCTGGTCATGGCAGGCGGCGTGTTCACCGCCCTTCCTGTCGAAGCGCTGCGTCCGTGGAGCGCACTCGGGATCTACTGGGCGATCACGCTGGCAATCACGCTGATCGTCGCGGGGCTGATCGATGCGCTGCGCCGAGGCAGCAAGCTCGTCCCGTTCCTCCTGCTCGGCTGGAGCCCGACGCTGCTCGTCGGCATCTACCGCATCGGCTGCTACATGCTACCACATGCCCGGCCGACGGAATCGGTCGTCGTGTTCCAGCTTGCGCTTGCGGCGGAAGTGCTCGGCAATACGCTCGGCATCGTGGTCCGCTTCTTCGACCTGCGGCGTGAACGGGATCTCGCCACTGCCCGCGCGATTGAACTGGAAGGCGTCGCGGGCCGCGATGCGCTGACGGGCCTGTGGAACCGCCATTCGATCGAGCGCCGCTTCAACGATCTGTTCCACCTTGGCTATCGCACGATGGCGGTCATCGATCTCGATCACTTCAAGCGGATCAACGACCGGCACGGCCACGCAGTTGGTGATGCCGTGCTCAAGGTGGTGGCCACCGTGCTGGCCGAAGACGGCGAATCCTGCGCGATCCGCATGGGCGGCGAGGAATTCCTGCTGCTGCTGCGCGGCCCCGGCGCGGCCGAACGCGCCGAACGCTCCCGCCGAGCGCTGAGCGCGCGCATCGCCGCAGCCGTTCCCGGCCTCGGCCATATCGTTACCGCCAGCATGGGGCTGGTCGAACATGATCTGGCGGGCAAGCTCGATGTCGAGTTCGCCGTGCTCTACAGCCACTGTGACCGGCTGCTCTACGAAGCCAAGCGCCTCGGCCGCAATCGCACGATGCATGAGCGCCTGACCGGCTTCACGCCAGATTTGCAGGTGCGCAGCGCCTAGGCCGTAAACTGCGCTGCCATCTCCGCTGGCACGCGCTGGATGCGTCCGCTCGCCTTGTCGATCAGCACCCACTGCGTCCGCGCGCTGACGATGACCTTGCCTGCCGAATTGCGGAAATCCACCCGCCGATCAAACCGCGCACCGCGCGGCGCATCGGGCACGAAGGTTTCCGCCGTCACGCTCTCGCCCAGCGTGATATTGCCGCGATAGTCGATCTCGTGCCGCGTCACGACCCAGACATAGGCCGCTTGCTGCTCCGCGCTCGCCACTGCTTCCCAGTGCGACGTGGCGACGGCCTCCATCCACTGCACCCACACTGCGTTGTTCACGTGCCCCAGCACGTCGATGTGCTCAGGTCCTGCGGTGAAGGTCTTGGAATGTACCGTCACCCTTCCACGCCCAGCTGCGCCAGAATGAAGGCAAACTCCTCCGCCGTCTCACGCAGGCCCTCGAACCGGCCCGATTTGCCGCCATGCCCCGCGCCCATGTTGGTCTTCAGCAGCAGGTCGTTGGCGTCGGTCTTCAGCTCGCGCAGCTTCGCGACCCACTTGGCGGGTTCCCAATAGGTCACGCGCGGATCGTTTAGGCCCGCTGTCACCAGCATCGGCGGATAGGCCTGTGCCCGCACCTGATCGTAGGGCGAGTAGGAGCGGATGAGATCGAACGCCGCCTTGTCCTCGATCGGATTGCCCCATTCTGGCCACTCGCCCGGCGTCAGCGGCAGTTCCTCGTCCAGCATCGTGCTGAGCACATCGACAAACGGCACATGCGCCGCCACCGCACCCCACAGTTCGGGATCGGAATTGATCACCGCGCCCATCAGTTCGCCGCCTGCCGATCCGCCCGCAATCGCGATCCGGCCTGCCTGCGTGAAGCCTTCCGCGATCAGCCCCTTCGCCACATCGACAAAGTCGTTGAATGTGTTGGTCCGCTGCTCCAGCTTGCCCGCCTTGTACCACGCCCTGCCCAGATCATCGCCGCCCCGGATATGCGCGATGGCATAGGCAAAGCCCCGGTCCACCAGACTGAGCCGCGTGGTCGAAAACCCAGGCCCGATGGCAATGCCATAAGCGCCATAGCCATAGAGATAGAGCGGCCCGCCCGCTTCCCGGCCCTTGCGCCAGACAACCGACACCGGCACCAAGGTCCCATCCCGTGCGGTGATCTCCAGCCGCGCTGTCTCGTAGAGCGAGGCGTCATAGCCGCTCGGGATCTCCTGCGTCTTCAGCAGTTCCAGCCGCCCTTCGGACACATGATAGTCATAAACCGAAGCCGGGCTGGTCATCGATTCATAGCTGACCCGCAGCTTGTCCATCGCCCATTCCGGATTGTCGCCGAGCGAGGCCTCATAGCTCGCTTCGGGAAAGGCAATCGGCTCCACCCGCGCGGGATCGTCGTAATAGCGCACCTCGATCCGGTCGAGCCCGCGCACCCGGCCTTCGGTCACATAGAAATCGCGAAACAGGTCGAACCCGGTCAGATAGAAATCGTTCGTCCCCTCGATCAGCGCCGTCCATTCTCTGGGGTTGGCCAGCGGCGCGGTGGCGAGGCGGAAGTTCTCGTGGGTGTCGTTGGTGTGGATGAACAGCATGTCCCCGCGCACATCGACGTCGTACTCCACCCCGGTCTGCCGCGCCCGCACCAGCACCGGCGCGGCCAGCGGATTGGCGGCGGGCACCAGCCGCACCTCGCTCGTCTCGTGGTCGCCGGTCGCAATCACCAGCCATTCGTCGTTCGCCGAAAGCCCTGCGGAAACGCGGAAACCCTCGTCGTCTTCGTGATACAGCTCGACATCGCTTTCCACCGGCGTCCCCAGCCAGTGCAGCCGCGCGTTGTCCGTGCGCCACTGCGCATTGGCGAGGCTGTAGACCAGCGCCTTGTCACCCGCCGCCCAGATGAGCGCGGAAAGCGTGCCGGGGATCACATCGGGCAGCACTTCGCCAGTTGCGATCACCTTGATCCGCGCGGTGAAGCGCTCCGATCCGTTGTCGTCCACCGCCCAGGCCAGCAGTCGTCCGTCGCTGGAAACCGAAAGCGCACCGAGGCGGAAGTATTCAAGGCCCTCGGCCAGCGCCACTTCATCAAGGATCAGCTCGTCCGCTCCGCCGCTCACCGGCCTGCGCCACCACTTCTTGTACTCGGCGCCTTCCTCGTATTCGATCCAGTAGAGCCAATCGCCATCCTTCTGCGGCACCGATTTGTCGGCTTCCTTGATCCGCCCGCGCATCTCCGTGAGCAGCGTCTCGACCGGGGGCTGCAGCGGCTTCATCCGCGCTTCGAACCATGCGTTCTCGGCCGCCAGGTGCGCGAGCACCTCGGCATCCTTGACCTCGGGATAGCCGGGGTCGCGGAGCCAGTTGTACGGGTCCTCGATCGTCACGCCGTGGTGGGTGAAGCTGTGGGGTTTCTTGGCTGCGACAGGCGGCGCAGCGTTCAGGGCCTTGGGGGTGGTTTCCGTCATCCCCCGCATCTATGGTGCGAAGCATGAGCCCGCAAGGCAGGCAGCACGTTTCAGGACACGACACCATGCTGATGAACACCCATGAAGCCCGGCTCGAAGCCCTGCGCAAGGAACTGGCGCGGCAGCAGCTCGATGGCTTCGTCATCCCGATCTCCGACGAGCACATGAGCGAATATGTTGGCGCCTACGCCCAGCGCCTCGGCTGGCTGACCGGCTTCGGCGGCTCGGCCGGTACAGCTGTCGTGCTGAAAGACAAAGCCGCGATGTTCGTTGACGGGCGCTACACGCTGCAAGTGCGCGAACAGGTCGATGGGCGCCTCTACAGCTACGAGTCCGTGCCGCAGACCTCGGTCTCCGCATGGCTCGGCGAACACGCCCCCGCAGGCAGCCGCATCGGCTATGACGCGTGGCTCCACGGCAAGGGCTGGGCCGATGGCACCGCTGCCGCACTCAAGGCGCGCAATGCCACCCTTGTCGCCGTCGCGCAGAACCCCATCGATGCCATCTGGCAGGACCGCCCCGCGCCGTCCGCCGCCCCCGCGCTCGTTCACGCCGACGAATACGCTGGTGCCTCCGCCCACGAAAAGCGCGCCGAAGTCGCCGCGTGGCTCACCGCGCGCGGGCTGGATGCTGCCGTCATTTCCGCACTCGATTCGGTCGCGTGGCTGCTCAACATGCGCGGGTCGGACGTGGACTGCACGCCGGTCGCGCTCTCGTTCGTGCTCGCCCATGCGGACGGCACGGCGGACCTGTTCATCGCGCCCGAGAAGGTCACGCCCGAACTCGCCCAGCACCTCGGCAACGCGGTGCGGGTGCAGGACCGCGCCGCTTTCACCCCTGCGCTCGCCGCGCTGGCGGGCAAGAAAGTCGCCGTCGATCCCGAACGCGCGGTCGCGGCCATCTATGCCGAACTGGCTGCTGCCGGGGCCGAGGCCGTCTCGCTCACCGATCCCACCGTGCTGCCCAAGGCCCGCAAGAACCCGGTCGAACAGGCGGGCCACCGCGCCGCGCAGGCGCGCGATGGGGCCGCGATCACCCGCTTCCTGCACTGGCTCTCGACCGCCGCGCCGCAGGGCACCGAAACCGAACTTTCCGCCGCCGCCGCCTTGCGCGCCGAGCGCGAGAAGACCGGCCTCTTGCGCGACTTGTCGTTCGACACGATCTCCGCCGCCGGGCCGAATGGCGCCAGCCCGCACTACAAGGTGGATGAACACACCAACCGCAAGATCGAGCCGAACAGCGTCTACCTCGTGGATTCGGGCGGGCAATATCTCGACGGCACGACCGACATCACCCGCACCGTCTGGGTCGGCCCCGATGCCCCCCCGGGCGAAGTGAAGGACCGCTTCACGCGCGTGCTCAAGGGCCATATCGCGCTCGATCAAGCGGTGTTCCCTGAAGGCACCGTCGGCAGCCAGCTGGATAGCTTTGCGCGCCAGTTCCTGTGGTCGGCTGGCCTCGATTATGCGCACGGGACCGGCCACGGCGTCGGCAGCTTCCTCGCCGTCCACGAAGGCCCGCAGCGCATCGCCAAGGCGCAGGGCGGGCAAGCCGGGACCGGACAGGCCCTGCTCCCCGGCATGATCCTCTCGAACGAGCCCGGCTATTACAAGGCGGGCGAATACGGCATCCGCATCGAGAACCTTGTCTTGGTCGAGGAGCGCCAGATCCCGGGCGCCGAAGGCCTGTTCATGGGCTTCGAGACGCTGACGTTCGCGCCCATCGACCGAACCCTGGTCGAACCCGCGCTGCTGCTCCAGCACGAGCGCGACTGGTGGAACGCCTATCACGCCAAGACCCGCGCCTTGCTCGCCCCGCAGCTCTCGGGCGCGGACCTCGCGTGGCTTGAGGCTGCTTGCGCCCCGTTGTAAGCGGGATTGTTCGTGTTATGTTCCGGTTATCGCGACTCGGCTAAGAGGAGGCTAAGATGATCGGCTACGTGACTTTGGGAACCAACGATCTCGCGCGCGGCGCGGCATTCTATGATGCGCTGGCCGCCGAAATGGGCACCAAGCGCATGTACGAATGGGACGGTGCGATTGCGTGGGGCGAGGCAGGCGGCGCGGCGGGCATCGGCCTGATGAAGCCCTACAACGGTGAGCCCGCGACGGTCGGCAACGGTGTGATGGTTGCCTTGGAAGCGAAGGATAATGCGCAAGTGGACCGGCTTTATGCCGCTGCGCTGGCCAACGGCGGCACCTGCGAAGGCCCTCCCGGCCCGCGCGGCGAAGGCGGGTTCTATGCCGCCTATTTCCGCGATCCCGATGGCAACAAGCTCAATGCCTTCGTGATGGGGAGCTGAAACAGGCCCGAAGCGCGACAAAGTGCGACAAAACACTGCGCTACCGGGATAACCCTGCGACAACCCCGGTCTATTGGGAAGACAGCGGAAATCCCCCGTTCCGCATACAAAGGACCGCGTTCGATGAAAAAGACCACGCTGGCCGCCTCTGCGGCTGTTCTGCTCGCCGCCTCCACCGCGCTCTATGCCGTCTACCCCGCGTTTGCCGAGCCCGGGCGCGATCCGATGGGCGATGCTACCATCACCTGGGCCGATGCCAAGGCCAAGGCTGATACCATGTGGACGAAGCTCGACGTCAACAAGGACGGTGTGCTCAATCATGCCGACCGCGAAGCCAAGATGGGCGAGATGTTCGACATGATCGACGCCAATCACGATGGCTCGATCAGCAAGGCCGAATTCATGGACCACCACAAGGCCATGATGGACGGCGGCGGCAAGGACCGCGATGGCGCGGAAGGCCGCCCCCCGATGGGCGGGGGCATGGGCATGATGATGGGCCGCGGTGCCCACCGGATGCATGAAATGGCGGAAAAGGCCGATACCAACCACGATGGCACGATCACCCGCGCCGAATATGATGCCGCCGCCAAGGCCCGCTTCGATACGGCGGATACCGACCACGATGGCAAGCTGACCGCTGCCGAACGCCGCGCAGCCTGGAAGGCCATGCGCGGGGATCGCGGCCACAGAATGGGCGGTCATGGCATGGGTGAGCATGGCATGGGCGGGCACGGTATGCACGGCGACATGGGCGACATGCCGCCACCACCACCCCCGGCAAAATGAGCATGGCGGAAACGCCTTCACCAACCCGCGTCCTCGTCGTCGATGACGAAGCCGCGCTGCGCGAACCCTTGTCGGACTATCTCGTCCGGCAGGGGTTTGCCGTGGCTCAGGTCGCCAGCGCCGCCGAAGCCCGCGCGCGCCTCGCTCAAACCGGGGCCGCCGAAGCCTGCGATATCGTCCTTCTCGATATCATGATGCCCGGCGAGGACGGTCTTTCGCTCTGCCGCCACCTGATCGAGGCGCGCGGTGTGCCGGTGATCTTCCTCACCGCGCGCGGCGAGGCGACCGACCGCATCGTCGGCCTCGAAATCGGTGCGGACGATTATGTGGTCAAGCCGTTCGACCCGCGCGAGCTTGTCGCCCGCATCCGCTCGGTCCTGCGCCGCGCTGCCAAGGGCATTGGGCGCACGCCCGAAGCCGCCGCCCATGCGGCTGACGAGCACCATTATACCTTCGAAGGCTGGCGGCTTGATCCACTGCGCCGCCGCCTGACTGACAGCGAAGGCGCGGTCGTGGCGATCTCGTCCGCCGAGTTTCGCCTCCTCGTCGCCTTCCTCGATCACCCGCGCCAGGTGCTCGACCGGGACCGCCTGCTCGATATGGTGCAGGGCCGCGAGGCGCACTTGTTCGACCGCGCCGTGGACAACCAGATCAGCCGCCTGCGCCGCAAGATCGAGCGCGACAGCCGCAATCCCGAACTGATCCAGACTGTGTGGGGCGGCGGCTACATGCTCGCCGCCGACGTGCGCAAAGTGCCAACAAATGCTTGAATCCGATGCCTGAAGCGCAAACCCGCTTCCGCCTGTGGCCGCGCAGCCTGCAAGGCCAGATGCTGCTGGCCATCGCGCTGGCGCTGATGGTCGCGCAGGGCCTTTCCGCCGCGCTGATGTGGCGCATGCAGCATGAGCGGCACTTTGCCGGCATGGTCAACTATGCCGCCTTCAGCCTGCTGGGCCGCAATTCGCGCATCCAGTTCCGGCCGCCGCCGCCCCTGCCGGGTGAAGGCCCGGAGATCGGCTTTCGCATGCCGCGCCCCTTGCGCGTGCAGGAAGAAGCGCGTGCACCGCAGCTTGCCGGGGATCGCCGCCGTCCGGAAATCGAGCAGGCCCTGCGTCAAGTGCTTGAGGCGCAAGGCGTCGATGCGGCCAGGCTGTTCGTGGCCGAACGCGATCCGGCGCGCGATCCGGTGCTCACCCAGTGGCTCGCGCGGCGCGGGCCGCACATGGCCCGCCCGCCCGGCGCGCCGCGTCCGCGCCTGATCATCGCGGCGATTGGCCGCCCCGATGGCACATGGCTCACCGCGCGCCTGCTCGCCCCGCGCAACGAAAGCGCGATGCTCACCACGCTCGTGCTGCAAACGCTGTTCATCTACCTCGTGCTGGTCGGCGCGGTGGCGCTCATCCTGCGGCGTATCGCAAGGCCCCTGAAAGCGCTCACCGCGCAAGTCGAAGGCTTCGCCCGCTCACGCGCCCCTGCTGGGCAACTCGCTCCCGAAGGCCCGGATGATATCCGCCGCCTGATCGTGGCGCACAACGCGATGGAGCGCCGCGTCGGCGCGCTGCTCGATGAGAAGGACGTGATGCTCGGCGCGATCGGCCACGATCTGAAGACGCCACTCGCCGCGCTGCGCGTGCGGATCGAGGCAGTGGAGGACGATGGCGAACGCAGCCGGATGGCGGCCACCATCGAGGACATCAACCGCTCGCTCGACGATATCCTGAGCCTTGCGCGGGTTGGCCGTCCGTCCGATCCGCTGGAGCAGACCGAACTCAGCGCGCTCGTCGCCGATGTGGTGGGCGAATACGAGGATATGGGCGAGGACGTCACGCTGGGCGAGGCGGAGCGCATGGTCATGCCCCTGCGCGCCACATGGCTGCGCCGCGCCATGCGCAATCTCGTCTCGAACGCGCTCCGCTATGGCACCCGCGCCCGGGTCAGCTTGCACCGTGAAGGCGATGAGGCCGTGCTCACGGTGGAAGATGACGGACCCGGCATTCCAGACCACGAAATCGCCCGCATGCTGGAGCCGTTCACCCGGCTCGAAGCCTCGCGCAATTCGGCCACCGGCGGCGCGGGCCTTGGCCTCACCCTCGCCCGTGCGATTGCCGATCAGCACGGCGGCGCGCTGATCCTCGCCAACCGCGCGGAAGGCGGCGAGACCACAGGCCTCACCGCCACGCTGCGCCTGCCTCTGGGCCTACCGCTTACTTGAGTTTCGCGACCGCCGCTGTCAGTTCGGCCCCGCGCGCATCCTTGAGCTTGCCGCACGAACGCACCCGTTCGACCAGCCGCTCCAGTTCGAGCGCGCCCGATTTGCCGGCAAACTTGGTGCGCAGCCCTTCGAACTCGTCAGCGGCCGCCACCGAGCAGAAGTTCGAGAGGATCTGCGGCAGCCGCGCGCCAAAGAAGATGCCTGCACCGCCGCCGAGCAGCTCGTCGAGGTGCGCTTTCATCCAGCTATAGCCCCAATCACGCGTTTCGGGCGTGATGACCACCGAACGTACGAAATTGAGCTTTTCGGACTGGCGCAGGCGCTTGTCCTGAAACTCCTCGAGCAGCCACTTCGCCGTGGCGGCATCGCCGCTCGATCCGACCGCGCTCAGCGCCGCCGGACGGAAAAGCGGATCTTCCGAAGCCAGCGCCTTGTCGATCAGCACCTTTGCGCCATCCAGCTTGCGGGTGCCCAGCCAGGCATCGAACGCTGCGCCAAACAGCGCCGGATCAAGTGCCCCGGCATCGCCGCCAAGATAGGCGTCTGCCGCCATGGCCAGCTGCGCTCGTAGCGCCGCATCGCGCGCCGTGCCTGCCAGCAGTTCGACCAGCTGCACGCGGCGCTGCTGCCGTTCGGGATCATCCCCGGCATGCGCGCCCGCGCGCGGATCGAGCCCGAGCGCCTTCAGTTGCGGCGCATAGAGCGCATCCACGAAGGCGCGGAACTGCGGCTTGGCGCTTTGCGCAATCACGCCGCGATTGGCCATGGCCTGCAGCAGGGCGGTGGCATCGCCGCTGGCATAGCTGTCCGGATTGGCCGCCAGCGCGCGCGCACCGGCTATCAGCTGGTCGGCGCTGGCGCGGCCCGCGTAGAAACTGGCGTTCAGGCTGTCCATCACCGCCAATGCCTCGCCGCCCTTCAGGCTCGGCGTGGCGGCGATCAGCGCGTCCCAATCTTTCGCGGGCAATTCGAAGCGGTAGTAGCCGGTGCCGCCGGCATTGGGCATGATCGGCCCGGCGCTCTTCAGCGTCACCGTGGCCGAAGTGTCGGTCAGCAAGCTGCACTGGCGGATATCGCCCTGGCGCAGGCACAGCGGAATGCCCCACTTGGTGGCCGGGCTGCTCATGCCAAGCCGGGCATAGCGGCTCTGCGTCGCCTTCCAGCTGTCTTTCCCCGCACGTTCCAGCGTTACCAGCGGCACGCCTTGCTGATCGGTGAAGCTCTGCATCGCGGGCAGGATGCGCGGATCGCCTGCCGCCTCGGCCATCGCCTTGAAGAAGTCGGCGCTGGTCGCGTTGCCATACTTGTGCGCCGCCATGTAGCCGCGCACGCCGTCGCGGAACTTGGTGTCGCCCATGAATGCCGCGATCATTGCGACGACGTGGCCGCCCTTGCCATAGGTGATCGTATCGAAGGCTGCGTCGATCTGCGCGTTTTTCGCGATCGGCTGGTGGATCGGGCGGCCTGCTGCCAGCGCGTCGATACCCATTGCGCCAAACCCTTCGGCAAGGCCGCCCGCGCCGATGTTGAGATCGGGCCGCCATTCGTTGCCGATGCGGAAGCCCATCCAGTTTGCAAAGCTTTCGTTGAGCCAGATGTCGTCCCACCACGCCGGGGTGACGAGATCGCCGAACCACTGGTGCGCCAGTTCATGCGCGACGACCATGCCGAACGTGCGCTTCTGCGCGGTGGAGGCCTTGTCATCCATGACGAGGATGCTGTCGGCATAGAGGTCCGCGCCTGCATTCTCCATCGCGCCGGGCATGATCGGAGAGGTGATCTGGTCGAGCTTGGGATAGGGGAAGCTCTGGCCGAAATAGGCTTCAAGGTGCTCGACAATGCCCTTCGTGCCTTCCAGCGCGAAACTGAGCTTGCCCGCGTTTTCCTTCGTGGAAACGATGCGGATCGGCAGCGGCGCGGCGCGCTGCGGGGTGGGGGGCACGGCGCCTTCCATGGTCACGAACGGCCCCACCATCATCGCCACGAGATAGCTCGGCAGCGGCAGCGTTTGCGCGAAAGTATGGACGGTCATGCCGCCTGCCGTCTCGGTCTTCACCTCGGGCGCATTGCTCACCGCCTTGAGGCCTTCGGGCGTGCGCAGCGTCACGGTCCATGGGGTCTTGAAGCCGGGCTCGTCGAACGAGGGGAAGCTGGCGCGCGCATCGATCGATTCGTGCTGGGTCCACGAATACCAGTCCTCGCCGACCTTGACGCGGAACATGCCCGCAGGCCCTTCGCCGAACGGGGCGTCATAATCGAAAGCGAACGTGGT
This sequence comes from Novosphingobium sp. PASSN1, assembly GCF_002278815.1. Taxonomy (NCBI): domain Bacteria; kingdom Pseudomonadati; phylum Pseudomonadota; class Alphaproteobacteria; order Sphingomonadales; family Sphingomonadaceae; genus Novosphingobium; species Novosphingobium sp. PASSN1. The sequence goes on along the minus strand of NZ_NKIS01000002.1, from coordinate 56,537 downwards.
CTTGCCCGCAGGCAGCGGCGCATCGAAGGTGACGAGGGCAACGCCGGTGGGATCGACCTGGCGGAACGTGCCTGAAACCGGCTGGCCGCCAACCAGCGCAGTCACTTTGGCGACCTTGAGATCGCGCCCGTGCATCCACACGAAACGCCCGGCCTTCTTCACCTCGGCCTCGATCTCGACATGGCCGGAGAAGCGCTCTTTCGCAGGATCGACGGTCAGATCGAGCCGGTAGCCTTGCGGCACCACCGCGCCGTCAAGCTTGCCCGCAGGCAGCGTGCCGGCCTCGGCAGGGATCGGGGCTTCGGCAGCGGGCTGCTGGGCGAGGGCGGGAGAAGCGAGGAACGTGCCGGCGAGCAGCGTCGCGGCAAAAACGATGGAACGCATGGGAACCTTTCAGCGCAAACCGGCGCAGGGCCGGTGTGGAATGGCCCGTGGGTGCCCCGATCCGGTTTTATCCGCAATGGCATTCGACGAACCGCTCCTGCCGCTCGTCGAAATGCATGGGCGGGCCTTAGCGCAGCAATCCGCCGAGCAGCCCGCGCGCGAAGCGGCCAAAGGCGGCGCCGCCGATCGATGTGGCAATCGTGCCGACAATCGCGCTGGCGCCGGATTCGATGGGCGAAGCGCGCGATTTGCGGCCGGTCATTTGCGCGGCGATCACCGATCCCGCCGAAGCGGCAATCGCGCCCACCGCGGCCTTGCCTGCCTTGCCCCACATCGAAGGCGTCTGCCGCGCGCTGGCGCGCTGCGCCTCCTCGCCCTCGGCTTCCACCTGCTGCGCTGCGGCGGCGGCATCGGCGGATTTCTGGGCCAGCACTTCGGCGGCGGATTCGCGGTTCACGGCTGCTTCGTATTTGCCATCGAACGGGCTGATCGACTGGATGATCGCGCGCTCCTTGGCGTCGAGCGGCCCCAGCCGCGAGCGCGGCGGCGCGACCAGAGTGCGCTGCACGATCCCCGGCGCGCCATCGGCATCGAGCGTGGAAACCAGCGCTTCGCCCACTTTGAGCTCGGTGATCACCGTTTCCACATCGAGATCGGGATTGATGCGGAACGTCTCCGCTGCGGCCCGGATCGCCTTCTGATCGCGCGGGGTGAAGGCGCGCAGCGCGTGCTGCACCCGGTTGCCCAATTGCCCTGCGATCTTTTCAGGAATGTCGATCGGGTTCTGCGAAACGAAATAGACGCCCACGCCCTTGGACCGGATCAGGCGCACCACCTGCTCCACTTTCTCGAACAGGGCCTGCGGGGCATCCTCAAACAGGAGGTGCGCCTCATCGAAGAAGAACACCAGCTTGGGCTTTTCGGGATCACCCACTTCGGGCAGCGCCTCGAACAGTTCAGACAGCAGCCACAGCAGGAACGTGGCGTAGAGCTTGGGGCTCTGCATCAGCTTCTCAGCCGAAAGCACGTTGATCACGCCGCGCCCCTGCTCGTCGTAGCGGATGAAGTCGTTGATCTCGAACGCGGGTTCGCCAAAGAAGCGGTCTGCGCCCTGGCTTTCGAAGGCCAGCAATTGCCGCTGGATCGTGCCGACGCTGGCCTTGGAAACGTTGCCGTACTTGCCTGCCAGCTCGCTCGCGTTTTCGGCGCAGGCCATCAGGGTGGCCTGCAGGTCGGGCAGATCGAGCAGCAGCAGGCCGTTGTCGTCGGCATAGCGGAACGCAATGTTGAGCACGCCTTCCTGCGTTTCATTCAGCCCCATCAGCCGCGCCAGCAGCAGTGGGCCCATTTCTGAAATCGTCGTGCGGATGGGGTGCCCGGCCTCACCATAAAGATCCCAGAACACCACCGGATTGTCGGCATAGACGAAGGGATCGATGCCCAGTTCCTTCGCGCGCCCCTCGATCTTGTCGGCATGTTTGAAGGTGGGGCTGCCGGGCATGGCGATGCCCGCGAGGTCGCCCTTCACGTCCGCCAGAAACACTGGCACGCCGCGCGCGGAAAACTGTTCGGCCATGCCCTGAAGGGTCACCGTCTTGCCGGTGCCGGTCGCCCCGGCAACAAGTCCGTGCCGGTTCGCGCGGTCCAGCCGCAGGACCTGGCGTTCGTTGTTCGAACCGAGGCCAATGTAGATATCGTCCATGAGCAGTATTTCCGGATGTTCTGGTTGAAGCGTGAACTAGGTATTGTTGTCCTCCGGAATGAAACCGGAAGGAAGCGCTTTTTGCATCCGGGGCGGACCCCCGCTAAAGGCCGCTTCAAGCGATGACCACGGCCCCCTTCATCCTGCTCGACGATTCCCGTGTCGAAGGCGCAGCTCTGGCGCGGCTCTATACCGCGCCGGAGGAGATCGTCGTGGCGCGCCAGCCCGGCGAAGTCGAAGCCGCGCTTGCGCGCATCGGCAGCGCACCGGGGCATTGGGCGGGCATGATTGCCTATGAAGCCGGCCTCGCGCTCGAACCCCGGCTGGCCCCGCGCCTCCCGGCACGCACCGGCGCGGGAGGTCCCCTCGTGTGGTTCGCGCGCTTTGCCGAAATGCGCGAGATGACGGCGGACGCAGCGCAGGCGTGGCTGGACGAGGCCATTGCTGCCCCCAGCCGCCTCGGCCCGCTCGATCCGCAAGTCTCGCCGGGCGGCTATGGCGCCGGGTTCGACCGGCTCAAGGCCGCCATCGCGGCGGGCGATATCTATCAGGCGAACTACACCTTCGAACTCGGCGGTTCGTGGACGGGCGATCCGCTCGCGATCTACCGCGCGCTGCGGGCCGATGCGCGTTCCGGCTATGGCGCGGTGATCTGGGACGGCGCGCACTGGCACCTTTCAGTCTCGCCCGAGCTGTTCTTCACGCTGGAGGGTGGCCGCGCGCAAGTCCGCCCGATGAAGGGCACCGCCCCGCGCGGGCGCACACCGAAAGAAGACGCCGCCCACAAGGCGGCGCTCGCCGCCAGCGTCAAGGATCTCGCCGAGAACCTCATGATCGTCGATCTGATGCGCAACGATCTGGCGCGCGTGGCAGAGCCGGGCAGTGTGCGCGTGGAAGCGCCCTTCGCGGTGGAGACATATCCCACCGTCCACCAGATGGTGACGACGGTTCACGCCCGGCTCAAGCCCGGCGCGAACGCACGCGATCTGGTGCGCGCGATCTTCCCCTGCGGCTCGATCACCGGCGCGCCAAAGATCCGCGCGATGGAGCTGATCGACGAGGTGGAGCGCGATGCGCGCGGGGCTTATTGCGGCGCAATCGGCCGGATCGATGTCGAAACCGGCCAAGCCTCTGGCGATGCTGCCTTCAATGTGGCAATCCGCACGGTGCGCCTGCTGCCCGATTATCCGGGGGCGGGCAGGGGACGCGCCACCATGGGGGTCGGCTCGGCGGTTGTCGCGGATTCCGCGGCGCTGGCCGAATGGCGCGAATGCCTGGTGAAGGGGGATGTCTTGCGTCTGGGTGCCAGCAGCGCCGATCTGATCGAGACGATGGCGTTCGACCCTGCGCAGGGGATTGCACTCCTCGAACTGCACCTCGAACGCATGAAGGCGAGCGCGGCGGAGCTGGGCTTCGAATTTGATCGGCACGCCCTGCGCAATGCGATTCACGTGCTGTGCTTCGATCTCGATGCGCCCTCGCGCGTGCGGCTGCTCGTCTCGAAAAGCGGTGCCCACGCGCTCGATGCCGCGCCGCTTCCGCTCGCGCTGCCCGATCCCGCGATCTGCGCCGTCCTCTCGCTGCCGGTGGCCGAAGGCGATTGGCGGCTGCGCCACAAGACCAGCGACCGCCATTTCTACGAAGCTGCCCTTGCCGCCGCGAAGGCCGCCGGGGCGCACGAGGCGCTGCTGCTGCGCGATGATGGCCGCCTGACCGAGGGCAGCTTCACCAACGTGTTCGTGGCCCGGGGCGACGTGCTGGTCACGCCGCCCGCCACGCTGGGCCTGCTCCCCGGCGTGCTGCGCCGCAGCCTGATCGACACCGGCCGTGCGGTCGAAGGCGACGTAACCATGGACGATCTCGAACCCGGCTTCTTCATCGGCAACGCCTTGCGCGGCCTGATCCCGGCCAAGCTGCTCGGCGCATGAGCGAGCCGCATTTCAGCGCCGCGCTTCAGCGCATTTCCGCCTCGCGCACCACGGTGATGACCGACCGCGCGATCGCCTTGCGCGCCGAAGGGCGTGACATCATCTCGCTTTCAGTGGGCGAACCCGACTTCCCAACGCCGCCGCACGTGATCGAAGCCGCCAAGGCCGCGCTCGATGCGGGCGATACGCGTTATACCGCCGTTCCTGGCACCGCCGCGCTGCGCGAGGCTGCCGCACTGCACTTTGCCCGCGATCTCGGCATCGAAGTCCCGCCTGCGCAAGTGATCGTCAGTGCGGGCGGCAAGCAGGCGATCTTTCTTGCGATCACCGCCACCGCTGGGCCGGGCGATGAAGTGCTGATCCCCGCGCCGTGGTGGGTAAGCTACCCCGAAATCGTCCGCTTTGCCGGAGCCGAGCCGGTCGCGATCCCCACTATCCCCGCCACCGGCTACCGCATCAGCGCCGACCAGCTTGCCGCCGCGATCACGCCTCGCACGCGCTGGCTCCTGCTCAACAGCCCCGGCAATCCCACCGGCGCGGTCTATTCGGCAGAAGACCTCGCCGCGCTGGGCGACGTATTGCGCCGCCATCCGGATGTGCTGGTGCTGAGCGACGATATCTACGCGCCGCTGCGCTACACCGCAGGCGCGCATGCCACGCTTGCTGTCGTCTGCCCCGATCTGGCGGACCGCATTCTCACCGTTTCGGGCGTTTCCAAAAGCCACGCGATGACCGGCTTCCGCATCGGCGTCTCCGCCGGGCCGCAATGGCTGATCGGCGCGATGGCGAAGCTGCAATCGCACGCCTCGGGCAATCCCTGCTCGATCAGCCAGGCCGCTGCTGTCGCTGCTTTTACCGGCCCGCAAGGCTTCCTGCTCGATTGGCGCGAGCGCTTCCGCGTGCGCCGCGATCTGGCGGTCGCCGCGCTGAATGCCGTGCCCGGCCTGAACACGCCCGTCCCCGATGGCGCGTTCTACTGCCTTATCGATGCCGCACCGCTGATGGCACGCTTCGGCGATGACGAGGCGCTGGCGCTGCACCTGCTCGATCAAGGCGTTGCGGTGGTTGCGGCTTCCGCGTTTGGCGGGCAGGAGGGTTTCCGGATCAGTTTTGCGGCGGATGATGCGCGCCTCGCAGAAGCGCTTTCCCGCATCGCAAAGGCTTTTCAATGAGTGTACTTCCGATCCTGTTCGAAGACGGCGAGGCGCTCGTGATCGACAAGCCCGCAGGCCTGCCGATTGATCGCCCGCGCGCCGGGGGCACCAGCCTCGAAAACTATCTCGACGGCCTGCGGCTTGGTTTCCAGCGCTTGCCGCTGGCGGTCCACCGGCTCGATCAGGATACCTCGGGCTGCCTGCTGCTGGCGCGCAATGCCAAAGCACACAAGCGCTTTGCCGCCGCGTTCGAGGCGCGGCAGGTGGAGAAAGTCTATCTCGGCATCGTCGCCGGGCCGGTCGCGGATGATGAGGGCACCATCGCGCTCAACCTTTCCAAGATCAGCAGTGCGGAAAAGGGCTGGCGGATGATTCCGGCTCGCGCGGGCAAGCCCGCCGTCACGCACTGGCGCGTGGTGGACCGCAAGGAGGGGATGACCCTCGTCGAGTTCCGCCCCGAAACCGGCCGCACCCATCAGATTCGCATTCATGCGCTTGCGGGCCTTGGCGCGGCGCTGCTGGGTGATCCGATCTATGGCAGCGGAGAAGGCGCGCGGCGCACCATGCTCCACGCCGCCTCCCTCACCGTGCCGCGTGAAGGCAAGCCGCCGATTGCCGCGACAGCGCCGCTGCCTGCCGATTTCGCCGCGCTGGGCTTCGCCATGGACGCGCCATGTCCGCAGACGCCCTGATCGCCCGCGCGCGCAGCCTCATCGAGGAAAGCTTCATCGCCTCGGCTGGCCCGGGCGGGCAGAATGTCAACAAAGTGGCCACGGCGGTGCAGATCCGCCTCGATGTCTTTGCGTTGCGCCTCACGCCCGAGGTGTTCCACCGGCTGAAGGAACTGGCGGGCAGCAAGATGACCGCGAAGGGCGAGATCGTGATGACGGCGCGCAGCTACCGCACGCAGGAACAAAACCGCGAGGATGCGCGCGCCCGCCTCGCCCAGTTGCTGCGTGAGGCGGCGACACTGCCCGCGCGCCGCGCCAAATCCCGGCTCAACCGCGTGGGCAAGACCGCGCGTCTGGAAACCAAGAAAAATCGCGGCGCGGTGAAGGCCGGGCGCGGAAAAGTGCGGCTGGATTAGGGTTTCGTGCTGGCGCTTGCCGCTGGCTCGGACGCCGGAATGGTCGCCAGATCAGCCGGCACGGTCGCATCCACCAGCGGCGGGGCAGGGCGCTTTTCCAGCATTTCTGCCGCTTCATCGAGCGCGCGGGCTTCGCCGACGGTCACACCGCCGGGTCCGGGATCGGTGTCCTGCTGGCACCCGCCCAGGCAGAAGGCTGCGGGGAGCAGCGCGGCGGCGGCAAATGCCGCCCGCATGCTCCCCGCGCCAGTCATCACTGCGGCTTCTGCGCGTCGGCAGCGGCAGCAGCAGCGGCCTTGGCTTCCTCAGCCGCCGAAACGGCGCTGTCAGCTGCGCTCTTGGCCGCATCCTCGGCGCTCAGCGCTGCTTGCGAGGCATCGGCGGCCGGGGCCGGAGCGGCTGCCGAAGGCTCGGCCGAAGGCAGTTCGTCAGCAGGCATTTCGACGTTATCTGCCGTCGCGCCAGCCGAAGCGTCGTCAGTCTTGCCGCAGGCGCTCAGCGCAAGAGCTGCGGTGCACGCCAGCACAGTGGCGATGCGCTTGATCTGGGTGGTCTTGGTCATGATAGTCCCTTGGTCTGTTCAGGAATACGGCATCGGGCGGCCATGCGCCGCTGCGCGTTCGCGTTCTAGTGCGCGCACCGGGCCAAGGCAAATCTGAAACCACCGGCCCCCGTTGACCCGGCTGCCCACCATAATTGCTATGCCATATAAGGAAATCCTTATATGGCTTGCATCATATAAAGATTGCTTTATATGACTATGCCTATGGTGATACTCGAAGCCTTTCGCGCGCTGGCGGACCCGACCCGGCTCAGGATTATGCGGCTGCTTGCAAGCATGGAGCTTGCGGTGGGCGAACTCGCGCAAGTTCTCGGCCAAAGCCAGCCGCGCGTTTCGCGCCATATCAAGATCCTGTGCGATGCCGGCCTTGCCGAACGTCGCCGCGAAGGTGGCTGGGTGTTTCTGCGCGCAGCGGTGAGCGAGGCGGGCTCGCCCGACGCTCCTGGTACGGCGCTTGCCCGTATGCTTGTCAGTGCCGAAGCGGCCGACGCTGATTTCGGTGCCCAGTGCGCCGAAGACCGCCAGCACCTTGTCGTGATCCGCTCTGCCCGCGAAGCCAGCGCAGAGGACTACTTTGCGCGCCACGCCGCTGAGTGGGACGAACTGCGCAGTCTGCACATCGCCGACGGCCCGGTCGAAGCCGCGCTGGGCGAAATGCTTGTCGGCCAGATCGGCCGCCTGCTTGATGTCGGCACCGGCACGGGCCGTATCGCAGAACTGTTCGCGGCGCGCGCCAGCCACCTGACCGGGCTGGACAAGAGCCCGGAAATGCTGCGCCTCGCCCGCACCCGTTTGCAGCACTTGCCTGCCGGCCACGTCACGCTGGTGCAGGGCGATTTCGCGCAGCTGCCGTTTCCCGATTCCGGGTTCGATACCGTGCTGTTCCACCAGGTGTTGCACTATGCGCTCGCCCCGCAAGCCGTGCTGGCCGAAGCCGCGCGCGTCACCGCGCCGGGCGGGCGGGTCGTGATCGTCGATTTCGCCCCGCACGACCGCGAGGAACTGCGCACCGCCCATGCCCACGCGCGCCTTGGCTTTTCCGATGCGCAGATTGCCGGGCTGCTCACCGCTGCCGGGTTCGATCCGGCTGGCGACCGAGCGCTGCCGGGCCACGAACTCATCATCAAGATCTGGACCGGCGTGCGCCGCAGCGAGCGCGCCAGTGTTACCGAATTTCCGAGATTGGCAGCACAATGACCACCACCTTCGATCAATTGCGCGAGGCGCGCACCGCGCTTGATACGCCGCTGTTTGCGGGGCTTCCGGGCGATATCCGCGTCTCCTTCGAATTCTTCCCGCCGCGCACCGATCCGCTGATGGAGCAGCTGTGGGAGGTCGTCACGACTCTCGCCCCGCTGCGCCCCAGCTTCGTTTCGGTCACCTATGGCGCGGGCGGCTCCACGCGGGATCGCACCCATGGCACCGTGGCGCGCATCATCAAGGAAGCCCGCCTTCCCGCCGCCGCGCACCTCACTTGTGTTGATGCCACGAAGGCCGAAATCCGCGAAGTAGCGGAAAGCTACTGGGAAGCGGGCGTGCGCCACATCGTCGCGCTGCGCGGCGACATGGGCGCACCCGGCGTGCCGTTCACCCCGCATCCCGAAGGCTATGCGAATGCCGCGGAACTCGTCGCCGGCCTGAAGGCCATCGCGCCGTTCGAAATCTCGGTTGCTGCCTATCCTGAAAGCCACCCGGATTCGCCCAGCGCGCAGGCCGATATCGACAACCTGAAGCGCAAGCTCGATGCCGGGGCGACCCGCGCGATCAGCCAGTTCTTCTTCGAGCCGGAAACCTTCTTCCGCTTCCGCGACAAGCTCGCCGCCGCCGGGATCACCGCACCGGTGCTGCCGGGCATCCTGCCGGTCTCCAACGTCGCGCAGACGCGCAAGTTCGCCGCCGCTTGCGGCGCGCATATCCCGGCGTGGATGGACGGCCTGTTCGAAGGGCTCGATCATCACCCCGCCTCGCGCCAGCTTGTCGCCGCCACGGTCTGCGCTGAATTCTGCCGCCGCCTCTATGCGGGCGGTGTGCGCGATTTCCACTTCTACACCCTCAACCGGGCCGAGCTGTCCTACGCGATCTGCCACTTGCTCGGCCTGCGCCCCGAACGTCCATTGATGGAACAAGCTGCATGACCCTGACACCCTCTGCAGCCCGCAGTGCCCTGCTTGAACAGGCGCGGGAACGCATCCTCATTACCGACGGCGCGTTCGGCACCGAGATCCAGAACTGGAAGCTGACCGAGGCCGACTACGCCGGTTCGCTCGGCCTTTCGCGGGATCAGAAGGGCAACAACGATATCCTCGCGCTGACGGCACCCCACGTGCCTGAATCGATCCACCGCGCCTATTTCGCGGCGGGCGCGGATATTGCCGAAACCAACACCTTCTCGGCCAATCGCATCAGCCAGGCCGACTATGCCGCCGAACATCTGGTGCGCGACATAAACCTGAAAAGCGCGCAGTTGGCCCGCCGCGTGGCGGATGAGTTCCAGTCCGATGACGGTCGCCCGCGCTTTGTGGCGGGTGCCATCGGGCCGACCAACAAGACCCTTTCGCTTTCGCCCGACGTGAATGATCCGGGCTTCCGCGAGATCGATTGGGACTTCCTTGTCGAAGTCTACCGCGAACAGGCCGAAGCCTTGGTCGAAGGCGGCGCTGATTTCATTCTCGTCGAGACGGTGTTCGACACGCTCAACGCCAAGGCCGCGATCATGGCTGTGCGCAAGCTGGAGCAGCAGCTGGGCCGCGAAGTGCCGATCATGCTCTCGATGACACTGACCGATCTTTCGGGCCGCAACCTTTCGGGCCACACGGTCGAGGCGTTCTGGTACGCGGTGCGCCATGCCCGCCCCGTCACTATCGGGCTGAACTGCTCGTTCGGCGCGCAGCAATTGCGCCCCCACGTGCGCGCGCTTTCGCAGATCGCCGATACGCTGATCATGGTCTATCCCAACGCGGGCCTGCCCAACGAACTTGGCCAGTATGACGAGCTGCCTGCCACCACTGCCGGTCTCGTCCACGAATGGGCCGAGCATGGGCAGGTCAACATTCTCGGCGGCTGCTGCGGCTCCACGCCGGAACATATCGCCGCCATCGCCCGCTCGGTGCAGGGACTGCCGCCGCGCATTCTGCCACAGCACAAGACCGCCACCGCGCTGGCCGGTCTCGAACCTTTCGTGATGGCCTGAATTTCTAACCCTCTCTCCTTCAGGGGAGAGGGGCCTGAGCCCGACACCAACCTTATGGCCGGCGGGAGGTTCCCCTCTCCCCGGCCCTCTCCCCTGAAGGGGAGAGGGAGATGAAAATGACCACTGAAACTGCCCCCCTTTCCGGCACCGCTACTCGCCCCTCCGGCTCTTCCTTCGTCAACGTCGGCGAACGTACCAACGTCACCGGCTCCGCCGCGTTCAAGAAGCTGATCCTTGGCGGAGACTATGCCAAGGCGGTCGAAGTCGCGCGCCAGCAGGTGGAAAACGGGGCGCAGATCATCGATGTCAACATGGACGAGGGCCTCCTCGATGCGGTCCACGCCATGACCACGTTCCTCAAGCTCATCGCCGCAGAGCCCGATATCGCGCGCGTGCCGGTGATGATCGACAGCTCGAAGTGGGAAGTGATCGAAGCGGGCCTGAAGTGCGTTTCAGGCAAGCCCATCGTCAACTCGATCTCGATGAAGGAAGGCGAGGAAGCCTTCCTGACCCACGCGAGGCTGTGCATGGATTACGGCGCTGCCGTTGTCGTCATGGCGTTCGATGAAAAGGGCCAGGCCGATACCAAGGCGCGCAAGGTCGAAATCTGCGCGCGCGCCTATGATCTCCTGCTGGGCATCGGTTTCCCGGCGGAAGACATCATCTTCGATCCCAATGTCTTCGCCGTTGCCACCGGCATCGAGGAGCACGACCGCTACGCGCTCGATTTCATCGAAGCCGCGCGCGAGATCCGCGCCCGCTGCCCGCATGTGCATATCTCCGGCGGCCTGTCGAACCTCTCGTTCAGCTTCCGCGGCAACGAGACCGTGCGCCGCGCGATGCACTCGGTGTTCCTCTACCACGCGATCCCGGCGGGGATGGACATGGCCATCGTCAACGCGGGCCAGCTCGATATCTATGACCAGATCGACCCGGTGCTGCGCGAGGCCTGCGAGGATGTGCTCCTCATGCGCGGGGTGGGTGGGCCGGATCAAATGACTCCGACCGAGCGGCTGATCACCCTCGCTGAAAGCTACAAGGGCAAGGACGCGGTCGCCGAAAAGGCTGCCGAGGAATGGCGCGGCTGGGATGTCGTGCGCCGTCTTGAGCACGCGCTCGTCAAGGGCATCGACATGTACGTGGTCGAGGACACCGAGGAAGCCCGCGCGGAAATCTTCGCGCGCGGCGGACGCCCGATCGAAGTGATCGAAGGCCCGCTGATGCAGGGCATGAACACGGTCGGCGATCTGTTCGGCGCGGGCAAGATGTTCCTGCCGCAAGTGGTCAAGTCCGCCCGGGTGATGAAGAAGGCGGTCGCCCACCTCATCCCGTTCATCGAGGCGGAAAAGCAGGCGGGCGCGCGCCCCAAAGGCCGGATTATCATGGCCACCGTGAAGGGCGATGTCCACGATATCGGCAAGAACATCGTCGGCGTCGTGCTCCAGTGCAACGGCTACGAAGTGATCGACCTCGGCGTCATGGTGCCGTGGTCGAAGATCCTTGAAGTGGCCAAGGCTGAGGACGTGGACATGATCGGCCTTTCCGGCCTGATCACTCCCTCTCTTGATGAGATGGTCACCGTGGCGGAGGAAATGCAGCGCGCCGGTTTCACCATTCCCCTCCTCATCGGCGGCGCGACCACCAGCAAGGTCCACACCGCGCTGCGCATCGACCCGGCCTATGAAGGCCCCGTCGTCCACGTGCTTGATGCCAGCCGCGCGGTCGGCGTTGCCAGCCAGCTTCTGTCTGACACCCAGCGCGACGGCTTTGTCGAAGCGACCGCAGGCGAATACCAGCACGTGCGCGATTTGCGTGCGGGCAAGGAGCCGTCCGTGCTCCTCTCCCTCTCCGATGCCCGCGCCAATGCCTTTCTCCCCGATCTTTCGGAAAAGGCCCCGCCGCCGGAGCAGCCCGGCCTCCACGTCTTCCCCGAATGGGATCTGGCAGACCTTGCCGAATGCATCGACTGGACCCCGTTCTTCCGCGCGTGGGAGCTCGCCGGAAACTACCCCGCGATCCTCGATGACGAGATCGTCGGCGAAAGCGCCCGCTCGCTTTTCGCCGATGCACAGGCCATGCTGAAGCAGGTCATCGCGGAAAAGTGGTTCACCGCGAAGGGCGTCGCCGGCTTCTGGCCCTGCCACCGCGAGGAAGACGACGTTGTTCTCTATCTTCCCGAAGAAGAGCGGCACGTCAGCATCCCCTTCCTGCGCCAGCAGATCCGCAAGAGCCGCGACCGGAAGAACATGTGCCTCGCCGATTTCATCGATCCGCAGGGTGACTGGCTTGGCGGCTTTGCAGTCGGCATCCACGGGATCGAGCCGCATCTGGCGCGCTTCCAGGCCGCGCACGATGACTACAACGACATCCTCTTGAAGGCCCTCGCGGATCGCTTCGCCGAAGCCTTTGCCGAGCGGCTCCACAGCCACGTGCGCACCACGCTCTGGGCCTATGCACCGGGCGAACAGCTCACCAACGAGGCGCTGATTCGCGAACAATATCGCGGCATCCGCCCAGCACCCGGCTATCCCGCCTGCCCGGATCACACGCTGAAGCCTATCCTGTTCGATCTCCTGAATGCGACCGAAAACACCGGAATCACGCTGACCGAATCGCAGGCCATGCTCCCCACCGCCGCCGTTTCCGGTTTCTATTTCGCGCACCCGGAAAGCCAGTATTTCGGCGTGGCGCGGATCGGCCGCGATCAGGTGGAAGACTACGCGGTGCGGCGCGGGTTCGATCTGGCGACCACGGAGCGCTGGCTGCGGCCCAATCTCGACTGACCGGACCAACCCGGAATGATCCCTTGGTGCAATCGTATTCCGCTTGGCTTGGCGCTAGGGGCTGGCGCCTAAGGGACAAAAGAACACCGGGGAGGAACCACAGCCCATGCCTGCCATGAGCACGTCCGAGATATTCCTGATCGCGCTGACGATCATCCTCGCGGTCCCCTATGCCGTCTGGCGCCTGCTGCGGACGGACCATTATGCCCCGCTCGTGGTGGTGCAGATCGTCGGCGGCATCATTCTCGGCCCCGGCGTGCTAGGCGCGATGTTCCCCGGCTACTATTCCTTCGTGTTCAACCCGCAGGTCATCGGCGCGCTCAATGGCGTGGCGTGGTGGGCGGTGATGATGTTCGTCTTTGCCGCCGGGCTGGAGCTCGATCTGAGCGACGCGCTTGGCAACTGGCGCGAGACGACGGTGACCGCAGGCTGCGCGCTTATCTTCCCGTTGGTCCTTGGCGCGGGCGCGGCGGCGCTGCTGCTGCAACAGCCCGGCTGGATCGGGCCGAAGGGCAATCATGCGCAGGCCGTGCTCGGCATCGGCATGGCCTGCGCGGTCACCGCGCTGCCGATCCTCGTGCTGCTGATGGAAAAGCTGGAGATTTTCCGCACCCCCTTTGGCCAGCGCCTGCTGCGCTATGCCAGCCTTGATGACGTGCTGATCTGGGGCGTCCTCGCGCTGATCCTGCTCGATTGGGAACGCGTCGGGCGGCAGGGCCTGTTCCTCGCCGGGTTCGCGTTTGCCGCATGGGCCGTGCGCAAGCTCATCGCGCGCATCGAAGAGAATGATCGCTGGTACGTCAGTCTCGTCTGGCTTGCGGCCTGTGGCTTTGCGGCGGATTGGTCGGGCTTGCACTTCATGGTCGGCGCGTTCCTTGCGGGCGCGGTCCTCGATGCGAAGTGGTTCGAGCGCGAACGGCTCGACGGCTTCCGCAGCTTCCTGCTCCTCACGGTCATGCCGGTGTTCTTCCTCTCCACCGGCCTGCGCACGAACTGGGGCGTCGGCGGGATCGCCGTGTTTGGCGCGGCGGCCCTGTTCCTTGCCGCCGCCGTGATCGGCAAGATGGCAGGCGTCCACCTCGCGGGCCGCCTGCTCGGCTGGTCCAAGGGAGAGGCAGCAGTGATCGGCTGGATGCTCCAGACCAAGGCGCTGATCATGATTATCTTCGTCAACGTCCTGCTCGACAAGCAGATCATCACCGCGGAAACCTTCACCGCGATGCTGCTTATGGCGGTGGCCAGCACGATGCTCACCGTCCCTAACGTCCGCCCCCGTCTTGCAAAACTGGGGCTGGGGTGAAAGCGGCGCTGCGCCTCCTCGCAGCGCTGCTGTTCATACCAGCAGCCGCCCGCGCCGAGCCGCCCGCAACCGTCGCCGTCACTTTCGATCGGCACACCATCCGCCCCGCCATTGCAGAGGGACTGGCGGACCGCGCCACGGGCCGCAAGGTCACGGCGGATGATCCGGTGCGCGTGGCCTCGATCTCCAAGCTCGTCACCGCGCTTGGCGTCATGCGGCTGGTCGATCAGGGGCGGCTCGATCTGGACCGCGATGTTGCGGATTACCTCGGTTGGCCCTTGCGCCACCCGCAATTCCCAAGCCGTGCGATCACCTTGCGGCTGCTCCTTTCGCACCGCTCTGGGCTGACGGACGGCGCGGACTATATCGTGCCGCTGGGCGAAACCTTGCGCCAGCGCCTCGCCGATCCGCGTGCATGGGATCCTGCGCATGGCCCCGGCGATGATTGGTTCCACTACACCAACCTCAATTTCCCGGTCATCGCCTCGGTCATGGAAGCCGCGACGGCCACGCGCTTCGACCGCCTGATGCAGCGCCTCGTCGTTCAGCCGCTGAGGCTCTCGGCCTGCTACAACTGGTCCGGTTGTGATGCGGCCAGCGCCGGGCGCGCCGTGGTGCTCTATCGCGCCGATGGCAGCGCGGCGCGCGATGATCTTGGCGGCAAACTGCCCGCCTGTCCGGTCGTGGTGAAGGAAGGCCAGCCCTGCGATCTCACCGCCTACACCCCCGGCTGGAACGGCGCGCTGTTTTCGCCCCAGGGCGGCATGCGCAGTTCGATGCGCGATCTCGCCCGCATCGGCCAGATGCTCGCGCGCGGCGGGCGCGGCTTCCTCTCGCCAGCCAGCTTCGCCGCGCTCACCGCGCCGCAATGGCGTTTCAACGGCCGCAACGGGGTGGGCGAAAACGGTGAGCCTGACGGATTCTTCTGCGCCTACGCGCTGGCCGTGCAGCGGATCGGCAACCAGATGGCAGGCTGCCACGATGATCCCTTCGCCGATGGCATCGCGCGCCTTGGCCACCCCGGCGAAGCCTATGGCCTGCGCTCGGGCCTGTGGGTCGATCCCAAGACCGGGCGCGGCGTCGCCTATTTCACCACCGCCGTGCCGGATGACGCCGCCAAGGGCACGAGCGCCTTCACCGCCGCCGAGGAAGCTGTGCTCGCGCAGGCCCGGCTGCGGTCTCCACCACCACGGAGCCGATAGGGCTTTTCCTTAGGCCGCCTGATCTGCCATGGCGGGCGCGTGAGCACGATCCACCCCGAAGCCCGCGAAGACGCCATTTCCGCCCTCGCGCGCATTTTCGGCTTCAGCGCGTTTCGCGGCGTGCAGGAACAGGTCGTTTCCCGCGTGCTGGCGGGCCAGTCCACCCTTGCCGTCATGCCCACCGGCGCGGGCAAATCGCTGACGTATCAGCTCCCCGCGGCGATGCTGCCGGGCACCTGCGTGGTGGTTTCGCCGCTCATCGCCCTGATGCACGATCAGCTGCGCGCCGCCAACGCCAATGGCCTCGCCGCCGCCGCGCTCACCAGCGTGGATATGGACCGCGAGGCTACGATCGAGCGCTTCCGCTCCGGCCAGCTCGATCTGCTCTATGTCGCGCCCGAACGTGCCAGCCAGCCGCATTTCCGCGAACTGCTGACCCGCGCGCCGATATCGCTGTTCGCCATCGATGAAGCGCACTGCGTTTCCGAATGGGGCCACGATTTCCGGCCAGACTACCGCTTGCTGCGCCCGCTGCTCGATACCTTCGCCGATGTCCCGCGCCTCGCGCTCACCGCCACGGCGGACCGGCATACCCGCGCCGATATCCTCGCCCAGCTCGGCATTGCCGATGAGGGGCTGATCATCGCCGGGTTTGATCGGCCCAACATCCGCTACCGCATCACCCCGCGCGACAATGCGCTGCGCCAGCTGAAGGCGCTGCTGGCCGAACAAACTGGTCCCGGCATCGTCTATGCCCCCACGCGCAACGGTGTGGAAAAGCTGGCGGACCAGCTTTCCGCAGGGGGGCGCCGCGTCCTGCCCTATCACGCCGGGCTGCCCGCCGATGTGCGCGCCGCCAATCAGGCCGCCTTCGTCGCCAGCGAAGACATGGTGATGGTCGCCACCGTCGCTTTCGGCATGGGGATCGACAAGCCCGACGTGCGCTTCGTGGCCCACGCGGGCCTGCCCAAATCCATCGAGGGTTATTATCAGGAAACTGGCCGCGCGGGCCGCGACGGCGATGATGCGGTCGCGCTGATGCTCTGGGGCGCGGATGATTTCGCCCGCGCACGGATGCGCATCAGCGAAGTGGAGGACCACCGCCAGCCGAGCGAACGCGCGCGGCTCGATGCGCTGGCGAACCTTGTCGAAACGCCCACCTGCCGCCGCGCCGTGCTGCTGCGCCATTTCGGCGAACACCCGCCCGAAGCCTGCGGCAATTGCGACAATTGCCTCCACGCGCCGGGGGTGACCGATGCGACCGAGCTCGCGCGCAAGCTGCTCTCCGCCGTCTACCGGACCGGGCAGATGTTCGGCCTCGGCTACCTTGAAAAGATCCTCACCGGCTCGGCAGACGAACGCGTGACCAGCCGTGGCCACGATCAGCTTTCCGTGTTCGGCATCGTGCCGGGCGAGGAAGCACCGCTCCTGCGTTCCGTCGCCCGCGCCTTGCAGGCACGCGGCACGCTCGTCACCAACGAACACGGCGGCTTCATGCTCGGCGGCGATGCCCGCGCGCTGCTCAAGGGCGAGGGCCGGCTCGATCTGGTCGTCGCGCCCAAGGCCGAACGCACCAGCCGCCGCCGCGGCGGGGCGGAAGCCGTGCCCAATCCGGTGGGCGATCCGCTGTTCGAGGCGCTGCGCGCGCTGCGCCGCGAACTCGCGCAGGAGGCCGGAGTGCCGCCCTACGTGATCTTCCACGATTCCGTGCTGCGCGACATGGCCACTCGCCGCCCCGCCAGTTTGCAGGAACTCGGCGCCATCGGCGGCGTCGGCGCGCGCAAGCTGGAGGCCTATGGCGACCGGTTTCTGCAGGAAATTCGGGGGTATTGAGCCTGGGGGCTAGAACGCCACCCGCGCCCCATCCCATGCAAACAGCCCGCCGCTGTCCGCCGGGGTCAGCCCATCCAACACCCCCAGCAGCGCCTCCGCCGAAAACGTCGGTGTGAACAGCTTTTCGGCCGCAACCCCGCGCTGGAATGGCGCGGATAGATCGGTGTCCACCGTCCCCGGATGCAGCGTCACGGCCATCGCCTGCGGGTGCGTGCGCGCCAGTTCGAGCGCGAGATTCTTCACCAGCATGTTCAGCGCCGCCTTGCTCGCGCGGTAGGCATGCCAGCCGCCCAGCCGGTTGTCGGTGATCGATCCCACGCGGGCGGACAGCGCCGCAAACACTGCGCGCCCATCGCGCCGCAGCAGCGGCAGGGTGTGCTTGGCGATCAGCGCGGGGCCGATGGTGTTGACCGCGAACAGTTCGGCCATGCCCTCGGCGCTGAGTGCGCGATGCGATTTCTCCGGCCCCGTCCCGTCCGCGCGCGTCAGCCGCCCGGTGGCCACGATCACCAGATCCAGCGGCCCGCCGATGGCTGCACAGGCCGCAGCGATGCTCGCCTCATCCGTCAGATCGAACGCAAACGGGAGGAGCTTGCCGCCGCCCGGCGTATCGCCCCGCCGCGATCCGGCATGCACTTCGGCCACGTCATCGCGCGCCGCGAGCGCGGCTGCCAGCGCGCCGCCAAGGCCGCCGGACGCACCGAAAACCGCACAGCGCAGGGCAGGGGAGGGCGTGATCATCACCGCCGCTTGCGCGTTTGTCCGCGCGCTGTCGAGCAGGCCCAAAAGGCAGGTGCTGTATTATCTCGCCAATACAGCTTGCGAAGCGGCCCTTGGCACGCCACATTGCAGGAAACAGCGCCTGCAGGGAAACGAGACGTCACGCCATGGCCAGCCAATCGACTGATACCGCATCGCCCATCACGCTCACGCCGCCCGATCCGGTGCCAGTGGTCGCACCCACGCAGGCTGCGGGCCTCGTACCCGTGGCGGACGACACCAAATCGAAGCTGGAGGCCCGCGCCGAGGCTTTCGTCGCCGATCTCGTCGCGCAGGATGCCGCCAGCCCCGAATTCGGCAAGCGCGTTGATCAGCTTTCCAACATGGGGCGCAAGGAGATCGTTGCTGCATCGGGCATGTCGAACCGCTTCCTTGATCGGCCGGTGCGCGCGATGGACAAGGACAGCGGCGTGGGGGCTGATCTGGCCGCGCTGCGCCGCACGGTGGAAGAGCTCGATCCCGGCCGGCAGGGCAATCTTTCTGCGCCGCGCAAGTTCCTCGGCATCATCCCCTTCGGCAACAAGCTGAAGAACTACTTCGACAGCTACACATCCTCGCAAGGCCACATCAAGGCGATCCTCGACCGGCTCGCCTCGGGCAAGGACGAGCTGCTGATGGACAACGCCGCGATCGACGTGGAGCGCGGCAAGCTGTGGGAAGCGATGGGCAATCTGGAGCAGATGATCCACATCTCCAAGGTGCTCGATCAGAAGCTGGAAGACGCGGCGAACGACCTCGATCACAGCGATCCTGCCAAGGCCAAGGCGATCCGCGAAACGGCGCTGTTCTACACGCGCCAGCGCACGCAGGATCTGCTGACGCAGATGGCCGTCACGGTGCAGGGCTATCTCGCACTCGATCTGGTCAAGAAGAACAATGTCGAGCTGGTGAAGGGCGTGGACCGCGCAGGGACCACCACGGTTGCCGCGCTGCGCACCGCCGTCACCGTGGCGCAGGCGATGACCAACCAGCGGCTCGTGCTCTCGCAGATCACTGCGCTCAACACGACGACCGCCAACATCATCGATTCCACCGGCAAGCTGCTGCGCGAACAGACGGGCAAGATCCACGAGATGGCCGCCTCTTCCACGATCCCGCTGGAGACGCTGCAACGCGCCTTCCAGAACATCTACGAGACGATGGACACCATCGACACGTTCAAGCTGAAGTCGCTCGAAGCCATGAAGCAGACGGTCGACACGCTTTCGGGCGAGGTCGAGAAGTCCAAGGGCTATATCGCGCGCGCCGAAGGACAGGCGCAGGCCAGCAAGCAACTGGCAGGCGATGCCACTTCCCCACTGCTGAGCCTGGAGGGCTGATCCCGAAATGGCGGAAACCGCGAGCGACAGCAGCCGCATCCTTGCCGAGGCGCGCAATTCGTTGCAGCGCCAGCAGGCGGGGGGGCGGCGTTTGGGCGGCAAGTCCATCGGGCGCCGCTCGGCGGAACTGAAGCGGCTGCACGTGGCGCGCAAGGCTGCGCGCATGGCCTTCGCGGTCATGGGTATCCTCTTCGCGGCGCTCGTCACGGGGCTGGTGATCGATGGCATCGGCTTTACCGGCATCGTCGTCACGTTCCTTGCGATTGTGGGGGCGCTAGGCCTGTTGGGGACTTTCCCGCGGATGAAAGTGCCCGAACTCGGCGCACTCAATCGCGGCGACGTGCGCACGATGGTCGCGCGCACTGAACTCTGGCTCGAAGCCCAGCGCCCGGCGCTCCCCGCCCCGGCGGTGAACCTGATCGACCAGATCGGCGTGCAGCTCGACGGGCTTGGCCTCCAGCTAGAAGGCGTCGATCCGGCAGAACCCGCCGTCTCGGAAGTGCGCAAGCTGGTGGGCGAACACCTCCCCGGCATGGTTGAAAGCTATCGCCGCATTCCAGCGAACCTGAGGCGGGAGGAGCGTGACGGCCGGAATGCCGATCAGCAGCTCACCGACGGCCTCGGCAAGATCAGCGCAGAAATCGATGCGGTGACGCGGCAGCTGGCGGCGGGTGATCTCGATGCGCTGGCCGTGCGGGGCCGGTTCCTCGATTACAAGTACGGCGATGGGATGGATCAGAATGCCCCCCAACTGGCCGCACCGAAGGCCGAAGCCTGATGCGCGTCTCGATCCCCCACACGCTCGGCAAGGATGAACTGCGCCGCCGCATGGCCGCGCGGCTGGGCGATGCCGAAGACAAGGCCAAGGGCATGCTCGGCGGCCTCGCCACGGTCGAAACCACGTGGACCGATGCCGATACACTGGCGCTGGTCGTCAGCGCGATGGGCTACACCATCCCCTGCACCGCTGCGATTGCAGAGGCTTCGCTCGATTTCGAAGTCGAAATCCCCACAGGCGCTGGCTTTGCCCGGCGGATGATCGAAAGCGCGGTGCGCGAAAAGGGCGAGAAGCTGGTGGGTTAGCCGGAAACGCGCCGCGAAAGGCGCGCTTCCATCAGGGCAATCAGCGCATCGAGCGTGGCGATGCCATCCAGCGTCGGCGCATCGATCAGCACCTCGATCTGCCCGCCGCTTTCGCACAGCACTGCTGGCAGCGGCACATGCTTGTGGGGCGTATCGTCCTTGTGCTGGAACACCGCCGGGATCCCCAGCGCGGCCAGCCACTTGCGCCACTTCGGGTCCATCCGCAGCGAACCATACGTCAGCGCGCACAAGCTGCACGGATAGGTCGCAGGGGACAGCGTCTTGTGCAGCGAATCGAGCACCATCTGCACCAGACCGCCATCTGCATTGTAGATGAAGATCAGACGGTCCGGGGCAGGCGCGGTCACGCTGCGAGGCTGTAGGGCTCGATCTCGCCGCTCAGATACTGCTTCTTCGCTTTCGCCCGGCTCAGCTTGCCCGAGCTGGTGCGCGGCAGCGTGCGCGGCGGCACGAGTTCGATCACGCAGTTCATGCCGGTGATCGCGCGCACCTTGTCGCGGATCGCGTCGCGCAGCTTCACGCGCTCTTCGGGATCGGACACGCGGCAGTGGACGAGCACGGCGGGGGTCTCCTCGCCGTTTTCGGTTTCGACCGAGAACGCGGCGATATCGCCCTGGTGGAAGCCTGGCAGCTGCTCAACCGCCCATTCGATATCCTGCGGCCAGTGGTTCTTGCCGTTGATGATGATCATGTCCTTCGCCCGGCCGACGATGAACAAGTAGCCCTCTTCATTGAGGTAGCCCATGTCGCCGGTATCGAGCCAGCCGGCCACCATGCAGGCCTCGGTCGCTTCGGGATCGCGGAAGTAGGAGTGCATGATCGACGAACCGCGGCACCACACTTTGCCGATGTGGTGATGCGCAAGGGTCTCGCCCTGCTCGCCGCGCACTTCCACTTCCATGCCGCGCACCGGCACGCCGCAATTGACGATGGCGCGGTAGCGGGCAGGCCGGGACAAATCGCGGGGCGTGCCCGAAAGGCGCTCTTCCTCCACGAGTTCAACGCGGATGCCTTCGCCCGGCGGCATGACCGTGACAGCCAGCGTCGCTTCGGCAAGGCCGTAGCTCGGCAGGAAGGCGTTCGCCTTGAAGCCTGCATCGGCAAAGGCGTTGACGAAGCTCTGCATCACGTCGGGCCGGATCATGTCCGCGCCGTTGCCTGCAATCCGCCAGCGCGAAAGGTCGAAGCGTTCGGCCACGCTGCTCTGGCTGGAAATGCGGCGCGCGCAGATGTCGTAGCCGAAGGTGGGCGAATAGGACATCGAGGTGCCCTTGTTGCGGCTGATCAGATCGAGCCACGCCAGCGGGCGGCGCGCGAAGTCCTCGGTCTTGAGGTAGTCGGCGGAAACCTGATTGGCGATGAGCGAGAGGAAGCAGCCGACGAGGCCCATGTCGTGATACCACGGCAGCCAGCTGATCGCGCGGTCGCCTGGCTGGAACTTCATGCCATGCGAATGGCCCGCAAGGTTCGCCATCAGCGCCCGGTGCGTTACCGCAACGCCGTGGGGGAAGCGGGTGGAGCCGCTGGAATACTGGAGATAGGAAATCGCGTCCGGATCGGGTGTCGGCAGCGTGCAGTCGGCGGGTTCGGCTGCTGCGGTAAACTCCAGCCAGGTCAGCCCCTTGCACCCGCAGCGCTCTGCCGCAGACGCGCAGATTGCGGCGATTTCGTCCGGGTAGAGCAGCATCGCGGGATCGGAGCTGGTGATCTGCACCGCCAGCTGATCGATGTAGTTTTCCTTGCCGCCGAAGCTGGTGGGCAGCGGCAGCGGCACCGGCCATGCCCCGGCATACATCGCGCCGCAGAACAGCGCGGCGAAATCGGGGCCGGTTTCGGCGATCAGGGCGATCCGGTCACCGGGCTTGATGCCCAGCGCGATCAGCCGCCGCGCGGCAACCAGCGCATCGACGCGCAGCTGCGAATAGGGATAGACGTTGACGAGCGTCCCGCGCGCATCATGGAAATTGAGGCCGCACGGACCTTCGGCAACGAAATCCAGCGCATCGCAGAACGTGGGAAAATCGGCAAAACGCCGAGGGCGCCCATCATCGTTGGGCGTGGGAACCAGAGCGGCCTTTGCGGCGGCGTCCAGGACAGTCATGCGTTACCCCGTTTTATTGGTCTGGTTGATCGTGAAACAGTGATCGTGAACTGGGGCCTTGGCGGCCTGTTCTGTTCCCGCAGCGAAGTGCGAGAGGTTTCCATTTAAGCGGGACTGTGGCACGAATGTGGCATGACGCCACACAGTTCCGGACGCGGGCCGGGCCGAGCCGGTGGAACGCGGCAGAAAACCCCGCCCCCGCCGCTGGATCAGGCCGCGCTCGATGCGCTGGCGCTGACCTATGTCGCCCGTTTCGCCACGAGTTCGGGGCGTTTGTCGGACTATCTGCGGCGCAAGCTGCGCGAACGCGGCTGGGCGGAAGAGACCCCGCCGGATGTGGCGGCTATCGTCGCCAGCATGGCGGAGCGCCGCTATCTCGATGATGCCGCCTTTGCCGCCGCCAAAGGCGATGGCCTGCGCCGGCGCGGCTATGGCGCGCGGCGGATCGAGAGCGCGCTGGATCATGACGGGATCGCCGCGCCCTTGCGCGCGGCGGCGCGCGGGAGCGAGACGGAACGCCGCCACGCGGTGCTGGCGTTTGCGCGGCGCAAGCGGTTCTGGCCTTATTCATCAGCACCGTGTCTTGATCCTGCCATGCGCCGCAAGCAGATGGCGGCATACCTTCGCGCCGGGCACGGGCTTGACCATGTGCGCCGGGTGATGGATGCCCCCTCGCTCGAAGAACTGGAAGAATGGGCCGATGAACATGCCGAAGATGCCGTGGAATAGAGTTGCCGGTCTGGCCCTGCTGATCGCGGCGGTTGGCTGCTCGCCGCTCGCCGCCGGATCGACCAGCGCGCAAGGAGCCGCGACAACCGCGCCTGCCGCACAGCCCGCCATCCACCCCGTCTCGGGCCTGACTGTCGTGCCGCTTACCGTCACCACTGCCAGCGGCGTGCATGCTTTCAAGGTGGAGGTTGCCGCCACGCCCGGCGAACAGGAACGCGGCCTGATGTTCCGATCGGTGATGGGCGCGGACGAGGGGATGATCTTCCCGATGAACCCGGCCCGGCCCACCGCATTCTGGATGAAGAACACGGTGATTCCGCTCGATATCATCTTCATCGGGCCGGACCGCAAGGTGCTCAACGTGGCAGCCAATGCGGTGCCTTATGACCTTTCGCCGCTGCCTTCGGATGGCGATGCGGCGGGCGTGCTCGAACTTATCGGCGGGCGCGCGGCGCAGATCGGGCTCAAGCCGGGCGATACTGTAAGCTGGTAAGTCATATCCCGCTTGCCGAAACAGGGCGCGAGCGGCTAAGCGCGCTCTCATCATGAGCATTCTCGGCAAGATCTTCACCTGGTGGGACGGCGCCACCTTCGGCACCATGGTCGACAGCGCGCGCAATGGCGTGAAAGTCGGCACGGACGCGCAAGGGAACACCTACTTCCACGCGCGCAAACCCTATCCCAAGGGTCATCCGTTCGCCGGGCGCGAACGCCGCTGGGTGATCTACAACGGCGCGAACGACGCAAGCCGCGTGCCCGCCGAATGGCACGGCTGGCTTCACGGCAGCATCGATGGCGTGCCCGAAAGCAACCTGCCGCCCGCGCGCATCTGGGAGGTTGATTTCACCCCCAACGCCACCGGCACTTCGGCTGCCTATCGCCCGCAAGGCGCGCTCGAACGCGGCGGCAAGCGCGCGGCGGCCACCGGCGATTACGAAGCCTGGTCGCCCGAGGGCTGATGCGCCGCTTCGCACCGCTGCTGCTGACGCCGGCCCTGCTGGCAGTTTCCGCATGTGGGGGCAACAAGAACGCTGAAGCCCCGCCGCCGAGCGAGGCGACGCAGGCGGCTGGCCCCTCCGCCAATGCTTCAGGCTTCGTTGAAAGCGCGTTCGGCACGCCGGTCAAAGACCGCGTCGCCACGCTCGGCTTTCTCAACAAGCGCAACAACATCACGCAAGTGATCCAGCTGAAGACCGGCGAATCGCGCCGCATCGGCAATGCGATCATCAAGCTCGCCACGTGCGAGCGCACCGCGCCCTGGGAAGATCCGCCAGAGACGGGCGCGTTCGTGCAGCTCTTTGTGGAGGAACGCGCGACCACGGCGGAAAAGCTGGCCTGGCACAAGGTTTTTTCCGGCTGGCTGTTCAAGAACGCCCCCGCGCTCAACGTGGTCGAGCATCCGGTCTATGATGTGTGGGTCAAGGACTGCGCGATGAAGTTCCCCGGCGAGGAAGACAGCCCGGCTGCCGCCGCGTCCACCAGCAGCGCGGCAAAGCCGGCGGGCAAACCTGCGCCTGCTGCTTCGCCTACGCCGGCTCCCGCTCCACCTGCAGCAACGCCCCCGGCCTGAGGGGCCACGGCGGCGCGCAGCAGATCAAGGTAGCGCGCCTGCGGAATTTCCACCGCGCCCAACGAGGCAAGGTGCGGCGTGGTGAACTGGCAATCGAGCAGTTCCACCCCGGCCCGCCGCAGCGCCGCGACCAGCCACGCGAGCGCGACTTTCGAGGCGTCGCTGGCGCGGCTGAACATGCTCTCGCCGCAGAACACCCGGTCGAAGCCGACCCCGTAAAGCCCGCCGACCAGCACTTCGGTGCCGCCCGGCCCTTCTTGCCACACCTCGATCGAATGGGCATGGCCGTGGCGGTGCAGTTCGCCATAGCTTTCCGCGATGCGGTGGCTGATCCAGCTGTCCTCGGCATCGATCCGCGGGGCGGCGCAAGCCGCGATCACGGCATCGAAGGCCTCGTTGCAAGTTACGCGGAACCGCCCGCGCCGCAGCGTGCGCGCCAGACTGTGTGACAAGTGAAAGCCATCGAGCGGCAGAATCGCGCGCATCCGCGGCTCGACCCAGTAGACGTCCGGGTCGTCGCGGCTGTCCGACATCGGAAAGATGCCGGCGCGATAGGCCTGCAGCAGCAATTCCGGCGGGATGATCGAGGTGTCGTGACGGGACATCTGTGCCAGCTTGTTCTTTGGTTGCACTGGCCGCGTCAACCCACTAAGGGCGCTTCTCCGGCACAGGAGTGTAGCTCAGCTGGTAGAGCATCGGTCTCCAAAACCGAGGGCCGGGGGTTCGAATCCCTCCACTCCTGCCATTTCCCGCCTCGGGAATATCCCCGTTTCCCACTTTCGTCAGTATCTCCGCGCCGCTGCCACCTGTCATGGTGTGCACCGCATACTCCTGCCGAAAGTCCCCAACATGACCGTCAAGGCCTACGCTGCCCACGCCGCCGATCAGCCGCTGGCGCCTTTCGCCATCTCCCGCCGTGAGCCCGGCCCGCAGGATGTGGTGATCGAGATCGCGTTTTGCGGCGTGTGCCATTCAGATCTTCACACCGTGCGCAGCGAATGGGGCGGCACGCTCTATCCGTGCGTTCCGGGGCACGAGATCGTCGGCACGGTCAGCGCCGTCGGCAGCGCCGTCACCCGATTCGCCGCCGGTGACACGGTCGGCGTCGGCTGCATCGTCGATAGCTGCCGCACCTGCTCGGCCTGCGGCGAAGGGCTGGAGCAATATTGCGACGGCGGCCTGACCGGCACCTACAATTCGCCCACGCCCGATGCGCCCGGCCACACGCTGGGCGGCTATGCGCAGCGCATCGTGGTGGACGAGAGCTATGTCCTCGCCATCCGCCACAAGCCCGAACAGCTCGCTGCCGTTGCGCCGCTGCTGTGCGCCGGGATCACCACATGGTCTCCGCTGCGCCACTGGAATGCAGGCCCCGGCAAGCGCGTCGGCGTGGTCGGCATCGGCGGGCTTGGCCACATGGGCATCAAGCTGGCGCGGGCGCTGGGCGCGCATGTCACCGGCTTTACCACCAGCCCGCCCAAGCGGCAGGCGATTCTCGATCTGGGCGCACACGAAGTCGTTGTCTCAACCGACAAGGCCGCGATGAAGGCCGCGCAGAGCAGCCTCGATCTCATCATCAACACGGTCTCGCACAGCCACGATCTTGACCCGTTCCTTGGCCTGCTGCGGCGCGATGGAACGATGGTCATGGTTGGCGCGCCGGAGAAACCGCACCCCGCCATCGGCGTGTTCAATCTTCTCATCCGCCGCCGCAGCCTGGCCGGTTCGCTGATTGGCGGCATCGCGGAAACGCAGGAAATGCTCGATTTCTGCGCTGAACACGGTGTCGTTTCAGATATCGAGGTGATTTGCATGGACGAGATCGAGCACGCCTACAGCCGCATGGTGAAGGGCGACGTGCGCTACCGCTTCGTGATCGACAACAGCACGATCTAGTTTTCCGCGGTGACGCGCTGGCGCCGCGCCGCACGCCTGCCTTTCCGCAGGGACTGCAAACGACTCTACCTTGCCAAGCGCCAGCCTTGCGCCTAAATGCGTGGCACTTCCGACATCGGAGACTTCACCTGCCCCTCCCGGACCTGTCCGGGGCGGCGATGAAGCCTAGCCGGAAGCCGTGGAAGCCCTCGATGGACGGGGCTGCGAGTGTCGACGATTGGCAGGAACGTTTGATGGCAAAGCTGAGCCCCGGTGAATTCATCAACCAGGTCCGCGCCGAAGCGCGCAAGGTGATCTGGCCGACCCGCGCCGAGACGACTTCCACCGCGATTTTCGTCGGCATCATGATGCTGATTCTCGCGGTGTTCTTCCTCGGCATCGATTCGATCTTCAATTTGATCGTGCGCTCGCTGCTCTCGCTCGCTGGCGCCTGATCACTCGCACTCACGTTTCACGTAAGGACTGCCCCATGGCCCGCTGGTACATCATTCACGCCTATTCCGGCTTCGAGAACAAGGTGAAGGAAGCGATCCTTTCCGAAGCCGAACGCATCGGCCTCTCGCAGCTCGTCGAAGCAGTGGAAGTGCCCACCGAAACCGTGACCGAAGTGAAGCGCGGCAAGAAGGTTCAGGTCGAGCGCAAGTTCATGCCGGGCTACGTGCTCGCCAAGCTGGCGATGAACGACGACATCTACCACCTCGTCAAGAACACCCCCAAGGTGACCGGCTTCCTCGGCAACAACAACAAGCCGCAGCCGATTTCCGACAAGGAAGCCGCTCGCTATTTCGGCGCGCGCGAAGCCGCCGCTGCCGAACCGCGCAAGCAGGTGCTGGTCGATTACGAGATCGGCGATTCGGTCAAGGTCAATGCTGGCCCGTTCGCTTCGTTCAACGGCACGGTCGAAGAACTCGATTTCGAAAAGCAGCGCGTCAAGGTCGCCGTCTCGATCTTCGGCCGTGCCACGCCGGTCGAACTCAGCTTCGAAGAAGTCGAACTCGTCAAGTAAGCTCGGCGCGCCCAATTGCGCCGAGAATGAAGTTGACCCGCGGTGTGCGCACCGTCACGCTGACATAGGTAGAATCGGTTATATCGCCGTTTCACTACCTTTGCAGTGAGGCGGCGGCATATATGGCAACTTTCACGGGCGCGGCGCGCACCGCCAATACCTTTGTTGGAACTGCGGCCGACGATCTGTTTCGATTTGCTGCGGCGGATATCAACGCAAGCGATAGAATAACCGGTGGCGTCGGCAGGGACCGTCTGCAATTGACCAGCGCAGGCCTCCTCGCGGGCACGGCGCTCGCCGGGGTCAAGGGCGTGGAGCAGATCGCGCTTGCCAATGGTGCCAACGCGATCAAGCTGTTGGATGTCAATTTCACCGGCGGCACTGGCCGCAAGATCGCCGTGTCTGGCGGTTCCGGCAATGATCGGATCGATGCTTCCAGCCTCACAGGTGCCAACCGGATTGATGTGTCGTCGGGCGGCGGGCTGGATGTGCTGCGCGGCGGTGCAGGAGCCGATGTGTTCCGCTTTGCTGCTGCGAATCTCGGCGGCGACACCGTGGTCGGTGGGGGCGGCAGCGATCTGCTGCTGCTGACCACCGGAGGAAAGCTGGGTACCGGCGGTATCGGCCTTGCGTCCGGGATCGAAACGGTCCGGCTGGCCGCGGCAGGCAATATCATCAGCCTGACGAACGCGAACTTTGTGGGCGTTGCGGGCGCAAAGATTGTGGTGACCGGCGGCGCGGGCGCGGACAGCGTAGACGCTTCTGCACTCACCGGTGCGAACCGCGTTGATATCACCGCAGGTGCAGACGCCGATATGCTGCGCGGCGGCGCGGGGGCAGACGTGTTCCGCTTCACCGCTGCCAATATGGCTGGCGATATCGTGGTCGGCGGCCTTGGCAGCGATCTGCTGGTACTCACCACCGGCGGAAAGCTGGGCACTGGCGGGATCACCCGCGTGAGCGGTGTTGAAACCATTGCGCTTGCGGCAGGCGGCAATCCGATCACCCTGACGAATGCCAACTTTGCGGGCGTGCTGGGCGCAAAGATTGCGGTGAGGGGCAGCGCGGGCGCAGACATTGTGGATGCATCCGGCCTGACCGGCGCGAATGCAATCGACGTGACGGCAGGCTTGGGCGCAGACGTGCTCCGCGGCGGCGCGGGGGCGGATGTGTTCCGCTTTGCCGCTGCCAACATGGCTGGCGATACCGTGTCCGGCGGTCTTGGCAGCGATCTGCTGGTGCTGACGACCGGCGGCGCGCTGGGCACTGGCGGGATCACCCGCGTGAGCGGTGTCGAAACCATTGCGCTTGCGGCAGGCGGCAATCCGATCACCCTGACGAATGCGAACTTTGCGGGTGTGGTGGGCGCAAAGATCGTGGTCAGCGGCGGAGCGAGCGACAACACGGTCAATGCAGCAGGCCTCACCGGGGTGAACCGCATTGACGTAACCGCGGGCGCAGGGTTCGACACCTTGCGCGGCGGCGCGGGGGCGGATGTGTTCCGCTTTGCCTTCCTGAACCTGAGGGGCGATGTCATCGCGGGCGGCGCGGGCAGCGATACGGTGCTGCTGACCACGGCGGGCGGACTGCCGTCAAACGCGCTGCGCTCGATGACCGGGGTCGAGCGTGTGCTGCTGGCAGCAGACGGCAATGCCATCACCTTGGAGAATGCGAACTTCACGGGCGTGGCGGGCGCGAAAATCACCGTGATCGGCGGCGCGGGCGCGAACCCGAACACGGTCAATGCCTCGGGGCTGACTGGCGCAAACGCCATTGATGTGACGGCTGGCGGGGGGCTGGATGTGCTGCGCGGCGGCGCGGGCAACGATGTGTTCCGCTTCACCAAGGCGCAATTGGACGGCGACACCGTGCAGGGCGGGGGCGGGATCGATACGCTGCTGCTCACCACAACCGGCGGGCTCGGGGGCACCGCGCTCGCCCATGTCACGGGGGTCGAAACCATCCGGTTTGCGGTGGGCGGCAACACGCTGGCCCTGATCGATGCGAACTTTGCCGGCGTGGCAGGCGGGGTCATCAAGGTGATCGGCGGGGGCGGCCCCAATCTGGTCGATGCCGGGCAGCTGACTGGCGTCAACAAAATCGACGTGACAGCTGGGAAGGATTTCGACAGCCTGTTCGGCGGCGCGGGGGATGATGTGTTTCGCTTTGCCCGGCTTGATTTGACAGCGGATGATACGGTTACCGGCGGCACGGGCTTTGATATGCTCGTGCTATCAGACACCGGGGCGCTTGCTGTCGATGCGCTGGCGGGTGTGACCGGGATCGACCGGATCAGCCTGGCTGCAGGCGGCAATTCGCTGAAGCTGACCGACGCCAACTATGCCGTCGGCACCTATTTCGGCGAGATCGACTTCGTCGGTGCCGCTGGGAGCAGCGTGATCGACGGTACCGATTTAACCGGCACGCATGGCATCTATTTTGTTGATGGTGGCGCAGCCGATACGATCATGGGCGGGGCGGGCCGCGATCGCCTGGTTTTTCAAAACGGCAACGTTTTCGTGACTGGAGATACCTTCAATGGCGGTGGCGGCAATGTAGACGTCATCTTCATCGATCGGTCGATGGATTTTCTGGGCAGCACGATCAGCAACGTCGAACAGTTGCTGACGTTTGGCTCCGGCAGCACAAGTGTCACGATCAGCGGAGAGAATGCCGCCGGGTTCGACACATTTGGCAGCTCTTCGTCCAACGCGGTGGACGACATCTTTACTGTCCAGCTTTCCGCCGGCTCCACCACCGATCTTTCGAATTTGACGCTGGTGCAGGCCAGTGCTGGCGATGCGATCAAGGTCGTTGCCACTGGCGGCAGCACCAGCGTCACGCTGTCCTCGTCCATCGCCAGCTTCACCGGCAGCGCGGATGACGATACGGTGCGCTTTGCGTCGGATCAGACCTTCGCCGGGGGCGCGGTGATCGCGGGCGGCGGCGGGACTGACCAGATAACGCTTACCACGTCAGGCAATCTTGCGGCGGATGCGCTGGTGAACGTGACCGGGATAGAGCAGATCGTGCTGGCTGCGGGCGGCAATGCGCTGACACTGACCGACGCCAATTTTGCCGTACCTATCGCAGGCCAACTCATTATCTTTGCCTCTGCCGGAAGCAGTTCGATCACCGGTTCCGACCTGAGCGGCACGAACGGCCTGTACATTTACGATGGTGGCGGGGCCGATACGATCATCGGCGGTGCCGGGAGCGATGTTCTGGACCTGCGCGGAAGGGTGTTCGTCGCCGGAGATACGTTCGATGGCGGCGATGGCAACGACGGAATCGCCATCGACCGTTCGTTGGACTTGCTGGGCAGCACGATAAGCCATGTCGAACAGTTGCTCAACTTTGGTACCAATGCCGTAAATGTCAGCATCAGCGGCGAAAATGCGGCTGCTATGTTATCCATGGGCAATGCCGGGGCCAACGGGGTGGACGACGTGTTCACCGTCCGCCTTTCCGCCGGTTCCACCACCGATCTTTCGAACCTGACGCTGTATGCCCCCGATGCCGCCGATGCGATCAATGTCGTCGCCACTGGTGGTTCCACCAGCGTCACGTTGTCCTCGTCCATCGCCAGCTTCACCGGCAGCGCAGGTGCGGACAGGGTGAGCTTTGCGCCGGGGGGCGGGTACAACGCAAACGCGCTGATCAAAGGCGGAAGCGGCAATGACCGTTTCTTCATTCACTCCACTGCCGAAGTGGCGGGCGACATCATCGACGGCGGTAGCGACTTCGACACGATCGAAGTGCTGGGCGATACCGACTTCACCGCCGCGACGATCAGCGGCATCGAATCGCTTATCCTTCGCGCAACGGACGCAGCAGGCACTGCGATCCGCGCAGACGTGACCGCCACCGTGTCAGGATCACAGGCAGCGGCGCTGGTCCAGGTGATCCCCAACGGAACCTTTTTCGGTACGGTGGAGACGCTGGTGGTAAACGCCGACACAACCTCGCTCGATCTCTCGCACCTCAATTTCATTGGTTGGTCCGCCAGCGAGGATCGTGTGGTAATCAACGGCACTGGCGGCACTGACACAATCATCGGCACCAGCCAGAATGATGTGATCCACGGCAGCGTCGGCCTCGATATCTTGAGCGGAGGGGGCGGTGATGATCAGATCGATTACAACGTCTACCAGACTTCTGGCATGGATGGCGGCAGCGGCACCGATACGATCGTATTTAAGTATGCACCTTTATCCACTCTGGTATCGATCACGGTTGATCTGGCGGCAGGCAGTATAACGGAATTCACGCCCGACCCATTCGCCTTCAATGGCGCCGATTTCGAGAACGCCGATTTCACCGAAAATGTGGTCAAAACCACGATGATCGGCACCGACGGCGACAACATCCTGATCGGCGGATCAGCTGACGACACGATCACCGGCGGATTTGGCGCGGATACGCTGACCGGCGGCGGCGGCGCGGACAGCTTCGTGTGGAACGACAAGCTGGAAGGCGGCGATACGGTCACCGATTTTGTGCGCGGCACCGACCATCTGGTTTTCAGCGCGTCGCAATTTGGGTTCACCGGGGCCAGCTTCGACACGGTGGTTGTCGAAAATGGCAGCTCGACGGATTTCAGTAATGCCGACCTTATCCTGACAACTGCCAGCCTCACCGCTGCTCAAGCATCAGCTTTTCTTGCGACCGACGCATTCGTGAACGGGCCGATTTTTCTGATTGCGCGCGGTGAAAACTTCCAGAACATTTTGTACTACAGTGCCAATCCAGTTAACTCCCCTGTCGAGATGATCGCCGATCTGGGCTTCGGCGGAAGTCCCAATACATTCGGCCTTGGCGACTTCCTTTTTATCTGATGCGGCGTTGCCCAGCTGTCCCTTGCCCATTGCCAAGCCGCCGCATCCCCGCTAATGGCGCGCACTTCCGGCAGGGGCTCGCCCCCGCCTGATTCCGTGCGGGAGGATGCCCGGTTCAATTGAACGGCATCCGTCTGACCGCTCACTCTGCGGGGCCATCAGGCTCCAACAGGACGAAAGGAGGCCCCTCGTGGCCAAGAAAATTGATGGTTACATCAAGCTGCAGGTTGCAGCTGGTGAAGCGAAGCCCTCACCGCCGATCGGGCCTGCGCTCGGTCAGCGCGGTGTCAACATTATGGGTTTCTGCAAGGAATTCAACGCCGCGACTCAAGAGGTCGAGAAGGGCACCCCGCTGCCCACGATCATCACGGTCTATTCGGACAAGTCGTTCACTTTCGTGACCAAGACGCCGCCGGCCACCTTCCTCATCAAGAAGGTGCTGGGCATCAAGTCGGGTTCGAAGGAGCCGGGCAAGATCTCGGCCGGCAAGATCACCCGTGATCAGCTCGCCGAAGTGGCGCAGACCAAGATGGTCGATCTCAACGCCAACGACCTCGACGCCGCTATCAAGATCATCGAAGGCTCGGCTCGCGCCATGGGCCTGCAGGTGGAGGGTTGATCCGATGAAGACGACCAAGAACCAGAAGGCCCTCGCCGAAAAGCTGGGTGACAACCAGAAGCTCTACAAGATCGATGAAGCCATCCAGCTTCTCAAGGACCTCAAGCGCACCAAGTTCGACGAGTCGCTCGAAGTCGCGCTGAACCTCGGTGTCGATCCGCGCCACGCTGATCAGATGGTCCGCGGCATGGTGACCCTGCCCGCAGGCACCGGCAAGGACGTCAAGGTTGCCGTGTTCGCGCGCGGTGACAAGGCCGAAGCCGCTCTGGCGGCCGGCGCTGACAAGGTTGGCGCCGAAGACCTGCTGGAAGACATGCAGAACGGCAACCTCGACTATGGCCGCGTGATCGCCACGCCGGACATGATGGGCATTGTCGGCCGCCTCGGCAAGGTGCTGGGTCCCAAGGGCCTGATGCCGAACCCGAAGCTCGGCACGGTCACGCCGAACGTGGCGGATGCGGTCAAGGCGGCGAAGGCCGGCCAGATCGAGTTCCGCGTCGAAAAGGCGGGCATCATCCACGGCGGCATCGGCAAGATGAGCTTCTCGAACGAGCAGCTGCGCGCCAACTTTGATGCCTTCGTCGATGCCATCGTCAAGGCGAAGCCTGCTGGCGCCAAGGGCAAGTACTTGCGCAAGGTCGGCCTGTCTTCGTCGATGGGCCCCGGCCTGAAGGTTGACGTGGCGGAAGTCCACGGCGGCTGATCGCACGGCGCATTGCCAAACGGATAGAGGGCCGGGAGGGGAAACCTTCCCGGCCCTTTTTCGTTTCAGCGCCCCTTGATCAGCGGCGACGTATAGGCCGGATCATGCGCGAACGGTAACTGCGCGCCGTCCCGAAGCGCCGCGAGCACCGCTGCGAAGTCTGTCCTTGCCCGCCAGCCCAGCTCCCGCTCGGCCAGACCCGCGTCATAGACCCGGCCCAGGCTCTTCGGCAGTTCCCACCCGCGCGCCGCAAACTGCGCTTCGGCGTCCGGAAACCGCTCGCGGATCAGTGCTGCCGCATCGCGTTTCAGCCGCGCTGCATCCTCGCGCGCAAACGGCGTCGGTGCACTCGCGATATAGAGCCCGAAGCCGAGCTCAGGTGCCTTCTCAAGCGCCCGCACATGCGCCGCCGCAGCATCCTCCACGGTCAGCCGCCGGTGCAGCAGTTCGATCGCCTTGAGGTTCTCCCCTGAAGGCCTGCGATGCGTATCATCGTCCTCCGGAAAGAAGCGCGAAGTGCGCAGCACCACGCAAGGCAGCCCATGCTCAGCCGCGTGGAGTCTGCACAGCCCCTCTGCCGCCAGCTTGGTGACGCCATAGATATTGCGCGGTGCCAGTGGTCCTGTCCGCTCGTCCAGCCATATCACTTCGGGCGTGTCCTCGCGCCTGATCGCTTCGCTGATCATCAGCGATGTGGTGGAGGTCATCACGAAGCGGTCATGCCCCGCCTTCCGCGCTGCTTCGAGCAGGTTGAGCGTGCCGGTCACGTTCACATCGACAAACGCCTGCACTGGATAGCGCGCGATGTCGGGCTTGTGCAGCGCGGCCGTGTGGATCACCGCGTCGATCCCCAGCCCCATGGCCCGGTCGACAACCCGCCGATCCGACACGTTACCCACCACATGTGTTTCCGGCCCCGGCGCAAGATCGAGCCCTGTCACCGTATGGCCAGCCGTCCGCAGTGCTGGTGCCAGAAACCGGCCCAGCCAGCCGGAAGAACCGGTCAGAAGAACGCGCATCAGCCTGCCTTCCTCGCCAGATTGGCGCGTGTGTAGCACTCTGCAACAAAGCTGATCCCCCGCCCGTCGGCCAGGCGCAGCACTGCCTTGTGGGAGAGCACCGTGCCTGCCGGACATTCCGCCGCGCGGCCCCGGCGGCTCTCCAGCCGTTCGCGGGTAAAGCCCAGCGGCCGCACCACCGTGCCGAAGGGCGTGCGGGTCGTCTCCAGCGCGGTGTTCATCGCCGGGGTCAGACGCGCAGGCACATACCAGTTCTTTGCGTCTGACAGGATCGTGCCGCCGCAGCGCAGCCGGACATGGCGATAGGCCAGCGGCTCCTCCGCACCTATGCCAAGCGCCGCACGGATCGCGGGGGAGGCTTCCTCCCGCTCGCTGCGGTCGCTTTCCGCCACGATCTCGGCTGGCGCGGCAATCCCGCGCGCGGTGCACCATTGCTGCAAGGCTGCCGTGGCGCTGTCATGCGCGGCCAGCGTGCGCTCGAAACGGGGTAGCGTCGGCGCGCAAGCCGCCAGCGCCAGCAGCGCGGCAGCGGCGGCAGCCGTCCGCGGGATCAGATGCCCCCCGGCACTGCCTCGCGGCCCAGCGCGGTCAGCCCGTCCACCAGCACCTGCGCGACAGCATCGAGCACCGCCTGATCGGTCGAGCGAATGACAAAGTTTGCGCCCACGCGCCCTTCGCGGAAGAAGGGATAACTGCCGATCTGGCACCCATCGTGCGTCTTCTCGGTCTCGCGCAGCAGGTCCGCTACCTCGCTTTCGGCCACCCAGCAGCCCACGGTCGCGGAAAGCAGCGGCAAGCCGCCTTCCAGCGTGCCGGTCAGCCCGTCGAGCATCTGCGCGGTGATCCCCGGCACGCCCGCCATCAGGAACACATTGCCCGCCTGGATCCCCGGCGCGCCCGAAAGTCGGTTGGGGATGAGGCTGGCACCCTCCGGCACTCGCGCCATGCGCAGCCGCGCCGGATTGATCCCGCCGCGCGGTTCGTAATAGCGCGTCAGCATCGCTTCGGCTTCGGGGTGGATTGCCACCGGCACGCCCAGCGCCTCGGCCACCGCGTCCACCGTGATGTCATCATGCGTCGGCCCGATGCCGCCCGTGGTGAACAGGTAATCGTTTCGCGCGCGGAGCGCGTTCACCGCCTCGATGATCGCCGCCATGTCATCCGGCACCACGCGCACTTCGCGCAGCCGGATGCCCTGCACCCCAAGCCATGCCGCGACTTGCGCGATGTTCTTGTCGTGCGTTCGGCCAGAGAGGATTTCATCGCCCACGACAATCAGCGCGGCGGTCCAGATGCGGGATGCGTCAGTCATGGGCGCAGCGATAGCGCAAACCTGATGGGGTGCAATGGGGCTTTGAGGGGAAGCGGGGAAGAGACCTTTCGTCCGGGCTCGGGGCGAACCCCCGAAAATGCGGTGCAACGTCCGCTTGGCCCGCCGCCGCACTGCAGATAGGCTTGCGTCCATAGTCTGTCCGGAGCCTGCCACGATGCCGATACGCCGCCGCTATGCCGATTGCCGTGATGGGCAGATCCATGTCCGCGAAGCAGGTGATCCAGCGAAGCCCACGATTTGCCTGTTCCATCAGACTGCCTCGTCCGGTGTGATGTTCGAACAGGTGATGGCGCGGCTGGAAGATCGCTATCACCTGCTGGCGTTTGATTCTCCGGGCTTCGGCCAATCGTATCAGCCCGCCGCCATTCCGGACATGCGCTACGTCGCGGACCGGTTGATGGAAGCCATCGACAGCCTTGGCATTGCCCGGTTCCACGCCTGCGGCCATCACACCGGCGGCTGTGCTGCGGTCGAGATGCCGCGCGCCTTTCCGGGGCGGCTGGGTTCGCTGACCCTGATCGGACCGGTGTTGGTGAACGAGGTGGAGAAGGCGGAATACCGCAAGGTCTTCGTGCGCCCCTTCGCCGCAGAGGCGAGCGGCGCGTTTCTGGCCACGGCGTGGAGCTATCTTGAAATGATCGGCGCGGCGGCCACGGTCGATCTGCATTGCCGCGAAATGGTCGATCACCTCATCGCGCGCGAGACGATGCCGATGGCTTTCAGCGCGGTCTGGAATCAGGATGTCGAAGGCGCGTATCGCTCGGTCGATGTGCCGCTGCACATCATGTGCTCGAAGGATGATGTGCTGTGGCCGCTGTTCGAACGCGCCGGGACCATGCGCCCCGATGCTGTCCAGTCCATCGTCGGCGGGGCCGACTTCCAGCCGGACCGTGATCCGGATGGTGTTGCTAACGCACTCGATGCTTTCCTGCGCGGGCTTTGAGGGGAGCCTGGCGCGGGACCAGTAACAGCGGTTGGCCTCCGGGCCTAAAAACGGCCTTTCGGCCCACCCTCACTCCGCCGGTTCGACCACCTCACCAGCGACCACCGCCTGCGCCGCCATCGCCTTGCCGAAGCGCATGATCCCGTCGTCGAGCGGGTTTTCCTTCAGGTACTTGCGGTCGAACAGATAGTCCTGATTGAGCCGCCAGGGCATTTCCTTCGCGTTTTTCGGCTGGATCGCCAGACCGCGCTGGATGTAGCCTGAAGAGAGGTCGAGCGGGGTATCCGGCGTCAGGCTGCTCTCGTCGGTCAGCACCGGCGTCGCGCTGTCTGCGCCCACTTTCTTCATGTGGTTGAGCAGGCGGCAGACGTAGTCGGCGTCGATGTCCGCGCGCAGCGTCCATGAGGCGTTGAGATAGCCGAACACCTGCGCGAGGTTGGGCAGGTTCGAATACATGCAGCCCTTGTAGTACCAGCGCTCGTTCATTCGCACCGGCTGGCCGTCCATGCCGAGCGCAATCTTGCCCGCCATGGCGAGTGCAAGGCCGGTGGCCGTCACGATCACGTCGCAGTCGAGCCGCTTGCCGGACTTGAGCTGGATACCGGCCGCGTCGATCCGCTCGATGTGGTCGGTCACGATCTCGGCCTTGCCCGCGTTCATTGCGTGGAACAGATCGCCATCGGGCACGAGGCACAGGCGCTGTTCCCACGGGTTGTAGGGCGGGGTGAAGGTGGCGGGGTCGTACTTCGGACCAAGCGCTTCCTGCAGCTTCTTCGTCAGGAAGTCCTTGACCTTCTGCGGCTCATTCCGCGCGCGCTTGAACACCATGTTCTGCATGAACACGTTCTTGAAGCGCGTGATCCTGTAGGCGAGTTTCTCCGGCAGGAACTTGCGCAGCGTGTTGGCAATGGCATCGCGCGCCGGGCGGATAGCGTACCAGGTCGGCGTGCGCTGTAACATGGTGACGTGCGCGGCCGTCTTCGCCATCGCGGGCACGATGGTGACAGCGGTCGCGCCCGAGCCGATCACGACAACGCGCTTGCCGGTGCAATCAAAGTCTTCGGGCCAGAACTGCGGGTGAAGGATGGTGCCGGCAAAGTCCTCGCGCCCGGGGATCGCGGGGTCATAGGGGGTGTCGTAATCGTAGTAGCCCGAGCCCAGGTAGAGGAACCGCGCGGTGGTGCGGCTGCGCTGGCCGTCTGCGGCTTCGGTGGTGATCACCCACTGCGCGTTGGCGCTTTCCCAGTTGGCGGAGACGACCTTGGTTTCGAAGCGGATGTGCTGGCGGATGCCGCGTTCATCGACGATGCGGTGGAGATATTCGAGGATCGCGGGGCCATCAGCGATGGACTTTTCATGCCGCCACGGTTCGAAAATGAAGCCCAGCGTGTGCATGTCGCTATCCGAACGGACGCCCGGATAGCGGAACAAGTCCCATGTGCCGCCCAGGTTCTCGCGCCGTTCGAACAGGGCATAGCTGCGATCAGGGCAGAGCTTCTGCATGTGGGCGGCCATGCCGATTCCCGAAAGCCCCGCTCCGATGATCGCGACGTCGATATCCGGCTGCCCGCTGCGGCGCGTGCCTTCGAAACCCATGGTGATCTCCCCAGTTATTGACATGCATGATAACAGCGCGCGGTCTGATTGCCAGCCTGTTTCAGCGGCCGATCAAGCGCGGACGATTGCGCTTTGCCCGGCGGGGATACACAAGCAGCCGCATGCCGATCATTGCCGCACGCCGCTATACCGAAGGGAGAGCCCATCCGGGCGAGTTGGCCGTCACCGGCGTGCCAGCAGCGCAGGACGCCCTGGCGCGCGGCGGCTTTGACTGGGTGGGCCTGTGCGATCCCACGCCGGAGGAAATGGACCGGGTGGCGCGCCAGTTCGCGCTGCATCCGCTGGCGGTGGAAGATGCGCTCAATCCGCGCCAGCTGCCCAAGGTCGATCTCTATGGGCAGCAGCTGTTCGTGGTGGCGCGTACTGCGATGATGGGAGCTGCCGAAGACGCGATTACCTATGGCCAGACGGCGGTTTTCCTGGGCGACCGGTTCATCGTGACGGTGCGCGTGGGTTCGGCGCGGGCCCATGCCGATCTGCGCCGCGCGCTGGAGGCGGATAGCGAGCACTTGTCCGAAGGGCCGGACTATGTGCTCCACGCCGTGCTCGATTTCATCGTGGATGGTTACCTCCCCATCGCCGACCAGTTCGAGGAAGTGGCGCTGGCCATCGAGGAAGCGGCGATCGACCGGTTCCCTGATCCCGGCACCATCCGCCGGATCTTCCGTCTGCGCCGGGAGCTGCGTCGGTTCGAGCGGATCATCGGTCCGATGGAGGAGATGGTCGAGCGGCTGGTCGTGGCCGATCTGCCGGTGATCGATCCCTCGGCGCGGATCTGGTTTCGCGATGTGCTCGATCACGTTCGCCGGGCGATGGCGCGGATGCAGAGCCTGAAGGAAACGCTGGCGGCAACGGTGGAGACGGCGGGCCTGCTCGAACAGCACCGGCAGGGCGTGATCACTCGCCAGCTCGCCGCCTGGGCCGCGATCCTTGCCGTGCCGACGGCGGTTGCGGGCATTTACGGGATGAACTTCGATTACCTGCCCGAACTGCATTGGCGCTGGGGCTACCCTGCGGTCTGGGCAGTCATCCTGACGATCTGCGGCGGCTTGCTCTGGCGCTTCCGGCGGATCGGCTGGCTTTAGGCTGGCAGCCGCCAGTCGATTGCCGCGCTGCCCTGCTCTTCCAGAAATGCATTCGCGCGGCTGAAGTGGCGGCAGCCGAGGAAACCGCGGTGGGCGGATAGCGGGCTGGGGTGCGGGGCTTCGAGGATCAGGTGCGGGCCGCCACTCGCCGCACGGATCAGCCGAGCCTTGGCCCGCGCGGGACTGCCCCATAGCAGATAGACACATGGCTGCCGCCGCTCTGCCACGGCGCGGATTGCGGTATCAGTGAGCAGTTCCCACCCCTTGCCCTGATGCGATCCCGCTTGCCCGGCCTCGACCGTGAGCACGGTGTTGAGCAGCAGCACGCCTTGCCGCGCCCAGCTTTCGAGATGGCCGTGCGCGGGGCGGGTGAGGCCGAGATCGGCTTCCTGTTCCTTGAAGATGTTGCGCAAGCTGGGCGGCACCGGCACGCCGCGCTGCACCGAGAACGCCAACCCATGCGCCTGCCCGGGGCCGTGATAGGGATCCTGGCCGAGGATGACGACCCGGACATCGGGCAGCGGCGTGAGGGCAAGAGCAGCGAGGCGCATACCGGCAGGTGGGAAGATCTGCCTGCCTGCAGCCTCCTCGGCCTTGAGGAAACCGCCGAGCGTGCGCAGGGGGCTGCTGGCAAGCACCGGTTCCAGTGCGAGGCGCCACGTTTCGGGAAGGGAATGACCTGTCATTGCGGCGCAGCGTTAGCGGTGCAGTGGCTTGGCGGGAATACCGTTTGCATGGGCATGGCCCGGATTGCTAACGCGCAGGGCCCAGTTTCGAGGATACGCGCATGAAGATCGCAATGGTGGGTTCGGGCTATGTCGGGCTCGTCTCCGGTGCCTGCTTTGCCGATTTCGGCCATGATGTGGTGTGCATCGACAAGGACGCGAGCAAGATCGAGCGGCTCGATGCCGGGATCATGCCGATCTATGAGCCGGGCCTCGCGGAGCTGGTGGCCGCCAACGTGCGCGGCGGCAGGCTTTCTTTCTCGACCGATCTGGCAGCCTCGATCGACGGCGCGCAGGCGATCTTCATCGCGGTCGGCACGCCTTCGCGGCGCGGCGATGGCCATGCCGACTTGTCCTACGTCTATGCGGTGGCGCAGGAAATCGCGGACCATCTTACCAAACCGGCGGTGATCGTGACGAAGTCGACCGTTCCGGTCGGCACCGGCGATGAAGTCGAGCGGATCATCCGGGACAGCGGCACCGGTGTGCAGTTTGCGGTTGTCTCCAACCCGGAGTTCCTGCGCGAAGGCGCTGCGATTTCCGATTTCAAGCGGCCTGACCGCATTGTCATCGGCGCAGAGGGCGAGTGGGAGCGCGGCGTGATGACCGAAGTCTATCGCCCCCTGTTCCTCAACAAGGCGCCGCTGCTGTTCACCGGGCGGCGCAGTTCGGAGCTCATCAAGTACGCCGCCAACGCCTTTCTGGCGACCAAGATCACGTTCATCAACGAGATGGCGGACTTGTGCGAGAAAGTGGGTGCCGACGTGCAGGATGTGGCGCGCGGTATCGGGCTCGATAACCGGATCGGCTCGAAGTTCCTCCATGCCGGGCCGGGCTATGGGGGCAGCTGTTTCCCCAAGGACACGCTGGCGCTGCTCAAGACCGCCGAGGACTATGCCAGCCCGGTACGCATTGTAGAGGCGGTGGTGCGCGTGAATGACATCCGCAAGCGCGCGATGGGCCGCAAGGTGATCGAGGCGCTGGCCGATGCCGGGGTTGGCGAGGTGCGCGGACGCAAGATCGCGCTTCTCGGCCTGACCTTCAAGCCGAACACCGACGATATGCGCGATGCGCCCTCGCTCGCGATCGTGCAGGCGCTGCGCGATGCCGGGGCCGACGTGGCCGCCTACGATCCTGAAGGCATGGAAATCGCGGCGCCCCTGATGCCCGATCTGGCCATGGCGAAGAATGCGTATGACGCCGTGACGGGGGCGGATGCCGTGGTTCTGGTGACCGAGTGGGACGCCTTCCGGGGTATCGACCTCGAACGCGTTGGCCAACTGGTGAAGAACCGCGTGCTGGTTGATCTGCGCAACGTCTACAACCCGGCCGAGGTGCGCGGCGCCGGATGGCACTACACCAGCATTGGACGCCAGTGAGCCCGCCGGGCGTGACCATTCCCCCGCTTGCTCCCACCGCCCCGAGCGCCTAAGCCGACCGCATGGCTGTTTACCTGCATGAAGAAGACCTGCCCGAAGGCGTGCTCGCGCCGGGGCCTGTGGCTGTCGACACTGAAACGATGGGGCTGATCACCGCGCGTGATCGGCTCTGCCTGCTGCAGATTTCCGATGGACAGGGCGACGAGCATCTCGTGCGCTTTGCCGCGGGAAGCGATTATGCTGCGCCCAATTTGCGCGCGGTGCTGGCTGATCCGGCCCGGCTCAAGCTCTATCACTTCGCGCGCTTCGATCTTGCCGCGATCCACTATTACCTCAAGGTGATGGCGGCGCCGGTGTTCTGCACCAAGATCGCCTCGAAGTTGGTCCGCACGTATACGGACCGCCACGGACTCAAGGAACTGGTGCGCGAACTGTTGGGCAAGGAGATTTCCAAGCAGCAGCAGTCGAGCGATTGGGGCGCGCCCGTGCTGAGCGACGCCCAGCAGGACTATGCTGCATCGGACGTGCGCTATCTTCATGCGATGCACGGCATTCTGGCGGCGCGGCTGGCGCGCGAAGGGCGCACCGAGATCGCGCAGGCCTGCTATGATTTCCTGCCGACACGCGCGCTGCTCGATATTGCCGGTTGGGCCGAGCGCGACATTTTCAGCCACGAATGAGCACGCGGACGTGCGCTTTCCCCGCCCCGCCACGCAATGACCCAGCAAGCCGATAGCCTGCGCGGCCGCCGCCAGCGTTTTGCCGCGCCGGGGGGCTTTCATGATCGCATGGTGCGCCTTGTCGCGGTCGGGATGCCTACCATCATCGGCGCATTGCTCGCGGTGCTGGTGATCGCGCCGTTCTCCCCGCGCGGGGAAATCAGCTTCCTGCTTGATCGCAACAAGGTGGCGATGGTGACCGACCGCCTGCGCGTGGTGAGCGCGATGTACCGCGGGCAGGACGATAACGGACGCAATTTCTCGGTCACGGCGGGCAGCGCGGTCCAGCATTCCGAGGCGAAAGACGAAGTCGAGATGCGCGACATCACCGCGCGCGTGATGCTGACCGATGGCCCCGCCAGCCTGACGACGGGTGCGGGGGTCTATGATTTTGGCAAGCAGGAGATCGTCGTCCCGACACCTGTCAATTTCGAGACGTCGGACGGTTACCGCATGGTGACCGGCGGGGCCGACATCGATATCGGCAAGCGCCGTCTGGTCAGCCAGGGGCGGGCCGAGGGACGCATTCCCGCTGGCACTTTCTCGGCCGACAGGATAAGCGCCGACCTTGAGGCAAGGACCATCAAGCTTGATGGGCACGCGCGCCTCACCATGGAACCTGGCAAGCTGAAGATGCCCTGATGGCGATGCAATGACCACGTTGATCGAAGCCTTGAAGGCCGGCCGGCCCATGCGATCGCTTGCGATCGGCTTTGCGCTGTCCGTCACGTTCGTAGCGGGGGTGCAGTACCTTTCCGCACAGGCCATTGCGGGCCACAACAGCAAGGCTCCGGTCAATTACGCGGCCGATCGCATCGAATTGCAGGACAAGCAGAACCGCGTCGTGCTCTCGGGCAATGTCGATATCACGCAAGCTGAACTCACCTTGCGTGCCGCGCGCACCACGGTGGCCTATACGGATGCAGGCAGCCTGCAGATCCAGCGGATCGACGCGACCGGCGGAGTTGTCGTCACGCGCGGCAACGAGCGGGCGACGGGCGATGTCGCGGTCTATGATTTTGATCGCAAGATCATCACCATGGCCGGCAATGTTGCGCTGCGGCGCGGCACAGATACGCTGAACGGTGGGCGGCTAGTGATCGATCTGAGCACCGGGATTTCGAACATCGACGGCCGGAGCGGCGACGGCAGCAGCGCTGACCCCGGCAATTCGCCAAGCTCTCGCGGTCGGGTGAGCGGAAGCTTCAGTGCGCCAAAAACCTGATCCCTCGGCCAGTTGCGGCAGGTATGGCCGACACGGCCGCTCAAGCGCCCCCCGTGCTAACTAACGGAAGGCGGCAGGATAGACGCAAGTGCTGCCCGGATATCCCGCCTGCGTGACGGACCACTTCGGCGTACCGCGGGTTTCTTTACCGGAATACCGAGGAAGGCGCGGCCGCGAGCAGGAGGCAGTGCGC
The DNA here is from genome assembly GCF_002278815.1 of Novosphingobium sp. PASSN1. NCBI lineage: Bacteria > Pseudomonadati > Pseudomonadota > Alphaproteobacteria > Sphingomonadales > Sphingomonadaceae > Novosphingobium > Novosphingobium sp. PASSN1. Next base: position 12,509 of record NZ_NKIS01000002.1, on the reverse strand, counting down.
CCCGGTCCTGCGAGGCAGACGGCGGGACGGAAGCCCGGGGAGACAGTACCGATGATCACGGTCGAGGATCTGATGCGCGAGAGCGGCATTGCGTTTGGTACCAGCGGTGCGCGCGGCATGGTCACCGCCATGAGCGACCGGGTTTGCTACGGCTATACTAGAGGGTTTCTGCGCTACATGGCCGAACAGGGCGAGTGTTTCAGTCTGGCGGTGCCGTGGCCCTTGCCGGCGACTTGCGCGCCCGAGCACACCGCGCATCCTCGCCGCTTGCGCAGCCGCCATTCGCGATTGCAGCGGTCAGCCTGTGTTCTGTGGCGATGTGCCGAGGCCGGCTCTGGCGCTCTATGCCTTCGCCCAAGGCATTCCTTCGCTGATGGTGACCGGCGACCACATTCCGGCGGACCGCAACGGGATCAAGTTCTATCGCTCTGCCGACGAACTGCTGAAGCCGGATGAAGCCGGAATGAGCCGGCAGACGCTTCATCTTGGTGGCGGCCGGTTCTCTGAAGTCGGCATGCTGGCTGTGGCCGAGGCGCTGCCGCCGGTCACCGATGTCGAGGACGCTTACGCGGGGCGCTATCTTGATCATTTCGGCGCGGGTGCCCTTTCCAGCACACGGATCGGCATTTATCAGCATTCGGCAGTGGGGCGCGACCTTCTGGCGCACATCGTGATGGACCTGGGAGCCGAGATCTCCTTTCATGGGCGATCAGAGACATTTGCGCCAGTCGACACGGAAGCGATCAGGCCGGAAGATGTCGCACTGGCACGGGATTTGGCCGCGGGCGGAGACTTCAACGCGATCATTTCCAACGATGGTGATTTGGATCGGCTGCTGATTGCGGACGAGACCGGCTTGTGGATGCGCGGTGATGTGCTTGGCATTCTCTGTGCCGAACGCGTGGGGGCTACCGGCGTCGTTACACCGGTGAGCAGCAACACCGCGCTCGAGTGCAGTGGCCGCTTCGCTACATGCCGCCGCACGCGGGTGGGCTCCCCCTATGTGATTGCCGCCATGTCCGAGGAACTGGCTGCGGTTTCGGCCCAGGTGTGCGGATACGAGGCGAACAGGGACTTCCTGCTCGGCAGTGCGATGCCGTGCTTCCGGTCCTGGCAGTGCTGACCGCAGCCGCGCCCAGCGTATCGGCGCAGCTTGGCTCCCTGCTCGAGCGGTTCACTTTCAGTGACCGTATTACGCCGTTTCCGCTGGCGGTCAGCGAGGAATTGCTTGCGCGGCTTCTGGCTGGCGAGGATGCGGCGCGGCTGGCCGTCCAGACACGCCTGTTTGGCAGCTTTGCCGGACAGGCGCAGACGCTCAAACTAACAGATGGCATTCGCGCGCGACGTTCGATGGCGGCGTGATCATCCACTTGCGTCACTCGGGGAATGCCCCCGGACTGCGCGGTGATACGGAGGCCGGCTCCGAAGCGGCGGCGATCGAGGCGGATCAGCATGCGATTGCCGCGATCAGGGGCATGACCCAGCCCGGTTGAAAGCACTGACGCCGCCATCTGGCTGCATCCGTCCCTGGATTGAGTGGATCGGGCACGATGTGCGCACGCAGTGCACCTTCCCAAGCCACAAAGGCGGCGAAAATTCGAACGAATTGGCGGTTGGGAGCGGGTCTGCTTGTGCGTTCAAGAACGGGTGTGGAGCATTATCCGCAGATTTTACGCCATATTGGCTTATATATAACCTATATGGCACTTTTATATTGACAATTACAGGCCTTTATGGCAAATTTGCATCGACTGGAGGCTGTTATCAGCGCGGGTGGACACGCGCGGTTACCGGCTTGACCAAGTCCATCCCTTCGTAGCGCCCGGGCCTTGCCCGGAAATTCCCCCCAGGAGAAAGCAATGCCCGACACCACGTACACGGCGATTGGCAACAATCAGAAGCAACTGATCGACATCGGCACGGATACTTATGCCGAGGTTATGAGCCTGCCGCGCGTCGCACCGATCTCGTGGGTGCCGACCACGGCCTTCGATGCAAAGCTCTATCCGGATGTGGAGATCCAGATCATAAACACGCCGACATCGGCCTATGAATTTCAGGACAGCTTCGACGGCATCACGTTCAATGACTGCCTAATCTGGGACAAGGTCCATTCGACCATGACCTCCGCTGCAACTGCAGGACGCTTCCGGCTGCCTGGCAATTGCTTCCTGAGGGCTCGGCAAGGAGCCGGTTCGACGCTCCTCATCCGCGCGGGGAGCTGATTCATGACGACAGACAGCTTTGCACGCACCCTGGCAAGCAGGGCAAACCTAGCATCGACCATGCTTGCCGAATCGGTCGCCGTTGCTGCGGCCAGCACCATCGCTTCGGGCAACACGTTTGTACGCACGGCCGGCTTCGCGGGGCCCGGCGATGAAGGCGGTGCGCTCTACAAGCGAGTCGGAACGCAGCCCGCGCACGCGGGCCGCTTCCAGAGCGCCGATGGCGCGTGGTGGGAAATAGCAGAAGCCGTCGTCCGCCCACAGATGTTCGGCGCCAAGGGCGACGCTAGCCCAGACAACAACGCCGTGGGCACGAACGACAGCACGGCGGTCCAGAACGCGTTCAACTATCTCGCCCTGTTCCCGGGTAAGGCGCTCTATCTCGGCGGCGACTTCTTCAAGATTCAGAATATCCGGATCCCCACGCGTCTCGAAGCGCGCCGCTGGTTCATCTACGGAGAGGGTGGCGGCTTCGTGAATCCTGCCACGGCAACGAGCCAGGTGCCGTGCCTGTTCCACTCATCGCTGGCGGCCTCCGGCGATGCTGCGCGCAGCTATGATTATTCGGACGGTGTGACTCTGAAGGATGTCAATTTCCATGGGGCCGGTTTCGGAGTCGGCTATGCCCACCTCATTGCAGGCCATCTCTATCACGAGAATTGCAGCTTCCAGAACCTCGAAGACGGACTGCTGACGATCGGTGTGGCGGGAATTGTCGGCGTGCGTCCTCGGGCCTTGTACTGCAAGCGGGCGTTCCATGCGCCGCTCAAGACCGAGTATGCTTTCACGGCAGGCTACACGCAGGAAGTCTCAACTGGCTGGAACGATGGTTACTTCATCCGGGGGGGGGCGATCACCAGGTGCGAAAGAGGCCTGGTTCACAAGGGCTCGTCAAACGAAGGTGTCGTCGGCGTACATGACATGATCTGGACCGTTGGCGAACAGAGCTATGTCGAGACCTATGGCAACTTCAAGACGGTGGACATCTCGCATAACTGGTGTGAATACACCAAGGCCGATGCGGGCGGCGCGGCAGTGGCGGACTGTATACGGCTCTGGCGGTCGACCGGCGCAGATACGGGCGGAGAGAGTCCTGGCCAGTTTTCCGTCCATCACAACAACTTTTTCTTCTCAGCCCCGAGTCCGGTAAACTCGATCAACACGTATGCCGTGCGCCGGTGCATCGACGCGCGCGTCAACTGCCACGTCTATGAAAACACATTCACGTGCGCCAGCGGCGGGCTTGTCGACCTTATCATTTACAACAACATCGGATCAAGCGGCACACCGATCACGAAGGCGCCGATCACACCAAACAGCCTGACCACCTTCAACAGCAGCGGCATAATCGGGTTTGCCGATGCCGATCTTGCACAGTTCGGCGATGCGCAATCCATCCTCTACATGCAGCACGACAATGGCAGGACGTACATCCTGAAGTGGCGCAATCAGCCGGTCGTGGGAACCCAGAACTACGATGTGCATGCCTTCAGCCCTATCTACTCACCGCAGTTCGCCGCCGTGAATGCGCAGTGGGGGGTCAAGACGAACCAGACCCTGCGCACTGCGCCGATCGGCATCAGTTGCGATTTCTCGACCAACGTTACTGGCCTTGCGGCGCCCGTCGGCGCTGTGGGCGTCTGGTCCGGTATGAATGGCGGGGTGGTTGATGCGTCCGGCAACGGCACCGGCGGGCTGATAACGATAGAGCGAAACACCTGCCAGAACATCGATATGCGTCTGTTCTATGGCCAGAGCAACAACGGCAGGTACATCCTGCGCGACAACATCAAGCGGGCCTGACCCGAGGAAACCAGCCTATGAGGGCCAAGACGTAGGGCTTGCTCGCTAGGCTCGAACGCGCTGCCGACCCTGCGGGATTTCAGTTGCAGTCCATCACAGATGTCGCCGAAATCCCGTTTGCGCCGGGAGAAAGCCAGCCAACCGGCGAACCCGCTCAAGCGCAACAGGCAATAGGTTCTACCAACTCCGCATAGCAGGCGAGAAGACGCGTGTTGAGTTCCTCCGAGGTAAAATGGGCTATGAACCGATCATAGCCCCGCTCGCCCATTGCCTTGAGTTCGTCGCTGTCAAGTCCTTCGATGATATCTCTTAGACCGGCGATGTCCTGAGCGGCGAACAGATATCCCGTCTCACCAGGGACCACGATCTCGGGCAATGCGCCTACCCTGCTGGCGATGACCGGCTTGGCGAAACGCATTGCTTCAATGGCGACAAGCCCGAAGCCTTCCCAACGCGACGGTATGATAACGGCATCGCATTTTCTCATATAGGCAAGCACAGCCGGGCGCGGCAGCCAACCATGGAATAGGATTGCCGAGCTTGTAGCACCCGCCGCGCGGGTTGCCTTGCTGGCCATGATCTTGGAGCCGATGGCATGAAGGCAGATGTCCTGGCGGCGAACCGACTGCATGGCTGTCTCGAGCAGATCGAAGCCCTTCTGGGGGTCCAATCTGCCCACGAAAAGCAGATTGAGGCTTGAGTCCGCAAGATCTGTGGCAGTCTCGTCCGCCGACGCCCCCGCATCCGGTACAGCCGCGGAAATGCCATTATAGATCATCAGCATCTTGTCTCCTTTGATGCCGATCTGGCGCGCTTCCGTGTCTTCGTACTTCGATATGGTGATGATCCGATCACAGGCATGGTAGAGAACGCGTTCAATCCTTCGGCTGAGCCAGCGCGCCAGCTTGCCGTTCTCCATCAAGAACGGCCAACCGTGCGCGCAGTACACAATCCGCGGCCGCCGCCGAAACGACACCATGTGGTAGGCGCGCACAACCCACCCAGCGAATGTGCTGTGCAGATGCACGACATCGGGGCGGTGTTCGCGTAGAACGGCACGATAACTCTGTAGCATCCTCCACAACGAACCAAGGTCCCGCTCTTCCGATCGATAGGTGAAGAGCGTGGCAAGCCCGAACTCCGGCATTCTCCTGGCGAAGCTCGACCGGACAAGGAAAAGGACATTACCCTGTCCCAGAGCCGCTACCTGGGCCGGAATGATCTCCTCGAAGTAGGTTGCAATACCGCCAACCGTTACCTCACTGACATGCAGAATCTTCATTTTCAACGCCATCCCGATTAAGCGATCAGAGCCATCTACTGGGAAGGGTCTGACTGCAGCGCCAAGTTGGTGACCTTGCCGCTTTGGCCGGCCAACACGCAGGCCGCCGACACCGCCTGTTTGCCGCCGATCGAGCAACGAGCTGCCAGGCCAGCTGCCGCTATTTCGAATAGAACTGCACGATTTCGGACGGGGTGAGCGTATGCTCGGATTTCCGCCCATAAATGTAGGTCACGCTCGCCCCGTCCTCCTGCAACTTCGTCGCGCGGTCGAAGACCTTAAGCCAGAAGAACGCACCAGCGAGTGCGTCTCCAATGCGCTTGCTACCAACGACCCCGCGGAAAAAGTAGCGCAATGACCAGAACAAGGCGGTGCCAACGCCGATCGCCGATCCTGCTTCAATCACATCGAACCGGCGGTAAAGCCAACGATGGCCGCTGCGCGTGAACCGGGCAAAGTCGTAAGCCTGCTCATGGACCTGCTGCATGAACGGCGTGCTCGAGAACACGACGCCGTCGGGACGCAGAACCCTCCAGATCTCGTCCACGACCATCTGGGGATCAAGCACATGCTCCAGAACCGCTTGGATCCACACGGCATCGAATGTGCCATCGGCAAAGGGGATCTGGTGTGCATCGGCGACAACATCCGTGCTGTCCGACACATAGATATCGAGCCCGATCAAGGCCACATCGGAGGTTCGATACATCTCCTCCATGCCGTTCCCAACTTCGCCGGACCCGATAACCAGAATCACGCCAGGCTTGTCCACCGGCCTCCCGCCGAGACGAGCCAGAATATCCTTGCCGACCCGCTCGGCGACAGCATTGCGTGTCCGGACGAGACTCCGCAGGCGCTGGCGGACGGTCTTGCTTTCGACATGCCTGACAACCGCGGATGCGCCCGCGCGCTGCACGAAGCTTTCCCTGGTGAGGATACTGTTCGCAAAATCAACGAGCACAGGCCTGTCCTGCGCGACAAGAAAGGCTTCTTCGTTCAACTCGCAACGGGAATCGCTGCACTGTAACCGACCTTCGTTAACCGAAATGGCGCCCCGGCACCGCGGGCAACGCAGTCGCTCCCTGAGGGACGGGCACTTCGACAGCATGCGGTCAAACTTAAGCGGCATCGGTTCAGCTCCTTACCGAAAGGGGCCACGGAAATCTGGCCGCATCGCCCGGCCTTCGGATTGGCGTCGTCCGGCCTCGCATTGGGCGGGCCACCTTTCGCTTCGTGGACATGCCGAGATCCGGCTGCTCCGCCAGAATGAATGCGGGCACCGCGATGGCGAGCGCGATGCTGATATGCCTGAAATAGCTCCCAAGATCCGGTTCAAAAATCTGCAGAACGAGGAAGTGTGACGCGAAAACGAAACCGGAAACCCGAACGCTGTCGAGCTTTGATCGATATCCCCTGCTGAACAAGTAGATCAATATCATGATGTTAACCATCAAAAATAGATCCTTGACATTAAGATCAAACAGAAAAGGCAGATTCAATCTTAAAAGTGCATAAGCATAATTTAATAGAAAATGGTAAAAACTGTCCGGAGATACAATATTCATAAAAGCCGTTCGCGCGCCGGCTTCGGCCTGGTAGAGAATTCTCACCACATTTACGCTGTCTCGATAGCTCTGGAGCCCATAAAATACCTGCTCAGGCAGCAAAAATGATCCAACGATCGCGCTGAAAATCAAAAATGTTCGAAGGCCAACGCTCAGCCGCGGAAATGTGGCGAACACCACAACACTTCCGCCAATCATGAAATAATATGGACGGAACGCCAAAGCGTAGGTGGCGTAAGTCAAGAATATCAATCCAACCTTAGAGCTTTGCTTCATATCCAATCGAGTAATAATTCCTGCAACCAAAACAAATGGTAGCAAAATTGTGTCTTTATTAAACTGAGTCAAATAAAAAATCATTGGGCCGATAAGCATAAAAGACATAACACCGAGCCAGAGTGGCTTCCGCAGGCTGTAAAGGCAATAAATGATGAAGGCTATGCCTAGGCCATACGTTACGGTCAACCGCGCGGTGGGGCTGAGCAGGGAGTATAATAGTGCAGTCGCCTTATAACTGTTAGTGTCGCCCGACACTCCGCGTTCGGCCAAGTTCGCGATGGTCTCCGCATCCTTTGTCTGCAGCGGAAGGAGCCCCGACAGGTCAACGAAGGTCAGCAACGTCATGAGACCAAGCATCGCCACAATGGCGGTGTAGGTGTACAGGTTCGGTCCGCGATCGGCGCTGTTTGAAACGGGCGCTACACGGCGCAATTTCTTCATCTGCCGCATAGAAGCCGCCTCATGCTCTTGCTACGCCGGGTCGAGACGAGGGCTCTTCCAGCGCGGCAACCATCTTTCCAATGTGGACTAGAATTTCGTCGATACGCGCTTCTTTAGCCGTGTCATCATCAGGCTTGCTTAAGGCAATTTCCAGCGCATCGGCAATGGTTTCGGGTGTCTGCACCGCCGGCGCCAGGGAAAACTGGGATCTGCCGACCGCTGCAAAGAACGACGGGACCTTCTTGTCCCATTCGAGGCCGATTGCCGGCACACCGTAGGAATACGCGACAATGGTGGCGTGAAGACGGTGCGAGACGACGCCGTCGAGTCCACTTATCTGCTGGATCAGTTCGAGGGGGCCGCGCGCCCGTGGCAGGATTGTGACTCGCCCGCTTTCGATCTGTCCTGCGACGACGTCCGTAACCTGCAGCATCTGCTCGTGATCTTCCTCCGCACCGTTGGACATGAGCGCGACATCATGGCCTTGAGCAAGGATCCTGTCGACGAGTTCCCCGTAGGCAGCGAGATCAAATGCGCGCGCGCTGGCACTGTTCGCGTCGAGCATCATCCACTTTGTGCCAATGACATTCAGCCCGATCCGCTTGCGCAGTGTGCCGCGTGGTCGTTCAGCCGGAATAAAGCGGCTGCAGGCAATTGCCGGATCGTAGGTTACCTGTACCGCAACGGTTTCCGATGAGGACAGGCCTTCGCGGACGAGAGCCTGCGAATCGACATCGCGGACCGAGAGCCACCGGACATCCAGCTGCCGAAAGACGCTGCGCAGCAACCGCCGGGCTGCCAAACTCCACTGCGAGGCACCGACGGCATAGAACGCAAACGGCAATTTCAACCCGCAAACCGCAGATGCCAGCACGGAAAGCTTGGTAGGAAAATTGAGGTTCGCATCGGCTAGCAGATGCCCGCCGCCCACGATGGCATAGTCGCAACCGGCGACTCCCTCGCGGAAATGGCGCAGCAACCGCGCGCGATCAACGACACCGAACTTGATCAGCGGCAGTAACGGGCGCACGGGCTTTGGTAGCATCGTGATGACCCCGGTCGAGCGCCTGCGACGCTGCGTATGCTCACCGCCCAGGCTAGTGCGCCCGCTCAGGTCGATCGCCACAATCTCGAGATCTGGGCGGTGATGGAGCAGGCAGCGCGAAAGGGCCTCGAAGATGATCCCATCTCCAAGATTGTCACTGAACTTCACTGCGGCGATGGCACATTTCATGGAAGTGTCCCCTCTTCGCGACCGGGCCCCGTACGCGCCAAACGCACGATGCTAGTAGCCATTGCCATAAAGATTACAACGTGGATCGCCGACATTACCAACACCGCTGTCGCTGCATTGCCGACAGATGCAATCGGCACGCCGATGATGCCGACAGCGCCAATCCCGATGCCATACGCCATCAGCACCGCCTGGGGATGCTGATGGGCGCGCAGGATTGTGCGCAAGGCCGCAATCAGCGCCATGGCGACCGGAAGGGCCGCACCATAGAGCAACAGCGTGTCGTTGACTTGGAAGGCTTGCCCATAGAGCACTGCGTAGATCTCCCGCCCGAACAGAAGCAGGATGCCGACCACCGCGAGGCTACCCACCAGCGACGCGATCAAGAACAGGGTCTGGAGCCGCTTCGCACGGTGCGTGTTGCCCAGTGTTGATTCGCGGGCCAGCACTGGCAGCGCTATCTGCGAGGCGCCTTGCAGCACCTGCTGAAACGGAAGCAGCACATTGAGGAAGGCCTTGAGATGTCCTGCTTCGGCAGCCGACCCGAAAATGGGCATCGTCACCAGCAGGATGTTCGCTGTTGCCCAGTTGGCGATCCCCGACGGTGCCGACCACTTGCCGTAGTGGGCCAAGGTAATGATCGTGGGGATATCGCTGCGCCCCGCTCCGCTCAGTTTCACCCGATGCAGGATTGTGCCGTAGATCGCGCCAGCGGTGCCAGCGGCACCCAGCCCCCACAGCGCCGTCAAGCCAGTGAGGTTGCCCGTCATCCGCAAGGCAATCACCACTCCGATCAGCGTTGCGGCATAGATCGCACTCTGTATCATCCCGGTGCCCGGGCGAGATTGGGCGTAAGAAAAGTAGCGGAACAACCACATCAACGAAAACGAAATCAAAATCCAGATAAAGGCGCTCAGATAAGCATAATCGAACCGAATGAATATATCAGCGAATAGCAACAGGAGAACTGCCGCCGCAATCACCAGAAGATTATAAACAAAGGCACTGCGCTTAAATTTTTCGATGTTGTTGCTATTATAAGGCCAAAAAACTGTCAGCGGCTCACCCACAAAAGGAGAGTGCAGAATGCTGATCAAGACAACGAGAGAGTAAACCAATGCAAATATGCCGTAGTCGACAGTGCTGATGCTCGATGCCAGAGTGACATTCAGGACAAAGTTCGCCCCTGAGAGGATCAACTGATCTGCCAGCGATGAGGCCACCTTTGCTGCAAACCGGACTCGAACCTTCACAATATCAACTCCAAGACAGATCAGCGACACTGACCGCCAAGCAACTGCCAAATTCTGGGACGGCATTTGACCCGTACTTCCTGCGCGATCTTGGAAAGTGCCGCCATCGGGATGTCCCGCGCTGCAGCGCAGATCATGGATGGCAAACAAATCAGAACGGTGACAGCGGTTGGCTCCCCGAAACGCCCATGGATGATGGTCGGGTAAGGCGCAGGAACGCCGATTCCCATGGACCAACCGACACCTTGAGCGACGCGTGCCCGCCCTTTACCGTGATTTCGGTGTTGGTGCGCAATTCGGGATCGGCCGGGCCAAACCGCCCCGGCGGGCTGATGCTCGCTGCAGGATCCGCGACAACAACTACCTCGGCATGAACGAAACCGTTGCCTACAAGCGTGTCAGGGATGCCGGTCAGGGAAACCGCAAAGTCTGTCATGGCATCTGGCGATTCACGCCGTCCGATCAGCACCCAAGCCATTTTTCTGCTGTCGTCTCTTGATGCCAAGGCCGTCATAAGGTGCGCATCTTTGGGTGCAGACGTCGTCGCAGCCACCTTGCTGCCGGACATCTCGCTGTAATTCCGGTATACTTGCCCCACGGCTGTCAGCCGCGTTCCATCGCTCGAGACGGCGCCAGGCAAATTGCCACTCATGTTCTGACCCGGAGGAATCCAGTTTGCCCGGATCGCCAGATCGGCACCCGAGCTTTCCAGATAGGAGATGAAACTGGCCGCATCACCGGGATGGCCGAACGACGGCCGGGTGCCGTACTCGGTGATATAGACGGGAATGTGTGGCATGCCTTGCCGCGCCATCCACGCCTTGATCTCAGCTACATGCGCCTTTATTTCCGATGGCGTGTTGGTCAACTCGTGCCAGTCAAGAACATCCGGAAAGACGCGGTTACGACGCGCAAAGAGCAGATAATCCTTGAGAAGATCGAACTTGTAGGTCGAAATCTCGGGGCCGACGACCTGGCAGTCCTTGCAGATTGCTCTGATACGCTTGAACGCCGTTGCGTAAGCGCGCTTGTAATTGGCCCATCCGCCGTGCGCTGGAAAATGATAATCGGGCTCGTTCCAGGCCGAATAGGCTCCGTGGTAGCCCCAAGCTTGCGAGGTCCTCACCACTTGGTCCACAATGTTGCCCCACGTGACATTGCCATCATCGCCCGGCCAGTAGGTTTTGCGGCCCGGAACCTTGTTGGGAAAGAATGCTATGTTGGAGATCATGACAGGTGCCGGCTTGAGCGCGGTGAACCGGTCCCAGGATCCGGATTGTCTGGCGGTGGAGCAGGTGACCGCCTTATTCCTCGGCTGAAAGTATGAGGGATTGCCGGTGAAGCAAACCTGTCCATTCGAAATGTAGAACGGGGCCGCGCGGATGGCCTTGATCTTCATCTGTGCCAAGATTTGATCGGTCGGCTTCGTCGGCGAAATGGGGTGGAGAAAACCGCCGGCCATATGATCGAGAGGCCCACTGATCCGGCCGAAATCGACATCGACCGCGGCAGTTGTGTGGGGCGCTTCCTCGCAGCAGGCGGGCGGAGCCACCACGAACCCTGCCGTGCAGGTGATGAGGTATCCGAAATACCTGAGATATCCCCGGGAGGCGGATGGCGCGCCTTCCATGCTATCGCACTCGAGATTTGCCACGCATTTCTCCTTGAGCCACTTCCGCGCGTGGTTCGAACTCTCAAATTGCTCTGTTATCACCGTTCCCGAGATATTGTGAGACACTTTATGTTGCACCGCACGCTAAACCGCCATTGGTTGCCGCAAAATTCTGTCCAAAACGGGACTGCCGCGGCCGTGCGGTTGCAGCACACATCGGCCGGGTCGAGCACCGCCGATCAACACCTCGCGTCGTGCGTCGGCCTGGGCACCGGACTGAGCCGGGGGATCGCCCTATCGCAGCGTTATGTCGTCCAGATGGATCTGTGATTTCGGCGACAGCCAGAAAACCAATTCCCCGACGGCACAACTGGAATCGACGATAAACTCCTGAACATGCATGTCCTTGGCCGCGCCGTCGGCCGCGCCGGGCAGTGCATCTCGCAGACTGGGGGCACAAGCGAGCGAAGCGGTCAGACCGGTCGCCGCTTTCTGGGTCGTTTCAGGTGTCCGCCAAGTCAACCGATACCGACCGGGCTTGAGCACGATGCGCTGCCGGATCACGGGAACGGATAGGGGCGCATTCACTTCAAGCTCAAGGCGGCGATTACCTGCCGCATCCTGCGTCGCCTGTATGTCCACGTCGCCCTGTGTGGTCAGACGCCAATCAAACCCGGTACCCGTTTTGGTTGTATCGAGCTGGTCAAATCCGCCGTCGAAGGCGAGCGAGTTCGAGGTTGAGCAGTTCCCGCGCCACACGGCTTGCGCTTCTGGCAGCATGTTGCTGTCGATCAGCTTCTGCGTAATGTTCGCGG